>JBHJGO010000052.1:0-32732 GCA_050331715.1 Microcoleaceae cyanobacterium
GTAATAAAATGAGCCCTGGTACTGACTGGCTCCCTGTTCACAACCCATCACGGCGGAACCCTCTGCACAGTCCAGGAAGGGATGAATATAGTTATCCGCATCCAGAAAGTCAGCGTACCAATCCAGAATAAAGGTCGGATAAATTCCTAGCTCAAGGTTTTTGAAGGCCGTAGTTGCATCAACATTATTCACCTCTAGTTGCATCAAACCGTCCAGATGTTTCTCTACTAAAGCTTTTAAGGTACTGGCTAAAATTGCCCGTTTTGTTGATCCGGAAGCATACCACAACTCAACCACAGCCGGATTATCAGCCGAATACCCCGATTGTTTCAGGAGCATTTTTGCCTGTTCAAAGTTGCCGTCTCCATAGGCTCGCTGGAACACAGGTTCATAACTCTCCAGAGAAGCTGGAATTAGACTATAGACGGGTTTCCCCTGACCTAGCAAAACCCGTTCATTCAAAACAGAACGATCCACCACTGCTGCCAATGCTTGCCTGACTTCAATTTGATCCAACGGTTCGGAGTTCACATTCAGCACGATGTAGCTCACCGAGTTCCCTTCTGCACTGGTTACCTGCCATTTCTTCTGTTCCACACCCTGAAGCAAACTATTGGTTTGGTCGGCATCCAGGGAAAAATAGGTCACATCAATCGCTCCACTGCGAAAAGCAATGAATAGATTAGCTGGACTCGAAAGCCGCTGAATATCCAGACCCGAATTCACTGGTTGCTCACCCCAATAATCCTCAAAGGCATCCAGCCGAATTCGATCTGTGCCGTATTCCGCCAGTTTGTACGGCCCCGTCCCCACAAAGATTTTTGGCTCAAACTTGCCTTTTCCAATTTGATAGACCTGGGGAGAGACTGCACACAGCCCAGGAAAGGCCAGTAATGTCGTGAAAGCGGCAAAGGGACGTTGGAGTTGAATTGTTAACTCATATTCATCAGTGGCTTGAATCTCTTGCACAATATCCGCCAGCAAAGACGATGGAGACCCCCCATTTTCCATATAGCGTCGCAGGGAAAAGGCCATCGCTTCAGCATTGAAGGAAGCGCCATCGTGAAATACAACGCCTTGACGGAGGGGAATCGTGTAGGTCAGGCCATCCGAGCTAATCGTGGGTAGTGCCGTTGCCAGTTTGGGAATCAGATCCGCCTTGCCAAGTTCATAGTCGTACAGGGCATCCCCCAGGTTGTAGAGAAGATTGGCAGAGATCACCTCATAGGCATCTGCCGGATCTAGGGTTCGCAGTTTCAATGTGGTTCCAATCGAAATGCGCGAGGACTCTGGTGTTCTAGACGTTAGCTCAGTATTTTTCGGTACAGACTGACTACAACTGATGATTAACAGACAGCAGATACAGAACAACCCAATCCAGCGACCTAATGGCTTCCACAAGACTGAACTCAGCCAATTTTTTTTAGATAGAGATTTCAACTTAGATAGAGATTTCAATGAAGATTTCAACCAAGATTCCAGCAGATTCTCAACCCAGATCTAACGATAGCAATCACAAATGATTTATGAAAAGGGGGTGAAGCGGGCGGTGTCTCCGTCTTGGAAAGTCCCCAAACCCCTCCATAGTAATTTTCATGATTGATTCAGGATTGCCAGATCACTTTAGTTTACGTGCGGACAAGATGACAATGTAGCCAAAAATTCTGGTCAAATACCCTGCGAATTTAGGATTGAGTGCCATCTGTTCCAGCAACACACTGAGCATCCAACATAACCAAATTGGGCGTTTCAAATATATTGCATTGATCCGAACGTTGCTGCAGAATCGGCCGTTGATCGCTATTCAAGGTATCCGTGACCTGTTGTGCCAGATCTGACCACTGAAGAAACCAGGAGTTTTCTGTCATATATTCTGTTTCAAAGGCATCTCGTTCTAACAGGAAAAAATCAACATCGTAGGTATCTACAAAGTCTTGAATTTGCTTGAGATCTGAACTGTAATGGGCTTGAATTAGATCTCGTGCTCGCTGACGAATTTGGCGATAATATCCCATTTTGTAGGGAATGGCATGTTCCCAGGATACCAGGACAGAACGCTGAGAAAACATCGGTAGGTTATCAGCCTCAATGGCCAATGATGCAACGACTGTATCCTTCGGTTGATTTTGTAGAAACATATAAATCCCAGATTCCGCTCCGATGAAATAGTGGGCTCTGGGAAAGGCACTTTTCCAAACCAATTTTGGATAAAACAGCAGTGTAGAACCTAGAACTAGGGTTAACAAAATCGGAAAAACTGAAGATCGCCATCGACGAAAGGTAGTGTCTAAAACCAAGGCTAGAGTTAAGGCCGTTGAGATGGACAGGATGATTCTCAAGCTATGGCTAGTATAGCGGCTTGGCAAATAGAGTTTAAATAGAATCCCGTGGGCCAGAATAAATAATCCTAGAGAAGAGAATAGTAACTGCCATAGAATTTCAACCCGTTGATTCACCTGTTTTGCCAGTGAAAATTGCTGTGAGAAACGTAATAGTACAGGGAGAAATAACCCTAGAATGACCAGGGGCGGATTTAAGGAGAGGCGCAGACCACTGCGACTATTTTTAAACCAAAATTTCCAGAAGCTATTCTGATAATAAAAAGCCGTGCGACCATTGTCTAAAAATTCTGGCATTGTTCTAGCTTCAGATGCCGTTACGGTAGGCCCAAATTCCGAAGACTGGAAGGCATACAACAGAACAATTCCCAGGGTAATTCCCAGACCCGTACCAAACAGAATCCATTCATTCCGATCCCTGACCAGCCAATCCTTAACAGATCTTCCCCCCCGCCAATCGATCAAGCGCAAACTCAAGATCCCGGCTGCAACCAACAACAGGGGAGCATAACAAAGACCCAGAACCATCAAGCTCAGACCTACACCCCAGCGCGATCGCCGTAAAAGATAGTACAAAAAGGCCAAAAATGTCGGATACAAAAACCCTGTCCCCGTTGCCGTGACGAGTTCCCCATGGAGCCACAGACTTTGATTGAGTAAAAGAGAACCCACAAAGCCCACAACAGGTAGCGGCAGAATCGTTGTACAAATCATGAAGCAATAGACCGTGGTCATTGCCCCCAAAATCATTGGCAGAAATTTATTGAGCAGTAGAGGATCAATACCAATCTGATTCATCAACCAGTAGGTTCCCGATACCCCTGGAGGTGCCACCGATTGATAGAAATCAGCAATCAGATCGCCAGGAAACAGTTCAGGATCAACAAATCGCTGCATCCAGAACAAATGCTGACGGGCATCATCCATCGCCAAATACTCACCCCCCAGCGCCTTGATCAGGGCTGGAGCCGCAAAACTGATCGACAAACTGATACTTAAGATCAGCCAAAACAGATTGTAGGAACTCAGGAAACGAGATTCTTGGATAACAAATAACTTCTGAACGGTCTTGGGTTGGTGGGGAAATGACATACAAACTCATCCGTAGCAGCGAGACAGGCAGCATCCAGGGACAGCGGCTTTTGATTAGTATGATGGTAATGTGCGTTCCTGAAAATAGGGTGGATTCTAAGAAGAGGATAGAGTAGAGCGATTGAGTGTGGGTACAAGAGGGCATCAGATCACTCTCAGCTTCATTGCTTATTGTATTAGGAGACTCTCTAGTGAAAATCTTGGTAACTGGCGCAGCTGGTTTTATTGGCTTCCATCTTTGTCAACGGTTGTTGCAAGCTGGAGAAGTCGTGATTGGGCTGGACAACTTAAATGATTATTATGAAGTTTCTCTGAAGGAGGCCCGGCTAAGTCAACTCAAGCAGAATGAGAGATTTAGCTTTCAACGTTTGGATCTATCAGATCATCAGGGAATGGAAACTTTATTTAAAACCCATGAGTTTGATGGGGTTGCCCATATGGCTGCTCAGGCTGGGGTACGCTATTCTCTACAAAATCCCCATGCCTATGCTGACAGCAATCTCTCTGGTTTTTTGAATATTTTGGAAGGTTGCCGCCACTCCCAGGTTCCCCACTAGGTGTTTGCATCTTCTAGTTCGGTCTATGGCGCAAATAAAAAGATTCCCTTTTCAGTTGAAGACAACGTTGACTATCCGGTAAGCCTCTACGCAGCCACAAAAAAGGCCAATGAATTGATGGCCCATAGCTATAGCCATCTGTACAAAATTCCAGTCACAGGACTACGATTCTTCACCGTTTACGGCCCTTGGGGCAGACCCGATATGGCGATTTTCCTCTTTACAAAAGCCATCCTTTCTGGAAAGCCAATTAAGGTCTTTAACTACGGTAAAATGCAGCGGGATTTTACCTATGTTGATGATGTGGTGGAAGGAATTGTACGGGTCATCAATCATATTCCCCGACCAGAAGTGACTGAAAGTCATCGTACCAATGCCACCTACAAAATCTACAATATTGGCAACAATAAACCGATTGAGTTGCTGCGTTTAATTGAGGTAGTTGAGGACTGTCTGGGTCAGAAGGCAGAAAAGGAAATGATGCCGATGCAGCCTGGAGATGTGCCGATTACCTATGCTGACGTCGATGCCCTGATGCAAGATGTGGGCTTCAGTCCGAACACACCAATTGAAGTCGGGGTAAAACGGTTTGTAGATAGGTATCGGGAATATTTCCAGGTTTAAGTTAATCTTCAAGGGCTCGATATTCATGTTCAAGGATGGACATGATCGCCTGAGAAGCATAGATTCCTTCCTGCCGCCAGGCATCTCGCAGAATTCCTTCTTCCTGAAAACCAAGGGATTTGTAAACGTGTCTGGCTCGGCTATTTTCAACAAACACATCTAGCCAAAATCGATGGGCGTTGTACTCCTCGAAGACTTTTTTGATCACGAGACGCAGCGCCTGTTTGCCATGCCCTTTGCCCGGTTCAGCAATGGCAATTCGCTGCAGCAGGATACTTCGATGTTCTGAATTTATATCATTCAGAATTACAAATCCCAGAGTTTTTTGATGATCATCTTCAATCATCAGGTAGCATTTGTTGGGATCCTGAAGATTTTGCTGGTGTTCTTCTTGACTGTATCGCCCAATCAATTGACGAAAATCATCGCGGGCCTCCTGAGCTAGGATAAAATCAATGTCTTGAGTGACTGCTGGACGCAGGGTAATCATTGTCGTTACACATCCTGGATTCTGGAAAATAATATTTCAACCATATTATGAATTCGCAAAGCTAAAGATACACCTGACGTTGATGTCCCATACTCAAGATATTTCAATAAGCTTATCGATTTGTTGCAGTTCTGAAACAAGGCCAAGAGTTCGCCACAATTCGGTAGTTTTTCAGAGCTAGCATGAGAATAGAGAGATTTCACACGACCTAATCAACTCGCAGCAACACGGCAAAGAGGTGCAAAGTTATCATGGCGATCGCAACCATCAATCCGGCCACCGGAGAAACCCTAAAGACATTCGACCCGCTAACGGATGTAGAAATTGAACAGTGCCTGGAGAAAGCCCATCAAGCCTTCCAGGACTATCGCAAGACTGCCTTTGATCAACGGGCCATTTGGATGCAACAGGCCGCAGACATTCTGGAGAAAGAGGCCGAGGAGTTTGGCAAAATCATGACCCTGGAAATGGGCAAGCCCTTGAAATCGGCCATTGCCGAAGCAAAGAAATCGGCCTGGGTCTGTCGCTACTACGCCGAGAATGCCGCACAGTTTCTCGCTAACGTGCACGCGATAACCGATGCAACTGAGAGCTACGTGGCCTACCAACCCCTTGGGCCAGTCTTGGCGGTGATGCCCTGGAATTTTCCCTTCTGGCAAGTCTTCCGGTTTGCGGCTCCAGCATTGATGGCAGGCAACGTTGGGCTACTCAAGCACGCCTCAAATGTTCCTCAATGCGCTCTAAAAATCGCTGAAATCTTTCAACGGGCTGGCTTTCCTGACGGAGCATTTCAAACCCTGTTGATTGGAGCCAGCAAAGTCGCCCAGGTGATCACTGATAACCGCGTCAAGGCAGGAACTTTGACCGGAAGTGAACCCGCCGGGGCCAGCTTAGCCTCCCTTGCTGGTCAACAGATCAAAAAGGTTGTTCTAGAACTAGGCGGTAGCGATCCATTCATCGTCATGGCTAGCGCCGATTTACCCAGTGCGATTTCAACTGCTGTCACCGCTCGCATGTTAAACAATGGTCAGTCCTGTATTGCTGCCAAACGCTTCATTCTGGCGGAAGAAATTGCGGACGAATTTGAACGGGGTTTAGCTGAAAAAATGGCAGCGATGAAAATTGGTGATCCGATGGACTTAGAAACCGAAGTTGGCCCCCTAGCGACCCCTGACATTTTGCAAGAGCTGGATCAGCAGGTTCAAGCTTGCGCTACTCAAGGGGCAACGGTTCTCACGGGAGGCCAACCGCTTGATCGTCCCGGCAATTTTTACCCTCCCACCGTGCTAACCCGCATCCCACCCGGAACCCCTGCCGATCAAGAGGAATTCTTTGGGCCGGTCGCCTTAATTTTTCGGGTGAAATCCATACAGGAAGCGATTACACTAGCGAATGGTACTGCCTTCGGTTTAGGGGCTAGTGCCTGGACAACTGATCCAGCGGAGCAGCAGCAATTTATCACCGAATTAGAGGCGGGAGCTGTTTTCATCAATGGCTTAGTTAAGTCCGATCCCCGTTTACCGTTTGGAGGAATTAAGCGCTCTGGTTATGGACGGGAGCTGAGTATTCAAGGCATCCACGAATTTGTCAATATCAAGACCGTTTGGGTGAAATAGTAACTGAACACTGGGGAGTAGGCTCTACCGTCCGTTATTCTGTTAAACCATTTGGGTAAATAAAGAACACTTGAAAAACACATGAATACAGCAGAACTTCTTGTCAAATGCCTGGAAAATGAAGGCGTAGAATACGTTTTTGGACTGCCAGGAGAAGAAAATATGGCGGTTTTAGAAGCCCTTCAAAACTCCTCTATTCAATTTATTACGACTCGCCACGAACAGGGAGCTGCCTTCATGGCTGATGTCTATGGCCGCCTGACGGGGAAAGCGGGAGTTTGCCTCTCTACCCTGGGGCCAGGAGCAACTAATCTGATGACAGGAGTTGCGGATGCGAATCTAGACGGTGCCCCGCTAGTTGCCATTACCGGACAGGTGGGAACAGATCGAATGCATATCGAATCCCACCAATATTTAGATTTGGTGGCCATGTTCGCTCCAGTTACTAAGTGGAATTCTCAAATTGTTCGCCCCAGTAACACACCAGAAATTGTTCGGAAAGCCTTCAAAATTGCCCAATCAGAAAAGCCGGGAGCCGTACACATTGACCTGCCAGAAAATATTGCTGATATGGTGGTTGAAGGAGAACCGTTGCAGCGAGATAAACGGGAAAAAGTTTACTCGGCCTATCACAGCATGAATGAGGCGGCGATGGCGATTTCTAAGGCAAAACACCCCTTGATTCTGGTGGGAAACGGAGCCCTAAGAGCAAATGCCAGTGAAGTTGTGACTGAATTTGCCACTCAATTGAATATTCCAGTTTTAAACACCTTCATGGGAAAGGGAGCCATTCCCTACACCCACCCCTTATCCCTGTGGACAACGGGATTGCAGAAACGGGACTTCGTTAGCTGTGCCTTTGATGAAACGGATTTGGTGATCGCCATTGGCTACGACTTGATTGAATATTCACCCAAGAAGTGGAACCCAAATCGCACCACCCCGATCATTCACGTTGGGGCAACTCCGGCTGAAATTGATAGTAGCTATATTCCCATTGCTGAAATTATTGGGGATATTTCAGATTCCCTGACGGAGATCCTGCGTCGTTCAGATCGCTCAGGCAAGCCCGATCCCCACGCCGTTGAGTTGCGAGCTGAAATTCGTCAGGACTATGAACAGTATGCCGATGATACAGGCTATCCAATCAAACCGCAGAAACTAATTTACGATCTGCGTCAGGTGATGGGGCCAGATGACATCGTGATTTCCGATGTCGGGGCCCACAAAATGTGGATCGCGCGCCACTACCATTGCGATCGCCCTAATACCTGTTTAATTTCCAATGGCTTTGCAGCCATGGGGATTGCAATTCCGGGTGCGATTGCGGCAAAGTTAGTCAATCCAGATTTGAAGGTGGTTGCGGCCACAGGAGATGGGGGATTCATGATGAACTGTCAGGAACTTGAAACAGCGCTCCGCGTTGGAACTCCCTTTGTGACTCTAGTGTTTCACGATGGAGGCTACGGATTGATTGAATGGAAGCAAGAGGATCATTATGGTCATTCTTCCTTCATTAAGTTCAGTAATCCTGACTTTGTTAAATTCGCTGAAAGTATGGGTTTAAAGGGTTATCGTGTGGAGTCGGCAGATGATTTATTGCCTACTTTGAAAGAAGCTCTGATTCAGGACGTTCCGACTGTGATTGATTGTCCAGTTGACTACCGGGAAAATTCTCGATTTACTCAACAATCTCAGGATATGGCTTGCCCTGTCTAGGTGATTTCTGAAAAAATTCTCCCAAGTCGTGAGGATTGCCTGAATTCCCGCCTGCGCGAGAATGACGTTGGAATCTCACTTACTGGCAAATTCCCTATCGAGGTTGTTCTTGGCTGTCCTCTGGAAAATGATCCCCACCAATCTCATCCGAGTGAATCAGTTCAACAACATCTGGAATCAGATCATCGGTTGTCTGAACTACAAAGGGCAAATTTGCGCCTTTTAGCCCTCGATGGATGGATTCTGGTGTTTCGGGGAATAGCACAAACAGGGGATAGAGTTTTTCGCCTTCCTGGGAGAAGATATGGCTGTAGTGATGAGGTAGCACCCAATCGTAGCCCTGATCCAGCCAAATCTGAGTTAAACGCCAGCGGGTCAACAAGTCGGAGAAATTTTCCTGGGGGCGGTAGATATAGATAAAAATCTCTCCGCCCACCTTGACTTTCCATTCTGGATCACACATCAGAATGCTCAAGTCACAGGGTAAACAAACAGCCTGTTCCGCCGCAATTTGAACCCCAAACTTCCCCGAAGCCGCCACCGCATCGCGCAGACGCACAATCGGCAATGGAATTGTAATCAAGCTCTCTTCCGGTCGACGCAGACTGGGCAGCATTTCCAGATAGGGACGATGCTGCCGTAAAAGAACAATGGCCGCTTCCGGGTCACAATATTTAGCTAAGAGGGCTTCATAGTGGGCGGCTTGAATCGACATCTTACAAAGCTTCGAAGACTTTAAACATCGGTAGATACATGGACAGCAGAACGGAGGCTACAATTCCCCCCACCACAATAATCATCAAAGGTTCCAGGGCGCTGGTTAAACTTTTAACCGCCTCTTCCACCTCCGTTTCATAGAAGGCACCCACCTTCATCAGCATTTTGTCCAATTCACCGGACTCCTCACCAATTGCGATCATCTGGATTGCTAGCCCTGGAAACACTTTCTTTTCGTCCAGAGCTGTACTGATCAGTCCTCCCTCTTGAATGGTCATCCGAGCATTTTCGATTGCATCGGCAATTGCCTGGTTACCGGCAACATCTCGAACAATTTCCAGGGAGGTCATGATCGGTACACCAGAACGGGTCAGACTTCCAAAAATAATACAGAAACGAGCTACGGCGGACTTTTCAATCAGGGGGCCGAACAGGGGTAATTTTAGATAGACCCGATCCATAATCCGACGACCGGCTGGCGTCTTGTAAAAGGTTTGGTAAGCAAAAAAGGCTGCAATCAAGATACCAATAACGGTGAGCTGGGGAATCGGTGGGATCGTGGTACAGAACTCACTGATTTTCAGCATGATGATCGTAAAAATTGGCAGCTCCACACCAATATCTTCAAAGATTTTGGCGAAGGTGGGGAGCAAGAAGGTCGTCATACCAAAAAATACGGCAATTGCTATGAACAGTACCGTTATCGGATAGGAGGTGGCGGATTTGATTTCACTCTGGGTTTTGTGGTTTTTCTCCATCATTACCGCCAGACGTTCCAACACTTCGTCTAGCACACCCCCCGTTTCCCCGGCTGCCACCATACTGACGAACAACTGATCAAAGACGTTGGGAAACTTCTTCATGGAGTCAGACAGGGCTTCCCCCTCTTCCACATCTGCGCGAATACTGGTCAAAGCCCGCTTCAACTTGGCATTGGGGCACTGCTCAGCAAGAACGCTAAGACATCGGGCCATAGCAATCCCCGCATTAAACATAGCGGCAAACTGACGGGCAAAGATCGCCAAATCCTTGACCGAAATCGTTGCCAATGCAACGTTTATATTTTCTTCAAGTTGTTTGAAATCAAACTTTTGATTGCGTGAACTGGTTCTGAGTGCTTTGGTGGTGGTCATTGGTTTACCTGGTCATTTTGCAGTAGTGGATTCAGCCTGAGATATTCTTTTTCTCCATTCAATGCTGAGCGA
The DNA here is from genome assembly GCA_050331715.1 of Microcoleaceae cyanobacterium. GTDB lineage: Bacteria > Cyanobacteriota > Cyanobacteriia > Cyanobacteriales > Microcoleaceae > JBHJGO01. Next base: position 10,360 of record JBHJGO010000052.1, read on the forward strand.
TGAGTCTGAGAAACCGCTGAAGAACTTAACCTGAGCCTGGGTTTAGTGAGCTGCAACTTTAGCCTTTGTCCCCTTTGGTGCTGGCCCAATTAATCGCTCCAATTCATCGGGCTTAGACGACTTACCCATTGCCGCCTCCCAGGTTACCTTGCCCTCTTGATAAAGTTTTGCGAGCGCCATCTCCATGGTCTGCATTCCCAGCTTGGCTCCCATTTGAATCTGGGAATAAATCTGAGCTGTTTTCCCTTCTCGGATTAGGTTCCCCATCGCAGGCGTATTCAACATGATTTCTTGGGCCGCACATCGACCGCCACCAATTTTCTGAATCAGGTTCTGACTACTTACTCCAACCAGAGAACCAGACAACTGGGCGCGAATCTGAGGTTGCTGAATCGGTGGGAACACATCCAACATTCGGTCAACGGTGGCGGAGGCAGAGTTGGTATGCAGTGTTCCAAAAACCAGGTGACCCGTCTCTGCCGCAGAAATCGCCAGGCCAATCGTTTCCAAGTCCCGCATCTCCCCCACCAGAATAATATCTGGATCTTCCCGCAAAGCTGCCTTTAGAGCATTGGCAAAACTCTTAGTATCCTCTCCCTTCTGACGCTGGTGGAACAGACTCTTGATATTTGGGAAAACGTACTCAATCGGATCTTCAACGGTGAGAATATGTTCTGCCCGTGTCCGATTGATCAAGTCAAGTAGGGCGGCCAGGGTTGTTGTTTTTCCAGACCCCGTCTGACCTGTGACCAAAACCATGCCGCGTGGACGCTCGGTCATATCCCGGATTGGTTGCGGAATTCCCAACTTGTCAGCATTGGGAATCTTAGACGCTAGGGCCCGTAAACAGGCGGCCCAGCAGCCCCGCTCCCGATAGACATTCACCCGAAATCGAGCCAGACCCTTGACTCCATAGGCACAGTCCAGTTCCCATTCCTGTTCCAACTGCTTTCGTTGCATGTTGTTCAGCATTTGGAAAATGAGTGTCTGCACCTCTTCAGGAGACAGCAACTCGCCAAACTGAGGCTGAGGGGTGAGTTTTCCGCTGAGTCGAAAGAAAATGGGTGCACCGGCTTGAATGTGCATATCGGAGCCTCCCTGTTCGATCAAGGACTCCATCACATCTTCGATCATTAAACCTGGCATAACTTAATCCTCCCGTGAATCAACAAATTCAGAATTTAAAACTTTAGTAAGCAACAAAGTAACGGTTATAAGTTCTCAGGATTCCCAATTTTGATCCTAAGTTTAACGAACTTGCCATTTAACCGACTAATTCTGCGGGTTGCTCCGCAGAGATGTCGATAAATCGAGGGGTTGTGCAATAGGGACAATCTCGCCATTCTGGCTTCAGCTCTGCACCACAGCCTCGGCAGGTCAAATTTTGTTTTGCCTGGCGCTTCATCTCAGCTTCAAGACCAGAATCCGTGAAGGTAACCCGCTCTACTTCCTCAAAGGTTGTATATCCCTGTCGTACCAGTTGGAGACTGTAGGCCAGTAGCGTCACCATCCCCTCTTCAACGGCAACCTCTTTGATCTGCTCTGTAGGCGCGCCTTGGGTAATCAATTTCTGAATATTCTCAGTTGCTTTCAGAAACTCATAGACCCCGACTCGACCTTTGTAGCCCAGACCGCCACATTTCTTGCAAAGCTCACCCCGTTCTCCAAGTTCGCGCCGCTGATCAACGGGTACGGTGTTGGCCTGGTAGAAGGTGCCACTTTCTTCCTGCGCGCCAGACAAGCCGTAACGAGAGAATTCTTCTGCAGTTGGCATGTAGGGAATTCGACATTCGGTACAAACCCGCCGCATCAGACGCTGGGCCAGAATTCCCAACAATGAAGCAGAAACCATGAACGGTTCCACACCCATTTCGTCGAGACGCGCAATCGCTCCTGCCGCATCGTTGGTGTGCAGGGTCGTTAAAACCAGGTGACCTGTTAATGCCGCTTCAATCGCTGTTTTTGCCGTTTCCATATCTCGTGTCTCTCCCACCAGCAGCACATCCGGGTCTTGCCGCAGGAAGGCTCGCAGAATATTAGCGAAGGTCAGATCTTTTTCTCGAATCACCTGACACTGGGTAATTCCAGGCAAAGCATATTCAATCGGATCTTCTGCAGTACTGATGTTAATCGCGGGGTCATTCCGTTCCGCCAGAATGGAGTAGAGAGAGGTTGACTTTCCGGAACCCGTTGGCCCCGTCACCAGAATCAATCCAAAGGGACGGGCTGCGGTCTCTCGCACCAGTGCCAGGGTTTCTGGATCAGTAATCAGTAGATCCAAGCCAAGCTGTGTTGAGGAACTGTCCAGAATTCGCAGTACGATCTTCTCACCATAACGACTGGGCAAACTGCTGACGCGGAAGTCCACTGTTCTGCCCTTGAAGCGTCGCCGAATTCGGCCATCCTGGGCCTGGCGGCGTTCTGCGATATCCAGTTCCGCCAAAATCTTGAAACGAGAGGTAATGGCTGGAATCACTTTCTTAGGAAACTTAAAGTATTCCTGGAGAACCCCGTCTTTTCGCATTCTGACCCGCATTTCATGTTCTTGGGGTTCAACGTGAATATCAGAGACTTCCTCCGATAGTGCTTTGGCAAGGATAATATTCACTGCCTTGATCACAGGCGCCGTCTCCGCCTGATCAATTTCATCCGCTAGATCCAGGCCACCTGTTTCATCGCCAACTTCTTCCAGGGCAGATTCGTCAAAATCTCCAGCCCCGAATTGCAATTTCTCCTGCTCTCGACGGGCCGCATCCGCCTGCTTGCGCTTAACATCCTCGTCGCTGTAGGCAGAGATCAGCTTGTCATAATCCCCCTGGGTAATCACCCGCCGACTCAGTTGCCAGCCCTTGGGACGGAGGATCTGGTTTTTAATCTCATCCAGGGCGTTCAAGTTGTCAGGATCAACCATGGCAATTAACACGCCAGGAATATCCCCCTCCGTCAGTTTCAAGGGCAGAAACCGATGCCGCTTACAGGTCTCAATGGAGGTTTCCAGGGTTTTAACCATCTGATCCAATTCCCCCACCGAGATCTGATCAATCTCCAGGTCGAAGGCTTCTACCCCGTAGATGATCTTCTGCTCAAATAACTGCTGTTTCTTGTATTGGCGGGCCAACTCCGGTGGTAGAGGCTTTCCGGTCATTGCCTCTAGTGCTTCTGCCAGTGACTTGCCTGACTTGCGATCCTTGAGGGCTTGCTGGAGCTGCTCGGCATTAACATAGCCCGCTTGAATCAATTGATTACAGAAGGGGGTATTACCTTGAGCTACCAGGGATGTCCGTCGCCTAGATGTGTTTGCCATAGCTGAAGTAAGGTTACGATCCTGATTCTAAGAGTTCTGGGGAAAGAGTTAAGCCCGCCTCGGAATGCAGTCCTAGTCTTGGACGGAGCGACCGAGTATTACATCCTCACCAATAAGTGTTGAATAATAGATGTGCCTATTCTAACCCTAACTGTCAAATCCCTATCCGGAAAATTGCCCCAATTCTAGCTGTCCCAGGTTTTTCACAGAACAGAAATCATACTTAACCTCCCAGACCTTTCGTGGGATAGGGAATCGACTTAGGGCGAAATGGTGGGCGGCTGCGCCACGTACCATTCATCAAAATTATTCCGCCTTGAGCAGGAACCCGTGGGATGGATCAAAGGTTTGTTATCTTAGAGAGATGAAACCAGAACACTCGGATGAAATGATTCCCAATCCAAGCACTGATACCCCTGAGATGACTTCACAATCAGAAGAAACGTCATCAGCAGTAGAGCCGCCTGTTGAGGTTCCTGCGAGTGAATCAGCAGAAGTTGTTGTTGAACCCCAAGCGGAATCGACTGAATTTTCTAACGTTGCTCGACCGACTGAAGCAGAGGTGGTCAGTGAGCCAGCGGCGGGAGAGCCGATTGAAACTGATGCCTATGCAGCGGGCCTGGAAATTGATGTCCTGCGGGCGCAGCTTGAGGATGTCAATCTCCAATACCGTCGCCTGGCGGCTGATTTTGAGAATTTTCGTAGACGTTCTCAGAATGAGAAGGAAGAACTGGAGCAGCGGATTAAAAGTTCAACGATCCAGAAGCTGCTCCCCGTCGTCGATAGCTTTGAACGGGCGCGTTCCCACATCAAGCCTGAAACTGAGGCCGAGGAGACAATTCACAAAAGTTACCAGGGCGTCTACAAGCAAATGGTGGACTGCTTGAAGCAGGTTGGCGTTTCTGCCATGCGTCCAGAGGGAGAAATGTTTGATCCCCAGTTCCATGAGGCGGTAATGCAACAACCCACAGCGGATCATCCAGAGGGAACCGTCACGGAAGAGCTGATGCGAGGATATATGTTCGGCGATCGCGTTCTACGTCATGCCATGGTTAAGGTGGCTGCTCCCCCTGAGCCAGGCACAGAATCCTTGGCGGATCAACCTGAGCCAGGGCCAGAAGCGTAGATTTTTGGCCTGCTAACTCAAACAACCCACTCAAGCGGCTGATTTCCCTTCAGACTGCTTCAGTTTCAATTTACCGAAATGGGCAACCACCTCGACTTGCAGGCTAAACTAGAAGGTACGCTGTCTGTTCTCGTACTTAGCACTGGCAATTTTAGTCAGATGATTCGGTTACACCTCCTGATAGATCTTGAGTTATCCCGGTTAGTGGTTCAGAGATCCCAGTCTCGCCAGCTACCCCGACCCTGGAGGTTATGCTCTTGAACTGATTCGGAGGTAACCGTATAGTGATGACGGGATCTTGCACCAGAGTTCTGGGCAGTGATTTGATAAAGTATCCCAGGTTTGGGTAGAGTTGCAGGGACTCAAGGTTTGCGCCAGTACTTTTGCGTCGGTCTATTGTTGCTAAGGCATTATGGGAAAAGTTATCGGTATTGACCTAGGAACAACCAATAGCTGCATTGCAGTTTTAGAAGGTGGTCAGCCCACCGTGATTACAAACTCTGAGGGTGGACGAACCACTCCCAGTATTGTTGGCTTCGGCAAAAGTGGCGAGCGCTTGGTGGGCCAACTGGGAAAACGACAAGCGGTAACCAACGCTGAGAACACGATCTACAGTATCAAGCGGTTTATTGGTCGGCGCTGGGATGAGACGGAGGACGAACGCTCCCGTGTTCCCTACAACTGCGTTTCTGGAAAGGATGACACTGTTGACGTTCAAATTCGAGACAAAACCTATACGCCCCAGGAAATTTCATCCATGGTGCTTCAGAAGCTGAAGGAGGAGGCTGAGGCGTACCTGGGAGAACCTGTAACTCAGGCAGTGATTACGGTTCCGGCCTATTTTACCGAAGCCCAAAGGCAAGCAACGAAGGACTCTGGGACGATTGCAGGTCTAGAAGTGCTGCGAATTATCAACGAACCTACTGCAGCAGCCCTGTCCTACGGACTTGATAAACAGGATCAGGATCAGAAAATTCTGGTGTTTGACTTGGGGGGAGGAACCTTTGATGTTTCAGTCTTGCAGTTGGGAGATGGAATTTTTGAAGTTAATGCAACGGCAGGAAATAACCACCTGGGCGGGGATGATTTCGATAATGCTCTGGTGCAGTGGATGATGCAGATCTTTCAGGAGCAGGAGGGCATCAACCTGTCTAGTGATCGGATTGCGCTGCAACGCCTCAAGGAAGCAGCAGAAAAGGCGAAGATTGAGTTATCCAGCCGCACCGATACGACGATTAACTTGCCGTTTTTGACGGCTGACAAGTCTGGCCCCAAGCATCTGGAACTGGATCTCACCCGTGATCAATTTGAAGAGTTGGTACAGGGGTTGGTTCAGAGTACGATTGACCCGGTTGCCCATGCTCTCAAGGACGCGGGACTGAAACCGAAAGACATCGACCGCATCATCCTGGTAGGGGGTTCAACTCGAATTCCAGCCGTTCAAAAGGCAATCAGTAACTTTTTCGGGCGGCAAGAGTCTGATCGCTCTGTAAATCCAGATGAAGCCGTTGCCCTGGGAGCCGCGATTCAAGCCGGTGTCCTCAGTGGTGAAGTTCAGGACTTGTTGTTGCTGGATGTTACCCCGTTATCTTTAGGTCTGGAAACCCTGGGTGGGGTAATGACCAAAATTATTGAACGCAATACCACAATTCCCACCAGTCGCTCCCAGATGTTCTCCACTGCGGTTGATGGTCAAACCTCCGTCGAGATCCATGTGATGCAGGGAGAGCGGGCCATGGTGAAGGATAACAAGAGCTTGGGTCAATTTCTCCTAACGGGGATTCCACCAGCGAAGCGGGGCGTGCCCCAGATTGAAGTCTCCTTCGACATTGATGCCAACGGGATTCTCAAAGTCTCTGCGATTGATTTGGGGACGGGCCGTCAGCAGAGTATTCAGATTACCAACACGGGAGGCTTGACTGAATCTGAAATTGAACGGATGCGTCAGGAAGCAGAACTCTACGGCGATGAAGATGAGCAACTGCGTCAGATTGCCGAACTGAAGAATCAATCCGTAACCCTGTTTGAAAATTGTAAGATTACCCTAAAACAGAATTCTCAGTTTATCACTAAGGAAATGAAACTGCGGGTGAAGCAGTCAGCAACGACGCTCAAACAAGCCATTAATCGACCCGATATTTCCTACGAGGAACTGAGAGAGGAAGTCGATACGTTTCAGGAAATGCTATACGATTTGGGAGCAGAGGTTTACGAACGGGCGAATGTTTCAGCCGCAGATGCTGATCCTGGCTCCTCTGAAGCACCATCTGTCGCAGCACCAGAACCAGAGGCAGATTCAGCTATCGCAATGCCAGTTGCTGAATTGTCTAATGTCTCATCTGAAACACCAGAGCAGGATGTGATGTTAGACTTGGGAAAAGATGAGGGACTGGCTCAAGATCTCGAAGTGATTGAAGCTGCTGAATTTGAGGATTCTACCGATGAAGTTTCTGGAGTGGAAGCGTCAACGGGTGAGTCATCCAATTCAGGTGAATTCGGGCTTGATGGGGCTGATCTGTCGTCAGATGTGGACTCTGAAGCCGCGTCAATCCTGGAAACAGATCCAGACAATCCCTTCTCTAGCAGTTAAACGTTCCCAAAATCATCGTTCCCCCTTACTTCTCAGCAAATAGTCTATGGCAGCCGATTACTACGAAATTTTAGGTGTCTCGCGGGATGCAGACAAGGAAGAGGTTAAGCGAGCTTATCGTCGGCTTGCTCGCAAATATCACCCCGATGTGAACAAGGAAGCTGGAGCAGAGGAGCGGTTTAAGGAAATTAATCGGGCCTACGAGGTGCTGTCCGAGCCAGAGACACGGGCTCGCTATGACCGCTTTGGAGAGGCGGGCGTTTCCGGTGCAGGAGCGGCTGGTTTCCAGGACTTTAATGATAGTTTTGTTGATATCTTCGAGAGCTTCTTTGGTGGATTTGCCGGAGGCATGGGGGGTCAACAGACAGCAAGGCGACGCAGTGGCCCGGTCAGGGGAGACGATCTGCGAATTGATTTACGGCTTGACTTTAAAGAGGCCGTTACTGGAGCCCGCAAGGACATTCGAATTAAGCATTTAGAAACCTGCGAAACCTGCGGAGGCACCGGAGCGAAACCAGGCACGCGGCCTCAGACCTGTTCGACCTGCGGCGGTAGTGGTCAGGTACGACGAGCGACTCGAACGCCCTTTGGAAACTTCACCCAGGTTTCCATGTGTCCTACTTGTAATGGTACAGGTCAGGTGATTGAAGAGAAATGTGTCACCTGTGGCGGCAAGGGACTGAATGAGAAGACCAAGAAGTTGGAAATCAACGTTCCGGCTGGTGTCGACGATGGGACGAAGCTCCGCGTTGCCAATGAGGGGGATGCTGGGAAACGGGGCGGTTCCCCTGGCGATCTCTATGTTTTCCTGTCCGTTGCGCCAGACGCTCAGTTTAAGCGAGATGGCATTAATCTACTTTCAGAAGTCAAGGTGAGCTATTTGCAAGTGATTCTAGGTTGCACCCTGGAGGTGGATACCTTTGAATATGAGGATTCTGCCCAAGGAAAACTAGAAATGTCACAGACAAAGCTTACCATCCCGGCTGGGACTCAGCCCGGCACTGTTCTGACTTTGGAGAATATGGGCGTTCCCCGTTTGGGCAATCCAGTCAGTCGGGGCGACCATCTGGTGACCGTTGCGGTTGACATTCCGACCCGTGTAACCCAAGAGGAGCGAGAACTGCTGGAGAAGCTGGCTGAAATTCGGGGGGATAAAGCGGGAAAGGGGGGAATTGAAGGATTTCTCGGTAATTTATTTCAGCAGAAGTAGGGGAAAAGAAAGAATGATGGCCAATTCTGCTACCTCCACACCGGATGCCCAGATTGATTTGCGAGGAACACCTTGTCCCTTGAATTTTGTCCGAACAAAACTGCGTCTAGAGAAAATGTCACCCGGTTCATTACTAGAAGTCTGGCTTGATCCGGGTGAACCGATTGAGCAGGTTCCCGATAGCTTGAAAATGGAGGGCTATCTGATTGAAGAGATAGCGGATCAGTCTGAATTCTTCGTAGTGAAGGTGCGACGTCCTCAGGTATGAGTGTAACGGTACAGAGTGATGTCAACCTGAACACCATTAACCTCGTTGGAACTGTGATTGCGGTTCAGGCCTATTTTTACCAGGTACGGCTCGGTTCAGTTCAAGCGGACTCGAAATTTAATTCAGCATCCACCCATTCAACTCTGCTCTGTACCCGTCGAACCCGCTTGAAAAAGCTGGGGCAGAAAGTAATGGTAGGAGATCGGGTGGTAGTGGAAGAGCCGGACTGGGCCGATCGTCGAGGTGCGATTGCAGAAGTGCTTCCCCGGTCAACAGAGCTGGATCGTCCACCGATTGCCAATGTGACCCAGGTGTTATTGTTATTCTCAGTCGCCGAACCGGATTTGGATGCCTATGCCCTGAGTCGATTTTTGGTCAAAGCCGAGTCTACGGGATTACGAGTTAGATTGTGTCTCAACAAATGCGAACTGGTGGAACCTGAGACGTTAGAGCAATGGCACAAACGCCTCTCTCACTGGGGTTACCAGCCAATTTTTCTCAGTGTCCATCAACGAACAGAGTATCAATTGAGTCTTTCAGGAACTTCAACGATTACTTCAGAACTCTCCCAAACGCTTCCCAAATCCTTGAAACTATTGCAACAGCTTCAGCAGCAAACCACCGTTATCTCTGTGCCATCGGGAGTTGGCAAATCGAGTTTGATCAACTGGTTAATTCCCCAAATTGATCTGCGCGTGGGAGCGGTTTCGGGCAAGCTAGGTCGAGGACGCCATACCACTCGCCATGTGGAACTATTTGAGCTCCCAACGGGGGGTCTTCTGGCGGATTCTCCTGGTTTTAATCAACATATTCTCGAATGTGATCCTTCGGTTTTGGTTAGTTATTTTCCAGAGGCTCGGCAGCGTCTGGCCCAGGCCACCTGTCAATTTAGTGACTGCCTACATCGAGATGAACCGAACTGTGCAGTGCGGGGAGATTGGGAACGGTACGAGCACTATTTGGATTTCCTAGAAGAAGTAGTGAATCGCCAGGAAGCCCTCCAGCAAAAGCCCGACGCAGAATCCAATCTCAAATCAAAGGCCAAGTCCGGTGGCCATCGTCAGCAGGAGCCCAAGCTAGAATTCAAAAAATATCGTCGCTCTTCCCGCCGTTCCGAACACCAGGATCTGCAAAATCTGTATGATGAAATGGTGAATACTGAAGAAGTGATCGACGAAGTCTAAGATACTTTTCCAGAATTGTTATTCAAGCTTATCATTCCAGAATTATCATTCCAGAATTATCAGTAACGTCATTCCCGCGTAGACAGGAATCCATGTAAACCCCCACCCTATTGTGTTAATTCAACGCTTACCCCAAGATGTGATTCATCTAATTGCTGCTAGTGAAGTGATTGACTCGCTGGCGGCTGTGGTGCGGGAATTGGTTGAAAATAGTCTGGATGCGGGAGCAACTCGGATTACCGTTTCTCTCTGGCCAGAACAGTGGCGCGTCCAGGTGGCGGACGATGGTCAGGGAATGGAGTTGACCGATCTGAAACAGGCTGCTGTTGCCCATAGCACGAGCAAAATTCATCACTTGTCTGATCTGAATCAGGTCAGTAGTTTGGGGTTTCGGGGGGAAGCACTGCATAGCCTGGCCCAACTCGCCCAGCTTGAGATTGCCAGTCGATCTTCCGGGGCTGCTGGCTGGCGGATTCAGTACAATTCTCTGGGCCAACCAATCAAAACAGAAGCGGTTGCCGTTGCGCCCGGAACGGAGATTACGGTCAGTGATTTATTTGCGAACTGGCCGAATCGTCGTCAAGCCCTGCCGTCAGTCACGCAACAATTGCGAGAGGTTCAACTCATTATTCAATCGATTGCCCTATGCCATCCTCAGATCACCTGGCAGATTTTCCAGAATGACACCTCCTGGTTGCAGATTAATCGGGGGGAAACAGCCCAATTCATTCTGCCGCAACTGCTCCGCAATATTCGACTCAGCGATTTGCATTACCTGAAGTTGGATAGTGAGCAACCAAATGACCTGGAAGAACCCGAATCCCTGGAACTTGTGCTGGGTCTGCCGGATCGATGCCATCGCCACCGACCGGATTGGATTAAGGTTGCCATCAATGGGCGGATGGTGCGATCGCCTGAGCTAGAGCAGACCATTTTGATAGCTCTCAGTCGCACCTGTCCCCGTGACCGCTATCCCATTTGTTTCATCCATCTCCGGGTTGCCGCCCATCAAGTTGATTGGAATCGTCATCCCGCTAAAACGGAAATCTATCTGCGTCACCAGCAGTATTGGCAGGGTCAAGTTGAACAGGTGATTGATCAAGCGCTGCGGCTGAGTGCCGAGGAACTAACCACTCAACCGAACCGGGCCGAAACTTTGCTTAAAGTGAGTGAGACCGCCGGGACTTATCAAACTGCCCGTAATCTAGCAGCCCCTTCTCCTCAGACTGCTGGAATTGAACCGCCAGGATTGGTTAATCTGAGAGCCATTGCTCAGGTTCACAATATGTACATTCTGGCCGAACATCCCCAGGGCTTGTGGTTAATCGAACAGCATATTGCCCATGAACGGGTGCTCTACGAACAACTTTGTCAGGTTTGGCAACTAGTTTCTCTAGAACCCCCGATTGTATTGGAACAGTTGTCAGAGACCCAGTTAGAACAGTTGCAACGGTTAAATCTAGAGGTTGACCCCTTTGGGGAAATGCTGTGGGCTGTGCGTAATGCACCGGAATTACTGGCAAACCGGTTGGATTGCGCTGATGCTTTGATTGAACTCAGCCTGGGAAGTGACTTGCAAGCAGCCCAGGTTGCAACGGCCTGTCGTAGCGCGATTCGGAATGGCAAACCGTTAACTTTGCCTGAGATGCAGAATTTGCTTGACCAATGGGTCAGAACTCGTAACCCCCACACCTGTCCCCATGGTCGTCCAATTTATCTGCGTTTGGATGAGTCGTCTCTGTCTCGTTTTTTCCGTCGTCACTGGGTGGTTGGTAAGAGTCATGGGATTTGAGCATTTTTGTTATTGGTCATTGGTCATTGGTCTGTTTGTGATGGGTTTAAATTAGATTTAAGGGTAGTTTCGGTTTACCCGCTTGACGAGAGCAATCGCCATAATTGATAACCTATGGAAAAACTCAAAAATTTACCCTGGCGACAATTAATGCAGAGTGCGATCGCGGCCATTTTAGTCGCTGTCGTGGTTGAGGTTCTACTGGCTGTTGGGGCGTCCCAATCCCAAGTAATACAAGAGGCCCTGAGATTTCTATTCGCCTCCCCGCTGTTGGCAACTTTGCTTCCAATTGCTGCCACCGTTGGTATTGGAGCATTGTCAGTGTATCTACTAGAACTGTGGAATCAGGAATATCTATTGAATCGGGGTAGTCTTTGGGCACTGGTTGGATGCTTGCTGATTATTTTGTTGTTCAAATCTATTCTGCCCCTGCCAAATTTCTTGACTAACCTGTCTCGGGGAGGCTTGATCAGTCTTTTAATTGGCGTGTTTTGGAAGGGTCGCCCCTACTGGCGCTATGGTTGATTTTTGACTGGATTAACAGTCATTTTATGATTGCCTACCTCGCAGGATAGAATAGGGGTTATGACAAGCGAGAGGTTTGACCGTTTATCCAACATGATTGGGCTTAACCTGTCAGAATTCAAGTGTTAAACCCAGATACTGAGTCATCCCGTCTAACTCTCTAGTTTGTTATCTGTTACTCCTTCTAGAACCAGAACTATGACTGATTCCTATGCTTATCTGCACCTGGCTCTAAGCTCTGAAACGCCATCTAGAGTTAGGGAAAATCTACCATGCATCAATTGGAAACGGTTATCCAGCCAAGCCTGTCAGTATTTTCTATCCATAGCAGTTACTCAAACTGTTCTTAGTGTTGCTCAGACTGCCCATGCTGCGCTGCGTCTTGGTGATGTCGGTTTTCAGGTCACTCAAGTCCAACGAGAACTGCAGGCTAGGGGATATTTCAACGCCAATGTAACGGGTTTCTACGGCCCGATTACTCAAGATGCTGTCATCCGGTTTCAGGCGGATAATGGCCTACAGCAGGATGGAGTTGTTGGGCCTCAGACCCTTGCCGCTTTGAATTTTGGGTCTGTTCCACCGACGCCGACCCCAATACCTGATCGCAATCGAGACTTAATTGGTCTGGGGGTTGGAGATCGAGGCCCAGGAGTAACAGATTTACAAACTCGTCTCCGACGACTCGGATACTTTTCTACTAACCCAACGGGCTTTTTTGGTCAGATCACGCGTGATGCAGTGGTTCGTTTCCAAGTCAATAATGGTTTGCCTGGAACAGGTCTGGTTACAGCGGATACCCTAGCATTTTTAAACTCTTCCCTGACCACTCCGATTGTGGGTTCAAATTCTGGTGTGTTCCCAGTTCAACCCATTCAACGGGTTCTGAAACAAGGAGACTTCGGCACTGATGTTGGATTAGTTCAACAGAACCTGCAGCAAAGAGGTTACTATCTAGGCTCAATCAATAATTTCTTTGACGGGGCAACTGAGCAGGCTGTTGTTCGGTTCCAGCGCGATAATCGAATCACCACAACCGGTCAAGTTGGCCCCACAACCCTGGGCTTTTTATCCGTCAATTTATCCGTCGGGGCTGCGACGCAACCGCTACCCCGTCCAGTTCCAGCGAGACCAGTTCCCTTGCCTGCAGCAGTTCGGCCTATAAATCCAATTTTTCCGGGTGGCTCCACGGACAGTTCTGTTCTGGGTCTGGGCAGTCGAGGTCAGGCTGTGGTGGTATTGCAGCAACGCCTCTCGGTTTTGGGATACCATCGCGGCCCCATTGACGGCGTTTTTGGTCTCTCAACACGGCGAGCAGTAATTGACTTTCAACGGGCCTTTGGGATTACTCAAACTGGGCTAGTAGGACTGACTACTCAAACCTATCTGGTGCAGGCTGTGCCTCAGTTTCCAGGCACCTCAAGAAATGTTTTAGGCTTTGGTTCCAGAGGTGCAGACGTTCGAGACTTGCAACAGCGACTTCGAGCTGCCAACTTTTATTTCGGCCCAATTACCGGGTACTACGACCGCTCCACTCAGCTTGCGGTGATTCGTTTCCAACAAACGAATGGCGTCACAGCAACGGGTCAGGTCGGGCCTACAACTCGTAGCTTCCTGGCAGGTTTACAGACTAATGTCCCCCGTCGTGTCGTTGCTGCTAATCCTGCTAGTACATCTAACCGTACCGTTGGACGGGCATCTGATCGGGTGCGGCGATTGCAAGAAATTCTTGAGGCCCAAGGACTCTATAATGGCCCGATTAACGGAATCTATACGGCTGAGACTCAATCAGCAGTTGCAAGGGCGCGTTCTGTTTATGGAACCAGTGCAGACACAATTCTATTTGGAGGACTGTAATTTAGAGGATTGTAATTGACAGGGGCCAACCCTTCTGAGGCGGACGAACTTACACGATTGTTGCTGAACCTGTCCGCCAAATTGATCCATCACTTCAAAGCCAGCTCGCTGATAAAATCGCAGGGCCTTCTGGTTGCCAGCTACGGTAACTGTCCACACCGGAGAACCAATGATATTGATCGCGAGCTGTAGCAGTCGCCCGCCAATGCCCCGACCTTGGTAATCAGGGTCGATGTAGAGCAGGCTGATTTGGTTTTGATAGATTGCAATGAAACCAACAATCCTGTCTTGATCACAGGCCACAAACCTATGGCACTGAGGAAAAAATCGTTTGAGATTGGTGTTCTCAGCTAGGGGAGAAACGACGGGAAAATCAAACGTTCCCTCAAACTCACCAGGTTGTGCCCGATCATGTACCTGGCAGATGGCATCCCAATCTTGGTCGAGATAAGGACGAATTGTGATCCTCGTTTCACCTGACATGCCTACAACTTGCGGTTAGGTTAACACAACCATGGCCAGGTATCCTATTGGGCTGGAGTCGTTGAAAAAGCTTCCCAGAAGGGCTGCTCCGGTGCTTCACGAACTGTATTGGTTCCCGTTTGAAGATTGCCCTTGAGATCTTGATAATAATCATCATTCAAGAAGGTGATTTCAGCATCCGCGATCGCCAACCGCCGTTTAAATTCCTCCTGGAGATAGTCCCGCCCGTCAACCAAAGGGCCTTTGGGGTTAGGAGCCAGAAGCCGACGGTTTAGATAAATCGCATTAATCAAATTGGGCCACCAGGAATAGCCCGTATAGCCGAATAACAATGGTACCCGAACAATTTGCTCATCTTTGAGGCCAAATTCCTGCTTGAGCTTACGCACCAGCGGATCGACTTTTTTTTGCTGCAGATCCAAATTATGTTGGATTAACAGTTGATTATTGAGGGCCGACTGAACCGTTGTCTCAGTGCTTAGACCTCGATTCAACTCTGCCATGCCATAGCCTTGATTGGCAATGTCTTCTAAAACTTGCACGCCATCTTCAGGGCTAGCCACCAACATCAACGGTTCTCCCGTTTGACTGGGAACAAAGTTGATAATTTCATCCACATGGCGGATCAACAGCCAAGAGGTGTCAATCTCGACCGGGGTGCCTTGAACCTTCTGAGCTTTGAGAAACGCCACCACATCTGGATGTAACGTTTCTCCTTCGGCCTTCCCGTAATACACTCGACCCATGGGATACCCTGGCAGCGGCGGCGTCACCCCCAAGTTACTGTAGGAATCTAAAGATTGATTCAGTGGCTCAAGTTGGCGACTCTGACCAATATCAAACCAGCCCTGGTCTCGGCTGAGTAAAGATTTCGCATAGCTCTTGTCTGACTTTTGCTGTTTCCCCTCCAGCACCACAGGATAACTTTGGGTCTGCCCCTGACCTGGAAACTGCACGTAACCAATCTCAGCCGTATCTTGCATCCAGTTCGTTCCCCCCGAAATCACCTTCGCAACTGTACTGCTCTGCTCAGCCGCCGCTTTCACCTGATCAACTGCGGTCTGGTTCGTTGCGCGATCGCTGATGTGAACCTCTGAAACCTTTGCCGTCTTTGGAGACATCACCCAGGGGGTCACCCCAATTTCAACGCTGGCAGTCGCCACTGGCTGACCGTCTCGCTGAGCGATGGCTTGTAACTGCACCAACCCCTGCCAGTCTTTGTCGGCGAATTGCTTGGCCTCGATACCCAAAACAACATTACGACTGAAAATCAGGGGCGTTTGACCGCTCAGGTCAACCTTTTGCCATTGCTTCCCAACTTTTTGAAAGAGATTAACGCGATCGCGAGACAGGGAATCTGTTGTGACAAACAATTGGGTATCGGCGTACTCGTCAGACAGTTTGAAATGGATCGGTGCGAGATCTTGACTATCGGACTTACCATTTACATCTTGATCCTGCCAATCCGGAACTGCATCGCGATTATCATCATCGTTGTTGAACAACATCAATGGCCCTTGCACTAGAGACCATTGCTGGGGTTGAAGCTGATCCGCCTGATTAACCGAACCATCTCGATTGGCATCCCCGTACAGTTCAAAGCCTGGAGTTTGAGGAGCCACCTCTGAACTCGGTGTCGGTGAAAGCGCTGGAGTTTCGGCTTGAGGTTCAGGCTCAGCAACCGGGGGAGCCGTCACGTATTTGTAGGTGACCGTTGCCAAATTGCCCTGATATTGAACGATTTTTTCAATCGCCGCCTGACTCAGGAAGGTGTCAGGTGGAATTTTGCGTAGGGTTGCAATGGCTTCCGTCCAGAGCTGCTGGGCCTCAGCCCAATTTCCCACTTGTGAATCCCCGGCAATGACTGCCTGTTGAGCAATGGCTGCGGCGTCCTTCCAGGTTTGATTGGCCTGTTCTTCGATGGGAATCCTTGCCTCAACCTGTCTCAAGGCGGCCTGCAAGTCCTGAAGCTGCTGACGTTGTAAATCAGATTGCCATGCCTCTACGGGGGAATCAGCTTGACGCGCTAGATTGAGCGTTTCAATCTCAGTTTGCAGATCTTGCTGAAGTTGATAGAGCTCAGTCAGTGATTGGGCCTGGGAGGCTTCGAGGCTGAGAAGCGTGGAGGAAGAAAACTGAACAGCATTTAACGTAGAGTCACTGATCGGATTCGGTGCTGCTGGGTTCTGTGTTGGTGCATCCTGTGCTAGGGCGACTGGAGAAAATGGGATTAAGACTACCCCAACAACGGCCCCAACTGCGTTGACCAGAATAACAGTAATGTATCGAATCCAGCCCATAATCTACCTCTAGCACTGGGAAAATTGTACCAGGATGTGCTGTTTACATCCTGGTTGAGTTTCATGCTAGCATTGCGAACCCACTCGCTATGGAATTACATCACTAGAACTACATCACTACTTTCCCGCTGTCAGAACTTTTAACTCCGATCGACCGGCTTGCCGTAACAGACGATTCAGTCTGAAATTCAACAATACTGCTACCAAGCACTGACTGAGGAGGGCGATTGCAATGGCATTGAAGGTTGCATGTTCAACCCCAGCAAAAGAAACGGCAGAGAACAGAAAGGCTGTGGAGTGCTTTGTGGGTTCAGCCGATAAGAGAATCAGGGCTAGCATCGGCAAAACGACGACTCCACTGAATCCTGCCATGGCCCACAGCGATCGCTTGCGATACTTCATCATCATCATCAGTTGCACCAGACTGGCACAGAGCCAGAGAAAACTCAGGTTGAGCGTCAGGCTAAACAGTAGATCAGGGTATTCCCTTGAATCCCCAACCAACAACATAGTTGTGATGAATAAGATGGCGAAAATTCCCAGGTTGATTAAAATGGCTAATCCTGCTGGACTTCTGTCTCCCCAAACTAAATCCCGAATCCGACTGCCCCAGGAACGATGATGTTGTTGATATCTGGCCCAATCCTGCAACGTTTGTCGCTGGGGAGAGAGCAAGGCAATTAACCCACTGAAGAGCAGCAAGTTCCACACCAGGGCAATGGCGTATTCCTCGTTGGCTCGAAATTCTTGAGCGGTGAACCCCAAGCTCAGCAAGCTATAGCAAAATACGATGCCGTAACTTTGTGCCTTACTCAGAACCGTTTGATTGGGATTGTTGAAGTTCCGTTTCAGCCCTTGCCAAGTCCAGAATATCCACAGCCCATAGTGCATCAACACAAACAGAGACAGCCAGATGCCTGCACTACCGATGGGAAGTCCAAACCATTCCAGGGATTGAATTTGTCCGTGTCCGCTACCAATCGGGCCATCCAGGTAGTCCGATCCCGTTAGGTTAATCAAATAACGCAGGAGAATTGAAGGACTGAAAATGTTCAGCCAGTCAAACCCATTCTGCTCAATCGGTTTGCTCCCCATCACAGCCAGGGCAACAAAGACGCCACCTGACCCCAAAAATGCCTGAAATCCACCCAGCCAGGTTGTGACTAAGCCAAACAAAAGGGCTGCGCTGTAGAAGAAAACCGCACTGCCTGCCACCAAAGCATAGAAGCTGAGAATTTCTCCCAGCGGAATCTCAGCAGACACCCCTGAGAGGAGATGCAGCGGAATTGCCAGGACAACTCCCAGATAGACCAGAATCGGCACGCCTAAAAGCTTGCCCATGAAAAATTGCTCATAGGGTTGGGGACTGAGCCGGAGAAAATTCAGGGTTCCCCGACGTTGTTCTGTCGCCAGATCGCTAATCAGCATATAGGTTCCGGCCACCAATAGGGCAAACAATCCAATCATCCCAATCCACAGAAAGGCATCCGTCCAGTAGTCGTGCCACCACAGTTGCCAGTTGATCGCAGGGTCAGGACATTTCGCGTCCATGAGCTTGTACAACTCATTGATTTGGTCTTCTAATTGCACCCTTGTCAGCGCGTCCGGTGCTGGAGTGCCGTATAGCTGATCACTGAGCTGCCGTTGTTGCTGTTGATACTCCAGATAAACATCCTGCATCGAACAGTAGGCACTGCCCAGCCGAGGCTCATAACTACCGGGTTTCTCGCTGGACAACATTCCCCAGAGCAATCCCTGGGAAACAATGGAAACGCCACCAACCAGGCCCTGATTACGTGGTTTGCAGCGGCCTTTGAGTTCTCGAATCAGTTGTGGGTTGAGCATGGTTGTTGTTGGTTATTGGTCATTGGTTCTTAATCCTTAGTTATTGGTTGCATCGTTCCCTATGACCCGGCCATTAGTGCTTTCGATTCTGATGCTCCGACTTTTTGTAACTTTTTAACTAAGCGAAACCCAAGCACACTGAGAATGCTTCCCTGTGCGAGAACCGCCACCAATGTCATTGTGATGGAGGTGTTGAAAACGCTGTAGAACGGAAAGCCAGTAACTAACCAGAATTCTGGTCGTGATTCTGGGGTTAGTCCCAAAATTCCCAGGGTCATCGGAGGTAAGGCCACCAAAGCAACCACCGAACCAATTGCCCAAACGGATGGTTTGCGGGCTTTGACGAATAGGACTAACTGAGCCACCACGGCACAAATCAGAATGAAGCTGAGGGTCAGCGTCAATCCAGCTAGCATTTGCAGCATTTCAGGGCCATTAACGCCTAGCTTCATCATCAATATTGCTAACCAGGGCATCCAGCACAGGGCAACAATCCCCAAGTTGATTCCCATTGCAATGACCACTGGGCTTTTTTCACCCCAGATTAGCTCTCGTACCAACGCTCGATTCCAGAAGCCTTTCTGAGTTACGTGGTTTTTGTGATAGTAGCGAGCCCAATCCTGCAAAGATTGTCGAGAGGGAGAAACTGCTGCTAGTAGACCCAGTGCCAGCATCGGCATCAGGATAAACAAATAGTAAATCCCTGCCGCAGAAAACAGTTGCCAGGTCAGTTGCTCCCCAGAAAAACTTTGATCGAAATCAGACCAGACAAAACCGATCAACCACACCTGAAGTCCTGCAAAGATCAGATAACTTTGGGCCTTAGTAATTGCAGAGGCATTGGGATTACGGAATCGTCGATTTACGGCCTGCCATACCCAGTAGTTGATCACTAGAAAACTGAGGAAGAAGAAACCTGTGATTAGCCAAAAATTTGCTCCCAGGGGGACAAAAAACCAATAGGCTTGAGTCAAACCCGCCTCCGATAGCACCCTAAATAGCTCCTGATGCTTCAGTGCCGTTTCCATCAGATGAAAGCTGACAGCAGAAAGCGGGAAAACGGCCATTGACGCCAGGGTTGCGCCTAGCCAAGCCTGATTCAGCCCCAGGACAGGCAGTAACAATGCAACCGTGTAGAAGGCTAAGGCAATTGCACCTGTGAAAAGATAGAACGTAATCAAATAATTGATGGGTACTGCCCCTGACTGGGCTGCCCAAATATGCAATGGTAGCGCTGTCGCCAAGGCCAGGTAAAGCAACACAGGGGTTCCCAGTAACTTCCCGGTCAAAATTTTCTGACTGGACTGCGGGGTCAGTCGAATAAAGTTTAAAGTTCCCCGCTGTTCTTCCGTGGCCAGATCATTAATCAACATGTAGACCCCAATTAGAATCAGGGCTGCTGGCAAAATCACATTCAGAGTTTGAAAAATATCCTGCCACCACACTTCCCAGCGAATTCCAGCCAGGATACCCTCTGGCCCTGGGATACCGTATGGGTTGTAGCGGGAGACTTTTGCCCCTGCTTCTGGCAACTCCACCCAGAAGACAAACATCAGCAACAATTGGCACAGGATAGAAACTGCAGTGACTAGAGCAACAGATCGGGGCTTCAGTCGTCCTAGCAAATCCCTAACCAGATGAGGAAACCAGTCTCCCAGGCGGTCTAGCAGTCGAGTGGAAAGTCTCGAAAATCGGACAGATTTTGCAGTCATAGGTTGAACCTCCAGTGAATTGGATGGGTTTTGTTAAGAGGCTTGTTGATGCCCCAACTTTAGAAAAATAGACTCCAGGCTTTCTTGAGTGCGGTGGAACTCAATAATGGGAATCCCTGCCGTGACCAGAAGGCGCAGTAGTTCAGCGGAATCCTCTACGGTGCCGGAGAATTCCACCTGGAGGGTCTGGGTTTTGGGTAGAATTTCCAACTCCCCAACCAGCGGATGGTTTTTTAACTCTGCCATCAGGGGATCGAGGGTTCCGAGTGCTGAAATGATTAAATGCTGGTGGCTCAGGCGTTGGTAGAGGGTTTTCAAAGAAGAACTTTCGACCAGATAGCCCAGCTCCATAATTCCCACCGAGGTACAAAAATCCTCCAGGTCACTCAGAACATGGGAAGAAATCAAAATCGTCATCCCGGCCTCATGCAAGGATTTAATAATGTCGCGGAACTGCATTCGAGCAATTGGATCTAACCCGGAAACGGGTTCATCCAGCAGTAACACCAACGGTTCATGGATAATCGTGCGGGCTAAGCTCAAGCGCTGCTTCATCCCCCGTGACAGGGTCGAAATCAAACTTTTACGCTTGGGAGCAAGCTGTACCAACTCCAGCACATCGTAGAGTCGTCGCGATCGCCGAGGTTCCCGCAGATTGTACAACCGGGCAAAGTAATCCAGATAATCCCAAACGGTCAAATCGTCATACAACGGAAAGTCGTCCGGCAGATAGCCCAAATGTTGCTTCAGGGTTGGATTGGTGCGATCACGGAGCAATCGCTCTCCATTGATGTAGATTTCCCCGGTAGTTGGCTCTTCTGCCGTGGCCAACATTCGCAGCAACGTGGTTTTCCCTGCACCATTCGGCCCGATCAAACCATAAACTTCACCTGCTGCAATTTGTAAATCCAGATCATTCACGGCAACCTGACGATCAAACTGCTTCGTCAAGCCCCGCGTTTCAACTGCTAGTTCCTGTGCCATGTCAAGTGAGGATGTAGTGGGTCAGAGGCATGATTAATCTCCAGCCTAGCCTCTCTCTACAGCAACGACCATCAACTTTACGGAAAAAACAAAACGACCAATCAAGCCTTCACCAACTTGTCACTCAAATCCCACATCCTTTCCGCCATTTCATTGTCTCTGGCCTGGGGGGAAACTCGTTGGACAAAGGATTTGCGATCTTTCTTCTGGCGATTGCCCCAACTCCAGTATGCTCCAGATTGGCGATATTCTGGGTCGATTACCACTTGCGCGACCCGTTCTCCGGCGAGTTCCTGGGAGACATATCCCTTGGTAATATACTTCTGGAACAGCGGAAAAATCTTCTGGAATAGGGGGTAATGATTGCGGAATAAGGGCGTGTCGGCAACACAGCCGGGATAGAGAGACGTGAAGGTAATGCCGGTGGCATCGTGGTAGCGTCGGTGCAACTCTCGCATCGTTAGGATGTTGCAAACCTTGCTCTCCTTGTAGGCCCGAACTGGCTCGAATTTCTTGCCATTGGCCATTGAAACAGGCTCTTTGAATCCGGCTGCAAATCCTTCCAGATCACCTAAGTTGGGTTGAGGGGGAATTTTACCGCCAAGCTCATCAGGGTTGTGGGTCACCGTTCCCAGAATTACGACCCGCTTGTCTTCGGCGGGAGATTTTTTCAGATCTTCCAGTAGCAGGTTACACAGAAGAAAATGCCCCAAATGGTTGGTGGCCATGGTCAATTCATAACCTTCGGGGGAGCGCAGCGGTTCCTTCAACAGAGGCATGTAGATAGCAGCGTTACACACTAGCGCATTCAAGGCTCGACCACTACCCCGGAATTCACGGGCGAACTGGCGAACGCTCTCCAGCGATCCCAAGTCAATGTGCATCAAAGTGTAACTTCCCTGGGGAATACCAATACTCTGAGCAACTTCTCCAGCCTTCGTCAAATTGCGGCAAGCCATCACCACAAACCAGCCCCGATCCGCCATGGCCTTTGCAGCAAATAGACCGACCCCGGAAGAGGCACCCGTGATAATCACCGTTGGCTTTTGATTCTGCAACATGTTATCAAAACTCAATTAAAACTACTTTTTATCTCAGATAAGTTAATAATCAAATATGGGCATTAACTTAAGGCGAAGTGTTGGGCGGAGGGGCCGCCCAACACAAAATTTAATTTGTTATGAAATAAGAGGGAA
>JBHJGO010000053.1:0-6269 GCA_050331715.1 Microcoleaceae cyanobacterium
CGACAGCAAATCGCTAACTGGTATCAACCCCAGCGCGAATTGTACCTGGAGGTGGCTCGTCAATTCATTGTGCAGGAGTCCCTTTTGCTCAATATTCCTTGACCTACATTCTTCGTATTTTGTCAATGCGTAAGTCCTGAAAAACTGATCTATTCTGCGCCTAATGCTTTGTTCAAATTCCAAGCCGCACTAATCAAGGCCAAGTGAGTAAAGGCTTGGGGAAAGTTTCCTAAAGCTTCTCCACTGGGGCCAGTTTCTTCCGAAAACAGCCCCACATGGTTGGCATACCCTAACATCCCTTCAAACATCAGGCGGGCACTCTCTAGGCGGTCATCGTCAAATCGTCCGGCTCGGGTTAGGGCCTCCACCAGCCAGAAGGTACAAATATTAAACGTTCCCTCTTTCCCATCCAAGCCATCTTCTGTGCGTTCAATGTCATAGCGGTACACCAGATTATCAGCTACTAATCCTCCCTTTTCTGGGGGTCGATTAATGGCATCCAGGGTCTTCAGCATACGCGGATCGGTGGGAGAGAGAAAGAAGACCAGGGGCATCATCAGGTTTGAAGCATCAAGCGCATCACTGCTGTAGCTCTGCATGAAGGCTTGATGTTCCTCACTCCAGCCCTTATCCATGATTTCTTCGTAGATTTGATCCCGTGTCTTGATCCACCGCTCTCGATCCGCCGGAAAGGAACGCTTATCGGCTAATCTCAAAGCGCGATCCAAGGCCACCCAACACATCAATCGAGAATAGACAAAGCTCTGATCCTCCCCTCGAACTTCCCAGATCCCCTGATCCTGGAGCTGCCAGTTATCACAAACCCAATAGATTAGCTCTCGCAATTCAGACCAGAGATTGTAGGAAATTGGTGCGCCGTATTTGTTGTACAGGTAGACCGAATCCATCAATTCGCCGTAAATATCCAGTTGCAGTTGTTGACAGGCTTCATTGCCGATGCGAACGGGGGAGGAGCCGCGATAGCCCTCAAAGTGATCCAGGGTTTTCTCCGTTAATTCGTGGCGGCCATCGATGCCGTAGACGATTTGGAGAGAACCGTCCTCATTCAGTTCAGCGCAACGGTCTTCAATCCACCGCATAAACTCAGCGGCTTCCTGGGTAAAGCCAATCCGCATAAACCCGTAGAGCGTAAAGGCGGCATCTCGAATCCAGGTATAACGATAGTCCCAGTTACGGACGCCCCCCATTTCCTCTGGCAAACTACAGGTCGGAGCCGCAATAATTGCCCCCGTCGGTTCGAAGGTCAAGAGTTTCAACAGCAGAGCCGAACGTTCCACCATTTCTCGCCAGCGGCCCTTATAGATACATTGAGACAACCAACTGCGCCAGAAATTGACAGTACGTTTAAATAAATCAGTGGATTGTTCTGGGGAAATCGGTAAACCACAGCCAGATCCCGACTCAATCCCTTGCAAAACGAATACCGCTATTTCTCCAGCATTCAGCGTAAATTGGCCTACAACTCCCCGTCCCTCCTTTTCAAGGGGAATATCAGTCGCCAATCCAACACTCAAGTTAGAGGAATAGAAGCAAACCCCTTTTGGAGTAACGTCAGTCTCATACTTATCAAGTCCATAATTAAAGGCCGGAAAGCATTCCAGGGAAAATTCCATCGCACCTCGAACCACTCGAACCTGTCGAATCAAGGAGTGATAGCCGATTTGTTCCGGTTCCAAACCCACTGGCATAAAGTCAACAATCTCTCCAACACCATCTGGCGTGAGGAAGCGGGTAATCAGAATATTCGTCTCCGGCCAATAGAGCTGCTTGTGGTTTGCTTCTGATACCGCTGGAGTAATTTTGAAATGTCCTCCTTTTTGATTATCCAGAATTCCAGCGAACAAACTGGGAGAATCATGATTAGGGAAACAATACCAGTCGATGGAACCGTTAAGTCCCACCAATGCAGTGGTGTACATATTGCCGATGATGCCGTAGTTTTCGATTGGTTGATAACCCATATTGGTTAGGTTGCTGGAGTTAGGTTGTTTGAGGAACACGAAAAGAGGAGATATCAGGCATTGGCTCAATCGCGAAGCTGCTGAGCCAATACCCGATTTGAAGTTAGTATCAAGCCGTAGCTCACTGATACTATGAAACTATCCCTATTGGATGATATCTAAGATAAGTTTTAGCTTTGCTCTGCCTTTTGGCTGATTGCCTGCAATTTTTAGTCATTCATGTCTGAAACCACCAGTAGACGAGTCACAATTTTGGGTGCAGGAGCTTGGGGATCGGCGTTGTCGGTTCTGGCAAGTCACAATGGACATTCAGTTACGTTGTGGTCTCGTCGTCTGGAAATCCCTCTAACAGAGGCTCTGGAGTCAAGTGAACTTCTCATTTCAGCCGTGTCTGTCAAAGGCGTTGCTCCGGTGGCCGCTCAGGTTGAGTCCGCAACATTACCGCCCGGAATTCCAATCGTTACTGCAACTAAAGGGCTTGATCCGGACAGCACCCAAACCCCCTCAAGAATCTGGGCTGCTCACTTTTCTGCTCACCCCATTGTCGTACTCTCTGGGCCAAATTTATCGAAGGAAATTGAACAGGGTTTACCCGCTGCAACCGTTGTAGCTAGCGCAGATCCAGAAGCCGCTCAATTTGTCCAAACTGTTCTTGCCTCGAAGCGATTTAGGGTCTATACCAGTTCTGATCCGTTGGGAACAGAGTTGGGTGGAACCTTGAAAAATGTGATTGCCATTGCTGCTGGGGTATGTGATGGGCTGCAATTGGGAACCAATGCCAAATCCGGCCTGCTGACACGAGCGCTAACGGAAATGATTCGGATTGGAACTTGTTTGGGAGGTCAAAAGGATACCTTTTTCGGTCTATCTGGTTTGGGTGATATGCTAACAACTTGCAGCAGTGCCTTGAGCCGGAATTACCGAGTCGGATACGGTTTGGCGGCAGGAAAAACGCTGGAACAGGTATTGACAGAATTGGGGAGTACCGCAGAAGGGGTGAATACAACCAATGTCCTGATTGAGATTGCCCGTCGAGAACGGATTCCTGTGCCGATTTCCTGGCATGTGTATCAGTTGCTCAATGATCAAATTACCCCACAACAAGCGGTGGAAGCTCTAATGGATCGAGACTTGAAGTCAGAATTTGGCGATCTAGAACCTGAAGATTCAGCACTTGAAGATTCAGAACATGAGGATACAGCATGATTCAAGGAACCACAAAACTTTTAGGCGTGATCGGTCATCCGGTGGAACATTCCCTGTCTCCAGTGATGCACAATGCTGCTATTCGTCATTTGGGAGTGGATTATGTCTACCTGCCTTTCCCCATTAGGCCGGAAGATTTAGCAACTGCTGTGCACGGATTTGCAGCTATTGGGTTAGTCGGCTTTAATATCACCATTCCCCACAAACAGGCGATCTTTCCCTTGTTAACCACAATTTCTGAGACCGCTCAGGCGATTGGGGCTGTGAATACAGTCTGGCACACGCCAACGGGTTGGTCAGGAACGAACACGGACGTAGACGGTTTCCTGGCTCCTCTGAAAGAATTGAACATAAATTGGCCGGGTAAGCAGGCCATGATTCTGGGTAATGGCGGGGCTGCTCGTGCGGTGGTGGCAGGATGTGCCCTGTTAGGCATGAACCCAATTACTGTGGTAGGCCGTAGTCACGAAAAGTTACTGGCCTTTCAGACCAGTTGGCAGACGTCGCCGTTGACCGTGTCAATTCAGATTAGTACTTGGGCAGAACTTCCAAAACTATTGTCCCAGGCAGACTTGGTGGTGAATACCACGCCTGTAGGAATGCATCCCCAGGTGGATCACTCACCGATTGACCCGAGTTTGTTCTCCAATTTAAAACCTGGAGTTGTGGCCTATGATTTAATCTACACTCCGCGCCCCACAAAGTTTTTGCAACTGGCTCAAGCCCAGGGCGCGACCATTCTGGACGGGCTGGAAATGCTAGTTCAGCAGGGCGCAAAGGCGTTGGAAATTTGGCTGAATCAGCCGATTCCGGTGGACATCATGCGTCAATCCCTGCTGGAGCATTCCGACCACAGAGGCTAATCTAGATGTTGTGGAGTGAGCAACTGCAAAAAGCAAAGGGACAACCTAAGTTACCCCTTCACTCTAAGAACCTATAACGTGACTAAGTTCAAATTCGCTCGATAACTTTCACTCGGCGTTAGGCACCACTGGGCATTGTTCATTAGTTCTAGAACCTGCTGATGATACCTCAACAAACTCAATCGATGCCCCACGCTAATATAGGTGATACCGGATTGGTACAGCAGTTTATAGAAGTGCTTCTCATTCTCCAAATCTAAAGCACTCGTGGCCTCATCCAAAATGGCATAGCGAGGCTGAGCCAGAAGTAATCGAGCAAACACCAATCTTTGCTGCTCTCCAACGGAGAGGATATTCTCCCAGTCAATTTCTGCATCAAATCCCCCAACTTGCTCAGGCAGACTCCCAAGATTGACCTGCTGGAGAACACGATAGAGAACCAACTCGCTCACTTGCTGATCAATTTGAGGATAGAGTAATTGCTCCCGCAAATTGCCTAGTAGCAGGTATGGACGCTGAGGTAGAAATAGAACATCTTCCAGGGGCGGACGCAGAATCTGCCCCGAACCCGACTGCCAAAGTCCCGCGATCGCCCTCAGCAGGGAACTTTTTCCTACACCACTAGCCCCAACAATCAGCAAACCCTTACCAGGGGGCAGGGTAAATGAGAGGTCACGCACCAGTGTTTTCTGGTAATTTGGGGTCTGGAGTGTTAGGTTTCTCAGGCCCAGGGCCCGACTAGGCACAACCTCAATCTGAGGTTGCTCTAGGGGCGGAAAATCTGACTTTGGTTCGGCGGCCAAATCAAGGGACTCAGAAAAAGTTGCCAGACGATTGATTCCTGCTGCAAATTGACTCAGCTTTTCCAACTCAAACACGACAATTGAGAACGCACCCAAAATATGGCGAAAGGCAAAGTGAGCTTGGGCAATATCACCATAGTCAATCTGACCCGCAAAATAACTAGGAGCTAGAATCAAATAGGGAATTGCAGCAATCAAGTACCGATAACCCCGTGTAAAGTAGGCTACATGACGTTGCCAACCAATCAGCAGATTGAAGTTATCAAAAGCCTTTGAGAGTCGGTGCTTGACCTGCCGATTTTCCTGACGCTCTCCACGATAAAAGGCAATGGACTCGGCGTGATCACGAACGTGAACCAGACCGTAGCGAAAATCCGCATCATATCGACGTTGGTCAAAGTTTAATTGTATCAACCGTCGCCCCAGGATAAAACCAATCAAAGTCCCCAGAACGGTATACACCAGCAGCACAATCGAAATTCGCTTGGAAATCATCCATAGAACGCCACCAAACATTAAGGTGTCAATCACAGATGACATGATGATCAGCAAAAATTCTAAGCTCATGGTGGTGAAGGATTTGACATCCTCCGCAATTCGCTGGTCAGGATTATCGACCTGCTGGTTTAGCTTCAGTTGGTAATAGGCACGATGACTAAAATAACGGCCTAGGAATTGACCGGTCAGCCAACGCCGCCAATGGTTTGCTAGTTTGTCCTGGGTGTACCAATAGCTTGCAACAATCGGTGTCCCAATCAGCAGGGTCACCGCATAGACCAGGATAAAGCGCCAAAACTCACTGGCATTCCTCTCCGCTAGGGCAGTGGTGAAAAACTTGATCACGTAACTGATTACAACATTCAAGCCACTGACTGCGATGGAGAGAAACAGCAGGATAGCTAAAGCTAGCCACGCTCGCCAGCGCGCTCGGAGTTGATGTCGGTACTTTGAAATGGCAATGATGGGCAGAATCAGGGCTAGTCCCACCACAACAATCCACGGAGAAGCTGAAATCTCCATCACAGTATCCGCCAATCCTGGTGCAGTTTGATTGAAGAATCTAGGGAAGACAGATTGCCCTACAATTACAACCTCACTCACCAATACGAACGCAAAGGCAAATAGCGAAACAAACAGGAGAAACAGCAACCCCAGGAATATCTTGCTCCCCCCCACTTCAAATGGATAGAAAAATGGCTGAGCAATTACTAAGAATCGCTGCCATAATTCGCGATTAAATCGATTCATACCCGTAAAGATCGAGCCTAACTAGACTATGGAAGGTCTCAGACACAACAGCTTCGAGGGCCGAGAACACTTCGAAGATTTAGACTAGGTCTTTCCCCCCAAAAGTTCGAGACATCGGTAAGGAAATTCCGCGTTATAACATAACAGATAAATTTGTGTTATAACAT
>JBHJGO010000054.1:0-30916 GCA_050331715.1 Microcoleaceae cyanobacterium
CCATCAGGTGCAATCCCCTTTATAAAGAAAATATAAAAAGTATTAACCAAGGGGGATCTGAGCGGATGACTTCTGGTAAAGGCTACACCCGATCTTCTGATAAAGTCTCTCTATCTCAAGGAAGAGATAAAAACAGAACGGGGATCGATCTTTTCTGGTAAATCAATGATTTCTTGAGTAAAAAGATGAATGTTTAGTTTAAGATATTATGCATATCTCAAGTCAAACTTTGACCCAAACGCGGTTTGAGGAACTATTGATGTGAGATCTACTACAGAGTCGTGCCTGAGCTGATAGAAATTGCCAATGTTTAGACTTGGCCAGTCATCCTTTCGTCGTATTCTGCTCTTCCGAATTGTGCTGCTAAGCATTCCTGTTTTGCTAGTCGGAGAGTATGTTACCTACCAGAGAGCGAGATCGGGCTTGATGGAAACCGCCCATCTCAGCTTGAGGGAGAGTGCGAGGGAAAAGGCCCAATTTCTTCAAGGACAGGTAAAATCTCTGAAATCTCACCTGTTCTTAGCGACTCAGAACCATGCTCTACACGCAATTCCTTCCACAACTTCAGCCACTCAGACCGCTTTTCTAGAGCGACTGGCCCAATC
The DNA here is from genome assembly GCA_050331715.1 of Microcoleaceae cyanobacterium. GTDB lineage: Bacteria > Cyanobacteriota > Cyanobacteriia > Cyanobacteriales > Microcoleaceae > JBHJGO01. The sequence goes on from JBHJGO010000054.1 coordinate 606, forward strand.
TCTTCCCGTAGAACCGACCTGTCTGCAAATCATTGATGGGGCAACCCAGCAAGCAACTGCTGGAACCTGCGAAACCGCACTATCTGTAGCAGCCTTGAACCGTGTACAGGCTCAGCTTCCCTCCCAATCTAGCGCTTTTGATCAATCGGAAATCTATGTTGAGTCAAGATCCGCTGCGTCAGGTGAGTCTCCTGCAACACCAGCAAATTCGTCACTCAATCCGCACTACCTGCATCTGGAATTCCTCGCCCCAATCCCGAAAATCCATCCGCCAATTCAAGCAACATCCTCAAAGCTCCCTTCACTCCTGAGAGCGCAGGTGAGTTTACCGCTAACCTTGTCAGAGGCTCCCCAGTCTCTAACTGAATCCGTTACGGTTTTTGAGAAGGGTGGAAAAGTATTGCTAAATTTAGCGGGGGAGAAAAAGATTTTTCCGGCAAAGGCTCAAACGATTCAACACCCTCGCCTGCACTCAATTTTGACTCAAATTCAAACGCAGTCTACTCCTCGAACTCCAATTTTTCTCAAAGGTCATAGGGGGGAAGATTTTCTGGCGAGTTATCAGGTTTTCTCCAATCCAACCCACTTCAACTCTCAGCAAGAGTGGGTAATTTTAACTGGCATGAGTTTAGAACGAGCTTTGTCTGGATTGGCGGCGATTAACTCGGTTTTATCCTATCTCAATATCAGCTTAGCAATAACTACCCTGGTATTGGCGCTGTGGTTGGCCCGTGCCCTGGCCTCTCCGTTGGAAAAGCTGCGAGATTACGCCCACACCGTGACAAACGTTTCGACTCCGCCGCCTGTTCCTCAAGATCTAAGAATCCGAGAGTTTAATCAGTTAGCGGAAAGCCTGAATATTATGGTAGAAAAGCTCCGTTCCCGGGCTGAGGCCTTGGAGTTTGCTATTCAAGAAACGCGGGCGGCCAATCAATTAAAGGATGAATTTCTCCGTACCGTTTCCCATGAGCTGCGGACTCCTTTAAATGGGATTATTAACTCTCTACAATTTGTAATTGACGAACTCTGTGATGATCCTGTCGAGGAACAGGAATACCTTCATATTGCCAATGAGTCGGCCTTACATCTCTTAAGCATTGTTAATGATATTCTGGATATCGCTCGCATTCAAAATGGTCAGCTTGTTCCCTTGCTACAGCCGACTGGTTTAAATCAGGTTTTGAGCGAAGCCATTAATCTACAACTGATTGAAATCCAGCAAAAAGGACTGCAACTCAATCTGGATTTTGCTCCAGAGCCAATCACGGTATCTGGCGATCCAGACAAACTCCGACAGGTTTTCCTGAATGTGATCAGCAATGCGATTAAGTTTACCAAGCAGGGACAGATCACAATTTCAACCCAAGTTCAGTCGCGCACAGGTCTTGAGAGGGATATTTTTTCAGATCAGACTCGTGGCAAGGTAGAGAATTCAGAGGACGCGATCTCCTATGCGATTGTCATGGTTCAGGATACTGGAATTGGCATTGCTCCTGAAGAACAGTCCAGACTCTTTCAACCCTTTGCGATGGCAGATGGCTCCACCACACGAGAGTCTGGTGGGGTTGGCCTGGGATTGGCAATCACCCGTCAATTGTTGAATGCGATGGGCAGCTACATCACGCTCCAAAGCCCAGGAAAAAATCAGGGAACCGTTGTCACCATTGCAGTTCCTCTGATCTTGCAACACAACATGGAACAGAGCGGTGTAGAAAACGGTGTAGAGCAGAACGACTTTGCTAATGCCTTACAATCCCAGGGGCAATTTCATGGTGGGTCGCAAGCAATTACTCAAGATCCCATCGATCTCAGTCTGGTTCATTGACCCCATATCTCATGAGCTATCAAGCCGAAACTTACAGCTTTAGCAGCAAACCTGAATCTACTGCTCCCAATTAGCTGATAAGGTGTTAGAGCAGTGGCTGGAAAAAGTACTGGAGAATTGTCTTGGGAGTTGAACTGCGAAGTTATGTTTACTTGGATCGCCTGCAATCGCAACATGCCGCCTATATTGGAACTGTCGCTCTAGGGTTCTTGCCCTTGCCAGGAGATGCCTCGCTCTGGATTGAAATCTCTCCAGGGATTGAGATCAATCGAATTACAGACGTAGCAATGAAATCGACTTCTGTTCGGCCCGGCGTATTGTTTGTTGAGAGATTGTACGGACTGCTGGAAGTTCACTCCAGCCGCCAGGGGGATACCCTAACCGCTGGTCAAGCGATTTTAGATGCTTTGGGAGTGCAGGAGAGCGATCGCCGCAAACCCAGAGTCGTTTCCAGTCAAATTATTCGGAATATTGACGCTCATCAGGCCCAACTAATCAATCGCAATCGTCGGGGTCAGATGTTACTGTCAGGTCAGACCCTCTATGTTCTAGAAGTTGAACCAGCGGCCTATGCAGCGCTAGCAGCCAATGAAGCCGAAAAAGCCTCTTTGATTAATATTCTGCAAGTGCAAGCTGTGGGCAGTTTCGGGCGGTTATATCTGGGAGGGGAAGAACAGGATATTCTGGCTGGTTCCAGTGCCGCATTGACTGCCATTGAAAATGTTCGAGGGCGGGAACTCTCTCAGGGCAAAAATGAGTGACTTTATTGAGCAAAACCACAATCTTGAACACTTGAGGCTAATTAAGCGAGGGGCCGAAATTTGGAATACCTGGCGGGCTCAGGCAGCCTGGCTTCAGCCCCAACTTCACAACGGCTGGCTCCAGGGCCTTGATCTGAGACAGATGAATCTTCATGCCGCTGATTTGAGTCGAGCCGACCTGAGTTGCAGTTTCTTGAATGATGCTGACTTGAGCTATGCCGATCTGTCCCAGGCACAACTTTATCGAGTGCAATCGCGGCGAGTCAATTTCTACCAAGCAAATCTCAGTTCCGCCGATCTCAGCCAGGCAAATTTAGCTCAAGCGAATCTGAGTGCCGTTAATCTTTTAGGTGCAATCCTAACCGCATGTAATCTACGGGAGGTTGATCTGAGCACAGCGAACTTGATTGGCGCGAATTTGAGTCAGGCAAATCTGCAATATGCAGATTTAGGTTTGGCGCAACTGAAACAAGCCAATTTCCAGGAGGCCAATCTGGTTGATGCTAATCTGTGTCAAACAAATTTGTGCTACGTGAATCTTTATCGAGCTGAGTTGCGCTCCGCCAATCTCTATCGAGCCGAAGGTCACCGGGTCAATCTCATGGCAGCTCACCTAAACCATGCGAATTTGCTACAAATGAATTTAGCGGAAGCTAACCTGACTGGGGCTGACTTACGGTTTTGTAATCTCCGCAGGGCGAATCTCTATCGAGCTGACCTTCAGGGAGCTAACTTAAGGTATGCGAGTTTGGCCCAGGCCAATCTGGTGGAAGCTAACCTTGCGGGCGCAGATTTACGAGGCGTTGATCTGAGTCAGGCCAATTAGAAAGGCACCATCCTACCCAGTGAATGATGCGGAGAGTTCGGTTCATAATGCTTCACTGCAACCCTAATAATCTATTAATGTTACCCATTGCTGAACCAATACGGAATGGAGCAATGTCAAAGTGAAGTTATTACATGTAGCATGATTAATCTCAGAATCGCTCATTTCCTACTTTAACTATCTATGTCTTCCAAAAAAGAAAACGCCGGGTGTGGATGTACCAGCATTCCAATTTCATTGGTTGTCGTTTTTCTAGGTTTTGGCTATTGGGGTTTTCGGAATCTGGATCGCTTGCCAATCGCTAGATTCCTGCCAAATTATCAACAATCGGCTCCTGCTGAAGTGACCGCTGCATCGGATCAAACTGTACCAGGCAACCATTCAACTCCTGCATCCAACGAACCAACCTCCCCAATATCGAATTCCCCAAATTCATCTTCCCCTGCTGCGCCAAATTCTAACTCACCTGTCCCATCTCTACCCCCTGCACCCATACCGAATTCTCAAGCTTCACCTGCAACGCCAGTGCCAAATTCCCAGGATTCTGATTCCCCGACAGCACCCAAAGGATCATCACTTCAAGCCATCTGGAAAGAAAAGGAAATCAGAGGCATTTACCTAAGCCGATACCAGGCCACTAATAACGCCAGCGAGCAAACCATTCGTGAAAGGGTTCGCTACTATCACAGTCAGGGAATCAATACAATTATTCATGGGGTTTGGGGTAATGGCTGCACCATGTACAACAGTGAAGTAATGCAGCAAACCTTCGGCTACAACAGTTGCCCCAATCAATTTCAAGCCCAATGGATTGATTGGTTGATTGATGAGGCTCACAAGCAGGGAATGGAAGTCCACGCCTATTTTGAGAAAGGAATTAAGATTGACGAGAATAGCCCAATCTTTGATGAAGCTGTGGCAAAACGATGGATTGTGCCAGGAGTGGATAAAACCTATGCGGGAATCGATCACTATGTTCTGGATGTGGAGATTCCAGAAGTTGCAAATCTTTTCAAACAGATCTCAGTGGAATTTGTTAAAAAATACCCAACGATTGATGCGGTTCAATGGGATGACTACCTGGGCTATCATGACGAATTACCGGGCAAAGTTGACCGCACCACTCGACTCACAAATTTTGTGCGTCAAATGAGAGACGACATCAAAACTGCTAATCCAAACGTGAGCTTTGATCTCTGTCATCATAATCCCTATTGGGGTAAGCGCTATTTCGCCGCAGATTGGAAAAACTGGAATGCGGATCGGGTATTTATCCAGATTTATAACGATGCCAACTTCAACGAAGAACTGAACTACGCTGAGAATCATGCAGGCGTTGCCATTTCGGATCAACAGTTGAATCGTTTGGAAGAATTGGTAAACAACCCAAAAATTAAGAGCATCCTCCTGTTTCCGTCCTCCGGTCAGTCAGAAGAGGATGCTGCCAAAGTGAATCAGTTAATTTCCGCCAATTAATATTTCAGCTAAATAACAAGGGGAAAATCGCTATTTTTTCTTTGTCTTGGCAGGCGGTTTGTAATCTGGGAAATAAGCCTCAAATACCGCTTTAGCGATGGGAGCTGCTGCCGTTGAGCCGTAGCCTCCTTCCTCCACTACGACAGCAATGGCAATTTCAACCTTGTCCGCTGGGCCGAAGCCCACGTACATGGAATTGTCCGGTCGGCCTGGGATCTCAACCGTTCCAGTCTTGCCCCCGGTGAGCGGAATAGAGCCGTCATTCAAACGGCGACCGGTTCCCTTTTTCACCACATCAACTAATCCCTGGCGTACTACTTTGAGAGTGTCAGGCGAAATTGAGGTTTTCACAGGTTTCGTCACTTCGGTATTCGTCTGAGAGGCCAGCAGGTGAGGCTGTACCCGCCACCCCCCATTGGCAACGGTCGAAACCGCTACTGCCAACTCTAGCGGCGTGACTAACACCATGCCCTGACCGATGGCCATAGAAACTGTATCCCCCAGGTACCAGGGTTCACCATAGGCTTGTTCCTTTTCCTCAGGCGTAGGAATTTGACCATGATTTGCACCGGATAATCCGAGTAGATCCAGATTGATCGCGCCGCCAATGCCCAATTCCTTGCCCCATTGAGAGATTTGTTCAGCCCCAATTCTGGCCCCCATTTGATAGAAAAAGGTGTTGCTGCTATAGGCGATCGCATCTCGGAACCCAATCACCCCATATCCGCCGCTATGTTCGTGGAAGACTGTGCCTCCAATATTGATCGAAGCATAGGTCGGTAAGGTAGAACCTGGGGAAAATTTCCCCGATTCCATCCCGGCGACTGCAGTCACAATTTTGAAGGTGCTTCCGGGGGGATAACCTTGTACAGCCCGATTCAACAGAGGATTTTCCTGGCTTTGCAGTTGTTGCCAGCGTTCATCGGTGATTTGTTGAGTAAACCAATTGGGATTGTAGGTGGGATGACTGACCAGGGCTAGGACTTCCCCAGTTCGAGCATTCAGGGCTACAACGGCTCCCCGGCGATTACCGAGCGCCTCCTCTGCCACTTTTTGCAGCTTCGAGTCCAGGGTTAGGGTTGTGGATTTGCCAGCAATGGGGGATTGTACGCCTAGATCCTGTAGCTCCTCTCCTTTAGCATTGACCTCAATCAAGCGGTTACCCCAAACGCCTTCGAGTTCAGTATTGGCCAGCTTTTCAATGCCTGATTTGCCCACCAACATTCCCATGGGATATTGGGGATTATCCTGTAATTCTTCCAGGGTTGCTTCCCCAATATATCCCAGGGTGTGGGCCGCAAGGGAGTTGAGTGGATACTGGCGACGGGGTTCACTGCGAACTTCGATCCCGCCCCAATGACTAACTTGTTCGGCAACCGCAATAAAGGCCCCCGCATCAATATCCCGGCTAATTCGCACCGGAAGCTTGGACTGATAACCAGCCATATCCAGCTTTTTAAGAATCTCCTCGGCTGGGAAATCAAGAATTGCGCTCAGTTCGGTTGCAATGACTTGCCATTCTTCTGATGTATGTTCCCGTGGCCAGAGATAGATTGAGCGGGATAAACGACTGGCAGCTAAGACCTTACCGTTGCGATCCAGTACTCGACCTCGATTCGCTGGAACGGGCAGCAGACGCAGTCGGTTGGTTTCGGCCCATTTACGATTGTATTCGCCCTGGATCAATTGTAGATTTGCTAATTGAACCCCGTAGACTCCAAATAGTCCTCCTAAAGCGAGGAGTAAAGTGATGCCCTTGCGAGAACGGCGACCTTTGGCTACTTTGACTTCTGATCTGTTTTCTGCGACCTTCCACTGAAGGCTGAAGGGAGATTCTCCAAACACCACTCAACCCTTGTTCTAAACTGTCCTCTTCCTTTTCGCTCAGGACAGTTGAAGTTCAGGACAAAAATGGGGGTTGAGTTTTAACTTAAGTGTTCTCTAGTATTCTCTGGGTAACCTGTGGCGAAATCGGTATATTGGCGGATTTCCGGTTCATGGACAGTTGCAATGATCCTGTTCCGAATCGAAAAAAGCGTTCAATCGAACGCCTTTTGTGCAATATCAAACAAATTTTGATTGATCAACAACTGGAAAAATTAGCCAGAGAGCGCATCTGCACCTGCTACAACTTCGAGAAGTTCCTGGGTAATGGCACTCTGACGAGCCTTGTTGTAAGACAGGGTTAGAGTCTTGATCAACTCTCCAGCGTTGTCACTAGCATTACTCATAGCAGTCATTCGAGCAGCGAGTTCACTTGCCTGAGATTCCTGCCAGGCTCGAAGTAACTGATTATTCAGATACAACGGTAGCAGTGCCTCTAGAATCTGTACTGGATCCTGTTCAAAGATCATATCGGTCGGAATGGGCTTAACCTCGCGTTCAACAGCTTCGCGGGTCACCTCCAGTTTTCCTTCCTTAGATGTGAGCCGGAAAACCTCGTCATCCTGCACTTCGAGTCCCTGAGGATCAAGTGGTAACAACGTTTGAATTACCGGACGAGAACTAATCAGAGAAACGAACTTAGTGTAAATCAGCTCAACCCGATCCACACCACCCGACAAGAACAGTGACAAGATTTCGTCACTAGCCCGCTCAACTTGTTCCTCATTAGGCGTTTTCTCTGGTGCTTCGATCGCCGCATGGATTGGAACCTTACGTCGCTCGAAGTGTTGGATGGCTTTGCGGCCTTCGAGAATGTAGACATACTCTAAGCCTTCCGCTTCCAGCTCTTTAGCGCGAGCTTCTGCTTTCTTGATGATGTTAACGTTGTAGGCTCCACAGAGACCCCGGTTTCCAGAATTCACCAGGAGGCCGACTCGCTTGACTTCCCGCTTTTCTAGTAAGGGCAAGTCCACATTTTCAAACTGAAGTCGAGATTCTAGCGCATAGAGTACGCTGGCTAGTTTGTCAGCAAAGGGACGAGTTGCAAGCACCTGCTCCTGAGCCCGTCGAACCTTAGCTGAGGCCACTAGACGCATGGCCTCTGTGATTTTCTTGGTATTTTTGACCGACTTAATGCGATCGCGAATGGCTTTGAGGTTGGACATACTAGTGGGGATTGGTTATTGGTCATTGATCATCTGTCACCTGTCATTAGTTGCTTGCTTACAACGTTTCCAACGCTGATGGAGTGCTGATGGAGTATGGGAGATTGAGACGCGGTGTGCCCCAACCTCCTAAATCCATACCCCACCAGAGCCGAAAAGGTTATAGAACCAATAACTAATAGCGAATGACAAACAACTCAGAACGCTTACGCAGAGACGAGGAAAGTCTTCTTGTATTCGTCGATGGACTGATTCAACAAATCCTTGGCCTCATCGGTTAGGACTTTATCATTCTGGATGATTTCGACGTAGCGAGGCTTGCTAGTGGTCAGGTATTCCCGCAGTCCAGTCGCAAATTCACTTACCTGCTCAACCGGAATGTCGCTCAAGAAACCATTAATTCCAGCATAGATAATCGCCACCTGCTCATACAGTTTTAGTGGGGAGTTCTGGGGCTGCTTCAAAAGTTCCCGTAGACGCTCACCCAAAGACAGTTGCTTCCGAGTGGCTTCATCCAGGTCAGAAGCAAACTGGGAAAAGGCCGCTAGCTCTGCAAACTGTGCCAGTTCCAGCTTGATCTTTCCAGCCACTTTCTTGATTGCTTTGGTCTGAGCCGCTGAACCCACACGGGATACGGAGATACCTGCGTTCACCGCTGGACGTAGACCGGAGTTGAACAGGTCAGTGGACAAGAAGATCTGGCCGTCGGTGATGGAAATCACATTAGTTGGAATGTAGGCAGAAACGTCACCCGCTTGAGTTTCGATGATCGGTAGAGCCGTCATACTACCGCCACCTAGTTCATCATTCAGCTTTGCGGCCCGCTCTAAAAGACGAGAGTGGAGATAGAAAACGTCTCCAGGATAGGCTTCACGACCCGGTGGACGACGTAGAAGCAGGGACACCTGACGATAGGCCTGGGCCTGCTTGGACAGGTCATCATAGATAACCAGAGTGGCACGACCTTTGTACATGAAGTACTCTGCCAGTGCTGCTCCAGCGTAGGGGGCAAGATATTGTAGGGTTGCCGGGTCACTCGCATTTGCAGCCACGATGATGGTGTAGTCCAGCGCGCCCTTTTCCGCCAGAGTGGAAGCGACCTGAGCAACGGTAGAGGCTTTCTGACCAACGGCAACATAGACGCAAACCACGTCCTCGCCTTGCTGGTTAATGATGGTGTCAATAGCGATTGCAGTTTTTCCAGTTTGACGGTCACCAATAATTAGCTCTCGCTGACCTCGACCAATCGGAATCATCGCATCAATCGCAGTGATTCCCGTCTGCATTGGCTCACACACGGACTTTCGATCAACGATTCCAGGGGCGGGAGATTCTAGTAAGCGAGTATCCGCCGCTGGGATATCACCCTTTCCATCCAGGGGACGACCTAGAGTATCAACGATCCGACCCAAAAATCCTTCTCCCACAGGAATCTGGGCAATTCTTCCAGTCGCCTTCACGCTAGAGCCTTCCTCAATCTGACGGCCCTCTCCAATCAGTACCGCACCCACGTTGTCCTCTTCCAGGTTCAGAGCGATACCGATTGTGCCATCTTCAAACTCCAGCAACTCGGAAGCCATCACCTTGTCTAGACCGTAGATCCGGGCGATGCCATCTCCCACCTGAAGTACAGTTCCAACATTAGAAACCTTAACTTGCTGATCGTACTGCTCGATCTGCTGCTGAATAATACTACTAATTTCGTCCGGTCTGATTGCTACCATAGTTCTCTCACCTGTGACTTGAAGTTACCGATTTATGTTCTGATTTCAACTGTCTCGATTTCAACGAACCCATTCCAAAACTGAAGGCCGACAACTGAAGGCCGCTGGCTAGGCCGGACTTAACTGCAAACCAATCTGACGGAGTTGACCGCGAAGGCTAGCATCGAATACGCGTGAACCCACTTTGATAATCACGCCACCTAAGATATCTGGATCGATCTTGGTTTCGATTTCGACGTGTTGAGCACCCGTAAATCCTTTTACCTTCTCAATCAGTATGCCTCGCTGATGGTCATTTAGCTCTGCGGTAGACGTTATCTCAGCCAAAACGGTCTGATTCAGTTTCCGCAGTAGTGCTAAATACTGTCGACCAATTTCTCCTAAGAAAAGGATTCGTCCCCGGTCAACCAAAAGCATCAGGAAGCTTCGAACGTAGGGGTTGACAGTGTCTCCCACGACCCGATTAATCACTGCTTTCTTATCGTCCTGTTTAATCACTGGGTTAGCCAGAAACTGCTCCAGCTCTGGGGCATTTTTTATAAACTCTTCCAGAGATCGGATATTATTTCCGACTTCATCCGTAATCCCCTTAGACTGGGCCAGAGACATCAAAGCCTGGGCATAGGGTTCTACAATTTCTCCAACAATCGCATCCATTTAGTTCCCTCACAATAACGCTAGACTGCGATCAACAAGCTGCTGCTGGGTTGAGGGATCTAGGCGCTCCTTAAGCTGCGCTTCTGCTCTCTCTAAAGCCTGGGCAGCGATAGTAGCCCGAAGCTGGGCCGCAACTCGTTCGCGCTCAGCATCTAGTTCCTGGACAGCCGTCTCTTTCATACGCTCAACGTCCTGCGTTGACTGGGCTAGAATTTGCTCCTTCAACGCTTTGGCTCTCTGCTCTGCATCCTGGCGAATGCGTTCGGCTTCTGCTTGCGCCTGGGTCAGGTTCTGCTGCTGCTCAGCCAGAGACTCAGCGGCTTGTTTCGCGCGTTGCTCTGCTTCCTGAATGGCTTTCTCAATCGCTGCCCGTCGTTCACCCAGCAGATTCCCCAAAAAGCCCCTACCAAAGTAGATCAAAACACCAATTAAAATCGCCAGGTTGATCAGGTTGGTTTCCAGAATATCGAAATTAAATCCGAAGCCACCCTCGGCACTTGCTTCCGTTGCTAGAAGTACAATGGTCTGCATGGTCGTCCTCTTTCATCCTGTGCTGCAAAAATCTCATCCAAAAAGCGATAAACCCATCCAGGGCTAGCCAACCAGCTCAGATCCCAAAAGCTTTGTCATAATCTGACGACTCAAGGGTTCGATCTGCTGCTCTAGGGCCTGCAAAGCCTGCTGTCGTTCCTGAGCAATTTCCTGGGCTGCCTGTTCCCGCTTCTTCTGGGATTCCTGCAGCGCTTCAGCCATGCTATCGGACGCGATTTTTCGAGCGTTTTCCTGGGCAGTCTGGATTACAGACTGGGCCTGCTTCCGGGTTTCTGCCAGACTTTGTTCATATTCCTGGGTTAACCTCTCGGCTTTCTCCAGGCGTTCTTGGGCATCCAGGTTGTTCTTACGAACATAGTCTGCCCGTTCATCAATAGCCTTTCCGAGTGGCTTGTAGAAAGTTGCATTCAAGACCAGAGCTAGAATCAAAAATTCCACCGCCACCACTGGCAAAGTGGCATCAAGGTCGAATAACCCACCTTCTTTTGCCGTTTCTTCAACTGCGAGTAGAATCGTCCAGTGCATCATGGTTCCATCCTAGATTTCCCACCTAAAATTGATTCGGGGTTTAGACCCATGCCAAACCCCGGAAAATATTTAGGCGAAGGGGTTAGCAAACAACAGAACTAGGGAAACCACAAGACCGTAGATTGTCAACGCTTCCATAAACGCCAAACTTAGCAACAAAGTTCCTCGGATTTTACCCTCTGCTTCAGGCTGACGAGCAATTCCTTCAACCGCTTGACCCGCAGCGTTTCCTTGACCGATTCCGGGGCCGATTGTACCTAGACCAACTGCTAGGGCGGCAGAAATAACGGAGGCAGCAGCAATTGTTGGATTCATAGTGATTTCCTTCCTTACAACAAAAAGTTGACAATTAAAAAGTTGACAATCAAGCGTAGCAAAATGAGCCTTCAAGTCCGCTCTCAGGGGAGAGAAGAATCATGTCAGGATGCTATTAGTGATGTTCCTCACCGTGTCCCTCAAGGGCTTCCCCAATATAATTGGCAGCCAGGGTTGCAAAAATTAGTGCCTGAATCGCACTCAGAAACAATCCTAGTACCATCAAAGGAAGGGGAACAAATAGAGGAACCAGTACAACCAATACTCCCACCACCAATTCGTCCGCTAGAACATTTCCAAACAGACGGAAACTGAGGGAAAGGGGCTTGGTGAAATCTTCAATTACTCGGAATGGAGCGAGCAGAGGAACGGGCTTTGCATAATCTGCAAAATATCCGAAGATTCCCTTCTTACTCATTCCAGCATAGAAATAAGCAATTGAAGTCAATAGGGCTAGGGCTACTGTTACATTAATGTCAGAGGTCGGTGCAGCCAATTCACTCTCCGGAAGCCGAATTAACTTCCAGGGAACTAGAGCGCCTGACCAGTTAGAGACAAAAATAAACAGGAATAACGTTCCAACAAAGGGAACCCATGCCCGATACTCCTTTTCGCCAATTTGATCCTTAGCCAGATTTCGCACGAACTCTAGAACATATTCCATGAAGTTCTGCATTCCACTAGGAATTCGCTGAACATTACGCGTTGCAGCGATGGAAGCTATGACTAGCAATCCAATCACGAGCCAAGACGTTAAAAGAACTTGCCCGTGAACTTTAAAACCACCTAGTGACCAATAGTAATGCTGGCCAACTTCTAAATTAGCGAGGGGAAAAAAGTCAAACAGGTTTACCACATCAAACATTTTCATTCAAGAGGCTTCCCCATACCAACCTGGCTTGTGGGTTAACGCTTCACCTATGAGTCAGACGAATAATCTGGCATCAAAGTGGTTCGTAACACATAAAGGATTAGCGCAGCCTTATACGTGAGAAATCCCAAGAAAATTGGAATAATTCTTAGCTGATCCAGTCGGGCTGCTACGATGATCAACCCAACCAATACTGCTAACCGAGCCTTGCTAAGTTTCTGCTGTTCTCGACCCAGTTTTTCCACATCCTTCACTAGCATCCTCAGATAGGTCAAACTTCCCATTGCCCCCAACAAATAACTGAGAGCAATTCCCAAGGGATAAAAGAAGCAGACCGTGACAAAGATAACTCCGGTAGTCGCAAGCGTTATCACAAACAGCTCGCGCTGAAGTTGGTAATACTCCACCATTGAGTCGTTGGGCTGATCGCTCAGCACCGCCGCATTTGTCTGTTCCTCTGACGACTGCCCTTCTGATGAAGAAGGGATTTCCACAGATGAGTTTGGCAAGTTCACAAAACTCAGCTCTAAACGTATGTTTCCGACTGCACTCCTGCAAGCCAAGATGAATCATATCATGTAACGGTAACGGAACTTAAGAAAAACTTAATTACGGTTGCGTGGGGTGTCGGTCGTCGAAGGGGTCGGCTATCTGAGGTTGGCGACCAGAACGCGCTGAACAGTCTAGGGATCATTAGGGATCATCAAGAATGGATTTTGACGCAAGCGATGACTAGGAGTTCTACTATTAAGTAACCAAGACTGTTTGTAACGAAACGTGAATCTCGTGTTGATGGGGGTTACAGTTCATTACGAGATTACCCGGCAGCCAAATTGGACGTGGTACTTTCTAAGGGTCATCTTAAGATTCTTAAATACTCCGCTCAAGCAGCGATTGTACTCAAGCCATGAATCAGCACTTAACCTCCCCCAACCTGCACCGCGTTAGTGATTACGTTGCGGATTTACAGCTTCACATGACCCTCCAAGCTCGTAATCTGGTTCCATCTCTCAACAAAGCCAGGGACAGTCGTGAACAGTTGCTTCAACAAACTCAAGCGCATTTGGAGAAGCTTGTTTCCCGCCAAGCTTGATAGTTAGCTTGATAGTTAAACAGTTACAGAAACTCGCTGCATTTCCGATAGCTTTGATAAAGTTCAGTGCTTTCTGAGATAGATGCAGTGGCGTGAACTTTGAGTGAGGGGCGTCGTTCCCGTAGAAATATGCTCAACAGTTCCTCCCAGCCTCTCAACAACCGGTTCTAGGGCTTGAGTTTCTGCCTCTGTCCACTGTCCTCGATAAAGAACGGCATAGCCCGACGATTTTAAGAAAGGTAAGGCATATTTGGCACAGTTTTCAGGGGTAGATACTGCTCGAATCAAAGCCAAATCATACTGCTGAAGCTGTTGAGGATCTTGGTTGATCTGCTCTGCTCGACCGATGAGAACATCAACGGTTTTGAATTCTAAGCTGGGAATCAAACTCTCCAGAAAAGTGATCTTTTTACGAATGCTATCTAATAGCGTCACTTGAGCATCGGGGAAAGCGATCGCTACAGGTAACCCTGGAAATCCTCCACCTGTGCCAATGTCAAGAATGCGGGGGCAAATCGGTAATGAAGCCGTATACTTCAATTCTTCCGTTTGTTTCGTTCGAGGGGGAGCAAGCCAGGGTAAAACCCCCCACAATGAATCCCATAGGTGTTTTTCCCAGAATTCATCAGGCTGAGTAATTCGGGTTAGATTCAACTGTTGGTTTCCTGCCAGAATTCCAGCATAGAGTTGTTGAAACTGTTGCTGTTGGTGGTCTGAAGGTTGCCAGCTTAACGTTTCTCGCCAGATCTCCAGGTGTTTGGGCAGTTGTTGTTCTGAAAAGTCACCCATGTCTTGCCCTACGAAACTATAGCTTTAGGCCGATTTGCTTTTAAATCTTCTGGGTTAGTCGCCTGTAAATCTCCAGCGTCTAATGTCCAGCAGTAATCAGCCACCTCAACTAAGTCAGCAATGTCATGGGTCACAATTAAGAGTGTCCAGTGTTGCTTCAGCTTAGCTAGCAAACTCACCAACTGTTGACGCATTGACCAGTCCAACCCTGCAGTCGGTTCATCCAGCAGTAACATATGGGGCTGACGTACTAGTTGAACCGCCAGCGATAGACGACGTTGTTGACCCCCACTCAAGGCATGGGGAGCTGTATCCAGCGTTAGGTGTTCCAGGCTCACCTCTGCCAATGCCTGATTGATCTGATCTAGCCCCAATTCAGGATGACCCAACCGCAGTTCTTCTAGCACGGTTCCGCCGCAAAAGTGCCGTTCGGGAAACTGAAACACCAGTCCGGCTAGTTGCTGCAGATGCTCTGAAGTTAGGGGTTGTTCGCGCCAGTAGATCTCACCCCGATGCTTCTCCGCCAAGCCTGCCAGAATCTCCAGCAACGTGCTTTTTCCAGAACCGCTACGACCAACAATTAAGCCCATTTTCTGCGATGGAAGCTCCAGGCAAACATCTTTCAGAATGGGAACGCTACTCACAGGAGGGTGATAGCCTAAATTTTTTATATAGAGCATTCTAGTTTGTGGATGACTAATCTATTCTAGTTCGTGGCAACATACAATTAAGAGTCTCCATCGGAACTGGGGTTTGTTCGAGGTCGTCTTCAGTCAAAATGCATTGAGCTAGAACTCTTATGCCAATTCAAACTACTCACGCTACTCGTTTTGCTGCATTGATTTGTGCTTCCTTCATAAGCTCAGCGGGTTTTCTGTATGCTGCTTTGGCAGCAAATGACCCATTTCGCCAGGAAGAAACTCGCCCGATTGGTCAGAAAACAACTCAAGCCTTTGAATCTCTCTTCGAGCAGGGGAACTACCCAGATGCGAACTGGTACTTAGAACAGGCAGAATCTGAAGAAACGAATGAACCCATGGTTTATGCCATGCTGGCGGCCTTTTCCTATCAGAAGGAAAATTGGTCTGACCTGAAATCCTACGCTGACAAAACCCTGGAAACAGCCCAACGCCTTGCTGACACGGATGACCAGCTTCGGGGAAACCTATACCTGGCAATTGGTCATTTTCTCCAAGGGGGCCATATTCTCGCGACCGAGGGTAATCTCAAGGGTGCACCCCAAGCATTGCAAAAATTGCAGGATGTGTTTAATCATCTGGACAAGGCGCAGGAAATTAACGCGAGCGATCCCGAATTAAATCTGATTAAGGGATACATGGATCTACTATTATCTTTGAACTTACCCTTCTCTAGCCCTGAAGCCGCAATCACAACTCTGGAAAGTGGCAGCCCTTCCTATTTGGTGAATCGGGGGATTGCCCTGGCCTATCGAGATCTGGGCAAAACCCAGCAGGCACTAGAATTTATCAATAAAGCGATCGCTGAAACGCCAGATAACCCAGAAGTGCTGTATCTCAAAGCTCAAATTCTGGACTCACTGGGTCGGAAAAACAAAGACTCAGTGCAGCTCACGCAAGCAAAGGAAAACTTTTCTAAGGCACTCCAACGGCCTGAACAGTTACCCAAACGCCTGGTGGCTCAGATTTTCTATGAGCAATGCAAAAACCTCAACCGGATTGACCAGCAAAAACGACCCTGCGATCCCCGCCGCGACCAGATCAAAGCGTTCCAAGGCAACTGGGGGCCGACGGCTGATCGGATGCCGGATCTTTGAGCGCTTCCTAGAATCGATATATTCAGCATTTCAGACAAGAACCTGATTTTAGCGTTAAATTTTAGTGTGTTGGTCATTTTAAGTCATCAGGTTCGCCGTTATTTTTAAACCCTATGCTAGGTACATTTCAACAAAGTAGTCTGCGGATTGAGGTCGAAGCCTCTGAAGTACTGATTCGAGATAGTTTGACCTGCCCAGAACAATTTCGCCAATGGCTGTGGCCGCAGCAATTTTCTCCTGGCCTGCCGGAACGATTCAAGCAGGGCTTGAGTTTTACCAGTTCCATCGGGCCTGTTAAAATTCAGCATTACGTTGATGTAGCAGAAACAATTTGTTTGAGGATGCTTCTGAGTGAGGGAATCGATGGGTTCCATGAGTGGTATTGGGGCCAGGGATGGGTACAGTCCAGATTGGAGGGCGTTTCCTTGATCCCGCTGAATTTGGGACAGACGATTAATCTGTTTCGGTTGCGGGAGTTCTTGACGCTGCAAAAGGCTAAATAAATCAAAAGATCAAGCAAATGCCAACCTTGCAATCTCATCAAACGCCACTTTTGGGTTTATCGCTCGAACAACTGACCGACTGGGTACGGGAGCGGGATCAGCCTGCCTATCGCGGCAAGCAGCTATATCAGTGGATTTATCAAAAAGGGGTTCACTCACTAGAGGAAATTACGGTTTTACCGAAGCAGTGGCGATCGCACCTGGCTGACATCCCCATCGGTCGTTCCACGATTCATCTGCGTTCCGTAGCCCCCGATGACACCATTAAGTATCTGCTTAAATTATCCGATGGCCAGATCATTGAAGCCGTTGGCATTCCGACTGATAAACGCTTGACGGTGTGTGTCTCAACCCAAGTCGGTTGCCCGATGGCCTGTGATTTTTGTGCAACGGGAAAGGGCGGGTTTTTGAGAAATCTGGCAACCCACGAAATTATCGATCAGGTGATGACTGTTCAAGAGGACTTTGGCCAGCGGGTCAGCAACATTGTATTCATGGGCATGGGAGAACCATTGTTGAATACGAAGAACGTGGTTGCAGCGGTTAAATGCCTGAATCAAGATATCGGTATTGGCCAGCGCTCGATCACGATCTCTACCGTTGGACTGCCGGGTCGCATTCGGCAACTCGCCGAATATCAACTCCAGGTCACCTTAGCCGTCAGCTTACACGCCTCGAACCAAACCCTACGGCAACAGTTAATCCCCAGTGCAACCCACTACCTGATGGAACAATTGCTATCAGAATGCCGAGATTACGTCAAGATTACGGGGCGGCGGGTCAGCTTTGAATATATCTTGCTGGCAGGTTTAAATGATCGGCCCGAACATGCCCAGGAATTGGCCCAACATCTGCGGGGATTCCAGAGCCATGTGAACTTAATTCCCTACAATCCCATCAGTGAAGTGGATTATCAGCGGCCCAGTAACCACCAGGTGAAGGATTTTGTTGAAAATTTGAAACAACAGCACATTGCAGTGAGCGTTCGTTACTCCAGAGGATTGGAAGCCGATGCAGCTTGCGGCCAGTTACGGGCGTCAAAGGTTGCTTAAACGGTCTGGAGAAATAACCGTACAGCTCCAAACTGCACCAAAGCCAGTGACCACCTAAATTCTTAAGTGAGCGTAATATTGGAAGTGTGACTTGAATTACGGTTAGAATGTTGGAAGCCTGAAACTTTAGGCTATTGTTGAGGGGTAGTGTTTAATCCGGCTGAAAACCCCATTAACGGATTCTGAGCATGAGAACTTTGGGCCGCTCTGTCACAGCAACTGCTAAAGCAATCTTCATTACTGGTCTAGTTAGCTTGAGTGCGATCGTAGCAGTTCGCTCTACCTTGAACAATGTGTCTAGACTCTTTTCTTTCTCCTCGACCATTCAGTCCGATGTCACGGTCACCTATGCTGCATTACAGCAAGTCCAAGAACTGGTAACGGTTCGCCAACCTGCTGTAGAAGTGGTTCATAAAAACCAGGACAGACGCTTGGGAGGAAAGCTTCTCGTCGGCAATACCTTACTTATTTATCGAGCAGCGGGTGAAATTCAAGCGGGGTTCGATCTGGCCCAGGCTGTGGTGCGTGAAGCTCCCGGAGAAGCCATCGAGGTTGTACTCCCTCCACCTCACATCAGCAATGTCTTTATCGATGTGGAGAAGTCGGATAGTATCTATCACGAAAAGAATTGGTTTGCCCCAGATACCGAACTGGAGCTCCAGGAAGCAGCCCAAAGAGAAGCCCTACAGCGCATGGTACAAAGCGCCTGCAAGACACAAATTTTAGAAACGGCCAATCAGCAGGCCAAGCAAAAGTTAGAGTTATTGCTAAACGAGGCAAGTATAGCGCCTGTGGTTGTAACTACCCAGAACCCAATTGATGGTAATAACTGTCCTGCATTTCACACTAGTCAGGGCTAGAGACCAATGTCACTGACTTTCGTCCTGGGAATCACATCGCCAAACCTTTGCCGTTCCATCTCCGCTACCGCTGACCAGGAACGTTCCATTCGGACTGAAACTCAAGGCGTTAATCTCATTAAAATGCCCGGTCAAGGTTCTGAGAAGATAACCAGTGGACACTGACCAGATCTTAACGGTTTGATCCGTATTCCCGCTGGCAATTAACTGTTCGTCGGGGCTAATAGCCAGACTGACAATGCCAGAAGTTTCTCCCGGTAAAGATCGCAAAACTCGCTTTTCTGTCAGCGACCAAAGATCAATGGTGTGATCCCAGATTCCGCCTGCGATCAATCCTCCAGACACACTAATGCCCATTGTTCTCAGTCCCTGAAACGGTTCGTAAGTCCGCTCAAGATTGCCGGTTTTGAGCGACCAAACACTAATGCTATGATCCATGCTGCCGCTGATCACCTGCTGACCATCGGGCGTGATAGCGATCGCGCTAATGGAGTTCGAGTGCCCCAGCAGAATATTCTTTAAATCCCCGGTAATGGCTGACCAGATACGGATGTTGTTATCCCAGCTCCCACTGGCGATCCATTTGCCATCGGGACTAATGGCCAGGGCGCTAATTGCATAATCATGGCCTGTGAGGGTGTTTAGCAATTCCCCAGTACGCATCGACCAAATTTTCACAGTAGTGTCAACGCTGCCGGAGATGATGAATTGAGAGTCGGGAGAAACGACCAGGGCGGTAATTGAATTCGTATGACCTCTGGAGATCCGTTGGAGCTGACCCGTTTGAACCGACCATGTCCGAATTGTGTAGTCCCATCCGCCACTAATGATGAATTGAGTATCGGGGCTAATCGCCAATACCCCGACTGCATCAGAATGTCCGGTCAGGGTTAATTGATCCTGCCAATTTTGAGGATTGGTTGGAACTGGAGCTGAAGCCGTCTTGTCATCCTCTAACTCAGTCCCCGCTGGGACAGCATCAGTATTTTTGGGAGCAGATAGGGGTGGATCAGAAAGCGAATTCAGGAGAGCGTCAGTCAGGGAAGGAACTTGAGATTCAGCCCGTTGGGAACCATGTTGTTGTTTCGCACGCTTTAGGAGTAATTTGATCTCCTGTTGGCGAGCCTTTCGACGATGGGCCTGAATTTGTTTCAGGATTTTGATGTAGGCTTTCAGTAGAGTAGGGGAAAATTCTGAGGTCAGGTTGAAGAGATGCGGTTGATAGTTGGGGTCTTCATTCAGGTAGTACCAATCGATTAGAAAGGCTGCAACCACTTGATAGGTGGTGACAATCAGTTGACGCACCTGCCGCAGTGCCTGGATTTCAGTATTTCCCTGGGTTTCTAACCGTTGCTTAGCCGTTTCCCAGTCCCAGGGCTGAATTGGCATCAGAGACACGCTTTGATATTGCCAGCCCCAAAATCCAACATGCAAATGAATTTGATAGTCATTAATATCGCTGTAGAGCACAAACGTTGGCACTGGGGCCAGCACCATTTGTAGCTTACGAACTTCAATATCCCCCAGCGGTCGAGTGAAGTAGTCAGCATAGAACTCAACGGGTCGATCTGCGTGGGTTTGACCATAGTGATGGGCCAGAAATCGTCGCAGGCCATTACTAATATCTTTCTTCAGATGGGTTCTCAGCGCGGACGGACAATCTTCGCTGATATCCGGTGGAGCCATCAACATCAGCAATTGGGACTGGGCTTGACCTTGAATTAGAATCCGATCCGTTTCCTGGCGGCTCAGATTTGAAAACCACTTTTCTTGATTCCAAATGGCATCCAGTTCATGCAGCTTGAGCTGAATTTCATTGGCTTGCAGTTCTCGAACCAGTTCTCGCTGGAGCCGATCAATTTCCTGGCGATCATGCAATTCCTGCCGCTGGAGTTGCAGACGCCGCTCATTTTGGGTCAGGGCCAGAGATTGAAATTCCTGCACCCGGCTCACCCGACGCTCTGAATATTCGACCAGGGCCTCCACCATGCGAGGATCGTCCTGGACTTGATCGGTCAGCGTTGGAACTTCCTCGTTGCCGTGACGGCGAGGTTTGGCATTCATCACAGTTGAGAGATGACGACCTAATTGACGAGCAATAGGAAATAGCAGCGGAGCAGCGAAGGGATAAAGATAAGGAGGAAGATTCATGCAGAAACGTCAAATTCAAGAAACTGAAATCTCAAGAAATTAGGATTTCAGAAGACTGGGATTTCAGAAAACTGGCATCTCAAGAAATTGGCATCTCAAGAAATTGGCGCACCCGTTGTAGGTAGGTTGATGCATCCTCTAGCATGGGGAAGTGAGCAGTTTTTTCAATCAGGGAAAACTCAACTTGAGGACTTAAATCCGCCGCTGCCTTACCCATTTTTGCTGGAATAATTTGGTCGTATTCTCCAGCCACCAATAGGGTTGGAACCGTTAAGCGTTTGAATTCTTCTGGCATCCAGGTTGCTGCCGCCTTGCTAACTGCTGTCAAAACAGTGCCATAGGCAGCGTCAAAGTCAGCCATCAAGAAGTCCTCTAAAAATGCTTTGCTAATTGAGCTGGGAAGAGAGCGATGCAGAAACCGGGCCATGAAAAACCGATCCATCAGGGGAATTTTTGCTAACCATTGCGGTCGAAAGGCCACCACATAGCGACTAAACCTGTGAATTGTGGTGAAGGCTCTTTCGTTATACTCAAAAATTCCACTACAGGTTAGAACGGCCCGCTCAACTCGCTCAGGATAAGCGTTTAAAAACAAAACTGCGATGGACGCCCCGGTTGAATGGGCATTCAGATAAACCCGATCCAATCCTAGGTAATCGAGTAATTGCTTCAGGTCATGGGCATATTCAATTAATTCGTAGCTTTGCGACTTTGCAGCTAAACCTACAGCTAAGTCTGTGGTTAAATCCGTAGATGCATTCGAAGAGCGGGTTGATCGGCCAAACCCCCGTAAATCGTACAGTAGACAATCAAAGGAATCAGACAATGCGGCTGCTGTGCTTTCCCAATAGCGCCCTGATCCCCCCCAACCATGTAGAAACACCATTACAGGCTTAGGAACTGAAGCATCCTGAGAAGACCTGACCCACTGATAGTGGTGGTCAGTGCCGTTGATTGCGATGTACTGCGGTTCTAGTTCTAGGCTTTGCGCTGAAACCGTTCGGCTTTGACTCATCGGCACATTCAAATCTGGTTCAGATTCAGTATAAACCGGGCAATTTGAACCGAATAACTTGGATCTAGCTCAAATTAACCTGGCTAATAAATCTGGAAAGCTTATAGTAATCTAGCACACCCTCTGTTCGGACTCCACTACAAACATCCACCCCGAAGGGGACAACCGTTTGAATGGCTTGCTCGACGTTCTCAAAGGTTAACCCTCCGGCCAGGAAGACGGGAACATTCACCAGTTCTCGGATTTTAGAACTCAGTTGCCAATTGTGGACTCTACCAGTGCCGCCCAATTGTTTGGTGGGCAGCGATGGGTTGCCGGAATCGAGCAAGATTCCATCCACTTCCGGGGCCACCTCAATCGCCATCTGAACCGATTCCTCACTTGTGACGTGGATCACCTGAACCACAGTAATTCCAGGCATGGCCTGACGAAGCTTCCGATAATCTGGTAAGGGCAACTCGTCACAGAGTTGGAGGGTATTGGTTCGACAGTAGTTTTGTTGAGCGATAATTTCCTCCGCATTCTGAAGACTTGTCAGCAGGAATGAACCAATTGCCGGCGGAACCGTAGTGACGATTTCAGCAATCAATGCGTCAGAAATCACGCCTGGCCCAGAGGGCATGGCCGAAACAAATCCCAGGGCAGCGGCTCCTGCCTGAATCGCCATCCATGCCTCTTCTATGGTTTGAATACAGCAAATCTTAACTTTCGGCCTCTGTAGCGTCTCCACAGTTTTTCCTCGTAATTCCTACACCAAGGGGGGATAGCGGGGCCATTTGCCCTACCAATCTAGCCTATGAAGCTTTGATCACCTCACAGGTTTAGCTTAAGACTTTCAATTTAAGATTGCAGCAATTGCGGATTCCTTGAGAAAATTAATACCATAAGAAATCAGGTTTTCTCTGCGCGACGATCCCGTTGTTGGAAAAAAACTGTCCAGTGAACCGTCAACTTCTAGCGAGTGACCAACTTCAGATGAGTTACTGCTTTAATCCTAGGTGCCAGCAGCCCAGAAATCCAGGAGATGCTCAATTCTGTCAATACTGCCAGTCCAGCTTGATTTTGAGTCCAGATGACGATTCAACGTCATCTCGCTATCGAGCCCTGGAGTTGCTGGGCCAGGGCGGATTTGGTCGCACCTTTCTTGTGGTAGATCAAGCGCAATTGCTCCAACCTCGTTATGTGGTGAAGCAACTGTTTGAGCAAAGTTTGACCCAGCTTGACTTAGATGCAAGTGACGGGGATTCAGAACTCAACCCGTCGGGGGAACCAGGGCCAACTCAGAATTCAATCCGGAATTCAACTCAAATCCTTACGACTCCACCAGTGCGAGAATCCGTCCGGCGGTTTTATCAAGAAGGCCGACAGCTTCAACAATTGGGCCAGCATCCCCAAATCCCCAACTACATTACCTGATTCGAGCATGGGGGCTATCCCTATCTGGTGCAGGAATTTATCCCCGGCTATAACTTGACTCAGGAACTAGCTCGTCAGGGCAGTTTTGATGAATCAAAAATTCGTCAGGTATTGCAGGAAATTTTGCCGGTTCTGGATTTTATCCATCGTCATCAGGTGATCCATCGGGATATCAAGCCGGACAATATTATCCGCCGTCGCAGTCCGGTCACCGCCATGCATCAGCGTCTGACCTTAGTTGATTTTGGCTCTGCCAAGTCAGTTACTCAGTCTCAGCAGCAGCAACTGGGAACCATGATTGGTAGCGCCGCCTACACCGCCCCAGAACAACTGATGGGCAAGGCAACCTTTGCCAGTGATATCTACAGTTTGGGCGTTACCTGCATTCATCTTTTGACAGGGATTCCGCCCTTCGATTTATTCGAGAGTCAGACGGGCGAATGGGCCTGGCGAGATTACCTCAAGGCTCCCCTGAGCGACGAACTGAGTCAGATTCTCGACCGAATGCTACAGCGGGCTGTGGGCCAGCGCTATCAATCTGCCACCGCCGTTTTACGCTACCTGGAACCCTATCCGAAGTACATTGGAATCTTACCAGGATTGATGAAGTTAGAACCGGATGCGAAGCCGAAGTCTGACAAAAGTTCCGCCGAGAAGCCTGCTGAGCATTTTGATAGGAGTTTTGATAGAAATTTTGACAAGAATTGTGCCAGGAATTTTGCTGAGCATTTTGATCAACAGTCCAACGGAGCGGAAATCATCAAAGCTCGACGGCAGTTTCAGGGTCAATTCCGCGATCAACCAATTGAGACGATTTTACAGGGATTAGCGGTGGACTATGGCGTCACCCTCCAGGTCAGCCAATTGAAAAAGCATCAATTGAATGTCGTGATTAACCGCTCGACACAGACAAAAGTGAATTACCATAAGCTGTCGCGTCGGATAACCTACGAATTGACTCTCTTGCAGTTGAAGTTGATTCATCGGGTTAAAATTCTGGGTCGAGTTGAGGGGGAAAGTGTCCCAGAGTGGCAGAAAACACTGAAAATTGACCGCAAGGTACAGTTCAGAAATTATCTAGTTCGCTTACAACATCATCCCCAGTATCACAACCTGCGGGGAGCCATTGCCCAGTTCACAGATCAAGAATTTTGGCTAACCCTGATTCGGCGTAAATCCTTCTGGGTTGACACATTAATGCTAGCCATGATCATCTTCATTTTCAGTCAGAATATTATTGTATTAACCCCCTTTACTGCCCTGGTAATTGCCCCAGCTTTGTATCTGACAAAACGGCAACTAACTAAAACACAAGCCCTCAATGTTAATACCTTGTTTGGTACGGTGACGGCCCTGTTTATTAGTCTGGAGAGTCTCAATGTTCGGATTTGGGCTGAGGGGTTATTCGGTATGATTCTGATGGGGTTGTTGATTGCTATGCCGATTTTTTATGGTCAAGGGGAAAGTTAGTTAATGATTAGCATCAACTCTCAAGAAATTGCTCAGTTTCGTTCTCAATTGTCAAATCATCCAATGGCTTTGCAGGCGCTTGATCAGATCGAAGATTGTGAAGGAGATTTGGAGGATGCGGCGATTGGCCTGGCAATTCACGTTGGACAAATGCCAACCACCTCAGAAAACTGGTTAGAAGGTTTGGCCAAACGTTGCCGAGTTGTGATCTGTAACTCCCAAGATTCAGAAGCAATTACACAGGGAAATATCGCCCCATTAGTTGAGGATCTAATGGGGCGTAAGGTTTGCCCTGAAATTCTGACTGTTCCAGTGGCAATCTATGTTTATAAATTCGGGATCGAAAAGTTCTGTGAGCCTCTAGACTATAAGCTTTAGAATCTTTGCCTTTGATCCATTATTTTGCACCGACATTAATCGCCGCAACCTGTTCAGCCTGTTGAATTGAACTCTGTAGCATCTGAGTATTCGCCACCGAATCATTCGCCAGAGTGAGGAATGGGCTGGAGAAGATTCCAACTGCCATTGTTGCAATCAAGGACAGTACCAAACCAACTTGAAGCGGTCGCATTCCAGGTAAGTCCCACTGAATTTCGGGGTAGTTCTTGACCACCTCTGACATTTCGTGGGGTTCCTTCACCACCATCATCTTCACCACACGAATGTAGTAGTAGATGGAAACCACACTGGTAATCAAACCCAGAAGTACTAGCTTGTACATTCCGGCTTGCCAACCAGCCCAGAACAGATAAATCTTACCGAAGAAGCCAGCTAGAGGTGGAATTCCACCTAGAGACAACAAACAAATGCTCAATCCCAGAGTCAATAGCGGGTCTTTCTGATAAAGGCCACTGTATTCGCTGATTTGGTCTGTTCCGGTTCTGAGGGAGAACAAAATTACACAGGCAAATCCACCTAAGTTCATGAACAGGTAAACCAACAAATAGAAAATCATGCTGGAGTATCCCGCCTCTGTCCCAGCAATCAAACCAATCATCACAAAGCCCGCCTGAGCAATGGAAGAATAGGCTAGCATTCGCTTCATGCTGGTCTGGGCCAGGGCCACCACATTACCCAGAATCATACTCAGGATGGCTAGGGCCGTAAAGACAAAATGCCACTGTTCCGTTGCGATGGGGAATGTGGTAATCAGAATCCGAATCGCCAGGGCAAATCCCGCTGTTTTGGAACCGACGGAGAGGAAAGCAACAACAGGAGTAGGAGAGCCTTCATAAACGTCCGGTGTCCATTGGTGAAACGGGACGGCTGAAATCTTAAAGGAAACCCCTGCAATCACGAATACTAGTGCAATTAATAAACCCAGAGATTCTCCAGTTCCAGCCGTCACAATCGAAGCTGCAATCTGGCTTAAACGGGTCTCTCCACCCGACAAACCATAGAGTAGGGAAAGACCGTAGAGAAAGACGGCTGAACTCGCAGCCCCAATCAAGAGATACTTGAGTGCTGCCTCATTGGAGCGCGGATCCCGCTTGGTATAGCCTGTCAGCAGGTAAGAGGAAATACTTAGGGTTTCCAGGGCGACGAAGATCATCACCAATTCATCGGCCCCTGACAGGAACATGCCACCCAGGGTCGCAGTTAATAAGATGCCTAGAAACTCCGCCAGAGAAGTTCCGGTCTGTTCAACGTAGCGGATTGAAACCAGAACCGTGACAATGGCGGACAGGGCAATAATGCCTCGAAATAAAACGCTAAGGTCATCACCATTGAAGCTACCCAGGAAGGCCATGCTGTCTGTACTGTTCCACTGAAAGTAAAGGGCAACAACAGAAGCGAGTAGACCCACAATTGCGGCGTAGGGCGTCCACCTGGAAGAGGCTGTTCGTCCAACGATCAGATCCCCAATCAGGACAACCATCAGGGTGATGATGACAATCCCCTCTGGCAAAATTACTCCTGCATTGAGTTGAGCAGCAACATTAGAAAAATCCATAGTTCGGGGCAGTGGTATAAAGGGCTATCTGAAACAGCTAGATAGAGAGTTACCGAGCCTATCGGCTGAATATTCCTCTATCAGGATAGCAGGATTGGTTGTTTTCAAGAAATCATCCTAACACTCGCAGAAAACTCAAGGTGAATCAGGCTCCATACGCTGAATCCGTTGATTCACAGTTATTCAACTCGTTTCACATTGGAAAATAGCCAGAAGCAATCTACACTAGGGACACTACTAGAACTGGTTTGTCTATTCTCAATTTCCAATCCAAAAGATATGAAAAGCCCATCAATCTCCACCTCACTCAGTACAATCTGGCAGTTTACGTCCCAAACACTGTTATCGATCGCTCAGCTTGTTTTCCGCAATCTCTGGGTCGGCGTTTTGCTAATGACCTTAACACTCGGTGCTGGATCAGCTTGGGCAACGGGCGTTTATCAAATTCCTGATTTGACTACAGATGATCAGACCTTTGTTTTCGATCAAGACGAAATTCTGAGCCGCAGCACCGAGAGTCGGATCAACCGGCAGTTGACTCAAATAGCCGATGAAACTGACTATCAGGTACGCTTTGTCACCATCCGACGGCTAGATTATGGAGAAACTATTGATAGCTTCGCTGATCAACTGTTTGATAAATGGTTTGCTTCTCCAGAAAGCATCACTGATGGCTCCAATCAGGTCTTTCTTGTTCTAGATACCCAGACCAATAACAGCGCAATTCGCACAGGGGAAGCGGTTCAATCGGTTTTAACAAACGAGATTGCCCAGAGCATTGCTAGCGAAACTCTGCAAGCTCCAATTCGAGATGGCAATAAGTACAACGAAGCATTCAAAAATGCCAGCGATCGCCTTGCTGTTGTTCTGTCCGGCCAACCTGACCCCGGCGCACCCAAAGTTGAAGAAGATATCCAGGTTGCCAGTACGTTTAAATCGGCTGAGGAAACCGATGACTTCAACGCCACCATCATTGTTGTGATTGTTCTGGTGGTTGCAACCGTTGCTCCCATGGCAACTTACTTTTACTTTCAAAGGTAGTTACGTATTTCCACCTAGTCGAATCGGATCTATTTTGGGAACTCTGAATTAGTGTACAGAACTCAAAATAGGAATTTTGACCGTGGCTCCAACTTTCCGGCGTTCTCAGTGGATTATTCCTATCCTCTCGACCCTACTGGTAATTTTTTCTCCTGAACGATCTGGTGCTCAGCCCGTTGTTCCAGCCCAGGATGGTACGGGAACAGTTGTGACTCCCGACGGCAATCAATTTGACGTAACTGGGGGCCAGCTTTCAGCGGACAATGCCAATCTATTCCACAACTTTGAGCGCTTAGGGTTATCCGAAGGACAAGTTCTAAACTTTATTTCCTCCCCGGAAATCGTTAATATCCTCGGTCGGGTGACAGGAGGAGAAGCGTCTTTTATCGACGGTCTGGTTCAAATTACTGGGGGCAACTCCAACCTATTTTTAATTAACCCAGCAGGGATTCTATTTGGCCAGAATGCCAGCCTCAATATTCCAGGTTCCCTCACCCTTACAACCGCCACAGGGATAGGTTTTGAGTCTGACGTTGGTATCCAGTTTCTACAGGGGGACAACTGGAGTGAATTGGTCGGCACTCCGAATCGCTTTGTTTTCGATGCTGATAATCCCGGCAGTATTGCCAACTTTGGGGATCTGTCTGTTAGTCCCGGTGCTGAGATTACAGTTCTGGCGGGCAGTGTGTTGAATGCGGGTAAGCTAGATGCACCGGAGGGTCGAGTCACGATTGCTGCTCTGCCGGATGCAGAGATGATTCGGATTAGTCAAGAAGGAAATTTACTCAATCTGGAGGTTCTTCCTGCCCCCGGTATTGATCTGCAACAAACTGGACTAAGTCCCTTGTCCTTACCAGAGTTACTTACAGGGGCAGGGGATATAGTTCCCGCCACAAAAGTGGAAGTTACTGGAACCGGAGAAATTACGCTTGTTGGCTCTGACGCAACGGTTTCTGAGCAACAGGGAACAGCAACGATGACTGAGGACGTCAACACCGACAGCCTAGAGGTTCACGGTCAAAACATTCTGCTGGATGAAAGCCTGGCCCTTTCACCCAATACTCGTCTCATCCTCCAGGCTCCAGAGGGAGAAGTTACCTTAAGCCAGTTGGGTGAACCCGATGCGGAGTTGTCTGAAATTTTGGTTACAGCTGAAACCGCTACCTTGTCTGGGGATCTGTTCTCTGATGAAGCGATTGATCTTTCTGAAGTCAATCAACTTGATTTGGTAGGAGAAAGCATTACCCTTGATACCAGCAGTGGCGATGGCCCGATTAATCTTGCGTCCAATACAAATGGTGCAGGAGATTTGACTCTGGATTCTGGTCTTGGGAGAGCCACCTTTGGAACAATTGGTGATGTTGAATCCCCGAACAGCTTGCGAGTGAGTGGAAATGAAGCGTCTGGAAATGGCGCGATTATTGCGGGATCTGGGGGCATCACGATTGATTCAACAGAAGAAGTAAACCTTGAAGCTTCTTTGTCCACTGAGGGGACAGTTGCCCTGAGTTCGACTGAGGGTAATGTGTTAACCAATGACATTACTGCGACTGATATTGACCTCAGTGCCCAACAAGACCTCAACACGGGTAATCTTTTCACCAGTTCCGATACAGCAGCAGGAGGAGCAATTACTCTAGAAGCCGTCGAGGGCGAGATTATTACAGGTCAGATTGATTCCTTCGGGGTGGATGGAGGAGCAATTACACTACAGGCCAACACTAGAATTCAGACGCGAGAAATTGATTCTAGCGGTACCCCTGGAAACGCAGGCAATGTTACTCTGGAAGCGTTGGGAGACATTGAAGCGAGTTTAATCCGGGCTGAAGGCGGGGCAGAGGGTCAAGGCGGTAATGTTTTTATTGACTCATCAGAAGGCTTGGTTCGGGTGACCTCCGCTTTTCCAACATCATTTTCAGAAACTGGACTGGCCAGCATTTCGACGGGTGGGGAGCTTGGCGGGGGTTCGATTATAATCCGTCATGCCGGGGAACAGTTGGGGGAAACGTTTGCCGTGGGAGAAACAACACTCAATGGAACGTCAGATGCCATTACAAGTGGGGATTCTGAAATTCCGCTACCAAGTACCTTCTCAGAATCAATCACTGAAGGGAATATCACGATTGAAGCCAGCAATCCAGGAGTTTCATCCCCTCCTGATAATCCTGAAGAGCCAGATAATCCAGGATTTCCGGAAATTCCCGAACTTCCAGAGGAACCGGAAGAACCGGATAATCCCGATGACCCTGAACCGCCTGAATTCCCAGAGGAGCCGGATGAATTCGAGAATCCCGATGACCCTGAACCGCCTGAATTCCTAGAGGAGCCGGACGATTTTGAGAATCCCGATGAAATCTGGAATCCGGAATTTCCAGAGGAGCCGGACGAGTTTGAGAATCCTGATGAATTTGAGCCGCCTGAATTTGCAGGTGAGTTCGATGAATTTCCCGATGGATTTGAACCGCCTGGGTTTCCCCGAGAAACTTGTGAATTTCCCGATGGGTTTGAGCCGCCTGGATTACCAAGAGCGGAAGATCAATATACAGAAGTAATTTAACCCAGTGAAATAGAAAGAAAGATAGTTCAT
>JBHJGO010000055.1:0-30773 GCA_050331715.1 Microcoleaceae cyanobacterium
TTGACTAACAGTACGATATCGTCGATTCGCTCAGTGGCGACATTCAATGGGGCTTCCATCACTATTCTTTCTGTCCTTACCTTCTACCCAGAATACAACTGAGTAGTTTTACTCATTCCTGATTACGCGAATGGACAGATTAGTGGGCTGTCAAACTCGATTTTGTGTGTACCGTTATCATTCCCTCGCCGGTGGGAATTCAGGAAGATTAATATGTTGTGGGGATTAGATTGCAAACCGAACCTAATCTCCACGTAGTGCTTTGACGGGATCAAGTTGGCTGGCTCGCAGAGCAGGCAGAAACCCAGCACTGATTCCAACAAAAACTGCTGCCCCTAGCGCCATTCCAGTCGTCTTCTGATCAAATTCGTAGGGTAGCTCAAACCGTTCAGCGACGGTAGCAGTGGCAAAATGCACCGTTACAACCGCCACCGCACCCCCGACTATACTTAAGATTGCTGCTTCTAGAATAAACTGCAACATCACATCAGCCTGAGTCGCTCCAATTGCCCGCCGCAATCCAATCTCTGGGGTACGCTCAATAACCGCCGCAATCGTAATATTTGCGATTCACACCCATCCAACCAAAAGCGCAATAATCCCAACAACGAGCAAGGCAACAGAAACCGATTCCAGCGTTTTCTTCTGCTCTAAAACATCTTCTACTGTATTCCATACATAAAATGTATAGCCCGGGAACCTCTGCTCTAGAAGTTTCTCTGTCTGTTCTGTGATGTGTTCGAGGTCGTCTAAGTTGTCAGGACGTAACCACGTGACTCCAAGCTCTTGTTCACCGGTGGTAGCACTGTAAATTGCAAAGGGCATGTATATTAATCCCTCTGGCTCTTCCTCTTGTAAATTGGTAGGAACAACTCCCACAACTACATACGGCCTCAGATTGATATAGATACTCTTACTCAGCGGCTCCTCACGCTGAAACAAGGTATCAGCAAGAAATTGATCAATAATTACTACAGGTCGATATTGTTCATAGTCGGCTGGTGTGAAATCTCGACCCTGAGCCAAAGTTTTGCCCAAAGCCAAATGATAGTCAGGCATAACCGCAAAAACTCTTGGGCTAGCTGATTGACTCTGAAAAACAACCTCCCCCGAGTCAACCCAGGACTGACCGCTAATCGCTTTTAGACCCTTAAGACGTTGACTTAAGAAGTTAAGATCCTCCGTGTCAAGTTGGATCCACTGTTTGGTCGTCGTATTACGACCCCACCAAAACCCAACCCGAGGAGCACCACTTTCAAACAGTTGCTTAGCAATCACAGCCTCACTAATCTTACCAACTTGCAATGTGGCACTAACGGCTGCAACGCCCATAAAAACGCCAATCATCGATAATCCCGAACGTAACGGATTACCCAGCAGAGATTTACAACTGAGAGCAGTCAAATCAGGTAAGGATAGACCCATAGAAATCAGAATAGAAGTGACACCAACGTCAGTAGAATACCCACCCTGACATACAATCATGAACTCTAGCCATCAATCTCCCCGCAAGGCTTTGACGGGATCGAGTTGGCTAGCTCGTAGAGCAGGCAAGAATCCGGCACTGACTCCCACAACTACAGCCGCACAAAGGGCAATTCCTGTGGTTCTCCGATCAAATTCGTAGGGCAAATCAAACTGCTTCGCAATACCAATGGTGGCAAAGTGTACCGTGACAACAGCAACCATGCCCCCCAATAAGCTGAGAATTACCGCCTCTAGAATGAACTGCAACATTACATCGGCCTGAGTTGCTCCAATCGCTCGTCGCAGCCCAATTTCTGGTGTCCGTTCAATCACGGCGGCAATGGTGATATTGGCAATGCCCACACCACCCACCAACAGAGCAATAATCCCTACCACTAGCAACGCTTGGGATACGGATTTTAAAGTTTGCTGCTGTTCTAGAATATCCTGGACGGAGTTGCGAACCCAGAATGAATACCCAGGAAACCGTTGTTCGAGGAGCTGTAAAGCCTTTTCCTCCACGGGCAGAATATCCTCAAGTCGCTCCGGACGAATCACCAGTGATCGAATCCGTTTCCTCCCAGTCATAGAACTATAAACTGCCGTTGAGATCATCAGTTCTCCCTGGGGTTCCGCATCGGTTAATCGGGTGGGGAGAACTCCGATTACCGTATAGGGGCGTAAATTGTAGTAGATTACCTGGCCCAGTCCATTGTCCTGCTGAAACAGTTCCTCCTCAAGATGACGATCAATCACGACCACAGGCCGATATTCTTCATAGTCAGCAGCGTCAAAATCTCGACCTTTGATTAGCTTTCTTCCGGTTGCCAGCAAAAAATCCGGCGCGACAGCATTAACATTCGGATTGACGACGGTTTCTTGAAACAACACCTGGTTTTGCCGACGAATCCAATTCAGCCCACTTACAGCCCGAACCCGATTCAATCGCTGTTGCAGAAATTGCAGATCCGCTTGGGTCAGCTGGGCGGGGGCTCCTGTGGCGGGATTACGCCGGGTAATAATTCTGACGTGGGGTGCATCCTGTTCTGAGAGTTGCTGAGCAATCACGGTTTTACTAATTTTGCCGACCTGTAACGTAGCGCTGACAG
The DNA here is from genome assembly GCA_050331715.1 of Microcoleaceae cyanobacterium. Classification (GTDB taxonomy): domain Bacteria; phylum Cyanobacteriota; class Cyanobacteriia; order Cyanobacteriales; family Microcoleaceae; genus JBHJGO01. The sequence continues at coordinate 2,577 of JBHJGO010000055.1, forward strand.
CAGCAACACCCATAAAAACTCCAACCATCGATAGTCCAGAGCGGAGGGGATTTCCAAAGAGGGACTGACAACTGAGAGCCGTTAGATTGAACAGAGAGAGACTCATGGGCAGCACGAGTAGATCACACAAAACAGCACAGATCAGGTTCAATATCGATTCATGGCAAACTTGGTCTCCAAGATCAATCGGTCTCGGTAAACTGGAAGCGTCGCTTTATGAAAACAATAAAAATCCTCGACAAATCCAAATCCCGCTGGGCCATAGATCGCCTTTATTCTGTCCTTCCCATAATAATCAATCATCTCCTGATCTGTTCTCTCGCGCAGCAAAGAAAACTGATGAGATAATTTTTTATGTTGGTGACTTCCCCGAATACAAGCATGGGGACAGCTTCGGCGATCTACATCCGTCAAATAGAAGATGAACTTAATGAAGCGATAATCCTCCAGGTCATAGTGAAATTTAAAAATACCCCGCAATGGCTCATCCACCACTCCACCGATAGCGAAAATCCATCGAATGCGGCTTTCTACCAGAACAGGCTGGGTTCCCAGATAATCCGCAGCGATTTTCCAGAGCGTTGCATCATTCTCCAGCATCTGCACAGCGAGACAATGCTGTGCAGGATTGAGCGAGTGTGCCGAGACAAAACGACATTGGTACTGCGCTTCAGCCTTTACCTTTTCATCTAGAAAAAACGGAAAATGTGGATTGGCATTACCTAAATAACGGGTGTATTTGGAAAATTTTAGAATTTCCAGCAACAGATCATCCGGCAGGTTTAATCCACAAGATAGTCCGTCTGTTTTGAGCGTCTGAACAATTTTTTCAATATCAGCTGTGGGAAATACAGTTGTTTCATAGGTGATCGCTGTTTTCTGCTTTGAACAGCAAGCTCCCAGGTCTCTAAAGACTTTAATCCGGCTGGTAAAAAACATCAAAAACCAGAGAGGATTCTTGAAAATTTTTACAAAATATGGAAAAAAGTTTCGCCTCAGTTTTGGCAGAAAAATATAAGTACTCTGCATGCAATTACCTGTTTACAGAATTAGTTGAGTATGTCCTTCCGATAGCAGAAATACTCAACTATGACTGACAATTTCTAATCTGTCCTGGATCTGCTGTCGGATTTTTTCCAGGTCAAACCTCTGTGCTGCTTGGATTTTCGCGGCCTGGGTCATCACTTGAGTCATCTCAGGATTTTGATAGCAAGTATTAATAACCTGCGCCAGTTCTTCGGGATTTTCGGGAGAAACTAACCAGCCCGTCCGATTATGTTCAATTAATTCTAAGACCCCTCCGGCAGCAGCTACCACAATCGGGGTATCACAAAGCATTGCTTCAATAATCACACGTCCAAAGGGTTCCGGTGCAGTTGATGTATGCGTGATCATATCACTGGCTGCCATGAGGGGAATGATATCGGTCTGAAACCCCAGAATTTTAACGCGATCCTGCAATTGTAGCCGTTCAACGGTTTGATGCAATTGATCAACATATTCGTCTTCCCCGAATAAGGCATCCCCCAGCAGCAACACAGTCATATTTTCCGGACAATGAGGTAATGCTTCTAACAAAATATGCTGGCCTTTCCAGGGAGAAAGGCGACTGAAGTGACCAATGACAAATTGATTTTCAACCCCTAGATTTTGTCGAATTTGGTTCACCTTTGCTGTCGGAACCTGATATTTCTCCGTTTGAAAACCGTTGTAGATCACGGTAGTCAGGTTTGCTCGACCTCCAGCGTCGATAAATGCTTGACGAGTTGCTTCAGAGTTAGCGATTACGACATCGGCAAATAGATTGGCCAGGGTTACAGCTACTTTCAGATTTGTCTGACTGAAATGCTCCACCGATAGAATATCCCGCAAATGATACACTAAAGGACGACGACCCAAAGCACTGGCGATCGCCCCTACCACAAAGGCTTTCTGGGTATTGGTGTAGATCACATCATACTGGCGAGCCAATTGAGTGACTTTTCCAATCAACGGAATCAACGTCCTGAAACTTCCTAGGCTTTTAAGAACGCCATTCTCTTTCTGCACCTGAATGGTCTGCTCGGTCAGGATGTCCACAGGAATATGACGATGTTCCAGAGCCTGCCGAAAGGTTCCATCTGCGAATAAACCCACCAAACAGGTTTCACGATAGGGCTCCGCAACATCCAGCAAGGACAGCTCTGCTCCCCCCAGCTTTCCGCTTTGATCCAGAAATAAAATCTTAGGTTGCATGCTTATGCCGCTAGAAGAACTTCACGAACTCGATGGGCGATATCTGGCCAATTGAAGTGGTTGACAGCATATTCTCGACAAATCGTCCGATCCGGCAGACCAATTTGACCCGTCAAAACTGAGACCAATCGAGTTGCGATCGCCTGAGCATCAATCGCATCTGTAACCAATTCAGGGGAGAAAGGCTGGAGAATTTCGGGCATTCCACCGACGGGGGTACAGAAAACAGGGGTTCCACTCGCTAGAGATTCCAGGACAATCAACCCAAATCCTTCTAGGGCTTGGCTTGGCACAACTGTCAAATCAGCCGCTTGATAGGCAACGGGTAGGCTCTCGTCAGGCAGGTATCCCAGGAACTCAACCTGATGCTCCAGTCCCAATTCTATTGACTGACGCTCCAACGTTTCTCGCAGAGCCCCTTTACCCGCAATCGCTAACCAGACTTCTGGCACAGCAGTCTTGACCGTAACCAGAGCATTCAGTAAAACGTCAATCCCCATTCGGTTGACCAGGCGTCGAGGGGTAAACAAAATCAGCCGATCCTGGGGCCATCCTAGCTGTTCTCTGGCCTGCTGACGGGATTGATCTACCATAAACCGAGTCGTGTCCACTCCCCCTGGAATGACGTGAATTTTGTCCCATGCGACATGATAATGCTGGTTTAAGATCTCCCCAAAGGCTTTGCTTAGAACAATAAAGCGATCGCACCGCTGGTAAACCTGTTGCTCAATCCAGTACTTAACCCAAACTCCAAGGGAGTTAGCCCCCTCTTCCTGGCTCTCCAGTGACCAAGGGCCATGAAACGTGAATGTAATGGGTGTATCCTTCGGCAGAAGAGGAAGAAGTGGCAAATCGTACAGCGCGAAGTGTAAATTAATGGCCGACGGATACTGAATTTGCCGCTGGGAGAAGTTTTTGTAGGCCAGCCAAAGACGATTGGGTAGGTTTGTATCTGGTTCTGCTAAGTTGGTCAATTTGATAACTGAATCAGGAGAGGATTGGGGCAATCCAACCCCACAGAGTTCGACCTGATCTTGATCCTTTGCTAGGCAGTGAATGAGTTCGTAAACATATCGATTTAGGCCTCCTGGCATAGTTGGAAACCAGCCATTCCCAACACAGAGAATTGATTGAGATAGAGGCAATGACATAGTCTTTGTGGACACAGAACAGTGTATAACTTCGTTTGCTTGAGAATAACTTGATTTCTAACCAAAGCGCTTTATACTTAGAATAACTTGTGGGGGCTCACTTTCTAACCAAGATTTCTTTCTGAAGAGGTTGTGGGGTCGGTCTCAGGTTGAACAAGAAAGTGCGTAGCTTGCAATATCTGATGATTGCGTTAAATGCGTTACATTGTTTTTAGTAAGCACGCTTACCATAGTTTTTCAGGTGCTGCATCGCAAAGTCCACGTGTAATATACCTATCTGGTATGCACATTTGCCCAAAGGTATAGAAATTTCCAGGGTCTCTTTGCATGTATAAGTTTAATCAAAAGCAGCTCAAGCTCGGAATTGTTTCAAATGAATTTTTTGATCCATCTCTGGGACGTATGGGTGGATTCGGCATGGCAGTCCGTCAAGTTGCAGAGTGCTTTCAGTCCAATCCAGGCTTGAACTTTGAGCCCGTCTTCATTGCAGCGCAGCTCCGTGAAAGTGAAAGTCATCCTCAGAAGGAAATCCGCGTTCACAACACTCGATTGTTGCTACGGCCCCGCAATCGCTTAGAGTTTATCCAGAGAATCCGAGCAGAGAAGCTAGATGTATTGCTCACGATGGATTACCGGATTCACTATCGTCCAATCTTTTGGATGCTCCCTCGAACTCCCATCATTATTTGGGTACACGATCCCCGAACGTCCTACGATACCTATCGAATTACCAGCACTCGGCTTCCAGGAGAAGAAGCTGTTCCCCAAGGATTAAAACCCGTCGATTGTACTTCCCTAGCTCAGGTTGTAAGGATTTCACGATGGACAAATCGTTCTGTATTATTTGCTACACCAGCAATGTATCTATCAGAGAAAATTCTGGATACTTATGGTGTGAAGGTGCCAACAGAACAGGTCATCTTTTTACCGAATATGATGGAACATATACTGGGGTCTCAATCGGGAGAAATTCAGGTGCAAAAAAGCCAACGGCCCACAGTTGTTTTCCTGGCTCGGCTTGATCCCTATAAGCGGCCTTGGGTTTTTGTGGAGTTAGCGCGGTATTTTCCTGAAGTTGAATTTATCATGATGGGTAAGCCTCACTTTGAAGGCAGAGGAAGTTGGCAGCCCACTGACTTGCCAACGAATATTAAGTTGATGGGCCATGTGGATGGGGAAGAAAAAATGAAGATTCTTTCCTCTGCTTGGGTTCTCGTCAATACCTCCATCCATGAGGGTTTGGCTATTAGTTTTTTGGAGGCCTTTGCCCACGAGATTCCGGTTCTCAGTTGCGTTGATCCCGAAAATGTCGTTTCTCGATACGGAATCTATGTGGGGCGTTGGGAGGGAACTGGAATGGCAGCAATTCCTTATTTTGTCGACGGACTCAAGCGTTTATTAGAAAGTCCTGAACTCCGTCATCGTTTGGGTAAGGCAGGGCGTGAATGGGTTGAAAATACTCACAACCAGCGTAATTTTTTGCGGGGATTTAAACAACTTTGCGATCAAGCGCAGGTTACTAATCATCAGGTACAGTCAACTAATGGTTATGAAAATTGCGTTTCTTTTAGGAGAATTTCCTAAGCTGTCAGAGACATTTATCCTGAATCAGATTGTGGGATTAATTGATCGGGGCTATCTCGTTGAGATTTACGCTACTCCTCCTAAAGAGACGATGAAAGTTCACGAGGAGATAGAGAAATATCAGCTACTTAATCGGACTTACTACCATCCAACGATTCCCAAAAGTTACAGTCAGCGGTTGTTTAAAGGAATTAACCTAATCCTGAAACATTTAGCAACAGATCCAATGTTGATATTGAGATCGCTGAATATTTTCAGATATGGTCGTAGCGCGTCTTCTCTGAGGCTACTGTATTTAGTAATCCCATTCGTCTCTAAAAAGCGACCTCAATATGATATTGTTCAATGTCATTTTGGGAGTAATGGTTTAAAAGGAATGCTGCTCAAGGATATTAATGCAATTGATGGAAAACTTTGCACTACATTTCACGGTTTCGATTTAAGCACTGGAGTCAAAAAATATGGTCAGCGCAATTACGAAAGATTATTTGCTACGGGAGATTGTTTTCTTCCGATTAGTGAATTTTGGAAGCTCCGGTTGATCGAGCTAGGATGTGGAGTAGACAAGATCAAAGTTCACAGGATGGGAATTGACCGAGGAAAATTTGCTATTTCTGTTGCTCAAGTAGGGGAATGTAGAGATTGTGTGAGCAATAATTTTCAGATCGTGAGCGTTGCCCGTTTGACAGAGAAGAAAGGAATCGAGTATGGCATTCGCGCTGTCGCAAAACTCCATCAAATTCATCCTGATCTTCAATACACGATCATCGGAGATGGGGGACTCAGACCTTCCCTAGAGCAACTGATTGAGTCGTTAAACTTGCATCATGTCGTACAGCTTTTGGGCTGGAAAAGTGCTGCCGAGGTTGTCGAGGTGCTACATAGGTCATCCGTTCTACTCGCACCAAGTGTAACGAGTAAGGGGGGTGATCAGGAGGGTATTCCTGATGTGTAGATGGAAGCTATGGCGATGGGATTGCCTGTTGTTAGTACCTGGCATAGCGGAATTCCAGAATTGGTTGAGGATGGAGTTTCAGGGTTTCTAGTTCCTGAGCGAGATCCTGAAGCCCTGTCCGAAAAGTTGTATAGTTTGGTTCGAAGTCCACAGCTATGTGCAAAATTTGGAGAATCAGGTCGCTTACGAGTTGAAGAAGAATACGATGTCGATAAACTGAATCATCAACTGGTTCAAATTTACCAAGAGATGGTGAGTTGAAAAGTTATGCAATCATCGTTCACTGCTGCCAAATTCACTGCTTCTAGATCTACTATTCCCCGGTTCACCGTTCCCGATTGATAGTCCCCATTTGTGCTCAACATCAATTCCATATTCCGTCTGAAGTCGTGTCAGATCAGGTTGCAAGCGCTGAAGAATCTGTTCCTTGTCCTGTTCGGTCAGTTCTACATTGAAAGATTTTTTTCGAGATAGGGGTTTGTATAGCTTTTGCCGGAGTTGAGGAGCAACTTGTTTACCAATTGATTTTACAAAAGGAATCTCATAAATCCGTCTTAGAGCGGGATGGAGATTTAGAGTATTTTGACTGTTCATGACCAGATCCAATGCTTGGAATGGGTACTCTGGATCAATCTCTAAAAATTGACAGATTCGATAGAGCTCTGGTTTTGGATCACGCTTCAAGTCTTCAAGTAGGAGAAGGTAGATTCGATCCTGCCCAAATATATTTACGTAGAAATCAAGCTGTCTAGCATATTCGGAAAAAGCCAAATGCTCTTCGAGCACTTCAACCTGCTTTTGATGACCACCAGATAACAAATGCCGGATATGAGATTCAATTCGAGCAAATGGATGCCGCATAACGTAGATAAATCGAAAATTTCCATCCTGAGTTTGTACAATTCGCTCTGGCACCTGCAAATATTTTGGGTGCATCGTATAGGTTGTGGAAGCTTCCATCGCAATTTCATGTTCTGATTGCCAGTCCCAAAGCGACTCATACCAACTGATTCCCTTTGCAAATCGACGCTCGTAGGAAAAAAAATGAGGCTCCTTATCCTTGGCTGGGCACACTTGTGGATGTTCTGCTAGATAATGAAACAGACTAGTCGTTCCACATTTCATTGCACCAATGATCAAAACAAAATTCTTCTTCATTGTTTATTTTGGAGTCAAGTTTACAGGTTTAAATAAATGGATTCAAGCAAATTAACCAAGGGCAAAGCTGTCTTCACTGTAAATTTCTAGCGCAACATCTTTCACAATTTCAAAAATTGATTGGCGTTCTTGAAGGGAGAGGGAGTCCCGTCGTAATTTAAAAATATCGGCGCTGTTTCGCTTAAAATCCTGAACTCTACCTTTTCTTGCTTCGGCCGACAGATTTCCTTGCGTCTGTTTCAAGATTTTTTGATGAATTGATTCTGACCAGGGGAGTTCTACATCGCTGTAGAGTTGCTTAAAAGTCTCAACGGGTGCTTGACTCAATTGCTCGTGGGTGAGGACTCTCCAGTCTGGATATCGACTGGCTTGCTCCAGTAGGACTTTGTAGACAATCCGCCAGAATGCAGCCGCAGCTAGAACAGGGTCTGACCAATCCCTAGCAAAAACCTCTGCTTCATCGGCAAAAAAATCCTGAATCAAATAGGGCTGATCGTTTAGCTTATCCGGGCTGGGTCGAAAATTGACCCGCTTAATACTAGCAATAAATGAGGCTGGGTGCTTAACAACAATCACAGGTTTAACTTTGAAATGAGTATAGAGATACTCTGCCATTAAGCTACCGATTGGATCTTTGATAATTGCAGCCTGATGAAACGGATTGAGCTTGGCCATGCGGAGATACCAAGGCCCACGACTACCAATCAATTGCTTAACCACTCTTCTCTGCCAGGGATCGTTTGCAGGTACATTCGTTCTCAGACTAAAGTTATAGCTAAAAATTTGCTGCGTAAGCTGATGGTAGTGCTGCATCATTTCTGTGTCCAAACTGGGCCTGACATAGCGATACCACTCCGTAATGCCAGGCACACCACACTGGGGATTGAATGGTTCATGGATATAGTCAACTTCTTTTGGAAGACTGAGATTCATTCCCACAAAGGTTGTTCCACTGCGAGGCACTCCTGTGATAAAGATCCAATTTTCAATTTGATCAATGGCAAGGCTTGGCATTTTATTCAGTATGTATTGAGCAATTCTTACAATTTCATTGGAAATTCACTAATTTGACGATCAAAGGATGGTCAGGCACTTCAACACTTAACCGATGACGTTGAGAAAAACTGGATTTGGGTTCGATTGAATCAATAGGTAAGTATGTAAAAGCTTGGCTCACCTTGGGTTCAAAAACGATGGTGATTTCCTGTTCGGGAACCTGCAAATCCTTCTTTTGTTCCAAATCAAAGCTAGAAACGTCTTGCCAGAGAATCAAGTAAAAAGCATTCCTCTTTCCCTCCAACAAAATAGACCGCGTTCTATAATCTTCCCCCTCCAGAGTATAACTTGGAGAAGGATGTTTCTGATGCTGAGAAACATCAGTGATTTCTGAAACATCTTGTAAGATCTGGATCAAATTTCTCACCGCAACAAAGTCTGATTTTCTAGTACCATCACTCCGGAGTAATCCATAGTTCAGATTGGGTTGATCATGCTCTGGATTGGGTTTGAGGTCGATCAGTTCGTAGCTATAGGCCCGTTGAATTCCTCGATTGAAGTATTCCAATACTAGGCGGGTTGTATATTTTGCTGCTGCTAGTTCTGATACTCCCGGTTGGTGTCCTTTCTCTGGTTTGTTAATTGCGTTGTGGTAGCCGGTTTCTGAAGCCGCAATTAAATGATTGGGGCAGAGGGTTTGAGCAGGCTCGACCCATTTTTGATACAGCAATTCAGTCGGTTTTTTTCCTCCTGGATAGCTGTGCATGTTACCAACATTACATGCAACTTGACCCAGTTGACCAATATTTTGAGAACGAGCCATGGACGGACTGAGAACTGTCAAATCACGGGTTGCGGGATCTGATTTAATTGCCTGATAGAGTTCTGCTTGAAATCTGCGAACCCCCTCTGGAAAAGGCTGCCCCCCATAGGTAAGTTCCGGATGGATATCCCATTCATTCGGCCCTTCTACCGCTTCAATTGAACCTTGAAGTGATTTGGCAAGTTGAACGGCCTGCGAGGCATCCGACACCCGCCGGGGATCCATTACAATCGTGGAGCGAATCCCCATTTTTCCCAAATCCCTAAATCGTTCCAGGATCTTTTCGTCCTCAGGAGCAACTCCACCTCGAATATGACGAATACCAAGCTCGACTAATCGGGGTTTAATGAGGTCTTCGTAATTCCGATAGGCTGTATCGCCGTAATTCAGATGAACCGCAACGCCAATCGAATCAATAAACGATTCCACACTGGGTATTGGTTGAGGTTGTTTGTATGCTAAGGGCTGCTCGGATTGGGTCAACAGCACCAAAATAGCTGTATATACGGCAGTCACCAGACTATACTTTAATCTTTTCCTCAGAAGTAGAAGTCTTTTGGTCATTTTGAGACATCAGTGTAGGGCAGAATTGCGGAGGGTGGAACCACCGATTGTTTCATTCAATTTCATTCAATAAATCTGCTTTGACTGGCAAGATAGTATTTGTGGGCCGCTAAACTCAGTCCCAAGAATCCCCACAGCATCATACCAATTGCTCCTTCCAGGACTGGATTAAATCCAATTTGGGCAAAGGTACCCAGGGCAATCCCACGAGCTGCACTAGCAAGGGCATCAGAGCCAATTCGAGAGCTTTGGAAGACTGTCAAAAATAGCAGAAGTAGACCGAGGGTGTAGGGAATAGCCCCAAACCAACCCAGGGAAAACAATACTTTCAAGATACCACTGTCATTGCCTAGAAAACCTGCACTATTTCCCATCCCTTGACCCACTGTCTCGGAGAGGGCTAGGTCGAGGGACTGACTATATCCTTCTGATCTAGCTTCCAGACTTGTATCGTTCTCGATATTTGAAAATGACTCAAGTCGGGCCTGGATTGTTGTCGCAAAGGGTTCAATCTGGGTAACTGGAACAATAATCAAAGAGGCTAGTAAAATGCTGACTACAATACGCATTTGTAGCTGAGGTTTTAAGGATGGGACAAAGGTTGCCATGCCTACAAACCAGCCCAACCATGCTGCCCTGGCCCGTGATAGGAGAAAGGTCAAAAATCCCAGTCCCGCTGTGAAATAGGGTAATATCCCCTCAACCGTGAGAAGAATAATCAGACCTGCTTCGAGAGCATTGGCAAAGGTTTGGGGCGAATTCATAGTGCTGAAAACTCGGATGCCAAGCGGTTGGGGTTGACCAAAAGAATAGCTATCAATATTTCTGAGAAAGAACCGCTCCCACTCCGGCGCAACCAAAAATTGCCATACCCCGTAGAGGCCCATCACTAGGGTTCCCCAGAGAAAGGTTTGCTGGATATTCTGTCGATAGCGAGGATAGTCCCGCCAGTTCACAAAAAGATGAAAGCCAAATAAAACGGGTGCGAGCCAAAAGAGGAACTGAAGCGTGGCCCGATTTACTGGGTTATAGATCAGACCGATGAGGAAGCCGTAGCACAAGCTCACGCAACAAAGGATAAATGGGAACCCTCCCTGTCTATGGGCTTTTGTAAGTTGTCTGGCGAAGGTTAGCCCAGAAATCAAGGTGACGAGCAAGGGGGTCAATGTCCAGGGGCCGGGGGTCAAGTAGCCGCTTTGATAGTCGATTACGCGACGGATAAAACCGCTCAGAAACCACATCCACCAGGTAAAGCTCGCATAGTGCAGGGGATAGCGAAAATAAAGAAACCCCCCGACCAGCAAGCCGCCCAATGGGAACACAGGAATTAGAAGTTTCCCTGCACCAATAAGTAGAAAAAACGATAGAAAAGCAGCATAGCTCCCTAGCGCTATCCAGGCAGTCCGATCAGACCCGGGGCTAATCTTTAAACTGTGAGCTTCTGCCATGGCTGTAGGATGAGTCTGTCTGTTGAGAGATGAACTCTAAGAAAGGTAAGGTTAATATCTACTCTCCACCATTATGTCCGTTGAAGCTTGTCTTGCTTGGGTGAGACTCCTGGGTATCGAGAGCTAAGGCGGTTTCATAGGTCTTAAGTCGATTTTCAGCGATCTGTCGCCAACTGTACCGTTGCGCTGTCAGATAAGCATTTCGACGCAACTGCTCTAGATAGGATCGGTGGGTAATCAGGTGTTCTAGTGCCTGCTCAATTGCCTCCGTGTCACGGGTCGGAATAATAATGCCATCATGACCACGGCTAACGACTTCTAGGGGGCCAGGAGTGGCAGTGGTGATCGGAGCTAGGCCACAAGCCATGGCTTCCACCAGAGCTTTGCCAAAGCCTTCCGAGATTGAGGGCAAAAGTTTGATGTGATGTCCGCTCAGTAAATTGGGTAGGGTTTCATGCTGATACCGAGGAATTACTTTGACGCGATCGCGGACAGCCGGATCAAAATCTGCATAGACCTGGGCAGGATCAGGACAAGCACGACACTGGGTACCGAAAAAACTTATCTCCACCTGAGGATAGCGGGCCAAAATTCGATTCAGGGCTGGAATGCTATAGAGAATCCCTTTGCGAGGAATATAGGTACTCACCTGTGCAATCCGAATTGTTGCCGCTTCTGCATCGGGAATCGGCTCAAAGGGTAGATTTAGCAAGTAATCCGGAATTCCATTGGGAAAAACATGGGTTCGCTCCGATGAAACTCCCAACTGTTCTATGACGTACTTTTCTTCCTGGTGGTTGAGCAGATAGACCAAATCGGCACAGCGCAACGAAGCTGACACCTCCCAGAGCTTGGCACTCCCCCGGTACAACGGATAGACCCAGCTTAACTTTAGACTTCCTTTCCTGGCCTCCTCCAAGTCTGCCAAATGCTTCATATGTTCTAGGCCATGGCTCCGGGTTACCAGCAGAGGTGGACGATGACGCGATTGGCGAAATAACTTAGCCCAAACCCAAGCATCCCCCGTTGAAGCATCCACAACATCAATCTGTTGCCGACGGACTATGGATTGAATCTGAGCCGCGACAAATGCTGGAAAGGTGACCCGTTTCGCAAGACGAGGTAACTTTTGGGGCAAGTCATCAAAGGAGTAGTATTGAACATCATGGCCTAGCTTTCGATATTCTTCGCCAATCTTGAATGTACTACCAGCTGAACCCGAATCCGGATCAAATTTTTCGTGAATGATAAGTAAGATTTTCATCTTCAACGTAATAGGACGCCTGTTTACTAATTTTTTTCAGCATCAGCTTCGTCACTTCATAAACCCCTCTGTAGTGCACCAGGATAACAATTGCAAATATTTGAAGTTTCTTGAAATATCCCTTTAATCTAGGCTCCAAAAAGCTCCTCTTAAAAGCATAGAGCAGGGGGGGTTTCCACCGATACGCAACGTTTAAAAATTGTCTCAGTAGAGACTGTTGTCTCTGTTGCTGTCCTACACTCTCAAGCTGATAAAATCCACTCCGCACGCGAGCTACCTTTTTATAGAGCTGCGCCATAGAATCCCTAGCAGGATGGGCTACACATGCATCTGTAGCATAAACCACCGGATAACCTTGTGAAAAGGCTCGCTTCCCCCATTCCGAATCTCCACCAGACTTGAGCTGCGGATTAAATAATCCAATCTCATCAAATACCTGCTTAAAAGTGAACAGATTTGCAGTAGCCGCAAAGTGAGCTTGTTCAGCAATTTTCTTCTGCTGTAGGTTGGTCAGACTGTCGTACAGTTCTGGCGCGGTCGGTTGATCAGGCTGCTTGAAGAATATTTTGATTTCTCCTGCAATCAGTCCAGGCCGATCAAGTGCTAGCAGGCACTCTGTACCCCTCTCAATCCAGGTTGGATCGGGGATACAATCGGCATCGGTGAAAGCTAGGATCTCTCCTTGAGCATGAGAAATCCCACTGTTCCGGGCCGCATAGGAGCCGCGCATGGGTTCTTTGACCACCCGTACCTGAGAGTAATTTTGCACCACAGCGGCGATATCCTCTTCAGAATTGTTATCAATGACGATAACTTCGTAGTGCTCCTGACGATAGGTCTGCTGTTGCAATGCCTGGAGACAGTGCTTCAACCGCTCGGCATCATTGTAGACCGGGATAATCACAGAAACTAAATTGGCTTCGTCTCGATTCATAATTTAAAGGTCAGTAAAAAACTAGTGATGTCAAATTCTACTTAATTGAGCTAGGTTGCTCGTTCAGTCTTGATACGGGTGACCCCGTTGATAGCGCTGTTGGAGTCGTCTCTGGCATTTTGCTCAGGACTTTTTTCGCATAGCGATCAGTCAAATAGGAATTCAGCCATCGATCAATCAGTTGTAGAGCTTTTCTCAGAGGGGGATTTTTAAATCCAAAACTCAAGCGACGAGTCAGGGGGGTAATCACCGTTTTTCTACGTCTCCAACCCAATTTCTTATACTTCGTTTTGAAGTAACCATCCTCTGCCAGATCCCATTTTTTCTGAAGATGCTGTAAGCTTTCCAGTGTCCAGGCATCACTCCACCGTAGCAAATAGAAATGTAGATCCGACCAGTCTGCGGGAGGGCCAGGAACATAGGTAACGATTGCATCAGGCTCGAAGTAAATCGTTTCACCCGCCGCCGCAACAGTCATGCAGAAATCCAGGTGTTCTTTGGTGCAGAGGAGTTTCGGATCGAGGGGCCCAGTTGACTGAAAGACTTCCGTCCTGACTAACATACAATGAAACTCGGCCAATTCCGTAGGGGCGCGGTGCATTTGGGGACGCACATTCTCCGTTTGCCGTTTTTGCTGATACATTTTTTCCCGCAGATGCCGCTTGCCCTTCACGTCAGTGATGATACGGTTCTCTCCCCCTGCACAATGAACCAATTGATGGAGAGGTTCCTGTTCACAAGTCAAGGGAGTTACCACAGCAGCTCCCGTTGTATCTGCACAAATGATTAGGGCTGTTAGCCACCCCGCTGAAACAATAACATCGTTATCCAAAAAAACTAAATACTCAGTATCCACAAACTTCAAGCCGAGATTCCGAGCATGGTTAGGGATGAGATAATGGTCAGTTCTGAATAACTTAAAGCCTTTTTCCTCAGCTTTTTTCTGTAGATAGGCAGACACCTTTGCAGGGGAGTTGCCGTCAACGTAGACTAGCTTAAATGGGACGTCAGTATATTGATAGATACTTTCCAAAGAAGCTTGAGTATAGCTAAAGCGTTCACGAGGAACAACAACAATGGTAACTCTTGGCTCAGACATAGGACACCTCCAAATCAGGACTCAGCATGGTTTGATACACTTCTACTAATTCATTGTTTAAAATTTCAATGTCAAACTTTTCCTGAACTCTTTTCCGACCCTGTCGACCCATTTCAGGCCAGCGGTCAGACTGTTCAATTAATTTCCCTAGTTTTTCTGCGATCGCATCACTATCTCTTTCAGGAACAAGACAGCCAGAAACTTCATCTTCAACCAGTTCAGGAATTCCCCCATGTCGAGTTGCCACCACGGGTAAACCCAATGCCATTGCTTCTTTCAATGTATTGACCGGGGCATCCTGGTCGCCGTTCTCAGCAGTAATACTGGGGGCAATCAGAATATGACTACTATCCAAGATTTCAATTAGTTCCTCTTGCTCTTTCCATCCCAAAATCTTAATTGTCTGTTCCATTTTTAGCCGCTGGATTAGTTCCTCTAACTGTACTCTCAAGGCTCCATCCCCAATAATTGAATATTCCAAGTTGGAGTGATAAGCTGCAAGCTTGGCAACGGCCCGAATACTGTATTCGATTCCCTTTTTCTCTACCAATCGGCCTACCGTTACCAACCGAACAGGCTTCCCTGCTGCGGGTGAACGAGGGGTAAACGAAAATTTGTGACAATCAATCCCAGAATAGTGAACAATCACCTTCTGCGGATCACACCCTAGTCGAATCAATTTCTGGCGAAAGAAATCACAGTTTGCAATCAACAAATCCGCTTCCTGAAACAGGGAATCATAAACACTTGATCCATGTCGAACCAAATACTTACTGATATCTGATCCTCGAAAGTTGACGACTAACTTTCCCTGCAAAAAACCAAGATGACGGAACAGTAACCCCTTCAAGCCCACATCCCCGAATTGACAATGAATCACATCATAACTTGGATCAATTCTCTCAAAGGTCATGGCTTGATAGAGCAATCGTAGCGATAGAGCGGAAAAACTATGTTGTACAGGATTTACTAAGGAGATGTAACGCAGAACAGAATCGGGTGATTTTTGTTTCAAATAACTAACAGCATTGATCAGCCTAGCAGCGAACTTTCGAGGAATCATAGGGCGAAAAGAAGTCGATTGCAGTAACTGATATTCTTCGACCAAAGGATGTACCTTCGTGGTCTTCCGTTCCGGCCCATCAATCGCAAAAATATCAACCTGATGACCTCGGCTGATCAATCCAACAATCTGATTGAGGATAAATGTCTCCGAGAGAACAGGAAAGCGTCTAACTAAAAAACCAATTTTCATTCTTTATTCTTGCTGAAATCTATGAATCGCCCTGGTTTATAGTATCTATCTACCATATCGTCACATCCATGAACATCCTCAAAGAGAAGGATTTTTAATCCCTACTAATTTCTTGACCAAATTTTTCAATGTCACCTTAAAAGACTTTTTGAAAAACCGAAATGTTCTTGAATCAGGTCGATTCAAAAGTACCTTCAATCCGAGCTTGAGATAAGATAGCTCAGAACCATACATTTTGTGATATGGCGCTGCACCCATAGAGTCCAGGTACGATATCACTGGCTCTAGATGATTTTCTACCAGTTTTTCATTTAAGAATCTTTCCTGGAGCAACATGAAGTCTTTTGTCTTTGCTTTTCTCAATCCATTTGCCCAATAATTTTGCCCATGGATGCGATATTTTCCCAGACTATCATCGACGTTTAGAACCTTACCCAACATCAGTGACGCTTTGATAACAAAATCATCAGCAGAAGTTTTGACACCGACTTCTGGAATTGGAAAAATTCGCTCTGCCAGAGATTGAGTAATTACATTGCCACTTGTAGGGCTCGTCACAAAGGGGACATATCGATATTTCTGGGCAAAGTCATAAAAACCAGTATAGGCACTGTACTGACTCAACTGAGTCTTTCTAATATGACCCGAAAAATTACCCGCTTGATCAATAATATCCATACTATGGGACACAAGAATCAAGGGATGATCTGCCCTGTAACGCTCAATCAAGTCAACACATCGTTTCACCTTGTCTGGATAAAAGGTGTCATCAGAATCCAGGAAGCAAATAATCTCTCCCTTCGCTGCTCGCCAACCCGCGTTAAAGGCTGAAGCTTGACCCCCGTTTTCCTGGAAAACTGGAACAATTTGGTCACCGTAGGCTTCGATTACTGCTCTTGAATCATCAGTCGATCCATCGTCCACAACAATCACTTCGGTGTGATAATAGGTTTGATTCAAAGCACTATTGATCGCATCACCGAGAAAGCGTCCGTAGTTGTAGTTGATAATCAAAATACTCACTAAAACCCCTGATGGCTGCAAATTAGAATTGGTCATCTTTGCATTTCCCTGGTAAAAGCTATTGGCAAGTACCAAAAGGTACTTAGTAGATGCTGGTTAAGTAGATGCTGGTTAAGTCGTTCTAGGCTAGAAAGCCTTGCGATGTTCTGAAAGAAGATGCACTTGGTTCAGAATGTCCAGAATACTTTTGTTCTAAACATTGGCTATCAGACAATTGATCTTCAGATCAAGAATTTACATAGATTAAATCCTCCTCTAGCTCACTTGACTTAGGTTGTGCTGCATTTGATGGTATTTCCATAGTTTGCCGCGTTGCTCTATTAGCTCTTGATATTTTCCCTGTTCTACAATTTGTCCTTGCTCTAGTACGACAACCTTATCTGCTCGAACAATAGTTGACAGGCGGTGGGCAATGGCAATCACCGTTCTTCCGACCGATAACTTTTCTATTGATTCTTGAATTAACCGCTCTGAAACTGAATCCAAAGCACTGGTGGCCTCATCTAGGATCAAAACTTCTGGATCATGTAATAGGGCACGGGCAATGGCAATTCGCTGACGTTGTCCCCCCGACAAACGCACCCCTCGATCCCCCAACTGCGTCTCAAACCCCTCTGACATCTCCTGGATAAATTCAAGGGCATTGGCTCTACGAGCGGCTTCTATAATTTCTGCTTCGTCGACTTCCTGCAACATAGCATAGGCAATATTGTTGCGAACTGATGTATTGAAAATGAAGGTATCTTGACTCACAATCGCCAGTCGACGCCGCAGGGAGTTGTAGTCAAACTCTCGCAAATCAATGCCATCAATCAAAATTTGTCCCTGCGTTGGATCGTGGAAGCGAGGAATGAGATCAACCAGGGTTGTCTTTCCAGCGCCAGATGCTCCGACTAATGCGGTTGTCTCCCCTCGCTTAATCAAGAGATTAATCTCCTTCAGAACCAAGGTATCTGAGCTATAGCCGAAGTCAACCGCCTGAAACCAGATCCCTTGTTTCAGGCCTGGGAATTGCAAGCTGCCGTTGCTCAGGTATGGTTTGTCAGATCGATCAATCAGAGCCTTGACATTCTCAATTGAGCCTCGGAAATTGCTTAAACGTCCCCTGGCACCATTGAGCTGACGCATAATCGGAATTAACCGAAACAAAATGAACAGAAAGGTCAGTAGAGCAGAAACCTGAAGATGGCCTTGGGGAATCAGCACTGCGAAGGAAAACAATAAAATACCAATCAGAATTGTGGTTGCTACAGCTTCCGAAAGGGGTTCGATAATGGCAATGGACTTGGCAGATTCTGCGTAGGTATCTAGCAACTCGCGGTTGATGTTATTAAAGCGTTGCGATTCGAATTTCTGAGCTGCAAAGGCCTGCACAGTTCGGATGCCATTGATGAACTCAACCACAATCGAAGTGTAAGCTCCCGCAGCTCTGGTGCGCTCGAAGCTAACTTCCCGAACCCGTCTGACCAGGGTAGAGATTCCGACTGAGAGAATACCGAACAAGCTGAGGGAAACCACTGTCAGTTGCCAGGAGAGCAACAACATGGAAATGACGTAGGCCGCCAGGGTAGACAATCTAACCGTAATGAAAGAAATAATTTCTACTGCCTGCATCAATTGGCGGGTTTCGCTCGTTGCGGTATTGACTAACTCCCCTGAGCGAGTCTTGTTGAAGTAACTGAGGGGAAGCGATTGTAGTTGATCAAAGATTTGAAGCCGTAGCCAGTAGACCAGATGACTCTGGGACAATCCGCTATAAACCCGACTAAGGTAAATGAAACTAGTCCGCAGCAGTGTCGTTAACAAAATCAGAATAGAAATCCGATAAATCCGGCGAGTTACGGGAGCGTTGACAGCTAGCACCAAGTTGTCGAACCACTCAATTCCGATTTGAAATGGAGGTGAATCTGGCTCTGTCAAGCTTTGTAAAAAGGTTAGAAGAAATCCTACACTAAATCCTTCAAATAAAGCAGCCAGTAAAGTAAATAGAATCGTCAGGGCAACAATTCTAGGAAAGTGCTTGAGTTCTCGTAGGACGATTGCATTGTCGCGCCAGAATCGAGTTCGTTTTAGGGCGTTTTTCACAACCTTCGGCTGTTTGATTAGCATATTGTTGCTCTCCTCACTCATTTCTTCCCCATCGTGTTAGGACTGGTTGATTATGTCGAGATTTAGCCGCTCCATTTTGGTCAGCGAGGGTCATGGACGGAGTACCCTTGTGGTTTGATCCATTGGCTACAATTCCAATCACATTGAACTGATTTAGCATGGCAATCGCCTGAGTTAGGTCAGATTGAGTCACTCGGTCAATTCGCTCCACCATCACCAATCCGTGAGAGAAAGAGGCCGTTTCCAGCACATCGACCGTCCCTAAAACCGATGCTGTATCTAGCAAAATCAAATCATACTGTTCCTCAAACCGAGCCATCAGTTGACGCATCCGTTGAGAACTGAGTAGTTGGACTGGATCATCGGGTACAGGGCCAGCCGTCAATATATCGATGGTTGATCCGAGCAAAGAAATTTGCTTCATCGAATAACTCACCTCTTCTTCCCCCTGTAGCACCGTAGAGAGTCCCTGATGATTGTCTAGATTGAGCTGTCGGTGAAGTGACGCATTCCTCAAGTTGGCATCGATTAGCAATACCCTTTGGTGAAGACGAGCAGCGCTGAAGGCCAAACCAATAATCAAAGTTGACTTGCCTTCCTTCGGCAAAGCAGAAGTTACCAATAAAGAATTCAGCTTTGTTGTGGAACTAACCAGGCGGATATTTTTATAAATCAGATCAATGGCTTCTCGAAAGGGGGGCCAGTACATGGACTGAAAAATTGCAGGCACCTCGTCAGCTTGTCCCGACCCCAGCCGGGGTAAGGGGGAAGGCCTAAGCTTCGGTAACTCTGGAATAATGCCGAGTAGGGGAAAAGCGACCTGTTGTTTCAATTCGTCAGAGGTATGAACCCGATCATCCAGAGCATCTCGTAAAAATGCTGCAATCCCCCCCAGGAATAGACCTCCCACAATCCCCAGAGCAATATTAGTCTTCAAGCTGGGAGCAACCTGTTTTCCCAGTTGAGGGGGCTCCACTAACTGCCAGGTAAACCCTCCCCTCACTAGCTCTAGACTCAACTCTTGTTGCTGAGTGAGAAGTTGCTCAATCACCAATCGCTGAGTATCAACCTCCGGTTGCAGTTGATTGTATTGGGAGATGAGATTGGGAAATTGATTGAGTTCGGCCTGAAGCTCTTCAATGTTAGCGGACAGACTTTGTTCACGGGTCTGCAAAGCATCGATTTCTGCCTCAACTTCAACCAGTCGTTGTGCAAGAGACAAGTCAGTTGTACTGAGTTGACCGATCTTGAGGAGGCTGGCTGGAGTCACCTGCAACTGGGCTGGAACTCCCCCCAAAACTCGCTCAATTTCCTGCCGCAGCAGAGCCAACAGACTTTGCCGTTGTTCCAATAGCTGCTGAACCTCAGGTTCGAGGTCGGTAAAAACCGTCCGCTTCTCAGCAAGAGTCAATTCAGTTTGCTGCAATTGGTTCAGCAGTTCTTGATAGCGAGCAGACTCACTTAAACGAGAGGCGATCAATGCCTCCTCAGAACCAAGGCTTAGCTGCTGACGGATGGCTTGATAGCGGGATTGGGCAGAACGATATTGGGATTGGGTTTCCAGTCGTTGCCTTTCCAGGGCATTGAGAGCTTCCGTGACCGCTTGGGCCTGCTCCTCAGGATTGATCAGATTCTCCTTTTCCCGAAACTGCTTCAAGGCCCCCTCCGCCCCCAATAATTCCTTCTGGGCTACCGGTAAACCTTCGTTTAGAAAGGCAAGACCCTGGTTGAGTCGCTGTTCATCTTGTTGACGACTGTAATCTTGATAAACCTGCTGGAGGGTTTCCAGGACTTTTTGAGTTTTCAGGGCATCACCTGCCGTATACACCGCCTCAAAAATGCGCGTATTAATGTCCCCCTCTTGCAGTTGAGACAGGGTTAAGTTTTTCTCTAGTTGGACAATGGCTAAGTCAGGATATTCCGATTGCAGTAACTCTAAAACTTGCTCAACAAACTGAGAACTTCGCATTAAATTGAGCTGAGTAGCGTAGTCCTGCTCAGAAGTTTGACTTTCCTGTTCCCCCTCCAAAGTGGATCTAGCTGGATAGTTCGGCTCAACTAGCAACTGCATTCGACTTTCATAGGTTGGGGCAGTGGTTAGCGTTTTGAATATCGCAAAAGAGATAACCCCTAGCATGACACTCAAAACCCAGAACCATCGGCGTAGCAAAATTGCGAGTAGCTTACCGTAACCCAAATCGGGTTCAAGTTGTTGATTGGAAAGTCCTGATGTCATAGATTTCTAGCAAAGCTGCATGGAACGTGGCATCTCTAGCTCAATTTCTCGATTACACGCCTGTTCGATCAAGGGTTTAATCTTGTTGAAAAACGCAACTTCTGAAAAGTTCGTTACCGCATGTTGTCGAATATGATGATAATCCCAGTCAACCTTCTGGGAAGCTTAAAGCGCTTGCACCAACGACTCAGGTGTTTGCTCTTTAAATAGCAGCCCCGTTTTGCCATGAACCTGAGTATCCAGAACTCCACCCGCCCCAAAAGCAATTGAGGGAGTACCGCTCGCATTTGCTTCAATCGGTACAAGTCCATAATCTTCCAAGGCAGCTATAATTACCGACCGAGCATTCGCCATCAAAGACTTGCGCTGCTCATCGTCTACGAATCCCAGGAACTCGATATTATCTGAAGCAATTGATCGCAAGTACTCTTCTTCAGGCCCTTCTCCAATCACCTTCAACGGCCATCCCAAATCCCGAAAGGCTTTAATGGTGACATCAATTCGCTTGTACCCTAAAAACCGGGAAGCAACCAGATGATAATCGTGCTTGCTGTCAGAAAATCTGAACTGACCAGTGTCAATGGGATAGTTAGCAACTACTGCTTTTCTATGATAGGTATTGTGAATTCTACGGGCGACCTCCGTAGAGTTGGCAATATACAGATCAGGTTCTTGGGCAAACTTATAATCCGTTTCACGCATCGCAGCCAACACCTTCTCAATGAAAGGATAGAAGGTTCGATATCGAGGAAAATGCTCAAGATAGGTATTCGTATCCCAGAGAAAGCGAGTTACATTGTGGCAAAAACAGACATGTCTGGCATCCGGTCGCTTGCGAACACCCTTTGCAAAACTTGTACTACTGCTGATAATCAGGTCATAGGCTTGCAAATCAAGGGCGCGAAACGCTCTGTAATAGAAGGGAGCCAACATTCTGAAGTTCTGAGCCGCTCCAGGTACCTTTTGCAGAGCAGTCGTGTAGACCTGTCGATCCCCTAAATCGACTGTCTGCTTAGGCTCATAGAGCGACGTATACACGTCCGCCCTCGGAAATGCGTTGCAGAGCAGCTGAAAAACCCTCTCTGCACCTCCCTTTTGGGTCAGGTAGTCATGAACTAAAGCAACCTTCATATGTCATCCACTACTTAATAGATACTTGTCGCGCCCTGGCACAACTACAGACAACTCCCAGTGTAGATCTAGCTCAGAGATCTAACCCGAAAAACTGAAAAATACCTAAATATTTGCCCAGGATTGTAACGACGGTCGAGGCATTATGGGAAGGGATTGCGTACACAAAGACATTATTCCTAAGAAGACACCGAAAGGAACTCAGACATCCAGGTGCAATAACTCTGTACAAACCCGCTCTAATCGGATAAAAAACACTTGTCTTCGGTTTGACCAGAACCCCTTTAATTCCCCCTTGTTCCCCGGTCAAGAACGCTAAGCGAAGACCTAGCCGATATAACATCCAACACGGCTATCCTGAGTATGTTGTATCAGATGAAAATTGTCAAGGATAATCTGGTTGATAGACGGATAGCCCCATAGCCAGAAGTCAACACGAAAGCCAGCATTGCAGGTCGGTCAATATCTGAAAAATTTCATGAGTTCAGCTTTTTTCCCAGTATTTGGCTGGTTAATTTTGGGTCTGCTCGACCTTGAGTTTTTTTCATGACCTGACCCACAAAGAATCCCTGCAACTTTTTCTTGCCTGCGCGATATTGCTCCAGTTCTTTAGGATTATCTACCAGTACTGCATCGATGATTTTCTCTAGTTCTCCAGCATCCGAAATTTGGATCAGCCCCTTTGCTTCAACTAGGCTCTTTGGAGACCCCCCCTGCGTCAGCAACTCTGGTAAAACCTCCTTAGCAATCTTCCCGCTAATCGTACCCGCATCAATCAAGCCAATCAACTCAGCCAGATTCTCTGCGGTCAGGGCAATTTCATTGATACTCAATTTCTCGTTCTTGAGATAGGCTGTAATATCTCCCATCGCCCAGTTAGCTGCTTGTTTAGTGTCTGCTCCAGCACCCACTGCCGCTTCAAAGTAGCTAGCCATGGCCTGGTCGTCCGTTAGGACGCGGGTATCGTAGGCTGATAGTCCTAATGCCGATTCGTAGCGATGTCGTTTCTGAGCTGGGAGCTCAGGGAGTTGATTTTTCCATGCTTCCAGTTGCTTGGGGCTGACTTCAATCGGCGGTAGATCGGGTTCTGGGAAATAACGATAATCGCTCGATCCCTCTTTCTTTCGCATACTGATGGTGCGCTGCCCCCCTTCTTCCCACAGGCGAGTTTCCTGGACAATTTCTCCCCCGGATTCGATTTCTTCAATCTGTCGTTGAATCTCGTGCTCAATCGCCCGCTGAATCGCGCTGAAGGAGTTCATGTTTTTAATTTCAACCTTCGTGCCAAACTTCTCCTGACCGACAGGACGAACCGAAACATTTACGTCACAGCGTAGAGAACCCTCCTGCATGTTGCCGTCGCTCACGCCCAGGTAACGGACAATCCGGCGCAGTTCCTGAGCATATTCTGCAGCTTCTTGACCCGAACGCATATCAGGTTCAGAAACAATTTCAATCAGGGGAACCCCAGCGCGATTGAAATCCACCATGGAATAGGTCGAACCCGCAAGGCGATCGCTGCCACCGTGTACTAATTTCCCAGCATCCTCTTCCATATGCAGCCGGGTAATACCAATTTTCTTGCGAGTGGCATTTCCCTGCTCATCAACAATTTCAACTTCTAACCAACCATGTTCCGCAATCGGTAGATCGTATTGGGAAATCTGGTAGTTTTTTGGCAAGTCGGGGTAGAAATATTGCTTGCGATCAAATTTACTGTAGGGCGCAATCTGACAATTTAGGGCCAATCCAGCCTTGACGGCATATTCTAGTACCTTTTGATTTAAGACAGGCAACACTCCGGGCATTCCTAGACAGATGGGATCAATATTTGTATTGGGGTCAGCACCAAAAGTGGTAGAGGAGCCAGAAAAAATATTGGTCGCAGTGTTAAGCTGACAATGAGTCTCTAACCCAATAATTGCCTCATATTCAGTCTTGGTGGGTGTTGCAGTCGTCATAGAACTAAGCCTGTGTGATAGCAGTAACAAGATTAAAGTGATCAGACCTATTGTAGCGCTCCTGGAGAGGGGAGAAAATCAGAGTTATGGGCTGCTATTTGCAGACCTCTTTATCAACTGTTTACGCCAGAGTGTTTAGATTCCGACCAATCCCAAAAGACCACTACAAGGTTACTAGAGGTTGAGATGCAACGCACAGAGCAACCCATTTCGTTAACAGTTCACTATCAGGATCTGATTTGCCACCTGAGTCAAGCCATCTTTCAGCAGCTCAGTTTGGCTGAGATTTTCGAGCAATTCACTACCCAGGTTTGTCAAGCCTTTCAGGCAGACAGTGTCCTGATTTATCAATTTGATCTGCCCCGCAAGATTCTGAGTCATTCGGTCTCCCCCCAGCTCATCCAGTCCTTGGGCGATTGGCCTGACGACCCACTAATCGCCAAGCATTACCTGCCTCAGCTACGATATGGCGAAATTTGTCAGACTCAACAGGTTGATCGCTATCAAGTCGATACTGAACTGCAAAATTGGATTGGACAAACCCGCATTACAACAGAGTTGGTGATTCCAATCCTGGTGCAGCCTTGTGAGATTTACCCTACCCACTCTGCGGATCTCTGGGGATTGATGATTATGCATAACTGTCACTGGTCACGGCAATGGCAGGCCCCGGAGATCGAACAAATTAAACACCTGATCTTGCAACTCTCGATTGCAATCCATCAAATTCAGCTCACTCAAAAGTTGCGACTGACGGCGAACCAACTGGAGAAATACACCCGTCAGGAACAAACGAGTCAACTCATCAGTTATCAGTGTTTTCAGCAAACTCTAGAACAGGAGTGGCTCCGGTTGCGACGAGAAGCTCAGCCGATTTCTGTGATTCTCGTCGAGATTGACGATTTCAAACGCTACCTGAAAGCCTATGGTGACCAGACCGGTGAAAGTTGTCTACGCTGGGTTGCGGATCAGGTTCAAGCACTGATTAAACGTCCAGCAGATTTAGTGGCCTGCTATGGCCCTGAGACACTGGTTGTTCTTTTGCCAAACACTTCACTGGATGGAGCAACCTATTTAGTTGAGGTATTACGGGATTATATTAATCATCCCCAGCACCAGGGACACAACGTAGACTGGCAATCGATTACTTTGAGTATGGGAATTTCAACTACGATTCCCCACCAAAACATGACAGCTAGTCACTTTCTTAAAATTGTTGAGGGTAATCTAGAACAGGCCAAAGTAAGTGGCGGAAACTGTTCAGTCGGTTATCCAGCGCATTATTCAGTCCGGCCCACAACTTTTCTTGGTCGTAAAGTTATGCTGTGAGACTAACAGCCCAACAATTCCTGGAATTGTTGGGCTGCAAATTCAATCAATAGGGTTTGTCAGAAGAATTTAACCTATCCAGCAAAACTGACAAAGTCATCTGTGGTTAGGGCGCTGGCTGTGACACCTGTCAAGATCGCCAGATTTTGACCAGTGCTACTGATCACCGTAGATGTGCCATCTTGAGTCAAGGTTAACTGCTCAAAGGTAAGACCACCGCCCAGAGCAATCAAGTCGATGTCAACTTGGAAATCAGTGATGGTATCAGTGCCATCATTTTCAAAGAAAACGAACTGATCGCTGTCAGCTCCCCCTGTGATCGTGTCGTTGCCATCATCACCAAATAATAAATCTGCCCCTGAACCTCCCAGCAAGGTGTCATTGCCCTGTCCACTGAACAGAGTGTCATCTCCTTCATCCCCTGCCAATTTATCGTTGCCGATATTGGCAAATAATAGGTCATTGCCTGTTCCGCCAGAAAGGGTGTCAGTTTCTAGACCCACTGCATCGGATGACTCTGGAACGCGATCGCCGAAGATCGTATCATTGCCCTCATGACCACAGAGATGGTCATTACCCAAATCGCCGAAGATCAGATCATCGCCGTCATCACCGTAAACAAGGTCATCCCTGCGGCCAGCATGTAAGGTGTCATTACCCTCACCGCCGCTCAGGGTGTCATTGTCACGGTTTCCAATCACGATGTCGTCGCCCTGGCCGCCCAACATTAGATCTGGGCCTTGCTGCTCAAGCTCTGTACCGAAAAGGCGATCGCCAATCATTACATCATTGCCCCGATCACCCCACATGGTGTCGCTACCCAGGTCACCCCACATAGAGTCATTACCCTGACCCCCATAGGAGAAGTCATCATCCTGACCCGAATATATGAAGTCGTCTCCAGGGCCACCTTGCAGCAAATCATCATTAGTATTGCCGTAGAGGGTGTCTGAGAATGACTCATCTAACGTAGCAATTTCACCATTTCCGTCATCACTGATCAAAGTGTCGTTACCCTGGTTTCCAAAGATCACGTCGCTATTGGCGTCACCAAAGACCAGGTCATTTCCTTCGCCAGCCAGAATTGCATCATCGCCATCGAGAGCAGTTACCACGTCATCACCACCAGAACCATTGATGATGTCACCTGAAGCACTGCCTAACAATTCATCGGCACTATTATCACCCGTAATATTGAAGGCCGTTAGGGTTGGGCGCTCAGGCAATGGAATCGCTTCAATCACTGGGAACTCTGGGCAGTCGCAATCGCCGCCATCACCCGGTTCATTGCGAGGAATACTGGTGTCTGTTCCTCCTGCATCCAGGGTAATGGTTGCCGCTTCAGATTGCGCCCCGTCATCATCCTTAGCTACATAAGTGAAGGAGACTGTACTGTCAAAATCCTCATTTGGCAAGAAACGTAGTCGAGTTGCCTGTTCAGGAGATAGGTCTGCGACTTGATCCAGACTGGTAATTTCTGTGTCATCCAGCAATAGAACGCCAGCACTTGTCTCTGGCAATTCAGTAATGGTAAAGCAAACGATCTCACCATCTGGATCGGTTCCCGTCAGATTTGGAACATTGATTGACTCCCCTGTATTACCAATGGTTTGTTCAACACTTTCTGCAACTGGAGGTTGGTTCGGGGAAGGTGCGGGTGTGGGCGCAGGTGCAGGTGCAGGTACGGGTGTGGGCGCAAGTACGGGTGTGGATGCAGGAACAACCACCACTGAAAGATTGGCAACATTAGAGAGGTTACCGTTGTCATCCTGGACGGCATAACTGGCAGTTGCGGTTCCTGTGAACCCTGCACTGGGGGTAAAGGTAACCAAACCTGCATCATCCACAACAAACCGTCCACCTTCAACGTCCAGTTCAGTGTCTCGTTCGGGCGTGCTGGGATCCAAATCCAGAGTCCCAAATTCAACTGTTCCATCTGGATCAACAACATCGGTTGCTAGATCGATTGAAGTTGGAGTGTCTACTTGGGTCGTTGCGCCATCATTTTCTGCACTGGGAGCTGTATTTAGCGTGACCGTTGCAGGCTCAGACACTGAACCAACATTGTCGGTTGCCGTATAGGTGAAACTGCCCCCATCAAATTCAGGAGTAGGTTGGAAGTCTAATTGGCTAATCTCTTCTATGGCAAATGCTTGACCAACGGTGACAGGTATATTTCCAAAAACTAACTCACCATCTGTTAGATCAGGAAGTGAGGTAATAGTCAGGGTTGGAATTGTTCCATCTCCTGGATCCGCTCCTCGAAGCGTCCTCGCACCTTCAGGTGTTACTTCGACTAAATCAGCAGGGTCAGGAGATTCAGCCGGAATATTGACCGTCAAATCGAAGGCTGTGGGGGGAGTATCCACAACGAGGTTGACGGTTGCTGTGTCTGTTCCACCGTTACCATCGTCAATTGTGTAGGTGAAGCTGTCTGGGCCAGTGAAGTCGTTGTTAGGGGTGTAGCTAACCATACCATCTGGATTAACGGTCGCGGCTCCATTTTCTGGTGGAGTGTCAATTATGACCGTCAGAGGATCACCCTCTGGGTCTGTGTCATTCTCCAGAACATCAATCTGAATGGGTGTCTCGAATGGCGCAATATCGCTGTCATCCACAGCATCAGGAGCGGTATTGTCTAGGGCATTGACGTTGATGGTGACAGTGGCCGTATCCGTACCGCCATTGCCATCCTCAATGGTGTAGGTGAAGCTAGCAGGCCCGACGAATTCAGGAGTAGGCGTGAAGGTTGCGTTCCCTGTTTCCGGATCAAGGGCAACTGTACCGTTCACTGGGTCTTGAACACTAGTGATGGTTAGGGGGTCATCCTCTGGGTCAGTGTCATTACCCAACAACTGCGCTGGAGTAATCGCTAGGTCAGTATCCTGGGTAGCGTTCAGTGGCCCATCATCTACCGCATCGGGAGCAGTGTTATCCGGCGC
>JBHJGO010000056.1:0-22956 GCA_050331715.1 Microcoleaceae cyanobacterium
TAGATAAAAATCCTAGCCTGAGCCAACGGTTGATTCTACATTTAGAACAGGCAAAATCCCAAGGAATTCATACTAAATTTGTCGGTCAGTTACTGAGCCAATTAAGCCCTATTCTATCGTTATCAACAGACCCATCTTCAACCAACCAAACCCTGGTTGAACCCCTGAGTGAGCGAGAGTTAGAAGTCCTGAACTGCCTAGCGGAAGGGCTATCCAATCAAGACATTGCGGAAAAGTTAGTGGTCAGCTTAGCAACTGTGAAATGGCACGCCAGCAATATCTACAGCAAATTAACCGTTAAAAACCGCAGTCAAGCGGTGATTCAGGCTAGAAAACTAGGGATTATTGCCCTTTGACACAACTACTCATCCCAAAGATTCGCCAACGTGTATGAGCCGCCCTCGACGACCCAAATTCCCCCATCCACGTAGCGCCGATGACGGTCAAGCTGAGCAATTTCTTCCATGTCTTCAGACCTGAGAGCAACATCGACAGAGTTCAGGTTTTGCTGAATCCGTCCGGGATTAACTGATTTGGGGATTACTGCGGTTTCTCGATTCATAGCCAAGCTGATCATGATCTGAGCTGGCGTTGCTACGCGCCGCTCCGCAATGGCGGCAATCGTTGGATCTTCCAGGAGAATGGGTTCATCCTCCGCTTTCAAACCAGCAGGTCGGTCTGCGGATCCCAGGGGGGAATAGGCCGTCAGATGTATGCCATTCTCACGACAGAAATCCAGCATTTTGGGCTGTTGGAGATAGGGATGCAGCTCGATCTGGTTCATTTCTGGCTTGATTTGAGCATCCTGCAACAGTTGCTCCAGCTTAGTAATGCTAAAGTTTGAAACTCCGATGTGACGGCATAGTCCCTGTTCTACCGTTGCTTCCATCGCTTTCCAGGTTACGGCGATGGGTAGGTCAGTGAGGGAAATTGTTTCCTCCGCAGACTGGGGCAGACCCACACCCTGCTTCAGGGCCACGGGCCAGTGGATCAGATAGAGGTCGAGATACTCCAGTTGCAGATCTGCCAGGGTTTTTTTCAGGGCAGGCCGAACCTGTTCCGGCCCATGGGATGCGTTCCAGAGTTTGGAGGTAATCCACAGTTGATCGCGGCTCACCATGCCTTCCTGAAAAGATTCAGATAAAGCCTGACCAATTTCGGGCTCATTGCCATAAATCGCGGCACAGTCGATGTGTCGATAGCCGAGGCGGATTGCTTCTTTAACTGCCTGATAAACGTCGCCCGGCTTTGACTTCCAGGTTCCTAGTCCTAAAATGGGCATCTGATCACCCTGACTGAATTGAAGCGTTTTCATTGATTTTCCTACCTGAACTGCAACCATCATTGATATTCTAGGCGAACACTGAACTACTCCTGAAATTAACGGCTGAGAACCATTAAGTGGGAGCAGAACTACTGTGCCCCTCGTTTCAATGGTTTTACAGAGCCTTTCCGGTTAGGGGGACGATGTAGCCATGGGTATTCACCATTTCTGTGATTCCGTTTAATTGTTCACTGCCAGGAACTTCTAAGCCGTAGCCATCCACTAGTCGGTTCATAAAGTTGAATAGGGCACACACCTCGATGGCATCCTGCACTGCTCGTTCCGACCAACCCGCTTGAATGACGGTCTGAATATCTTCAGGAGTAACCTTGCTGCCCATTAGGGTCAACTTTTGAACTAACAACAGAATTGGACGTAAGCGTTCTTCAATCGGTGCAGTCATCGGATCCTGGAGAATTGCCTCTAACAGTGCGGGATCAAGGTCTAGATTCAAGGCAATTGCCTCGTGGATACTGCAACAATAGCCGCAGGCATTCAGCCCTGAAACGTAGGCGGCAATCAGCTCACGTTCCTTGGGTGGCAAAGCCGACTCCCTTCGCAGAATAATTTGAATCAGTTGGGCCAGTGCTGAGTAACGATTCAGATCGCTCTGAAAGATTTCGGGCACACTCTGATAACTGAAAAAAGGCATAGATGCTCTCCCTTAGCTGAATCCTGAACTGATAGGAGTAGTATAGCTCCACTATTTTCGACACCTCCCCAACTTTGGGACTAGACCTCACAACCCGACTTTCGGCTAGGGTCAGTTTGAGGGATGAAGCCCCATAGTAGAACAAACTCAAAATTTCGACTCCGAAACACTTCAAAAATCTATGGAATTTCCAGTCATTTCCGCAGGTACTGCCTCTGTCCTGGCCCTGCTGCAAATTTTTCTGGCCTTGCTGGTTGGCTTTTTTCGTATCAAATATAAGGTTGGCATTGGTGATAGCGGCCATGAAAAGCTGGCGCGTCAAGTCCGAGTCCATGGCAACCTGATTGAAAACGCCCCAATTTTCATTATTCTGCTGACCTTTCTAGAACTCAGCGGTGGGAGTCAAACCTTTCTTCTTAGCCTTGCAGGGGTTTTCATCTTCGCGCGGATCAGCCATGCGATCGCTTTGAGTCAGACCTCAAATCCCTTTGCACCCTTGAGAGCAATTGGAGCCTTTGGCAGCACCTTTGCAAGTTTGTTATGCGCTGGATCTATTCTGAGACAAATTCTGTAACGCTTTCCGCTGTTTTGCTTCGAATCAGTAGTTTTTTGTAATAAAAAATTTACGATGGAAATCAATCATCAAAAGTTTGACGTTGCCATCATTGGTGCAGGCATCGCAGGCTCATCTTTGGGTGCAATCCTGGCCCGTCAGGGTTTGAAAGTAGTTCTGTTTGAATCCAAAAGCCATCCTCGGTTTGCCATTGGTGAGTCGATGATTTTGGAAACCTCAGAGACCTTGCGAGCGATGGCAGAGTTGTATGACGTGCCTGAACTGGCTTACTTCAGTTCTGAATATTATTTCAGTCATATTGGCACATCCCATGGCGTGAAGCGACACTTCAGTTATCTTTACCACAACCAGGGGTACGAACATAACATTCAGGAATGTTTTCAAGCGGTTATTCCGAAGCAGCCCTATGGCCATGAACTGCATTTACATCGCCAGGATAGTGACTATTTCCTGACGATGACAGCGATTCGTTACGGTGTGAAAGTTTTACAGAATACGCCTGTCTCGAATGTCGATATCAACTCGGACGGCGTAGAAATCTCGACCCGCAATCACCAACGTTTTACAGCGGACTACGTCGTCGATGCAGGTGGCTTCCATTCAATCCTGGCAGAAAAGTTCAACCTGAGACATCAACAGCTTCAGACTCACTCCAGGGCCATCTTTACCCACATGATTAATCTGCCTTGCTATCACCAGATTGAGGCTGACCGCGAACAATACGGGATTCCTTTTCCCTTATCAGAAGGAACTCTACACCACGTCTTTTCGGGGGGATGGTTATGGATAATCCCATTTAATAACCATGCCAACTCTACCAATCCTCTGTGTAGCGTCGGTTTGATGCTCGATCCGAGGCAGTATCCTGTTCAAACAAATTTGACACCAGAAGAAGAGTTCTACTGTTTTATCGAAAATTTTCCCAGTATTCACAAACAGCTTCAGCAAGCTAAGCCGGTTCGAGATTGGACACGCACGGATCGAATCCAGTATTCCTCGAAAAAAGTTGTGGGTCGTCGGTATTGCTTGTTGGGTCATGCGGCTGGATTTATCGATCCGCTGTTTTCAAAGGGGTTGTATACATCCACGACCTGCGCTTCAGTTCTGGCGAATTTACTAATTGAAGCCTGGCAAACCCAGAACTATGCCGCGGAAAAGTTTCAAGCCCTGGAGACCCTAACGCTGAACTTCATCCAATCCAATGATCAGTTAGTCGCCCATGCCTACAAGTCCTTCTCGAACTACAAGACCTGGTCGCTCTACATCGTTCTGTGGCTCCTGGGAGCCTATTCTGAACTACTAAAACTCACCATGATCCGGGCCAAGTCAAAAACTCGCAGTCAGTACTATGCCCAACTGCAGCAATTAAAGCTAGTCGGTGGCGGATTTCTTGAGTTTGATGGGCTGCAACAGCAAGTGCATGGGATTCTGGATCAGTTCGACCTCGATTCAACTCTGGGCATTGACCAAGCGGTTTTAGAAATTAGGAACCTTTATCGACAAACCCGATGGATGCCTCACCAGTTTCAAGAAATTCTGCGCGGCAAAAACCATCTTCCCGCCAGCAAAATCAGGTTAACGCTGTTGAAAAAACACGGGGGTTTCCTCGGCTCTGGAATCTATCGTACGCATTTCTTTGGCCGTTCTTCGTTGTGGAGTATTGTCAAGCTCTTCTTTAAGGAAAAACTCAAGTATTCTCTGGTGAGGATTTTGTTCAAACGCAAGCTCAAGGGGTTTGAATCGTGATTTCTGTAATTCGACGCCTGGCCTGGGAGTCAATGCCGAGGAGCCGGATGTAATCCTTTGGATGTTCTGTCAGACAGGATTCAATTGACTGAATCAGGTGGGATTGTTGATCCGCTTCGGATAGGGGATAGGTTTTCCACGATCCTGTTTTAAACCGTCGCGGATCAGCATACTCTAGACCAATGCGATAGCCACTTTCCAGCAGTCGTTCCACCTGCTTAACAATTTCCAGGCTCAACTGAGTACTGACGACCTGGCCTTGCTCAATCAAGGTCGCACCGGATTCGTCTCCCTGAACCACGGCGGTTGCAGGACTATCAAACCGATGGGGTGGCATGACTGGATTGTAGGGAAGATGGGGGAGGCTTTGAGAGGGTGGAGCAGGAGGCGCAGAACGCTGAGGGGGTTGAGGGGGATTGACAGGAATATCGGTAGGTAGACCCTCTGCTGAGTGCTGGAACGTTCGGAACTGATTGTATTCTTCTACCAGACGTAACTCTTGAATTCGTTGCTGTTCGCGCACCATCGCCTGACCCATTTCAATCAAATGATCAAGAGAAAAATTCGGGCGCTGAAAGTCGGGAGCAGTTTCTACACTGTTGACCAGGCGGCTTGAGACCCGATCAATGCCAAGCTGATGAATAAAGTTGCGCACCTGTTCGTCATAAATTCGAGAGCGCAGGGCACTGAAGAAATCGATTGCTTGCTGTGAGAACGTTTTCACAAGCTGAGTTATGTTGCTACTAGATAACCCATCCGGTTGGAAAATTCCTTCAACAATCTTGAGTCGTTCCTCGAAGTCGGGTTCCCAGTAGAACTTCACCATGCGCCCGTCTCGAACTAGGGGAGCATACAGGGTGGAAAAGTCATTGCCTGTGACGATGATTGGAATTCGTTGTAAGGGTGTCTCATCATAACTGCCCGGCAACTGAACATTGGTGGGATTATCGGCAATGTTCATCAAGGTGGCATTTACCAACTGAGTATTAACGGTGTACTGCGTTCCTGCATCAAATCGTCCCGCTCCAGCATCCAGATCGTTAATGAAAACAGCGGACATTTTCCCTTGAACTCGTACCTGTTCAGCGGCTTCTCGGTAACGGAGTCGTAAAAGTCGAGCCGGATCACCGGCATCGGGACTTTCCAGTTCTCCCCCAGAAATCACCACTGGATCGATACCCATGCGCTCAAAAACTAGCTCGCACTGAAAAGTTTTGCCCTCCCCCTTACGCCCATGAATCCCAAGAATCAGCGGTACCCGGATTTGAGGAAGCTGAAGAAAGTTCTTGGTGACATGAACAGCAACCGTATCGAGAAATCGGGAAGAAACAAAATAAGACATAGAGCTCGTACTCAATCAGATGATTGCTCAGTACCTTTTACAAGGAGGGGTGATGCAGTAAGCTAGACTGCTGTATCACTTTACACGATTTGGCTTACAGGAGAGTACTTGAGCGGCGAGGAGAAAAGACTTATGCTGTTCTGATAAATCCTTTTAATTAAAGTAATCAGCAACTGCTAACTTTATGGTTTTTTAACTATCTTCAAGCTTTGTGAGGGATGCCCAGACCCTCAGAACTAACCTCTTGAGTATCCTTCAATGCTCCTTGTAATAGCCCTTTCCGCTTAATTCGAGAAGGTTGGGTTATGGCAAGGGAATACTCTTCCGCCTGGTAGATTTTCAAAATCTTTAACCAATTCTTAACTTACTGATAACCTTGAGTTAACTTAGCCTATGTAGCGTAGTCAGAGAATGTAACTCTTTACTTGATGGGGAGAAATAACCGTGATTTTTTTAACTAAAGGACTTAACCGCTTGGTTACTGCCTCTGCAGTAGCAGTTGCTGTTACAGTCGGTACAGTAGGACAGGCTGTAGCCCAAACTCTTAATGGCGCAGGAGCTTCTTTCCATATCCCTCTTTATGAGCGTTACTTCTCAGAGTTCAAGAAGGAAACTGGCGTTACTGTCAACTACAACTCCATCGGAAGCGGTGGCGGAATCAAGCAGTTCATCGCAGATAGCGTTGACTTTGCTGGAACTGATGCACCTCCAAAATCCGGTGAGATCAGCCAAATGAAAAATGGCATGATTATGGTTCCAACTGCGGGTGGTGCAGTTGCAGTTGCTTACAACGTTTCTGGCATCAATGACCTGAGACTGTCCCGTGAAGCACTAGGTAAGATCTTTGCTGGCGAAGTTAAGACTTGGAACCAAGTTGATTCCAGCTACCCTAATAAGCCAATCAAGGTAGTTGTTCGGGCAGACAGCAGTGGTACAACTTTCATCTTCACTCGTCACTTGAGCACAATCAGCTCTGCCTTCAAGAGCAAAGTTGGTACAGACAAGGCTCCTAAGTGGCCGTCTGGTTTCCTAAGTGGCCCTAAGAATGATGGTGTTGCTGCAGTTATCAAGCAGACTGACGGTGCAATTGGCTACGTTCAGGATACTTTCGCTCGTCAGAACAATATCAAGACTGCCAAGATCCAGAACAAAGCGGGTCAGTTCGTTGAGCCTAGCCTAGCGGCTGCAAACGCTGCGATGTCTGGTGTTCAGTTTGACTCTAGCTTCAATACTACTAACATCCAAGACCCACCAAGCGGCTATCCTATCGTTGGGATCACTTGGTTGCTGGTTAAGAAGCAGTACGATAATGCTCAGACTGCAGCTGCAGTTAAGAGAATGGTGAACTGGGTTCTAACCAAGGGACAGTCCATCAACGGCCAGCTTGAGTACACTCGTATTCCCCAGGCTGTTGCTACGAAGGCAAACCAGACTGTTAACACTCAGGTTGCTGCTAAGTAATCTGATTGGGATATTACCTCAGCTACTGACCCTTTCTGATTTGGCCCTTTCCGGTCTGGGAACTGTTTCAGAGCTTTAGGTGATCTAAGCCTGGCAGTGGATCAACTCCACTGCCAAGACTCTTTTGGGATATCAGCCTAGGGCAGGTTCAAGTGAGAGTCCCAATTTTCGTGAATAAAGTGTCGTTTAAGCTGAGTTTGATGTTGGGACTATGACAAGCTCTCCTCAAGTTTTCGATGATTCAGGACGGAGATCTCCGACACCGGAGATTGATTTGTTCAGTCAGACTGGGATGGTTCAGAGTGCTGATAAGGGGTTTACTGGTTTGGTCTGGTTTTTTGCCCTCACATCAGCAGCAATTTTATTTTGGATTACCTTCATTGTTTTCAAGGATGCTCAGCCATCCATTCAAGAATTTGGCATTCCCTTTATCTGGAGCAAAGATTGGGACAACATTGAAGAGAATTACGGAGCTTTGCCCTTCATTTATGGGACTGTTGTTAGCTCTCTACTCGCCCTCCTCTTTGCGATTCCTCTGGGGCTTGCCGTTGCGATTCTTACAAGCGAGAATTTTTTACCGACTTGGTTGCGATCGCCTTTAGCTTTTCTAGTGGAGTTAATCGCAGCGATTCCCAGCGTAATTGTGGGGCTATGGGGAATTTTCACATTTATTCCATTTCTGCAACCGATTCAAGTTTGGTTATATGCCCGATTTTCCTGGGTTCCGTTGTTTAGCACTGAACCTTTCGGGTTTGGGATGCTGGCGGCTGGATTGGTTCTAGCGGCTATGATTCTACCAACCATTGCTGCGATTAGCCGTGATGTTATGTTGTCTGTTCCCAAGGATTTACGCAGTGCTTCTATGTCTCTGGGGGCCACTCGTTGGGAGACCATCTGGAGAATCTTGCTGCCTACAGCTGCTTCCGGAATTCTGGGTGCGGTAATTCTAGCGCTGGGGCGCGCTTTGGGCGAGACGATGGCGGTGACCATGGTAATTGGAAACTCGATTCAAATCAGCCCTTCATTGCTAGCGCCGGGCTACACTATTCCTGCGGTACTGGCGAACCAATTTCCAGAAGCTTTGAGTGAACTCCAGATTGGTTCTCTAATGTACCTGGCCCTGATCCTATTCGTGATTACGTTTTTTGTGAATGCGATCGCCGTTCTTTTAGTCGAAGCATTGAGTCGACACGAAGAGTAGTCTTGAAGGATAACTCATTAAAGATGACAAACTCTATTCCAAATCGCGGCGAAGATTTTAGTAAGAAGCTGTATCAGCCCCTCTCGTTTGGTCGGACTCTATTCAGTCAGAGCATGACTGTTCTGGCCTATGTTCTGGCTGTGATTGCTCTGCTGCCGCTATTTTCGATTACGTGGGAGATTCTACGCCAGGGGATTGGTCAGCTCACCTGGGAGGCATTGACGTCTCTGCCAGCACCAGTCGGGATGGAGGACGAACCAAATGGATTTTCCAACGCTATTGTCGGAACACTGACGATGGTAGGAATTGCATCTTTGATCAGCATTCCTTTTGGAATCCTAACAGGAATCTTTTTGTCGGAGCTAGCACGGGGCAAGCCCATTGCACGCGGGATCCGATTTGTAATTGTGATTCTCAGTAGTGTCCCTTCTGTGATCGTTGGTGTGTTTGCCTACGGGGTGATCGTTCTATCCACGGGTTCATTCTCAGCCTATGCAGGCGGTTTTGCTCTAAGTGTGATTATGTTGCCAATTGTAGCTCTCACCACTGAGGAAGCCTTGAAGTTAGTGCCTCGGCCCTATCGACTCGGTTCTGCAGCCCTGGGGGGCGCACAATTTCAGACCGTGTTCCGAGTTATCCTGCCAACGGCATTGACTGCGATTACCACAGGTGCTCTACTGGCTGTGGCACGGGCGGCAGGAGAAACGGCACCATTGATGTTTACAGCGCTGTTTAGTCAGTTTTGGCCGGATGGTCTGAACAGCCCGACGCCATCAATGCCTGTTTTGATCTATACCTACGCGAGTTCTCCGTTCAAGGAGCAAAACGAAATGGCCTGGACAGCCGCTTTGGTGTTGCTATTTATGGTTTTAATTAGTAATGTTCTGTCGCGGGTGGTTCTGAGGCAGAAGAGTCGTTGATAGCTTTATCAAAGCTTAGGATTAGATTATTCTCGATCAAAGGGTTTTATAGAAAGTTCCGTATCTTAACTATCGGTGTATTAAGGAGGGTTAATTTATTCAGTCATGGTTGAAGAAAAAGCAAGAAAGAAATCCAAGAGTGCTGCAAAAACAGCCTATCAGGTTCCGGCAATGCGGGTTCGCAATCTATCCTTTAGCTATGGAAAACATAAGGTTCTAGAGGGCGTTTCCCTTGATATGATGCAGAAGCAGGTAACGGCCTTGATTGGCCCCTCTGGTTGTGGTAAGTCAACCTTCTTGAAAGCACTAAACCGAATTGGTGAACTGGAAGGAGAAGTCAATGTTGAGGGGACAGTTGAGTTCTTTGGACAGAATATCTATGATCCGCGTGTCAACATCAATAGTCTTCGCCGCTACATTGGCATGGTATTCCAGCGGCCCAATCCATTTCCTAGCAACATTTATGACAATGTGGCTTATGGGATCCGAATTTTTCAAGGCAGTTCCCGGGATAAACTGGACGACATTGTAGAGTCCTCCTTGAAGGGAGCAGCGCTATGGAGTGAAGTCAAAGATAAGCTCAAGCAGTCCGCCCTGGGACTATCAGGAGGTCAGCAACAGCGTTTATGTATTGCACGGGCTTTGGCAGTCCGACCCAAGGTTTTGTTGATGGATGAACCCTGCTCTGCCCTTGACCCCATCTCTACCATGAAGATTGAGGAGCTGATTCACTCTTTGAAAGGTGAACTAACAATTGTGATTGTGACTCACAATATGCAGCAGGCATCACGGGTATCTGATTACACAGCATTTTTCAATACTGATGAGAGCCGCATCGGTCATATGGTGGAGTACGGCTCTACCTTCAACATTTTCCAGAATGCAACAGAGGAAAGCACCCGTGACTATGTTCAGGGTCGTTTCGGTTAGAACTCAGGAAGAAGGATTCAGGACAAATTGTGATTCCCGCTGCTGCGGGAGTCCAGGCAACCGCTTTTTGCATCAGCTAGAGAAGCCGTAAGCATTTCTTCCAGTTCTTAGCTTCCGGAAGATTGCTGCAATCGTCTGATTTCTGCCTCAAATCGTTGCTGTAACCTGGGATTCGTTTGGAGGCTATCCCGGATTTCGTTGAATCGATTAATGGTTAAGCCCCTCGCCTTGACAATTTTTTCAGCTTCTTCACAATAGCTTGTGGCCAATTGTTGAGCTGTGCCTCTGGGCAAGGCTTCAATGCTGCCATTTTGATTACAGGCGATGCGAGGCACTGAACCGACGATTTTCTTGATTTCATTGAAAACTTGATGTCGCCTTGCTTCTAGTGCCAGGGCAGCTCGCGTAAAATTAGCAATTTCTTCATCGGTGAAGTTTGCACGGCTCTGAGCATAAGCTGGTAGTAAACCCCATTCCACCTGCACATTACCAATTGATAAATTGTCATAAAATCCAAACCACAAGCTTGTCGTGGAAATTACACTAGCGAGAAGAAAGCGCAGGGTTTGCCGACGAACGGATCGCCGCAGCGCGCTTCCAGAGCATAGTGGAGCAGATTCATCACTCGGTCTTCGGTGAATAACAATTGAATTAGAATCAGTACGCATGAGAGTTTTCGTATAACTAACTAAGCTAGATATCCCCGTTAGGGTTTGTTACTGGAAATTATTAGAACTGATTAGAAAAAAGCTCTAACTAGTTGCTGGCAGCTCCCTGCAAGCGTAAAAGCTCAGCTTGAATCTGTTGTTCGAGAGTTGGGTTCTCCGCTAATTCTTGAGTAATCTGGTTGAATGTAGATACGTCAAGACCATTATTTTTGATAACGGTAGTCGCTTGATTGCAATAGTCCACAACAATTTTGCGAACGCTCTGATCTAAGCTTCTAACATTGCGTCGGGCCTGTTCACAGGTAAAGTCAGGTAGATCTGCAGGTAAGCTCTCGATCGCATTGACTGCCTGCATGCGCCCGGCCTCAAGGTCTAGAACAGACTGTGCATAACTTCCGATCTCAAGATCTGTGAAATTCTCAGTCTGTTGCGCTTGAGCAATCCGTCTCACCGATATTCTCTCAACCGATACCCCTGCAAAACCATCGGAAGCTGGTATTAAATCTAACACTCCAGCAGCCATCACTAACCAAATGGTAACCGATCCACCGAAGACTCGAACAGCTCGCAGGCATTGTCCTGCCAGCGAACGAGTTGGCCTACAGCTTCGTTGAGTTTGGCTCGCTGGAATGTAGCCCGAGGGCTGATTTGAAAAAAAATCCATTGTCTGTTTCCTCATACCAAAAAGATGTGCGACCTGATCAATCCAAACCCAGAAAAGTAGATACCAGCTTAGTAGTTGCGACTATTTTATCGGCAATGAAGTTCCTGACGATAGTCCCTGGTGGACAGTTGTGCGCATAACAATAGACGTAGAAGCACAGAGTCAATTCAGTTTCTCGCGGCTGCTTTAGGCGGGAGTCCGAGCTGTGTTGGTTGCTGATAGATCCGCCGCAGCGTGTTAATATCTCGTGTTGAAATTTCCGGGGGGTCAACAACCTGGGCAAAATACATCACATCTGTTTCAGATGGACTATGACCCCAAATTCCCAGAGCATGACCGAATTCATGCCGTACCGTCCCCGCCAAGGATTTCCAATTGCGGGTTGGAGTAATCCAGATTTCAAACTGATGACGCCAATATTTAGTTCCGTCGGGGGTAACGGCTTGAAAGAAACGGGGACGAGCTTGGGCTGAGCTGGCTCTCAAGTTGCCAGGTTCCAAGGGGGGGCGACGCGGAAGAATTCTGATATCTGCTGCTGTGGCACTGCCATCAAAGCCCCTATCCGTAGACTTGACAATTTCCAGTGGTAGATAACGATGCCATTCCATCACGGCTGATTCAACCTGGATCTGCCATGCATCATCAGATGCCGAAGCCATGGGTTCAATGTAAACCCGAATGGGGAACTCAGACCAAACCAGATACCCTTGCTCAGTAGGTTCAATTTGATCGAAATAGTCATCCCCAAAAGAGTCTTGTCCAGACGACTCTGCTCTGGAATTGACTGATTCTAAGTCTTGCTGAGGATCTTCTACCCCCGTCTGCAGGGTCGGAGGCAAGGGATGAATTTGAAACCCTGATGTTTGTTCATCGGCAAACTGAAGTTCAGGGTTAGCGGCGATGGAGTGGTTTAGACCAAGAACTAAGGCCAGAGCTATGCCAGCTATGACCAGAATTCTGAAGGGGGATATCTTCTGGCTGATCATTTCAAACCAGAGCTAACAAAAGTCATCCTATTCCAGAAAAATCACCTTACCCTAGCCAACCCGCACTTAGAATAATCGTCAATCCGATAAACGTTACAGCCAGCATCCAGGTAATTCGATTCAACGTTGTTTCCGCACTCTTGGCGCTAGTGAACAGTTCAGCCTGTCCACCGATACCGCCTAAACCATCACCCTTGGGGCTATGCAACAGAACTAAAACAATCAGCCCCGCTGCTGAAGCAACCCAAACGATTTCCAAAATTTGATTGATATTCATCGCTTACAAAGAAACCACCGTTGACTCTCTAGCGTAGCACTAATATCGTGGCCGCATGACCAACTTCTAAACCCTGAGCCGAACCGGAGTACGATTTTCCTTGATCTCAACTTCGGTGGGAAGAATCATGGAACGTCCCGTCATCTCTTCAGGCTGAGGCAACCCAAGAATTTGAAGAATTGTAGGCGCAACGTCAGACAAGCGACCATCGGAGCGCAGGGGAACATCAGTACCATAACCTGAAATTTTACGCTTCTCACCCTCAATCAGAATAAAGGGAACCTGATTAGTGGTGTGAGCTGTCCAGGGACTTCCTCCCTCGTCGTACATATATTCAGCATTGCCATGATCTGCAATGATGATCGCCGTTCCACCCGCTTGACTAATGCTTTCTAGTAATCGACCTAAGCACTGATCCACCGTCGCAACGGCCTTAACTGCTGCATCCATTACCCCTGTATGACCCACCATGTCAGGGTTGGCATAGTTAATCACAACCAGAGAATAAATCTGCTTTTGTACAGCACCAATTGCAATGTCAGTGACTTGCCGGGCTGACATCGCAGGAGCCTGATCATAGGTTGCCACAGAAGGACTTTGAACCAATTCTCGATCTTCTCCTTCGCAAACCTGCTCCAGACCACCGTTGAAGAAATAGGTGACGTGGGCATACTTCTCTGTCTCAGCGGTTCTGAACTGCTTTAGTCCGTGTTGAGCAATCACCTGACCCAGGATGTTGTCCAAATTCTGGGGTTTGAATGCTACCAGCACTGGAAATTTGGGGTCGTACTGTGTAAAGGTTGCAAAATTCAGGGGTTGAATCAGTTCTCGCTCAAAGCCATCAAATTTAGGGTCAGTGAAGGCTTGAGTTATCTGTCGAGCCCGATCAGGCCGAAAGTTGAAGAAGATAACCCCATCGCCAGGTTCCACACTCCCTGGGGCAACTCGCACAGGCAGAAGGAATTCATCAGTCACCCCTTCCTTGTAAGACGCTTCTAGAATCTCAACTGGGGAACGACTATCAATCTCGTTCTCGCTCACCATATTGACATAGGCTTTCTCCACCCGATCCCAACGCTTATCACGATCCATGGCGTAGTAACGACCACTCAAGGTAACAATGCGGCCAACCTCAAGTTTCTCAATATGTTCCTGAATCTGCTTGACAATGCCAATTCCCTCTTCAGGTCGCGTATCACGCCCATCAGTAATCACATGGATACAAATGTCCGTAATTCCCTTTG
This sequence comes from Microcoleaceae cyanobacterium, assembly GCA_050331715.1. Taxonomy (GTDB): domain Bacteria; phylum Cyanobacteriota; class Cyanobacteriia; order Cyanobacteriales; family Microcoleaceae; genus JBHJGO01. Next base: position 13,990 of record JBHJGO010000056.1, read on the forward strand.
CTTTGGCAACGTCCACCAGGCCTAGGAGGTGATTGACATGAGAGTGAACGCCACCATCCGAACAGAGACCCATCAGGTGTAGCTTACCATTGCTCTGCTTGACATTCTGACAAACTTCGACGATTGCTGGATTGTCGTGGATCCGACCTTCTTCCACCGCATCTGAGATCCGTACTAGTTCCTGGGGCACAACGCGCCCAGCACCAATATTCAAGTGACCCACTTCTGAATTTCCCATTTGCCCTTCAGGAAGACCCACGGCCTTGCCCGAAGCTCGAATTAATGTTCTAGGATACGCAGCCCACAAACTATCCATCACGGGCGTATCCCCGACAGCGATGGCATTTCCGTCCGTTTGTTCGCGATAGCCCCATCCGTCAAGGATAATGAGTACAACGGGAGATACAGACACTGCTGCCATGCCAAATTACCTTTTCGCTGAATGACTTCATGCCTATAATACCACTGGACTTCGGAGAAAATGGTTCGGCATCGGCGCAAAAAGCCTGACCCCTAGCTGCCTAGAGACTGCGAATAAAAACTGAGCTGCGACCCGCTTTTTATACTTTCTTTATTGGCTCTAGTGGAAAGACAGCGTTATAGGTATGACTGCTTACTCTAATTTTACTCACATTATCCAGGGGATGTTTCCATGAATTCGGTTCTTTGAGAACAATTTTCTTTGCTTTCTGAGATGAAGTGGGTATACTTTGGCTATCTTTAGATTTAAGCATAAAGATTGAATATAATGTGTTAACGGCTAGCTTGAGGAAGCAAGGCAATGCGTAGATTTGGATTGATTGTTGCCACAGGTGTGTTGGCTATTTGGTTGGGTGCTTGCGGTTCCCAGCAGACAACTGAAGAAGACACAACTGCAACGGCTCCGGAAGAATCTGTAACTGATCAGTCAGAGGCTACGGATGGCGAATCCCCGGATACTGAATCCGAAGAAACGCCAGCTCCTTTTGAGGAACCCCTGGTCGAACAAAAAGCAAACACGGCTGCTGAAGCAGGGCTAATTCAGTCTACGAAGCCTCAGGAACGACTCCTCCAACTCAGGGGCGGCAACGGTGCGGTAGCAACTGCTCCGGCAACTACGACCCCAGGGGCGGGTGATCAGCCAATTGAGGATCCCTTTGCTGTGCCAAAGCCAGAATTCGTAGAATCCGCATCTGACCCCGACTCAGCCACAACTGAATTGGATCTAACGGCTCGCGCAGTTCCTGTGCTGCCTGAGCTGCCAGTCGGATCTGTTCCACGGGCATGGGGGGAAACGACGATAGCCACTGGTGCCGTTCCCCAGACCTCTCCTTTTGGAGGCCCAATACCGGGAGACTCAGCTAATGGTACGACTCCAACGGTAACTGCAGCAAATGGAGGAACACCCCGACCAACTCCTGTTGCTGCCAATGGAAGAAACGGCGGAACTCAAAACGGTTCTACAAGTCCTTCAGCTAGGCCAACGAATCCTGCGACCCCCGGAACTCAAACGCCTTCACCGAACAATGGTGGAGGGCAAACGACTCCAAAACCTGCTTCAATTCCTGAGCTTCCCAGCTTGCCTGTTGCGAATGTGCCAAGCTTGCCAGAGTTACCTAGTCAGACTCCGCCAACAGCCTGGATTGATCCCAATCGCCCTCCGGTCGTTGCCGAGCAAGAAGCAGCTCCCCCTCCGCCCCCTCGAACTGATCTGGCGGAAGGGATTGAGGTCACTGGAGTTGTTCAAGCAAAGGCAGGAACTCAAGTTATTCTGAAGGCTCCGGCAGAGCCAACCAGTCGCTATGTCAGCGTCGGCTCTCGGGTTGCGAATGGTCAGGTACTGGTCAAGCGAGTTAAGTTTTCTGAAGGATCTGATCCCATTGTCATTTTTGAGCAGAATGGGGTTGAGATTGCGGTGGCAGTGGGGGAAGTCCAAGCTCCTCCTGAGAATCTGAACGAGTTGGTTCCCCCTCCACCCATTGTGAATGCCTTGCAAACGGCTTCCTAGGGGATTCTCTTGACAAGCTTTCGTGTTCAACGATGTCCATTTTAGTGCGTGGTAGGGAAGTTCTATGTAATATCTCTGCCACGCTATGGATGAAAAATCTGGGTAGAAAGATCTAAAATACGCGTGGATTGAATAATTCTAGGGTTTATGCTGCGTTCAATGAATCAGGTTATTAATATTCTTCTAACATCTAGCGCTGGTTTTGCTGTTCTGATGGCTGCGCCTCCGGCTCTTCTTGCCCAAGATGCAGGCAACGAGGATCCGCCTCCTGTTTGTGAAGGGAGTCTACCCACTGGCAGAGGCAAATGTAACTATGGTACTTCTGGGTCACGGGCTGGAGACAACTACATTGGAGACTTCGTTGACGGTCGTCCCGATGGGCGCGGCGTTTACGTTTATTCCAGTGGTGACCGCTACGAGGGTGAATTCCGCAATGGTTTACCGAATGGTCAAGGTGTCTATATCTTCAGTGATGACTCCAGAGTGGCTGGGGTATTCCAGGATGGCAAAATTTCCCAGGGCACTGTTATTTTTCCCAATGGCGATCGCTATGTGGGACAGTTTGAAATTGTTGTTACACTCGACGATGGCAATCGTAGCAGTCAACCCAATGGTCAAGGGGAATTCATCTACAGCAACGGTGATCGGTTCAAGGGAGAGTTTTTTGCTGGTGTACCACTAGGCTCCGGAACCTTTACTCGTGAGGATGGTACCCGCTGTCAGGGCCAGTTTTTTAACAGTAATCTGGATGGCAAGGGTACCTGCAGTTTTCCGAATGGATTCCGATACGAAGGAGAGTTCCGAGGTGGCGTTCCCCATGGCCAGGGCGCTATTATCGATACTAGTGGCAAGCGTTTCCCCGGAACGTTTCGAGATGGTAAGCGTACACAAGGCTAAGGGAATGACTGATTCTACCTGGACGAGTTCATCCTCAAATTCATCCCTGTTTGATTTTGTTCCCCATCCGAGTCAGGATACGGATTGCTTGAAGCAGTGGGGGTTTGTTCCAGGCCTGAATGAGTTGCTAAAAGTTCGTCAGGTTCATGCCCTAGAGCACGGAACCGTTTGGGTCTTGAGTGAAGCCGACAATGGAACTCAGGCGATTCAGGCGGATTCTCTAGGAGGATTGTCAACACCCGATGGCTTTTATCTCTATGGGCAGGTTGAAATGCCTTTGCTACAGCAAGCGGTTCAATCTGCCTTGAGTCGTTTTCGGCAGGGGGAATGGAATTTGGCGGTTCATCCCAGATGCGGTACGAACTTGTCTGTTGATTTGCTCTTGACTGGAGGGCTGGCTATGGGAATTAATAGCATTTTGCCGAAGGGGCCAATCGAACAGGTTTTAGGAGTGGTGGCAGCAGCAACACTAGCTCATCAGATGTCTCCAGATGTGGGTCGTCTAGCGCAGCAATATATTACAACGTCAGTTCCTTTCAATCTCACTGTAGATGCAATTACCGTAGCGCAAGATATTTGGGGAAATCCGGCTCACTTTGTCAAGATCAATTGGGTTGAATAGTTGCCTCCCCCATCTTCAAGAAATTCGTCTACCATAGCTTGGGAATCGCTTCAGAAATAAAACTTAAACATTAGAGCGTGTTGAGACGACCGTTCCAGTAGTACTGTAAATATACATAATCTTATTCTTCCATTAGATCAAAAAGGGACAAATCAGATGGCTGAAATTAAGCGCGGTTCTAAAGTTCGTATCCTTCGCAAAGAGTCCTACTGGTATCAAGAAGTTGGGACAGTCGCATCAGTTGACCAGAGTGGCATCAGATATCCAGTAATTGTACGGTTTGATAAAGTCAACTATACTGCCTACAGCGGAGTTGATGCTGGAGTAAATACCACCAACTTCAAAGAATCTGAACTACAGCTTGTTGGGTAAATCATTGACTTAACCAAATGTTGATTCAATTACGCCAAGTCTGCTGTGCCGGAACTTCCTGAGGTTGAAACAGTTAGGCGAGGTCTGAATCAGGCAACTTTGGGTTGGCCTATTGGGGGTGGGCAAGTGCTATTAGACCGTACAGTCGCCTACCCCCTATCTACATCGGATTTTTTAGACGGCTTAACTGGAAAAAAGATTGTTACCTGGCATCGCCGGGGTAAATATTTACTGGCCGAACTGGCTGCTCAAAATGGAGCAAAGTCTCAGGGGTGGTTGGGAGTACACCTTCGCATGACAGGACAACTCCTCTGGCTTGATGCTCATGACGATTTGCAGAAGCATGCCCGCGTGCGTCTGTTTTTTGATCAGGGTCAGGAACTGCGATTTGTTGATCAGCGAACCTTCGGGCAAATGTGGTGGGTTCCACCGTCGCACCAACCTCCAGAGATTATTTCAGGATTAAAGCAGTTGGGGCCAGAACCCTTTGACTCAGGCTTTTCTGTTGAATATTTAGCTCAATACTTTCATCGTCGTCAGCGCCCTGTGAAAAATGCTCTTTTGGATCAACGCTTGGTGGCGGGTCTGGGAAATATCTATGCGGACGAAGCCCTCTTCCTGAGTGGAATCAGACCCGCAACATTGTGCAGTCAGTTGAAACTTGCCCAAATTCAACGGCTTCATCAACAAATTCGCCAGGTTCTAGAGGATGCAATTCAGGCCGGAGGAACAACAATCCGTAACTTCCTTAGCGTTGCAGGGGTCAACGGTAACTACAGTCAAACAGCTTGGGTCTATGGTCGTGAAGGAGAAGCGTGTCGAGTCTGTGGAACATCAATTCAGCGAATAAAACTTGCAGGCCGTTCTGCTCACTTCTGTCCGCAGTGTCAACAAAGTTAAAGTTATGGAATGAAGATCCGACCAACTCCCCTGTAGTTCTCTATGTCAAGCACAGTCTCAATTAGTCGAATGGCACATTTTTATAGTTTTTACTGCTAGGAACAGTACTATAGCGGTTTTCATAAATATGGAGCACGCTAAAAAGCCTGAAGCTCTCATCCCATAAAGGTTATGAATGTTCTCATAGTTATGAATCTTGCTATATAGCAATCACAAATGATTTGTGAAATCGGGGTGAAGGGGGCGATGCCCCCTTCTTGGGGACTATGTCTCCAAACCCCTTTACTGTTTTCGTGGTTGATTTAGGACTGCTATAGAATAATGAAGTAAGCCAAGTAACTGATTCCTGGAGTAACCATGACTGTCAAAAAGGGCGATTTTGTGCGAGCAGTGCGGGAAAAGATGGAAAATAGCCCAGAGTCCCTGGCCAGTGATACCCGTTTTCCTCCCTACATTTTTGAAACTAAGGGTGAAATCCTGGAAACTCGCGGGGACTATGCATTTATCAAATTTGGACAGGTTCCAACACCCAACATTTGGTTGAAGCTGGATCAGGTGGAAGCGTTTGAATAAAATCCTTCATCGACATGGCTAATCAATTTTTACCCCCTGTTTGTCATCCCACCCGTGTCTCTATCATCGGCGCAGGCAAAGTGGGGAGTGCTTTAGCACAACGAGTGGCGGAAAGTAATATTGCCGACGTCGTTCTGCTGGACGTTGTTGAGGGTTTACCCCAGGGAATCGCGCTGGATTTGATGGAGGCGGGGGCGATCGCTGGTAATGATCGACAGGTGACAGGAACCAATGATTACGAAGCGACAGCAGGCTCAGATGTTGTAGTAATCACAGCCGGACGCCCCCGAACACCGGGAATGAGTCGCAATGATTTAGTTGGGATTAATGCAGAAATCGTAGCCCAGGCAGCACGTCAAGTGATTCAATATTCTCCTGAAGCGGTCTTCGTTGTAGTGACTAATCCACTGGATGTCATGACCTACGTGACCTGGCAGGTGAGTCAGCTTCCGTCCCAACGGGTGATTGGCATGGCAGGTGTTCTGGATTCGTCTCGATTTCAGACCTTTATTGCGATGGAGTTGGGTGTGTCTGTTGCAGATGTGAAGGCTACTGTCTTGGGGAGTCATGGCGATCTGATGGTTCCCTTGCCTCGATATTCAACCGTGAATGGGATTCCCATTGGAGAACTGATGGATTCAGACACTATTGAACGGTTGATCCAGCGGACTCGCCATGGTGGAGCAGAGATTGTAGAGCTATTGAAAACAGGGGGAGCCTTCTACGCTCCTGCTGCCTCGATTCGGATCATTATTGAATCTATCCTGCTGAATCGCTTGCGGCTACTACCCGCTTCTGTCTATCTTCAGAGGCAGTATGGTCTAGAGGATATTTTTCTCGGTGTTCCCTGTTTTCTAGGATGCCAGGGGGTAGAGCGGGTGTTGGAACTGAATCTAACCGATGCAGAACACGCGGCATTGTCAAAGTCCGCAGAATCAGTGCGGGCCGGAATTGAGCAAGTCAAGGGAATTTTGGAAGCTTAGGGATTTGCCAGCAAACCAGGCTCTAACGCCATTCCTGCCTGGATAATCCGGGTTCGATTGAGAACGCTAGTGGGCATTTTATTTCAACGCAAATTCCTCAGAAGACCTTCTGAGATAAAACCCAACATTGATATCTCTGAGAAATGTTGGGTTCCTCTAGCAATGCACTCAATATCAATTGATCATCAATTGCACTCGAAATCCCGATCACCGAAGCAAATCCCTAATCCTCTGGCTGTTCTGACCAGGGTATCATGGGGATCAACCGCTCGATAATCCTTGATCGCGTCTAAGATGGGAACACTTCTGACCTCACGGTTTTGCCAGGTCACCATGTGATCATATTTCCCTTCTGCAATTAACTCTACCGCCGCGACACCAAAGGCAGAGGCGAGGATACGATCCAACGGCGAAGAGATGCCACCGCGCTGGGTGTGTCCCAAAACCGTTACTCTGGTTTCTGCACCTGTGCCAGCGGCAATTTCATCCGCCAAATATTGACCAATTCCACCTAGAAGACACTCCCCAAACTTTCCCGTCTGTTTAATGGTTTCTCCTGAAGACATACAAACCGCCTCAGAAACAATCACAATGGTGTAATCCTGACCCAAGGCCTGGCGCTTCTTGATGTAACGGGCAACATTCTGAACTTTATAGGGAAGTTCTGGAATTAGAATAATATGCGCCCCGCCAGCAATTCCCGCATTGAGCGCAATATGCCCCGCATCTCGTCCCATCACTTCCACAATCATCACCCGATTGTGACTGGCCGCCGTGAAATGGAGTCGATCAATGGCTTCGGTGGCAATATTCACTGCTGTATCAAAGCCAATGGAGCGTTCTGTAATCCCTACGTCATTATCAATTGTCTTAGGAATACCGACCAGATTAATTCCCCCCTGTTGAGCAATCTTTCGCAAAATTGCCAAGCTACCGTCACCGCCAATTCCAATCAGGGCATCCAAACCCAGACTGTAGTAACCCTCGATAATTTCTTCAGAACGATCAACCACACTACCGTCTGGCATGGGAAAAGCAAAGGGATTCCCTTTGTTTGTTGTGCCGAGGATTGTTCCTCCCATGGCAAGCAATCGGTCAACTTTTTCTATTTCGAGCGGCATCACCTGGGCTGGACGGTTCATCAACCCCTGAGTTGCTTTACAAATTCCCATCACTTTCCAGCCATGGAGACCGACCGCACAGTACGTCACAGCACGAATCACGGCATTGAGGCCCGCACAGTCGCCACCGGAAGTGAGAATTCCAATCCGTTTTACGAATCCCATATCCTAGCTTTTAGTCATTTGCCAGTCTATTGTTGCGCCTCAGTACCCTTCCTTTTTCAGTCTTTATTTTGTCTTAGTCCTCGTTGCAACGAATTGTAACCTGTGAACCAAAACAATAATGGTTTTCATGCGTAGGTAGAAATCGAAGGAACTTGCAAACCCACAAAGTCCCCTCATTATTTCTGCATTGGTGGGAATCCAGGCCCGCCCCAAAATTAGCTGATGAGTAGCGGCTCCTTAAACGGCAGGAACTACGTATAGAGTAATAATTTCCTTGCGAACCACATAGACCGGTGTGCCTGGGGCTAGTGTAACTTCTGCTTCACATCGCGCATCCCACCAAGTGGCTCTAAACTTCACTCGACCCTTCTCACAGGGACGAATCTCTTCATCAACAATTCCTTCTCCTAAAATTTGTGATTGATCTTCCATAACGCTATGATGCCGTTGTTTGAGTAGCATGGGTTCATCTCCTGATTGGTTTAGCCTTGTTTTCGTCAGTCATCTAATGGGGTGTAGATCCCTGATTTCCTGTTTGTGCGTCGTGGCCCCTTGGTGTGTCCACTTGGGTCAGCCATACAGCTCTATCGACCGCTTTGATGCTTTTTATGCATAAATCGCTTGTAGTTGTTAATCTGATACGTTTTACTACAGATTGATTAATGGATTTTCGGGATAGATAGCAGTCACAAATGATTTGTGAAATCGGGGTGAAGGGGGTGGTGTGGAAACCTTTGGGCAATCAAGAGAAAGGCTGCCGCGTTGTAGTTTCTTCCCCTCGCCTGCTGGCAGAGATAGGCTCGATATCGTGAAAGCTTGAGAAGTCAATAGGATGGAGTTCCAGTTTCATCGTCTCTCCTTCATCTAAAACAGCCATTTAAGGACGGTGACGCGGATTGCTTCTATAATCTTCTAAGTGAGCATGATCAGTAGGAGAGCAGGCGATGGAAAATAACCTATGGATTCCAGCGGCAGTTTTAGTGGTTGGGTTTATCGCAGCCGTCACAATTGGATCAATCGCGTGGTATAGCGCAAAGCGTCCTCCAGGTTGGGAAGGCAGTGAGCGACCTAAGTTCGTACCAAAAATAGGCGACGAAGAAGAGAACAATTCTTGACGCCTTGATTCTGAATGAGTTGGGGGGGAGTTCTGTTAACGATTGGGCAGGCTAGGTATAGTCACCCCCTCAACAGCAGCCCGATACTGCTCGACAGATTCGCTAAAGTCAATCGGTAAAACAGCAACCACGTTCTCATGAGGTCGAGGAATGATGACCCAGGAATCCAACGTAGCACCGTAAGCTTATTCAACGGCTGCGATGACAGCATCCATCGCAGTTATAACTTCTG
>JBHJGO010000057.1:0-4440 GCA_050331715.1 Microcoleaceae cyanobacterium
AGCGTTTCCAACGCTGATGGAGTACAGGAGGTTGGGGCGCAGTGCGCCCCAACCTCCTGAATCTGTACCTCAATAAACTTAGAAAAGCTATAGCAATCACAGGTGATTTGTAAGAAGGGGGTGGAGGGGGAATGCCCCCTCCTTGGGGACTTTGTCCCCAAACCCCTCTATAGGTTTTCTCATAATTGATTTATGATTGCTATATATCGTAGTACGGTTAGTATCAGGACAAAAGTCCTACTCCATAAGGACTAATGACCCAAACTAAGCGAGTCCCATTCTCGAAATAATCAGTAATCCGCTCATCAATTTCCTCAACCGTATTGCCAGGGGAAAGAATTTCAACCGCGAGATCTGGCGCACCCTCTAGGAAGCCAGTCGGTAACTCTGTCATGCCTTGTAACCGCTCTTTGGCAAAGAATGAAATATCAGGAGAACGTTTATTACCGTTGTTCATCTTGAAAGCAGTACTGCAGTCGAACAACGCACCGAGTTTTTCAGCATCGACAACTGCAAATAGAGCAGAGCTTAGCATAGGAATTGTAGCAACTGCATCCTGAAGGACTGTAGGTGACAGATCAATCACTTTGCTGCTCGCCAATCCCCCTGTAAGGTAAAAGCAGCCCAATAATAGGGAGCCTTCCACTGGGGATTTTGCCACATTTCTAACTGCGCTGTGCGGAGGGCTTGGGCTGGAGATTGATCCGTAGTCAGCATTTGTTTATAGAATCTCGACATCAGTTCAGCCGTAGCCACGTCGTCCACTGACCAGAGCGAGGCAATCACCCTGGGACTTCCGGCATACATAAATCCCCGCGTTAACCCTACTAATCCTTCACCCCGAATATTCTGACCCAATGCCGTTTGACAGGCACTCAACACCACGAGTTCAGCGGGTAAGTTCAAGTTAAAAATATCATTCAGTCGCAAATAGCCATTTTGCCAATTGCCCTCTGAATCGACCAGCGATAACACCAAACCCGACAAAGCTGGATCTTCACTATTGGCAAAGCCATGAGTGGCGAGGTGAATGATCTGATAGTTTGAGAGTTCATCACTGGTGGCGGTTGCTCGATCTGCTTGAAAGTCAAAGGCCACCGTTTTCTCCGATTCTGGTAATAAACTCAAAATCACTTCTGCTTCCCGTCGAGTTCCCGGCAACGGTTCCCAATCAATGCCAGCGTTATCGGCGGCCCTGGATAGTTGCTCGACGGCTAGCGGTTTTTGGTCGGATGTCTGAGAACGGGTTTGGGCAGCAGTTGCGTTAGAACTCTGAGATGATTTTTCAGGATGATTCACCCGTTCATCTTCCGGACTGAAAACGGGATCGGCTAGAATCGCGACCTTCCGCTCTGCTAGAGGACGATTCTGGGTTTCCTGCCGCACAATCGCCAGGGTAGAAGCCGAGGGTAGACTTACAATTTCATGATCCACGATCAATGGCTGTTCAATTCCAGCACCATTGGACTTTGTTAATGCCGCAAAGGGAATATATTGCAATGCTCCATCTGCGACGATGAGTAATCGATTTTGGTCTAGCTCCGACTGAATCGGCTGCAGGATCAGATCACTCAGAGCTTGAGCCGCTTTCACTGAACGCTGGGGCTGTTCCGGTCTCTGGATCGCAATCACTAAGTTCCGCACGGCCAGCTCAATTTCTTTTCGAGAGGGTAATTCGTAACTTTTCAACCCCGCTTGATCAACCACCCAGAGGTAGCTGCGATCTTCACCCAGGGAATATTGCAGCAGTAACGTATCCGGTTCCAAGACCTGCTGCTGAATTTCAGGTAGCTCCAGGGGCTGAGGTTGGGTTAGGGCTGCGTAGCGAGGGCTGGTGGCTCGGATTTTGGCCTGGATATCCTCATACTGCTGCAATAGCTCGGCCTGGAGTTGCTCTAAATTCTGGCGTTGATCCGGGGTGTAATCTCCGCCCAGGAGTTCAATCCGTTGCTGTTCAATAGCGCTTAATTGTTGCTGAAGTTGTTTCTCTCTAGTCACCAATTCAGGATCGACCCCCTGCCGAATTTCCGTATTGGCTTCGTTCAAAAGTTCTAGCAAACTTCTAGCCCTGGCTCGTTCGCTGGTCTGAAACGCTAGCACATCGTAACCCTGGGTAGGTTGCTGTTGGTGCAGTTCCATCAATAAATCAATGTAGAACTCATAATATTCCTGTTTTGAAGCGAAGAATAAAGATCGCAACTCACTACCTACCACATTAGTTCGCAGGGATTCAACAATCTCAATTGCTGCCTCGATATTGTCCAGGGCCGCTTTTAGATTGCCCTGTTTCCGTTCAGCTTCGGCCAGATCATAGAGAACCTTGGCTTCTTCGGAACGATCCCCCACTTGTCGTTGCAGTTCTAAAGCTTGGTTGAGAGATTGAATGGCTTGGGAATAATTCTCCTGCTTGAGGTAGACCAGGCCAATGCTTCTAATCCAGGAGGCCCGAAAAATCTTGCTGCCAATCGCCTCAATGACTGGGGTGGCCCGTTGCAACGTTTTTAATGCTGTATCGTAATCTTTGTCCTGACCGTACACCAAGCTGATCTGCATTAGGCTATTGACTTCCTGCATCGGTGAAAGTCCCTGAGTTTGCAGCAGTTCGTTGAGAATTTCCAGTGCCTTTTCCGGTTGATCCTGTTCCTGATAGACCTGGGCAATTCCCTGGGAAGCCAGCGCTTGGAGTTGAGGCGTCTGGGTCGCTTGGGCTGTTGCCAGTGCTTGCTGGTAATAGTCTAATGCCTGGGAATAGTCCTCCAGTGCTTCATACACTTCTCCCAGACTCAGTTGGTTGAAAAACAGATTCGTGCGATCGCCAATCTTTTCCTGGATCTCTACAGCCTGGGTATAGAATTCGATGCTCCGCTGCAGGTCACCAATAGTTTCATAGGCAGCGGCAATATTATTCAGGGTCTCGGCTTCTCCAGGAACATCTTGAATTTCTCGTTGCAGGTTCAGGGCCGTGTCGTAGTTATTCAGAGCCGTTTGATAGTTCCCTGAAACAATCTGAACCTGACCCATTTAAGTTAAAATGTCGGCTTCTCCTTCTCGATTTCCCAGTTCTTTGTAAATATCCAGCGCTTTGCGATACTGCGCCAATCTCTTCTGATACTCCCCCAAGGTGCTGTAGAAATTCCCCAATTGGTAGGTTACACCTGCCGCAAAGGTTTGTTGACCCACGGTTTGATAGAGTTCTAGCGCTTGTTCTAGCGTACCAATGGCTTGGGGATAATCATTCAAAAAATAATAAGCGCCGCCCAGTCCTACCAAAGCTTGAGCCTCCAAGAGGGGATCGCCAGTATTTTTGCGAATTGCCAGAACTTCCTTTGAGGTTGCCAGGGCTTTCTCCGTTTCGCCTTTTCGCAGATAGACCGTTGCCAGAATCGAGAGAATTTCTGCTTCTTGAGTGGCAATAGCCTCGGCTTGGTCTGATTGCTGTACCAGTTCCAATGCCTGTTGTAGGTTTTCTTCTGCTTTTTCCGGTTGACTCAGGTTAACGTAGAGAATCCCGATTAACTGCAACACCTCAGCAATTTCTGATGGGTCGCCTAGTTCCTGACGGATTTCTAGGGATTGTTGGTAGAGATCCAGGGCAGTTTGGGTTTCACCGATATCGGTATAGATCTGAGCCATAAAGCTCAGCACATAGGCAACATTAGGAGAGCTTCCTATGGCTCGAAAGACTTTCAGGGACTGCTGGTAAACGTCCAGGGCTTGCTGACGTTCTCCCAGGTCAGAATATACGCCACCCATGGCACTCAGGGTGGTAGCTGCTCCTAGTTGGGACGCTTCATCTGTTTGGGGTTGATAGATTTCCAGAGCTTGTTGATATGCCTCTAACGCTTTATCGAACTGAGTTAAACTGCGATATGTGTTGCCAATGCCATTTAAAGCAATTGCGGCCCAAGCTGGCTTCTCCGCCTGTTGAGCCAGATCCCGTGCCTGCTGAAAAGTCTCTAGGGCGATCTGGGATTGTCCGGCATTCGCGTAAATCCACCCCATCTGGAGTCGAACCTGGGAAGCAGTTCCCACATCTCCCAACTCCTGAAGTAAAGTAGCTGCTTCCTGAAACGCATCCAGGGCAGTTTTAGTCTCTCCTGAGCCACCGGCAATCTCTCCCAATCGAATCAGGGCTTGGGCTAGAGCCGCCCGATCATCGGATTGACGATGTTGTTGAATTGTTTGGTTTAGCTGGGCAAGGGAAGGCTGGTCTGAGGATTGGGCCAGAGATTGGACACTTTGAATTTGGACACTTTGAATTTGGATACTTTGAATACTGATCCGCTGGGGAGTAAACGAAGGGTATCAACTTAAGGCGAAAAAAGCCCATCTACGAATCCAGGTATAAATAAACACATAGCTTAAAAGTAAAAAAAGCTCTGCGGAAGATCCCAGAGCAATGTATCGTAACCCTTGCAAATCAAATCAGGGAACGATGAA
>JBHJGO010000058.1:0-19907 GCA_050331715.1 Microcoleaceae cyanobacterium
AAACTTAGGTTATGAGCTTCCCTAGGTCTATTGCTAGAGACTATTGATACATCCTGCATTATCCCTCTTGTATGGCGCAAATAATAGCTCAAACTCCCTTAGAATAGTTAAGAATTGTTGCTTCAAAAGAGCCGCACCCAATTCTGATTCCCCAACTCCAACACGATGATTTTAGGCTTTGATCCTGGACGAGATAAGTGTGGCATTGCCGTTGTTGATGCAGAGGTTGACACAGACGGACAAGTTGCTGAACTATCCACCCAATCCGTTATCTTTCATCATGTTGTTGCAGCAGACGAAGTTATCCCTGTTTTCCAATCAATTTGCCAGCGGTTTTTAATTGACAAAATTGTTATGGGAAATCAAACCACTTCCCGGCTTTGGCAACAAAAATTGCAAGGGGCTTTGCCTGATCTTCCCACAATAACCCTGGTGAACGAACGCTATAGTTCTCTGGAGGCTCGCGATCGCTACTGGCAGATGTACCCTCCTAATGGACTGACTCGATTAATTCCACAGGGAATGCGAACACCCCCTAGACCTATTGATGACATTGTAGCGATCATTTTGGTGGAACGTTATTTAGCACTGTGAGCAAATAGCTACTCTTGCTCCAGCACAGTTAGAAATACTGAAGTACCTTAAATAATTTCTGAATTCCTCTTTCTATTTGGGTTTCATCTAACTGGGCATAGCCGAAAATAAATTCTCCTGTTTTTCGAGGTGTTAGATAGTAGTTTTTGGCACTAATCAAACCAACCCCCAAAGATTGGGCTTCCTGAATTACAAGCTCATCTGGCAGAGTTGTCTCAAATTTTGCCATCAAATGAATGCCTGCATTTTCCCCTAAAATCCTGACCCTCGAACCGAAATAATGGTTGAGAGCATTTACCAAAACCTGCCGTCGCTGGTTATAGAGCTGTCGCATCCGACGAATATGACGTTCAAAGTGCCCTTCCGCAATGCACTCAGTGAGAGCATACTGTTCCAAAAGTGGAGACTGGCGGTCGCACAGCCATTTGGCTCGACTCACCAACGGTATCCAAGCCGGAGGAACAACCAGATAGCCCAGTCGCAAGGCAGGAAAGAGAATTTTAGAGAATGTGCCTACATAGATGACAGTGTTACTTTGATCCAGTCCTTGTAGTGCTGGAATGGGTCGATCACCATAGCGATATTCACTGTCATAGTCATCTTCTAGAATTAACGTTCCGGTTTTCTGGGCCCATTGAAGTAGCGCTAAACGTCGCGATAGGGACATTGTGACTCCAGTCGGAAATTGATGGGATGGGGTAACGTATAGGAGTTTGAACGGTTGCTGACCCTGACTCAGGACTGCTACATCAATTCCCTCAACATCAACGTTGATCCCCTGTAGCCTAGCTCCCTGTACTTGAAAGCAGCGACGTGCTCCCAGGTAACCTGGATCTTCGTCGGCAACCCTATCACCTGAATTAATCTGGAGTCTAACAATTAATTTGAGCGCTTGCTGGGAACCATTCACAATAATGACCTGTTCAGCCCTGCATTGAACTGCGCGAGAGCGACCTAAATAGTCTGAAATTGCCATCCGGAGTGGAAAATATCCGCTAGCATCAGGGTCGTAGTCCAGCAGTTCTGGAGCATTATTGCAGTGACGGGAGAGTAACTGTCGCCAGAGCTTGATGGGAAATTGCTCAGTTGAGGGACTTCCCAGTCGAAAGCTAATTTCATTTTGGGGATCTGGGATTGCCATTTGATTCATGGTCAAAAGACCTGTGCCAAACTGGGACAACTGTTCAATGTTGAAGGATTCTGGCCCCTGTTGGTCAACGGAGTCAAAGATTGGGGATTCATCAGGCAATTGGGAACAAACAAATGTCCCTGAACCACACCGCGTTTCGAGATATCCCTCGCTCAAGAGCTGTTCATAGCTCTGGGTAACTGTTGCCCGCGAAATTTCTAGCGACTTCGCCAAAACCCTTGAGGGGGGCAATTTCTGGCATGGCTTCAGTCGCCCTTGCAGAACAGCTTGACGCAGCCTTTCTGCAAGTTGTTGATACAGCGGAGTTGAAGCAGTTCGATCTAGGGAAATGACTAAATCCATTCACAAATTGGACTGCTGTAAAAACTACGAATTGGCTATTGAGCCAGACCAATTTAACCTTTACCGTATCGAATAGCAACCTCTCAAATCAGGAATTTAACCAATGTCTAGCCCAGAAATGTTACACGTTACTGACCGAAGTAAAGTCAAGCGCCTTTCTAAACGGGCGCTGCATGATCGCCCGACCATTAACCAAATTCTAGATGAAGCGCTGGTGGTTCACGTTGGATTTGTTGTTGACCATCAACCGTTTGTGATTCCGATGAGTTACGGGCGAGAGGATAACCGTCTCTACCTTCACGGTTCCGTCGCTAGCCGGATGCTCAAAAGTCCGGAACAAGGGATTGATGTTTGTGTAACGGCAACTCTGTTGGATGGATTAGTGATTGCGCGATCGCTGTTTCACCACTCAATGAATTATCGATCTGTAGTGCTATTTGGTCGGGCGACGTTAGTTGATGACGAAGCTGAAAAGATGCACGCCCTGAAGGTGTTGTCGGAGCAGATTGTTCCTGGACAGTGGGAGCAGGCACGAATCCCCAATCCTCAAGAAGTAAAGGCAACAACGGTTCTGGCATTTCCCATTGAAGAAGGGTCGGCCAAAGTCCGCAGCGGCGGCCCCGTTGATGATGCTCAGGATTATGCTCTGCCCATCTGGGCGGGAGAAGTACCGCTGAAATTAACGGCAGGTACTCCTATTCCTGATACTAAATTGTCTGCTAATATTGCTGTTCCTGAAAATTTGCTTCACTATCAGCGGGGTTAAATGTTGGACGAGTTAAATGGTGACAAATTTGACACTGTCCCAATTAAAATTCTCCGAAGGGGTTGGTGTTGCGGTTCGGATGCTTTAGCAAGTGTGATCATTAGACTCCTAGACGGATTCGATTGGAACCTTAGCAGCGGAATTCTGCTTGATGTGGTTGCCGATCACCCCTAAACACGGCAAGTTGAATTTGTTGACCTTTTCCAGGGTTTGCTTCACCACAGAGGAGTGGGTTTTATTGATGCCAACCACCACCAACATGCCATCCAAATGGCCAGAGAGGAAGACTGCATCAGTGTAGTGGTGGAGTTCCGGTGTATCATAAATCACCAAATCAAATGAATTTTGTAAATCTTCAACGATCTTGAGCATTTGCTGTGAACCCATCAACTTAATGGCCAGAGAAGATGGACTACCTGCTGTCAGCACAAATAGATTCTCCATCACGCCTGATGGCTGAATCAAAATCTTGGGCGCGACTTGGCTATCAGTAAGCAAGTCACTCAAGCCCTTCTGGTTGGGCAAGCCCAGATTATTATGGAGCTGAGGATCCCGTAAGTTTGCATCGACCAGCAGCACTTTCTGGCCCATCCCTGCAATTGTCTCTGCCAAGTGTAGGGCTACTGTTGACTTGCCATCTCCGGACTCCGCCGAGCAAACTGCTACAGAACGCAGCGGAAAATCAGCATAGACAAAGCGAATATTGGCATAGAGATTATCAAAAGCATCCTCAAATTCTGACTGGCGTAGAGGGACACTCTTATCCTGAGCACCTGACAATCGAAATAGGCTTGATAGTATTGATTGCCTGTAGGGCGGCACAACCCCTAGCATTGGCAGAGAAACCGACTCTTGCAAATCTTCGGGAGTATAGAAAATGTTGTGTATTTTTTCCAATAGAATAGCCAATCCGCTACCCAACAACAAACCGCCTAGGATACTTGCTAGCATGGTTTTTTGCCGGCTATCCTCAGCCACCGAAATATATTCACCTGTGCTATCTGTCTGGAGCTTAGGTTCATCAATAATTTGCCAGGGTTCGTTGTCTTGGGCTCTTTCCACCTGGAGCTTTTGACGCTGGGTACGGAACTCGTCTAGTAACTGATTGGTCACCTCCAGTTCTTTCTGTGCTTCATTGTAACGACGAGCAACAACTGGATAGGCGCGAGCTTCTTCTTCCAATCGAGACTTTGTCTGCTGAAGACTTCGGAGCCGTACTTCTAGAACTTTAATCTGATTTTCTGTTTCAACCAATTGGGAAATTAGCTGTTGACGGGTAGAGTTCTGAAAGGAGTATACAGCCGGGTTTTGTAGCGAAGCGGGACTTGATTCTAGGGTACGCTGGGTTTCCTGTTCCAGGAGTTGGATCAAGTTCTGGCGTTGTTCTCGCAGTTGGCGAATCTCCGGAGAGTCTTCTGTGAAAATCGCCGAATCCCTGGCTAGTTGGCTATCCACCTCGGCAATTTGAGTTCGATACTGGGCAATGGTGGGACTATCACTGAGGGCAGAGGCCGCCAGCGCATCTTCCGGTTCTAGATTGAGCTTCTGTTGTAAATCCGCATACTGTTGTCTCAGCTCAGGCAGTTCCCGCTCCGTTTCTAGCAGTTGGTTCTCGATCAGGCTGATCTGAGTATAAAGCTGTTCCCCTTTAGCAGTGGGATCAATCAGTTCATACTGTTGCTGAAGTTGTTGGATCTCTGCTTGAGAGGCATTGGCCTTTCTTACCAGAGCCGGAGATTGTTGGTCAATGAACTTAATCGCCTCGTCAATTCCTGTGGTTCTTTCCTCCAAGCTGTACTTCAAATATCGATCTTCCGCCGCATTCAACACGGTCATAATCTGCTCTGGATCAGAGGATTGATAGCTGATCTCAATAATTTTAGTGACATCTAGTCTGCGATTCTCTCCAATCAACCGCTGGACGATCAGATTTTTTTCCAGGGCTGCTAGGGTAAAGTTTGGATAGCTGTTGCGAACCTCTGCGACAATATCCTCAAGTAAAGTACGGCTTTGCAGAATCTCAAGCTGAGTTGGGTAGTCTAGGTTATCCGGGCCCCCATCCTCAGTGGGAATTACACTTTCCAGTTTATCTACCGAATTGGCAGG
Organism: Microcoleaceae cyanobacterium; assembly: GCA_050331715.1. Lineage (GTDB taxonomy): Bacteria > Cyanobacteriota > Cyanobacteriia > Cyanobacteriales > Microcoleaceae > JBHJGO01. The sequence goes on from JBHJGO010000058.1 coordinate 4,959, forward strand.
CTCAACCTGGATTTGAAAATCTCCCACGTACACTGGATCAGGCGGCTCGCTCAGTCTCCATGCCAGAGTTGCTGCAACTCCCGTAACTCCCAGCACGAGCAGAGCCTTCCGCTGCAGGGTTCTCAGGATCGGTCGCAGATTCATACCACCTGCAGCAGACACAGATGAATCATCTAAATCATCGGTAGCGAAATCAACTGGTCTAGCGCCATTGGATTCTGCCAATGTCAAGTCTTGCCGCATACCTGCTCGTAACTCTGCCATAATTTCCTTTGATTAAATCAATTTAAAGATGATCATGAGTATCGGCACCCTAGAAAAGACAGACAAAATCAGTTGCCAAAAAATACTTGAAAGATTGCCAAAACGGAAACGAAATCCCTTGCAGGACTGGAAACCTGATTAGTTGTATCCACAATCCGAGTGAATCCAGACCGATCAATCACAATAATATCGTTGTTCTTCAACAGTGGGTTGCCCGCTTCATCCACACCTTGGGCCAAATTAACATCAATTTCCCGTCGGGTAGCGGTTCCATCTGGATTGAGCCGAATCAACTCGACCGTATCCTCCTCTGCGCGAATTTGATCGAATCCTCCTGCCGCCATAATTGCCTGGTTCATTGTTGTGTTCGGCGGAACCTCAAGGATTCCAGGCTGTACTACTTCACCAACCACATTTACCCTAATTGTATCTGGAGAAAAACTTGCTGTGGCTAGATCCTCCACCTCTGCTGGGTTGATTGCAGTCGCAGTCGGAACGATGATGGTGTCCCCTTCCTGTAAAAACGGATCCTGGCTAATATCACCGGATTGCAGTAATTCCCAAAGGTTCACCTGGGTCTCCTGCTGACCGGTACGCGTAATTCGTCGCACCTCAATATTGCGAATATCCGCTAGTTCTGTGATGCCACCGGCCTGCTTAATCGCTTGGGTCACGGTCGGTGGATCAGAAGTGTCGTTTACTCCAATTACAGAGTAAACCCCAGGGCGAAATACCTCACCCACGATGGCGACTTGCAAAGGTTCAGCCTCACCGGAAGAAAGGTTTGTATCGACTAACTGACGAATCTGATCCGTTTGAATATCAAGAGCCGTTGGGATAAAAATACTGTCCCCATCCAGCAAGATTGGATCCTGGGACAGGCTTCCCTGCTGAATCAATTCTTCTAAATCCAATGTAATCACTGAACCGCTTGAGCCTGTCCGTCGTAATTGCACTTGACGGATGTCTGCCGCCTGGGTAATGCCGCCCGCTTGACGAATAGCCTCGCTTAAGCGGGGAAATTGGCTGTCACCCGTGTTTCCACCCCCATCATCATTATTATTATTGCCCCCTCGCCGCTGTCGGTCAAAATTGTAGGAACCGGGTCGAGCAACTTCCCCTGAAACGGCAACTTGAATTGATCGCAAACCCAATAGATTGAGAGTAACGACGGGTTGCTTGAGCAATGCTGAGTACCGCTGAGAGATAATGGCTTGAGCCTGAGAAAGGGTCAGACCCTCGACGCGAACCAGTCCAATGGCGGGAAGGTTCATCGTGCCATCCGTCAACACGAGATAGCTACCGGTGTACTTTTCGACACCAAATACGTCCAACTGAACCCGGTCACCAATTCCCAGGGTGTAGGCTGAATTCAACTCTGCCGATGAGGATGCTTGGGCCAGATTTAACTCAGCATTCAATTCAACCTCTGCGGATGCCGGAAGTTCCCAGAACGGGGACAGCGCTGCGAGTAAAGTGAAAACAACAAATTTCTGACAAAAAAATGCACTATCGTGTGTTGACGGTTTGCGGGTCTGATTTGACGGCATTCTGCTCTCCCAAGGATGATGAATCTCGACTTGATTTGGCCTAACCTGAGCAATCTCAGCGGTTGCCAAATGCTCTAAAATTACCTAGACACAATAATTTAGACAAATTAGCACTGCGGAGGGTTCCGATGAAGGACGGAAGGTAATGTGTAGTTAGGGCAATCTGCAATAACGATCTGCAATAGGAAGTTGCAACGGACAGTGAAGCACCCTGTGCAAGCTGTCACTCTATCGGAAATGACGCCTGACACATCCTCCTTTCGCTAATATAACTCAGGAGTCTAATAATGATTAAGATTTGATCACAACCAGACTGATGTTGTTTATCAAGTCCTAACTACAGTGTTTCTAGTGTGGCTGGAGCATGGGAGACAATGGCGCGGTGCGCCGCCACCTCTCAAATCAGTACCTTACGCGATTGAAAATCGCTGTGATTGGCATCTTAAATTGATTTTCTGAGGACTGTTTTGATAATCCGGTAATTTTGTCAATTGACCCTGTAAACCAACTCCATCAATTAACCCTATGAATCAACCCTCAACTCCATCAATTAACCCCTGGAATTACAAACCCTGGTGGTGTCAACCTTGGGCAATTCTGCTGACCGGGATGACCTTGATTCTCGGAAGTTATCTGATTTTTCAACGAATATGGCTCGTTTTGTTGGTGGCCACCCCTGTTTCAGTCTGGATGGGATTTTTTCTGATGATTTGGCCCAGAGCAATGAAGCAAATTCTAGAGAGTGATTCTAGAGAGTGATTCTAGAGAGTCACTCCAGAGAGCGATAGAAATCATACTAATCCTTCAGGTATTTCGCCAGAAACGCTGCGGTTTTCTGCCAGGCATCTTCGGCAGCAGTAGCGTTGTACAGTGTTCCTGATGGATTGGCAAAGGCATGATTCGCATCCGGATAAATCTTGACTTCGATGGATTTACCCAGGCTCTTCAGTGCAGACTCAAACTGCTTCACCGTCGCCACCGAGGGATTTTGATCCAATTCTCCAAAAATTCCCAGGATTGGCATTTGCAGCGGTTCGAGTTTTTCTGGATCAGTTGTAATTCCGCCACCATAGTAGATCACTGCGGCATCCAATCGCTCCGGAAACAGAAGAGCTGTATTCAGTGACCAGGTTCCCCCGAAGCACCAACCGATGCTGCCAATTTTTGGGGCCTGCTGCCGTTGGTTCAGGTATTGATAGGCTTGCCGGAGATTGTCGTTGAGCCGATTAGAATTCTGTTGAGCAGTGGTGACCAGTTCTTTTGCAACTTCAGGAGTCTCAGCAACCTGTCCTTCATACAGGTCAACTGCCAGAGCCGTATACCCTTCTCCTGCTAGGCGTTCCGTCATTTGCTTGATATTCTGATTCAAGCCCCACCACTCATGAATCACAATCAAAGCGGGCAAGGCCTGACTCGCTTGGGCCGGACGAGCCAGATACCCGGTGACTGCCTGACCCTCTAAGTTGGCATAGGTCACGGATTCGGTTGCTACGGGCTGACGGGGAGCTTGGGCGACGAGGGGTGTCGCAATCGGTTGGTCATCCTGGTGGAGTTGCCAGAGCTGCTCACTTTGAGGAACTAGCTGAGAAACTGGCTCTTGAGCTTGAATTCCTGATGGCTGGGACATACCCCACAGAATCACCAGAATAACCGCCAGCAAAATGAATCTAAGTTGTTTACGCATGAAATTTTTCCAGTGGATGCTATGTTCGGGTACTTTGAAAAGCTGCATTTATTCCCCTCAATGAAGATGGTATAACATACTTGGCAAATTGGTACTTTGATTCAAATTTTTCTCAACGGGGAGAGATTTGTAGAGTTTTTTAAACGTACTTTCTTTAGTTTTGACGGACTACGAATTCCTGGATAGGATTGAAGGGTCTTTAGAAAAAAATTAATGGGTTTACGTATCGCATTTGGGAGCACGATTGTTCTCTGCTCTCTGCTTTCGTCTTCCGCCGTGGCGCAGGTTATCCCTGATCAGACCCTTGGAAACGAACGTTCAGTTGTTATTCCAGACCAAACCATTCAGCGGATTAATAGTGATCGAATTGAGGGGGGAGCGATCCGAGAAAATAACCTGTTTCATAGCTTCCAGGAATTTAATATCGATCCGGGTCAGGGCGTCTATTTTGCCAATCCCAATGGTATCGAAAACATTCTCAGCCGTGTCACTGGAGTAAATCCCTCACAGATTTTCGGCACGCTAGGCGTTCTGGGGAATGCCAACCTATTTTTGATTAATCCGAATGGGATTGTCTTTGGGCCAGAGGCCCGTTTAGATATTGGTGGATCTTTCTTTGCCTCTACTGCCGATGGCATTCTGTTTGAGAATGGGTTTGAATTTGCGGCTAGTGATTCAGCCGCCCCCCCTTTGCTCACGATCAATATGCCTGTGGGCTTGAACATCCGGGAGAATCCAGGCGACATTATCGTGAATGGGATGGGTCGTCAGCGACTGCTCAGGGATAATGGCATCCCCGTCGATGAATTTCGCACCAGAGGTTTGGATGTTCCACGAGGTGAGACCCTGCTATTGCTGGGGGGAGACATTGTGTTAGACGGCGGGATACTCCTGGCAGATCAGGGACGCATTGAATTGGGGAGTGTGCAAGATACTCATACCGTTGGTCTCGACCTAGTTCAGACCGCCTCTAACCGCAGCCCCACCTACACCCTCAATTACGACACCATTGAGAATCCCGGCGAAACCCCCAGTCAATCCAGCCAAAACCTGGGTGAGGTTCAGTTACTAGAAGGAGCCTTGGTAAGCGTTCGGGGAGCCAGCAGCGGTGATGTCAGGATTGTGGCGCGGGATCTCACCTTGATGAATAATGCCGAAATCAATGCCAACAACATAGATAATCCGTCGGTAGCAGGCACAATTGACATCGTGACAACCGATTCCATAGAACTCTTCGGTGGCATAATTCGGGCCAATGCCGGTTCTGAAGGAGATGCCTCTACCCTTGGAATTGGTGGAGATGTTAACCTGTCAACTCAAATGCTTCGACTGCGGCAGGGAGGCTTCGTTGCAACGGCAGCTATTGGTAAAGGAGATGCTGGGAATCTAACGGTACAGGCAACAGAGATTGACATTGCAGAGCGAATTGCAGAAACTGATCGCTCCAGTGGTTTATTTACAACGGTACAGTCCAACAGCACTGGGAATAGCGGAAATCTCAATATTGATACGCAGCGGTTACTGATTAGGAATGGTGGTAGGGTTGCTGCCAGCACATTTGGTCAAGGCAATGCCGGAACAGTCAATGTTGTAAGTTCTGATATTTCTGTCGTTCAGGGCGCGCTGCGTTCCACCGTTGGTTTGGGGGGCGAGGGGCAAGGCGGAGATGTTAATCTCCAAACTGGGCGTTTGCAAGTGCTGAATGGTGCCTTTGTCTCAGCAACCACACTGGGGGAGGGCAATGCTGGCAGTGTTTCGATTACGGCCAATGAAATTGAGGTCGACAACACCCTTGAAGCAGGTCGTCGAGGTGGAATTTTTGTTCAGGTCAATCCCACTGCCCAAGGGAATGGTGGCACATTGAGCATTGATGCGCAGCGCGTCTCAGTTTCAGGAGGGGCACTAATCTCCGCCTCCCTGGAAGGTGAAGGTCAAGGCGGTGATATTCAGATCACGGCAGATACTATCGAAGTTCAAGGACGCCGAGTCAATGGATCGGGCAATAGTCAAATTTTTGCGGGGGTTAATTCCAAGGGGGTCGGCCATGGCGGCAGCATTACCCTGAATGCTAATCGTCTTTCAATTCGAGAGGGTGGGGCAATTTCGACCAGCACTTCAGGAAATGGCAATGGTGGCAGTTTGTCGATTGATGTTGACACCATTACCCTGGATAATGACGCTGCTCTACAATCGAGCGTCGAATCAGAAGGCAATGGCAATGGCGGCGATATTGTACTTCGCACTGAAAATTTGCAGGTGACTAATAGTTCATTGGTTTCTACTACAACCCGGGGTCAAGGCGATGCCGGAAATATCGCCATTGCAGCGGATGAAATCAGATTAAACAATACAGCTCCGGACTCAGGAGATGTACGAGGCGGTATCGTTGCTCGCGTTAATCCGAATGCTCAAGGACAAGGGGGGGAGTTGTCCATCAATACACAACGTCTCTCAATTCAAAACGGAGAAGCTATCTCAGCCTCACTGCAGGGACGAGGGCAGGGGGGTAATATTCGGATTAATGCTAGTCAAATCGAGATCGAAGGGACGCGAGTTCGAGGAGATGGCTTGGATCGCAGCCAAATCTTTGCCGGCGTAGGCCAGGGGGGAATTGGTGATGGCGGCAGCATTGAAATCAATACCGATCAACTAAGGGTTGAAGCTGGAGCAGAGGTTTCGACCAGCACCTTTGGAACTGGAAGCGGAGGAACATTAAGCATTACAGCTCGTCAGCTCGATGTTCTGGGCAGTACTGCAGAAGATCTATCTGAAAATATATTCAACAGTCGCCTTTCCGCCCTATCAACAGGATCACAAACCGCAGGATCGTTAAATCTCGATGTTGATCAACTGACGGTTCGAGCGGGAGCCCAGATTACAGTCGAGAGTCAGGCAGAGGGAGATGCTGGCTCCCTTGATATCAACGCCAACACCGTTCTGCTCGATGCAGGTGAGGTGAATGCCGAAACTCAACTGGGGATTGGTGGGAGGGTCTCTTTGGCGGTTCAAAATGTCCTGGAACTGCAAAATCAATCTGTGATCTCAACCTCTACAGTCAGTGGGGAAGGAGGAATGCTGACTATCGATGCAGGGGATCTTATGCTGAGCGATAGCCAAATTATCGCTTTGGTCACTGAGGGTGGATCGGCTGGAACCCTGGAAATTGATGCGGAACGACTGAATTTGACGGAGGATTCCCTGATCTCGGTTAGTGGTCTTGGAGCTGGGGCGGCTGGAAACTTAAACGTGATGGCCCCACTAGTTGATCTCGACCAGAGTGCTCTCAGGGCCAATACCGCTGCTGGGGGTCAAGGTAATATCGAACTGCAAGCCTCCGCGATAGAACTCCGCAACCAGAGTGAAATCACAACGGATGCTCAGGGAGAGGCCACTGGAGGAAATATTTTGATTGATACCGATACGCTGGTTGCTCTGGAAAACAGCGATATTTCTGCCAATGCGGAACAAGCCTTTGGCGGTCGGATTACCATCGGAGCTGAAGGGGTTTTCGGGACAGAATTCCGGGCAGCAGCAACGCCGAGTAGTGACATTACCGCCACATCAGAACTCGGATCTGAATTTAGCGGAATTGTCGAACTGGATTCAGAAATTGCTCCGAGCCAGGGGTTAGTTGAATTTTCCCAGGATGTCGTTGACCCCAATGTTCTGGTTGCCCAGGATGTTTGCCACCAGGGACAAAATAGCGAATTTACCGTGGTAGGTCGGGGTGGTATTTCTCCCCATCCAACTGAACAACAGGACGACAATTCCATTGAAGTTGGTTTGATTGAGCCTGCTCTAACTGCATCGACGCCCTACATGAGCCATCATCCGCAGGAGCCTGAAATTGAATCGCCTGGAGCAGAACAAGTGCAAACCCTCACGAATATAGCCGTTACTCCAGCCCGAGGATGGATTCGGAATGCTCAGGGGGAAGTAATTTTGGTCAGTTATGATCCAACTCAAATAGCGTCCCTGCGTCAGCCCTATCAGTCCAGCCATTGTCAGAATTAGGCCAACATTCCAAGCGGGGCAGATTGTCCAAGCTTTCCACCACAGTGGTTCTGATATCAAACAGCGTTTCAATATCCTGCAATTGAGCTACTCAAATATCCATTTCCTATCTTGTTTCCTTTTCTGATTCATAACTCTCACACCCATGACAGGGGCCATCGGGATTAATTGCACATCGAACTAGCTCAGACCGGGCATTGTAGCGACAACTAATTTCTCCTAAAACCCATCGCCCCTCCAGTAGAGTTCGTTCCGCTGGTCGCTCTGTTAACTTAACCTCCAGGGTAATTTTGTTGAGATGATATCGACCTAGCTTCAATTGATAGCAATGGCGACGTTCCAGTACCAAATAGGTTTGTTCCCCCAGTTCCAGATAGTGTCCAGGCTGCGGTGTCCAGTCGAAAATTAGGCTGCCGAGAGATTGGCGGGAATCCGTGAGTATAATCTCGATGGGGAGAGAATAGTGCTGCATACTGTCGCTGTTTTTTTCTCCAAGATCAAGGATAACTTTTAGCGCTTTCTTACCCATGCAATTGCTGGCCAGTTTAATTGTTCATCTCATCATTTTTACAATTGGTGCGTCGATTGGGAGTTTTCTGAATGTCGTTGTTTATCGGATTCCGGCGGGTCTCTCGATCCTACATCCCCCTTCCCGCTGCCCCAAATGTTTGACGCGGTTAGGTCTGTCGGAAAATATCCCAATTTTTGGCTGGCTCAGGTTGCAGGGTCGTTGCAAGCATTGTCAGACGTCCATCTCGCCTCGATATCCATTGGTGGAAACTTTCACGGGTCTATTATTCCTGTTGATTTTCTGGAGCACCCCTACTCCAATTCAGATGGTTGGTTACTGTGTGCTGTTCAGTTGGTTGCTGGCCCTGGCTTTGATTGATATTGATACCTTGACGCTGCCGAATGTGTTGACCCAGTCCGGGTTGATGTTGGGCTTAGGATTTCAGATGATTCAAGGATCGCAACAACTTCCCCCTCTACCCAATGTCAGCCAGCAGATTATGGTTGGAGTTATCGGAGCTGTTGTAGGAATTTGGTTGCTGGATAGTATCAGCTTCGTCGGTTCAGCGGTGATGGGAAAAACTGCCATGGGAGCGGGGGATAGCAAGTTGGCTGCTATGATGGGGGCCTGGCTGGGTTGGAAATTGTTGCTGTTGGCTGGATTCATTGCCTGCGCAGTAGCGGCCTTTGTTGGTGGAGGAGCTATAGCTCTGGGATTAATCAACCGTCGTCAACCGATTCCATTTGGGCCATTTTTAGCTTTGGGAGCCGGAATTACTGCATTATGGGGAGAGGTGATTTTATCGGCCTATCTGGATGTGTTTTTCCCGTTACGTTGAGGATAACGGGAAAGTTGCTCACTGAGCTGTCAAAGTTCTACATGATGCTAGAGTTCACCAATTAGTTCAACAACTGTCTTCACTGTCATGGGGACAGGGCCAGCCCTTCTTTTTTAAGGGGGCGAATTGCTGATAAGCTTCAAGACCACTGCCTGACAAATATTCCAGAGACTTTCGCCTGATGAACAGCTTTTGGGAGAGAACTAAGAGAGACTATGCCGATGCAGCTCGCTTTAGCTGATTATTTGATTATCGTCGTGTATTTAATTTCGATTGTTGTCTTTGGAATTTTTCTAGAACGTAAGGCGGCAACGGGGATTGATTCCTATTTTTTGGGAAATCGTAACCTACCCTGGTGGGTTTTGGGCGCATCCGGCATGGCTTCCAACACGGACTTGGCCGGAACCATGATCATCTGCGCTCTAATCTACGCGATCGGCGCGCAGGGGTTCTTCATCGAGATCCGGGGCGGAGTGGTATTAATTATGGCAATTTTGATGGTTTTCATGGGCAAATGGAACCGTCGTGCCCAGGTGATGACCCTGGCTGAATGGATGCAGTTACGCTTTGGTTCCGGTCGAGAGGGGAATATTGCCCGAATTATCAGTGCAGTCGCGAACTTGATTTTTGCTGTCGGCACCATGGGCTATTTTGCTGTGGCAGGGGGTAAGTTTCTCGGCCAGTTTCTGGGAATGAGCGATGAATTGGCGTCTATTATTTTGATTTCAATTGCTCTTGTCTACACGGCTGCTAGTGGATTCTATGGAGTTGTTTGGACAGATGTTTTTCAAGGGATTTTAATTTTTACTGCGATAATTTATATTTGTGTCTTAGCCCTGCAAACTGTCACAATTCCAGAAACCTTTACTGTTTCAATTCCTACCGTTGACGGGTTTGAGCTGTATCGTTGGAACTATAATGACTGGAGCAGTATTTCACCCAGTTTCACCCTTGACTTGCCAGGGGATTACGCTGTTTTTAATTTATTTGGTGGAGTAGTCTTTTTCTATCTGTTAAAGGTTTTTATGGAGGGCTTTGGAGGCAGTGGTGGCTATATGATTCAGCGTTACTTTGCGGCTCGTAATGATCGAGAAGCAGGGTTGCTGTCCTTGTTCTGGATTATTTTGCTTTCCTTTCGTTGGCCATTAGTAACTGCCTTTGCACTACTAGGAATCCACTACAGTGCAACTCAGGGAGTGATTACTGACCCGGAATTAATCTTGCCTACGGTGATTACTGAGTATGTTCCCACGGGAGTTCGGGGCGTATTAATTGCCTGCTTTATTGCGGCGGCGATGTCCACCTTTGATTCGATTATTAATTCCAGCGCAGCCTACTGGGTAAAGGATATCTATCAAGCCTATCTCAATCCACAAGCTTCTACTCAGCAACTGTTGTTCCAGAGCCGTTTAGCTTCGATTGTCATTGTGGGAATTGGGATGCTGCTGAGTTACCAGATCAAAAATATTAACGAGATCTGGGGTTGGCTAACGTTAGGACTAGGTGTAGGATTGGCAGTTCCGCTCGTTTTGAGATGGTATTGGTGGCGGTTTAATGGCTATGGATTTGCGGTGGGAACAGTCACTGGAATGTTAGCTGCGATTCTCACCAAAGCAGTGATTCTCCCTGGTTTAGATCAGCTTCAACTTCAGGAATACCTTTTATTTTTGATTCCTGGTATTTCATCGTTTATTGGTTGTATGGTTGGAACCTTACTCACTCCCGCCACAGATCAACAGGTACTAGAAAACTTCTACTCAATTACTCGACCCTTTGGATTTTGGAAACAGATCCGCAAGCACTTCCCAACCCAGATGCAACAACAGATCCGAGAGGAGAACCGTCGGGATTTGCTCTCAACAGCGATCGCTGTACCCTGGCAATTGGTGCTATTCATGTTAGGAATCACCCTGATGATGCAACGTTGGGATAGTTTTGTAGTCCTGCTATTGCTGTTTATCCTTCTTTCAGCGGCGTTGTATTTCACCTGGCTCAGATACCTGCCTAAATCATCAGATTTATAGATTTGTAGATTAGGTTGAAGTCACGAGAGCCAGCGCCAGATCTGTTGTAATACCAATTGAGGTCGGACGTAGCAATACTGAATCAGTCATGAGAAAAGCTATGGAGGGGTTTGGGGACTTTATCCCCAAGAAGGGGGCATGCCCCCTCCACCCCCTTCTTACAAATCACTTGTGATTGCTATATGTGGAAGAATTGTATTGGCTAGCAATCCTGATGAATTTGTAACGGTTCTCAATGCCTCGGTAACAGCGGCAGCAAAAACAAGGAGTCTCTATGTCTACACCTGATGCCAGTTTTGAAAGCAGCAACGAATTGAATAAAGCCGTTGAATTGTTAATGTCCCCCAATAATCTTATCGAAGACCTACCGTTAGCACTGCCTGAATTCGGATTGGGTGAGGGCAAAACCCTGGACTTACTCTCTGGTCATGTTCTCGGAAAAGCGGCTCAACTCAATTCACCGACTTCGCTGGCACATATGGATCCGCCCACACCCTGGATCACCTGGGCCATGGCACTCTGGAATGCGAGTCTCAATCAGAATTTATTGCATGAGATGACCTCACCCTTTGCGACTCAGGCGGAGACATTGGTTTTATCCTGGCTAGTTCCCTACTTTGGAATGCAGGGAGGACACTTCTGCGCTGGGTCAACCATTGCCAATCTCACCGGAATCTGGGCTGCACGGGATGCCGCAGGTGTGGAAAAGGTGGTGACCTCTGAGGCCGCCCATGTCAGTGTTCAGAAGGTGTGCCGCCTTTTGGGACTTGAACTTATCTCAATTCCAGTTGACGCACAAGGCCGCATGGATCAAAAACAGATGCCTGACCTTGACAATGCCTGTCTTGTCCTAACCGCAGGTACAACAGCCACGGGAGCAATCGACCCTTTAAACCTTGCAGGCGCAGCGAAATGGACGCATGTTGACGCAGCCTGGGCTGGCCCTCTGAGACTGAGTTCCACCTATTCAGAAAGACTGGACGGGATTGAGGGAGCTGACTCGGTTGCCCTGTCTGCCCACAAATGGTTCTTTCAACCGAAGGAGTCGGCATTGATCATGTTTCGAAATCTGGAGCGGGCAAACGCAGCCATCAGTTCTGGCGGTAGCTATCTTGCCAAGCCCAATATTGGAGTTCAGGGCTCTCGCTCGGCGGCTGCCATTCCACTGTTAGCAACATTACTGGCGTGGGGTCGTGAAGGGACTGTCCAGCGACTTGACCGCCAAATGGAGGGGTCTGACGTATTGGCAGACGCAATTGAGGCTAGTCCCTGCCTTGAACTGTGGAATCGACCACAGACGGCAATCAATGTATTTCGCCCAGTGAATTCAACCACTGATGACCTGATTCAAGCCGTTCCTGACGGGATGCTTTCAACTTGTGTGCTGGATGGAGAAACCTGGGCCCGTTCCGTGGCGGCTAATCCTTCAGTTGACATTGATCTTGTGATTGAGCGTGTTTTATCTGCTAGCCGTGGAAACACTTAGTTCAATCAGGAATTATTGCGCTAGAGGTGACTAGAAAAACTCCTCAACAGTCAACTTCAGCTCCAATGGATAAAACCTTAAAGTTCCCTCAGTGGCTTCCAACCTGTCTTGATAGTCACCATCTGCTGGTGAAAGATGCCGAACTAACTTCTTAGCATTCAAGTCCACTAACCAATACTCAGGGATTCCAGCCGCTGCATAGATGTAGCGTTTTACTTCCAGGTTTCTAACCAGGCTAGTATTCGAGAATTCAATCACCAGGAAAATGTTCTCAGGATAGGGGTGGTGGGTGTCATATTCCCTGCCCAAAGGCTCAACTATAGCGATATCCGGCTCAGGCTCATTCTTGATCCCCAGGCTTACAGGATGACCTTCTCGAACCTGAGCCTTTCCAGTGAGTTGGAGTCTGATAGTGTCAGCAATGCTGACAATTCTATTGGCATGGGGTTCTCCCTCTGGCGACATCTTGACTAGCTCTCCATCTAGTAATTCGACATTGACATCGTCAAATACCCCAGCGTTAACCGCTTGGTGGTAGCGATCAATTGTCCAGGTAAGTCTCTCGATGGCTTGCATTGTGTCCTTAGTATCTTGTCTTGAACGTCAGTTAGATTATCACTTGGAGACATCAACCCTAGAGCGAAGTTTGGAGCCAAAGGAAGGAAGCTATTGATTCCTACAGGGAATTGGAAGTAATATTAGAGTCAGAAACGATTTGACAAAAATTCATTCCAGCTTTCTGAGAGAGTTAATGTTCATTATAGCAATTTAAATTATGCTCAGAAGAACTCTAACGTTATTGACCCTGGCAACTCTTCTATCTCCGGTGTCTGCGATCGCAGCTAAGAAGGAAGCGGACACTAATACTGAAGGGGAAGGTATCGATAAGAACCGCAGGCAACTCATTATCGTATGAATGATCACGACTATCCCTCAATCTCTCGTTGAAGAATTACCAGGCGGTATAGTAGTCTGCAACTTGCGTACTTGACCAAACATTTCCACAACTATCAGAAAGGATTTTTATAATGGCAATCGGTGGAAACTCCTTTGTTCTACTATCCCCAATTTACCAATGACCCACTATGATCTAATTCTGCGTGACGGCTTTTTGTTGAAATCTCCAAACGAAATTGAACAGGCTGATATTGGTATTATAGAAGGCAAAGTCATCACAATTGCGGCCAAAATTCCGGAGGCGGCGATTCGAGAGATTGAGGCAAAAGATAAGTTAATCAGTCCACCGTTGGTGGAATCTCATATTCATTTGGATTCAGCTCTGACGGCTGGTGAGCCGCGCTGGAACCAGAGTGGGACACTATTTGAAGGGATTCAAATCTGGCAGGAACGCAAGCAATCTTTAACGTTGGAAGAGGTGAAGCGGCGAGCGATTGAAACGCTAAAACTTCAGGCCCAGCAGGGGATTTTGTTTGTTCGCACCCATGCGGATGTGAGTGAATCAAAGTTGATTGCTCTACAGGCATTGCTAGAAGTTCGGGATCAGGTCAAGGATTGGATTACCGTTCAAGTCGTAGCCTTTCCCCAAGATGGAATTTATGGCCATCCAGATAATGAGTCATTAGTTGAAAAAGCTCTGGATATGGGAGCGGATGTAGTGGGAGGAATTCCCCATTACGAACTCACACGGGAAGATGGTATTCAATCTGTGCATAAAATCTTTGAGCTAGCTGCAAAGTATAACTGTTTGATTGATATTCATTGTGATGAAATTGACGACGATCAATCGCGGTTTTTAGAAGTGGTTGCAGCTTGTGCTTTTAGAACAGGCATGGATTCAATGGTTACGGCAAGTCATACCACTGCCTTTGGGTCTTATAATGATGCCTATGCCTTCAAGTTAATGGGACTCTTGGAACGCTCAAGAATTAACTTTATTGCCAATCCTTTGATCAACTTAACCCTCCAGGGACGAACCGATACCTATCCGAAACGGCGAGGACTGACACGGGTAAAAGAACTCTGGCAGAACGGACTGAATGTAAGTCTAGGTCACGATTGTGTCCAAGATCCCTGGTATAGCCTGGGAACTGGCAATATGTTGGACGTAGCTCACATGGCAGTTCATGCCTGCCAAATGACAGGTATTCCTGAGATTGAAGCCTGCTATGACATGGTGAGTTGGAACGGGGCAAAAACCTTGTCCGTTGAACAGAATTACGGAATTGAGATTGGCCAGGCAGCTAATTTAATCTTGATCGGTTCTAAGAATCGCTACGAGGCAATCCGCAAACGTCCAACGGTTGAGTTGGTAATTAGTCATGGTAACGTTATTACTGAAACTGAGCCGGAGAGGGTCAAGCTTCATCCGTAACTACCGCTAAACCACACCAGCGTTTCCAATGTTGGTGGAGCATAGGAGGATGGGGCAACCCCACCCCACCCTCCTAAATTCGTACCTCACTGAACCTGGAAAGGCCATATGGAATAATTCTGACGAAGTGCTAGAACACCAGAATTAGTAGACTAGTCCGAAATTCTGAAACAGAGACTAGATAAGACTTTGGCAGAGTTGAGCTTACACTGACTTCAGGCCAAACTCAACAGTAGAATCGGGTGT
>JBHJGO010000059.1:0-48746 GCA_050331715.1 Microcoleaceae cyanobacterium
CCACGTCTGTCTTTATACATATTTGGTAGGTTGGGGCTCACCGCGCCCCAACCTCCTGTACTCCACCAACGTTGGAAACGCTGTATTTCAGAAAGTTTTTCTCACATGAATATACCTAAAATTATTGTTGATACAGATCCAGGGGGTGATGATGCCTTTGCCTTGCTATGGCTTGGTAGCCTTGTAAAACGAGGATTTGCAGAATTACTTAAAATCACGACCGTTGATGGTAATGTTCCAGCCCCTTTAACCTTTACAAATGCTTGTAAGCTACTCCAGCTCTGTGACTTACAAACAGTTGAAGTGGGTCAAGGCGTTCGACGAACAGATATCACAGTTGAGAATGCAACCCATATTCATGGCATTGATGGTTTGGGAGGTCTGGCCCACACTCTACCGGACATTCCTCAATCCTATGAAACAGCTCGATTCTCTGATGAAATCTAGATTGAAGCCTTGAACAAATCTGCTGGAGAAATCACTCTGATTGCCCTTGGCCCTTTAACAAATTTAGCTAAGGCAGAAACGAAATCTCCTGGCATTTTGAAAAAAGCGAAAGAAATTATTTTGATGGCAGGGGCTTTTAATATTCCAGGCAATGTTACATCTGAAGCCGAATTCAACATCGCATATCATCCAGAGGCTGCTGCGACGGTTTTTCAAGCCTGCAACCAACTCGTCATTTTGCCTTTAAACGTAACGCGATCGCTAATTTTCACCCCAGAAATGGCAGAAAAGACGGTTCAGAGCAATCCGAACTCCCCGACATTTAAATTGATCTCAGCCCTCTGTGATTCTATGACAAAAACGTCATTGGCATATCGAGAAACTCAAGGAATGACAGGATTTCTAGTTCACGATGCAGCTACGATAGCCTACTTGTTTTATCCCGAACTCTTTCTCTTTCGTCGGGCAAAAGTCTTAATTGAACTAGAGGGAAGACATACCCGAGGGAAAACTCTGTATGATGGGCGGCATGCTGTAAAGCACTTAACCAATGCTTGGATTGCTCACGACGTTGATGCAATTCATTTTATGGCTTGCTTGACGGAAGATTTGAAGTGGTTCGAAGACGCTTAAGAAGCATGACACTAATGCCCAATCTGTAGATTTGCAGGATTTGGGTGCACATAGCAATCACAAATGATTTGTGAAAAGAGGTTGAAGGGGGCGTTGCCCCCTTCTTGGGGACGAAGTCCCCAAACCCCTCTCTGGATTCTCATGAATGCAATAGGATTGCTATATTGTTTGACGTTGAACGAAATTACTACATTACTCTTTGCCCTCATCACGTGATGGCATATTGATGTAGACCTTCATCAAAACTTTACAAAACCCTTCGTGATTTTCACGGAATTTTGATGGTCATTCCACAAAGCATCGGTTATATTACTAAGAGCCGAAATGTAGTTTTATGCATCGTCTAATGAATAAACTTGCTACCGCTTGCTCCGTGCTTGCAGGGTTTGGCGCAGTTATTGCGTCTTCTTCCCTCTTAATGGCTCAAGCTGCGACTATCGGCAGCTCTTTCACATTGACAAATTTCAGGGGTCGTGATGCTCAGGTCAGCGTTGACTTGATCGACGTTGATGGCGGGGTGAAGTTTGATGTCAGTATTGACCGATCGCAGACTGTTAACGGTGATTTGTTCGGCTTTTTCTTGAGCATTGATGGAGATCAGGTAGACCTCATTGACGACATTGAGGGTTCTGATGTGACTCAAGTTAAGGTTAAGCCAAACAGGGTCATTAATTTAGGAAATAAGAACAATTTGAGAGGTTTCGACGGAGACAAGTTCGATGTCGGTCTAACTTTCGGTGCACTTGGAGATGGTGACCTGCTTTCGGATACCTCTTTCACCCTGAAAGGGGGGTTGACGGTTGCTGATTTCCAGGGCCAAGTTCTAGGAGCCCGTCTTCAGAGTGTTGGCAGGAGACAGAATGGAAGGAGTAAGCTCTCCGGTGAAGGAGATTTAGCGGGTGGGACAAAAGTTCCTGAACCCATTACTGTTCTGGGTACAGGTGTTGCTTTGCTGTTCGGTGGAGTTTTCTACAGGGAACGTTCCAAGAAGAATATCTAGACCGTCAAGTTTCGTAATCTGCTAGCTTTTCTGACTGCTTCCACTATTTTTTCACAAGCAAGGATCCGCTTAGTTCGGGTAGGCTAAGATCCCCACAACCTCGTAGCCAGTTCTCAACAACAGTCTCAGTTACGAATCGACTCCATTCCAGACTCCCTGTCAGTTTAGTTCGAGTAGGCTTGAATCCCACAGTCTCCTGATTAGTTAGTCTCCTGACCAGTTCTCAGCAAGGGCGAGTTGGTTAGTCGTCGGCTCCCTACTGGCTAAAATTCCCCTCAGTATGTGCTTTTAGGACTCGACAGAGAACGTCAGGCAACTTTCATAGAGACGTAGAGCTCTCGATGAAGGGTAGAATGGCGGGCAGCATTGCCGCCTGCCACATCATTTAAAAGCTTACGAATAAGGTTTTTATGGCATTCTCAGATCCTATTTCCAATGGGTTGGATAGACCTTACTCTATCGTCCTTTTCCGCTGGATTGGTTATTGTCTCCTGCTGCTGACCTTGCTTGATTTGGTCGTCGTTCTGATCCCACTCGATTTGATGAATCCTGAGTGGGAATTTCAAGCAATGGGGGCGATTATTGAGCGGGTTCCAGTGCCTTTATTGGGTATTGGTTTGATTTTTTTTGGTGATGTCCAGCTTAGGAAGCGTTGGGAGTTGGTTTTTCTGAAGCTACTTTCCTGGTTTTGCCTGGTGTTGGCCATGGTGTGTTTGATTGTCATTCCACTGGTTCTAGCTACTAGTGCTCAACGTCTGACGATCCAGATTGATCAAAGTTCTACCAGCCAACTCAACCAGCAATTGGAGCAGACGATTACACTTGAGGAGCAATTGGCACAGGCATCTAGGGATGAGATTGCAGCTTTCTTGGAAAGTCGAGGTACTTCATTAGAAGGTACAACGCCAGAACAGGCTCGGCAAGAGTTGATAGAGAGTTTAAGCTCAGCTCGGCAGGAGGCCACGAATAAAGTCAAAGGAGAGTTATCAACCCGTCACCTCAACTTGAAAAAAATTGCTGCCAAATGGATTTTTGGTAGCATGCTCTCAGGATTTACCTTTGCTTACATTTGGTGGCTAACGGGCTGGGCTAGAAGATTATCATTCAAGGGCGTTTCAAGAAAACAGCAAGGCTACTAAACAACAATGATCTCAGTTCTGATCAGAGATACAAAGTTTTGGCTTTTGTCTACAACTGCTGGCTTGACGGCAATTTACTTTACACTGATGTGGTTTGCTGATGATACCGGGCATTTAGTCATGAGTGCTCTGTTCTTTGGTTGTGCGGCAATTCTTCTATGGGAAAAACGACACAGCTTATCCATCAAACAGAACCGGGTTTCAGTAATTTTGGGATTGGTTTTGATCGGCTGGATGCTGAGGCACAGCTCTCTGGAAACGATTGAGTATCTGGTCAGGCTTTTTCCAGCAGTATTGGCTTTGGGGATGGGACTAGTTGCTTCAGGATGGTATGGATTGAAGCAATACTGGCAAGAACTGCTGCTATTGTTTTGTTTAAGTGTCCCTAGTACAGTAGCTTACTATTTAATCGATATCTCTCCTTTAACTGCTCAGGCAAGTTCTTTGTTGCTTTGGTATTCTGGATTTGATGTGAGTTTAAATGGAGTTGTACTCTCTCTCCCCGATGGTCAACCGATCAGAGTTGTGTATGAATGCTCCGGCATCGACATGGTGCTTTACATGTTTGGGCTGTCGGTGATTTGCCTGGTTATGTTCCCAATCAAAGGAGCCGGAAAAGTCATTTTTTCACTCGTCGCAATTGCAGTCGGATTTCTGCTCAACAGCGTTCGCATTGCAATGTTGGTCGTTTTATTTGGAGTGGATCAGGATGCTTTCAACAAATGGCATACGGGTACGGGTTCGTATACCTTCGCGATGATTGGTGTAATTATTCTAGGCATCATTTACTGGGTGCTACTCAAGCTTGATGCAAATCCGCGTCAAAGTGAACTCGCCCAGTTTCCCGAAATAAACTCAGAACCTGATTTGTATTAGTAAAATTTGTATAGCAATCACAAATGATTTGTGAAAAGGGGTAAGGGGGCAGTACCCCCTGCTTGGAAAGTCCCCAACCTCCTGTACTCCACCAGCGCTGGAAACGCTGTATATCGAATTTGAGGTTACTGAAATTGGTTAAAAAAGGTAATGGTTTCCTTTAGGGCAGTGATGAACCGTTGAATTTCGTCTGGGGTATTGTAGAAATAGCAACTAGCCCTGGCTGTGGCACTAATCTCCAGGTAACGGTGCAGCGGCTGGGTGCAGTGATGGCCCGAACGAATTGCCACACCTGAATCGTTCAGTAGAGTTGCCAGATCATTCGCATGGATTCCATCCACTGTAAAACTGGCTAGGGCTGCTCGTCCACCTCCTTGAGTATCCGGTTCAGGGCCATAGATGGTTAATTCTGGAATGTCTTTTAACCCCTCAAACAAGCAAAGGGTGAGCTCCTGTTCGTAGGTGTGAATTTTGTCCATGCCAGTTTCCATTAAGTAATCTACCGCTGCACCCAGAGCAATAGCTTCAGCGATCGCAGGGGTTCCGGCTTCAAATTTATGGGGCAGTTCACCCACTGTGAAGTGATCGAGATAAACATCTGCAATCATCTCCCCTCCACCCATAAAAGGCGGCATGTCCTTCAACACATCTAACTTGCCATAGAGAAAACCAATACCAGTGGGGGCGCACATTTTGTGGCCAGAACCCACTAACCAATCACAATCTATCGCTTGGACATCAACGGGAAGATGGGGCAAGCTCTGGCAAGCATCAACCAAGACTTTGGCCCCATACTGATGGGCAATCTGACAAACTTCTTCAACTGGCGTGATACAACCTAAAGTATTAGAAATGTGAACGATAGAAACCAGGTTTGTTCGGTCTGAAATCAAGGTCTTGAACTGCTCCAGGTCAAATTCCTGAGTTTCAGTTAGTTCAACAAATTGCAATTCAGCGCCAGTCCGTTGGGCAATCATCTGCCAGGGCACTAAGTTGCTGTGGTGTTCCATCACGCTCAGAATGATTTCATCACCCTGTTTCAGATTGGCTAAACCCCAGGCATAGGCCACGAGATTGATGGCTTCGCTGGCGTTGCGAGTATAAACAATCTCCTGGTATGAGTTGGCGTTGACGAATTGAGCCACCTTTTTGCGGGCTGCTTCGTAGTCATCGGTCGCCCTTGCGCTCAGGGTGTGGATTCCCCGATGAACATTGGCGTTGTAGCCTCGATAGTAATTTTGTAGAGCATTCAATACCGCCTGGGGCTTTTGGGAAGTGGCAGCATTATCCAGATAGACCAGGGGATGTTCATTGACTTCCTGGTCGAGAATAGGGAAATCTCTGCGAATTTGGTCAGCTAAGGTTTTTTCCTGAATGAGTGTCATGGATTGAATTAATAAGGTTTAGGTTAGGAATAGAACTATTAGACAGAATCAACTCGACAGGCAACGCAACGCGTTAACATTGTTTTCAAAGAATCCAAGGAAAGCTGATTCAGGATTTCTCCTGCAAATGCATCAATCAAAAGCTGCTGACTGGCCTCAATATCCAATCCCCGACTTTGTAGGTAGAAAATCTCATCTTCCTCAAGCTGGCTCACCGTTGCACCGTGGGTACATTTGACGTCATCTGCCACGATCTCAAGCTGAGGTTTCGTATTCACTCTGGCCTTGGGAGACAGCAACAAATTCCGGTTCAATTGATTGGCATTGGTTAACTGAGCCGCCTGACTCACCACCACTCGACCATTAAATACCGCTGCTCCCTGGTCGTCAGCAATTACTTTATGAATCTGATCGCAACTGCCATGGGGATAATTCAGCAACAGAGAACTATGGGTGTCTGCGATCTGCTCCTGTTCCACCAGCGCTAATCCCTGGAGTGTGGTCTCAGTCCCCTCGCCTGTCTGGTAGATATCCAGATTATGCCGAGAAAGCTTCGCGCCCAAACTTACTGCCCGACAGGTATATCGACTGTGACGCGCCTGAGACACAGCCGTCCGACCAATGTGAAACGCTCTGCCGCTATCTCGTTGTAGTCGAATATGCTTTAGCTCAGCATTCTCCTCCAGCCAAAGTTCGGTCACACCATTCATCAGATAGGGAGTTGCCATTTCTTGATCAGAACAACCAATAGCCAGGGTTGCAAAATGCTCAATAACACGAGCTGAACTTCCCGCTTCAGCTACAACCAGGACATGGGGTTGAGTCAAGATGGGTTGAGCGTCAGCAGTGGAGATCAACAACACATGAATTGGAGTCTCCACCTCCTGATTTTTCTTCACCCAAATTACAGCAGCATCCATTAGTCCAGCCGTATTCAGAGCGGTAAAAACCTCCTGCTCTCCCGGTTGCTGCGCTAAATAATCTCCCAAGCGGGCCTGCAAATTCTCTGGTAGCTGCTCCAGACTACCGACAAATATCTCGTTGGGCAGACCAGCTACATTCGACAGGTTAGGAGCGTAGAAACCATTGACAAATACTAACCGACTCTGAGTTGCTTCCGGGAGGCAGAGTCCCTCAATTTCACCCAACTTTAATCGCTTGGGCTGAGGAGCCTGGAACTCCAACTGGAGCAGGTCAGAAAGATCAGTGAATCGCCAGTCCTCATCCTGCCGAGTTGGCAATGCCAATTCCTGAACCTGAGAGCGGGCATCTTCTCGAATCTGTTGCAAAATGGGTTGGGTCAGCGCCAGAGAATTTTGATCAGAGTCAAGTTCAGCAGTCGCCAACTGAAGCAATTGACCCAAACGAGAGACTTCTAATTTTTCTTGAATTTGTATCATGATGATGCTCCTGCCGCTGCTGCTGCAATCACATCGTCGTAGCCCTTTTCTTCCAGTTCCATGGCTAATTCCTTAGTCCCAGTCTTGATCACTCTGCCATCCGCCATGATATGAACGTAGTCCGGAATGATATAGTCCAATAACCGCTGATAGTGGGTGATCACTAACAGAGAATTATCTTGGGTTGATAACTGATTAACACCGCCAGCAACGGTTTTCAAAGCATCAATATCCAGACCCGAATCCGTTTCATCAAGAATTGCCAGCTTCGGTTCTAGCAACGCCATTTGTAAAATTTCATTCCGCTTTTTCTCACCACCGGAGAAACCTTCGTTAACGCTACGCTCCAGGAATTCCGGCTTCATTTTGACAACGTCCAACTTCTCCTGAATTAAATCCTCGAAGTCAAAGGCATCTAGTTCTTCCAATCCCAGATGTTTCTGCCGGGTATTGTAAGCTGTCCGAAGGAAATCCATATTGCTCACGCCTGGGATTTCTAAAGGATACTGAAAGGCAAGAAAAATTCCAGCTAGGGCGCGCTCATTGGGTTCAAGATCTAACAGGTTTTCTCCCAAGAAGGTAACTTCTCCATCGGTCACTTCGTAGGCAGGGTGTCCAGCCAAAATTTTAGAAAATGTACTCTTTCCTGAGCCATTCTGACCCATAATGGCATGGATCTCACCTGCCTTGATTTCTAGGCTTAATCCTTTCAGAATTTGGGTTCCGTCAACGTTAGCAGTTAGATTTTTAACGGATAAGATAGTTGGGCTGTCTTCTCGAATCATATTCACTTCACTCAAAAACGTCTACGGGATAACCTCAGCCTTAATCGGCACAATAAACTGCTCATTGGCTCGTACCCAGCAGAAGGAGGGGTCGTCCGAACCATAGAGCTGAACTCGCAACCAGGGTAGCCCTCTGTAGTCCTCTATAAGCTCAACCTCAGCACCCCGCACAGTATTGAGCAAGGTATTTTCTGGAAACTGAGCTACGACATTTCGCTGCTGAGTTACCGAAGGAATACCATCTCGACAATTCAAGCCTCTAGGGTCAGTATCAACCACCTGCCAGGTAGGATGAAAAACTTCCCGAATGGGATAATCACCGTTGCGATCTGGCCAACGACCGGAGTAGAACTCTGAGGAACCTTGAGCAACGGAGGGAGTCTGAAACAGGCCCAGTAGTAGAGCGGTCATTAGTCCCAAAGCTGCCGCAAGGAAAGGGCTTGGAATTTTTCTACCCCTTTTTCTCAAGGGACTCAAATGAGAGCGTCGCATCCTAGTCATTTAACCAACAGTGCCTTCAAGTTTTAGACTCATCAGTTTATCAGCTTCTGCTGCAAACTCCATGGGTAACTTGTTGAACACATCTCGACAGAATCCATTGATAATCATAGAAACGGCATCTTCCTCAGAGATCCCTCGCTGAGTCAGATAGAACAGTTGATCCTCACCAATCTTGGAAGTTGATGCTTCATGTTCCACCCTGGCCGTGTTGTTATCCACCTGGATGTAGGGAAAGGTATTGGCCTGGGAGCGATCGCCGATCAACATTGAATCGCACTGGGAGTAGTTCCGAGCGCCCTGGGCATTTGGCCCCATTTTCACCAAGCCTCGGTAGCTATTGGAAGAGTTGCCTGCTGAAATTCCCTTAGAGATAATCGTGCTGCGGGTGTTTTTCCCTACATGAACCATTTTAGTTCCGGTATCCGCCTGCTGCTTATTGTTTGTCAGCGCAACCGAATAGAACTCACCGACCGAATTGTCCCCGACCAAAACGCAACTGGGATACTTCCAGGTAATTGCAGAACCTGTTTCCACCTGTGTCCAGGAAATCTTGGAGTTGACGCCCTTACACAAACCTCGCTTCGTCACAAAGTTGTAGATTCCCCCTTTGCCATTCTCATCACCCGCAAACCAGTTCTGAACTGTGGAATACTTAATCTCAGCATTATCTAACGCCACTAGTTCTACGACCGCAGCGTCAAGCTGATTGGTATCGAACATGGGTGCGGTACACCCTTCCAGGTAAGTAACAGAACTTCCTTTCTCAGCAACGATTAGAGTTCTTTCAAATTGCCCCGAATCTCCATTATTAATTCGGAAGTAGGTAGACAAATCCATTGGGCATTCCACACCTTCAGGAATATAGACGAAGGAACCATCACTGAAAACGGCTGAATTCAACGCAGCAAAAAAGTTATCGCCCACAGGCACAACACTGCCCAGGTACTTTTCAACCAGTTCTGGATATTCCTTCACCGCCTCTGAGATGGAGCAGAAAATCACTCCCACCTCTGCCAATTGCTCCCTGAACGTGGTGGCAATCGAAACACTATCAAATACCGCATCCACCGCAACGTTCGCCAAACGCTTCTGTTCTGACAGCGGAATTCCCAATTTCTCAAAGGTATCCAGTAGAGTCGGGTCAACCTCATCTAGACTACCCTTCTTCTCACTTAACTTCGGTGCAGAGTAGTAGATAATATCCTCGTAATTAATCACAGGATAGTGAACCTGGGGCCAGGTAGGTTCTGCCATGTCCAGCCACCGCCGATAGGCCTTCAGTCGAAAGTTCAGCATGAACTCCGGCTCATTCTTTTTCGCTGAAATCAGACGAACAATGTCTTCGCTTAGCCCACGCGGGATTGTGTCGGATTCGATCTCAGTGACGAAGCCGTACTTGTAGGGCTGATTAACTAACGTTTTAACTGAAGCAGTCATAGTGCAGGTGTCGTGTTCTCTAATTCTTAAAAGGCGGTAGACGGATCACAAAAGGCCCTAGTCCCTCAGTGCTCAACCTCCATTCAGCAATCGTTGCTTAAGCAACTGTCACTTGAACAGGCATCACTTAAACAACAATCTTGTTACTTAAGTCTATTTTAGGTTACATTAACAACAAATGAGTTGTCAAAGTCCAACTTATTTTTTCTACCCCCTGAGAGATTTCACTAAGGCCATGGCTACTTCCCAGCAGCAATCCACCAAGCAAGATATTCTGCAAGAGCTCCTAAAGCAGGGTCAATCAACCGCTCAAGCCCTAGCTGAATCCCTCCATCTCACCCCCCAGGCTGTCCGTCGCCATCTCAAAGATTTAGAGACAGAAGGATTGATTGATTACGAGTCGATACAAACAGGTATGGGTCGCCCCCAACACACCTACCACCTGACTCAGCAGGGACGTGATCGCTTCCCCCATCGCTACGATGAATTTGCGGTTTCTTTCCTGGATACCTTGGCTGAAACGGTGGGTCAAGAACAGGTGAGCCAGATTTTGCAGAAACAGTGGCAGCGGAAGGCAGCAGAATATCAGGAAAAGGTGGGTAGCGGTTCTATCCAACAACGGGTTGCCAATCTGGTCAAACTTCGGAAGGTGGAAGGCTACATGGCAGAATGGTATGCAGTGGGGCAGGAACGGTACATTCTGACCGAGCACAATTGTGCCATTTCCAATGTTGCGGCTTCTTTTCCGAGCGTTTGCGATCATGAGTTGGAAATGTTCGGGGCAATCCTTCCTGATTGCAATGTTGAAAGAACCCACTGGATTGTCAACGGCGAACATCGCTGCGGTTACCTAATCACAAGTGTTTGATATGAACGATACAGAATTTCTAACGACCGAAGAAGCGATGAAAGTCGATGCGGCCTTACTCTCCTCAAAAGGCAAATTCTCAGCACGATTGGCAATCTATGCCTTGAGGTGTTTGAAACAGATTTCCCAGCAAGAATCAATTCCGATTGAGTCTGTAACTCCTGAAGCTGTTCAGACCTGGATTGAATCAGACGAAATGATCCGGAAACAGGTAGAATTAGATAGTAGTTTTGAGAACTTCTTCACCCGGCTAGTTTTAGCCTCTCTCAATCCTTTGAGACAAACTGCTGAGTCCGAAAATTCATCCATCGCAGCATTGACCGTTGAGCAAGTGGTTAGTTGGTTTGAGGAACAAGAAAAGATTCTGAACTAGAATCAGCGCATAACTTTCAATCCAAATTTTTTCCTATATGGATTGCTCGTCAGCTTCTAAAAGAGTTTAATCACACTAGGGAATATATGGTATTACACAATACGTTTTGTCTTAGCAAACTATAGCTAAACAGAATCTTTACATTCGTTGGATAGCAACTTTACATTAACCTCTTGTCTTTGCCTGGAGGGGTTGAATAGAGTTGATATAGTTCAAAATTTAGTATCTACTTCAACACAGAGCTATGGGTGCAATTAATACGCTAGTTAAGCAGGCATTAAGGACAGGTTATCTAACCATGGAGGCTGAGGAACAGTTGCGCGGACTGATACAAAATACGAAGTACGGACAAGAAGACTTCGATGCCTTTGTAAGGCTTCAGCTTGCAGCTCGCGAGGGGCAGGTTCGACAGGAGTCCCGTGAGTCCCTGATGGGAGGTTAGGATGCCCGTCTGACTCAGCCGTAAAGAATGAAGTGCTGAAAGGGACAAACTTCAGGCTAACGAATAGGCTTTGGGCTTTGGGACTGGTATTAGTCTTTCTTTATTAGACCTTCTCTGTCAAGTTTTTTTTAGAATATGTCTTTGGGGTGAAGTGCTACGTTACATTTCGGGTGTAGGGTCACTGCCGCATAGCCGTGAAAGGGACAGATCAACCGTACGTCGAATCTATTTCTCAGGCAGCAACTAGACACCCTTGTTATCTAGCTCCAAAGAATTGCTGAACTGCTCTAACCAGTCAAACACTCGATCCAATTGCTCAAGAGAAATCAGGCCATATTGCCACAAAATCATTGGCAATTGCTCAGAATCACGCTCTAGATGCTTGACTGCCATGGAGATTGACGAAGCTGGAATTGACAATTCCCATCGGAGGAACTGAATAAGCTGGGCCTGTTTGTGGGAAACAATAGTAACTTTCACGACTCACTTTTTAAAATTTGACGGATTAAAACCTGACAAGCGGATAAAAACTTTCTTTTCGTAATCAATCATCAGCGATAACTTAGCATTACTCGGTGATCCCAAATCAGATCAATCTGTGATCTTCATCACGGGTTTTATGAGAAGTTTTTCATGTTTACTTAGGGAGTTCTCAGCCCTTTGGATAACCGGATCTAGCTCAGTTACCTAACCAAATTTAATTAAGTAGAAACTATCATAGCGGATAAAAAATTAATTCGTACAATCATGGTTTTTTTTTAATAAAACTTGACTCTGAATTTCATATCTCTTTAAATACAATATTTCCAACGCTGCTGGAGCACGAAAGGTGGCGGCGCACCGCACCGTCACCTCTTAAATCTGTAGCTCGCGTGATTGAAAATCGCTACGATGGCTCGTTTCAAAGTCAACCAAAATTGCCTACCGTTTCATTTTGAGTTGACAACCCTCTAATCAACTCCCTCAATTGGTGCAAATCCCTGACGTTGAATATTCTCAGTGATTGTTCTGGGTTCCAGGAACTGCAATAAATAATCGGGGCCACCTGCCTTTGAACCCACCCCAGAGAGCTTAAATCCACCAAACGGTTGACGAGAAACAATTGCTCCCGTGATGCTGCGGTTGACGTACAAATTGCCCACTTCAAAATCAGTCTTTGCTCGGTCAATGTGAGAAGGTGTCCGAGAATACAAACCGCCTGTCAGGGCAAAATTGGTTCCATTGGCAAATTCAATAGCTTGGTCAAAATTCTCCGCTTGCATCACTGCTAGAACGGGGCCAAAGATTTCTTCCTGGGCAATTCTGGCATCCGCAGCAACATTCGTGAAAACCGTAGGCGAAACAAAATATCCAGTATCAGGTGTCTCCACCTGAATTGCTAATTCTGCTTCCTGTTTACCGATTTCAATGTACTTTTGGATATTCTCCTGGGCCTTGTGATCAATCACTGGCCCGACAAAGGTGCTGGGATTTGTTGGGTCACCCACATTAAGAGACTTCACTGCCTTCAGCAATCGCTGCACAAATGTATCATAGACTGACGCCAACACAATCACGCGGGAACAGGCAGAACATTTCTGACCACTGTAGCCAAAGGCGGAATAAACCACTCCGGCCACTGCCTGATCCAGATCCGCACTCTCATCAACGATGATGGCATTCTTACCGCCCATCTCCGCGATCACCCGTTTCAAATGTTTCTGTCCCGGCTGTAGAACCGCAGCATCGGCATAAATCTGACAGCCAACCGCCAGAGAACCGGTGAAAGTAATCATGTGAACATCGGGATGTTTCACCAGATACGCACCCACCGTAGACCCTTTGCCTGGCACGTATTGGAATACACCCTCCGGCACACCCGCTTCGACTAGAATTTCCGCAATTTTGGCCGCAATCACGGAGGAAACTTCCGCAGGCTTAAGCAAGGTACAATTCCCCGTCACCAGGGAAGCTACCGTCATGCCCGTAGGAATTGCAATGGGAAAATTCCAGGGAGAAATCACTACGGAAATCCCTCGCGGTTGATAGTGATAGCGATCAGTTTCTCCGGCAGTGTCGTAGGTATAGCCCTGATCCAACCGTTCCATTTCATCGGCATAGTAACGACAGAAATCAATCGCTTCTGAAACTTCAGCATCCGATTGGGTCAGGGTTTTGCCCACTTCATAGGCGACCCAGGCACAAAGTTCGTAACGGCGCTGTTCCATCAAGTCAGACGCTTTGCGGAGAATTCCGGCTCGCTCTCGCACAGAAGTGCGTTTCCATTTTGGAAAGGCAGCTTTAGCCGCTTGAATTGCCTGTTCCGCTTGTTCAATATTCAGCATGCCAATCTTACCCACGACTTCATCCGGCTTCGTGGGGTTCACTGAGTCCACCAGGGTTTCCGTTTGTTGCCGTTCACCATCAATTAATGGTAAATAGGTCTGCCCCAATTGTTGTTGCACCGTTTCCAATGCTTTTAATCCTTGATCTCGCAGTTCTGGATTGGCAAAGTCGCTGTCTGCCGCATTTGGAAATATCGGTTTCCAGGTCTCGGCAATATTGCTCTCAAGATCTGGATCGGGAGGTGTGAGCAACTGTTCAATCGGAATATCTTCTGAACTCTGACGCAGGAAGGAGGAGTTAGCCGTATTCTCTAGTAATCGCCGGATCAGATAGGACATGCCAGGTAACAAATCCCCGTAGGGACAATACATCCGAACCCGATAGCCTCTCTGAGCTAGAGCTTTGGCCAGTTGATCCCCCATACCGTACAACACCTGCATCTCAAAGCAACGGCGGGGAACCTCTAGGCGCTCAGCAATGGCGATCGCTCTGGCCTGGGAGCGCACATTATGGCTACCGATGGCGGAGTAGATCGCAGCATGATTCTCCAACATCATCTGGGTTAACTGTTCAAAATTGGCATCGGTTGCCGCCTTGTCATGAAACACAGGTTGGGGCCAGTCGTTTTGCATCGCCTTAATGGTTTCCTGATCCCAATAGGCTCCTTTGACCAAACGAACCGTCACTGGATACTCCCGTTGTTTTGCCCATACAATAATGCCTTCTAAATCCTGTTTGGAGTCCCGCAGATAAGCCTGCACCGTCATACCGATGTCAGTCCGCTGACGAAATTCCTCTTCCATCAAGAGTTTTTTCAAAATATCAAAGGTGAGATCCTTGTAGGCGTACTGCTCCATGTCAAAGTGAACCGCAGCTCCTAGTTCTCTGGCGCGACGCAGTAAGGTGCGGATTCGCTGACTCACCTTCTGTTCACTGCCCTTCGCATCCAGGGGATCGAATTGAGAATAAAACGCCGTTAACTTGACAGACACCTGAACCCGGGGAAGGGGCTGCCCATCCGCTTGATCAATTTGCGGAATCATTGACCATCGATTCGCCGCTTCTGTCAGCTTTTGCATCAACTCTAGATAATTGTCTAAATAGGACTGAGCCTCAGCTTCAGTGATCACTGCCTCACCCAACAAATCAACCGTGAAGGCCAACTTATCCTTGCGTAATTTCTCCAGGGTTTTAATCACCTCTGGAATCGTATCCCCGGCAATATATTTGTGGGCCAGGGTTTCTACCGCAGGCGCAACGGTTGTGGCAGCCAGTTTTCCCGGCATGGAATCCGGATTAGCAAAATTGAGTAACTTCTTCAGTGCCTCCGGTAGTTCGACCTCCTCCGTGGTCAAATATTCTTGCAAATGGGCTGCAATCTCAGGCTTACTTCGCAGGGCAGGCATACAGTCGATAAACCGAAACATCTGCACCCGCAATCCAGGATTTCCCATTGTCCAATCCAGCAATTTATCATCCCATCGCATTTGGTCTTGTAATTGTCCTAGAAATGAACGCTTTTTCTCCTGTGTTGCAGCGAGGAGTTCCCTGGCAATTTCTTGAGTTCTAGATTCGTAAGTGTCTGGAGTTAGTGTAACCACGGTGATGCCTCTGAAGGAATGGATTAGAAACTTTTTCTACAGTAGAAATACGGAAAAGCTTCTGTTTGATTCAGTAAAGCCAAGACAGCAATCTCATCTCTCATACAGTCGGTGCTTTATCTAAATACACTTTATAGTATAAGTCAAGCTTAACACTTAACAGAAGAATCTTATATTTCCTTAATAGTACTTCATTCGGATACCCGATTGCGTATTCAATCTGGACTGAAATCAATAGGAAACAGATGTTTCAACAAAAGAATAGGACAATAATTCGGGAATATTCTAAGAGTTTCTTGTAGATAAAAAAGGCTTTCGATTATCAACTATAGCAATCACAAATGATTTGTAAAAAGGATGAGCTTTGATCGACTGTCACTATCAGTTCAAGAGGAATATGGTATAGAACTATTACACAATTTTTTTATTACATAATTTTTTCACAAAAAATCCAGGATTTGGATTCTGCCCTGTTAGAACTCAAGAAGTTTATATAACGTTACTTGAGCTAGCTCCCTGCATAAATTTTGGGTATCCGGCTGATAAAGAGGGTAGTGCACTGGAAATCCCTCTGTATGGCTGATTTAATCCCCCTGCCAAAAATCTGTAACTGCACGTGTACCACAATGCCTGCTATCTCTAGGGAATTCAAGCTCCCTGAGCACTATAGTCCCTGGAAGTGTAGATACAAACCTTTACCGGAAAAAATCGCTCAAGAAATCGCTCAAGAAATTGCTCAAGAAATTGCTCAAGAAATTGCTTGTTGTTATTTTGGAGAAACTTAGCTATGACTCCCACTCGATCTCAAGCCCTCACTGTTTTGTTAGAAAAACATGCCCATGTTTTTGCAGAACGATTTGCCCTAGAACAAGCTAACCCTCAAAAGGGTCAACAAGTCTATCTCAACACCCTAGCTATTTATGCGGTTCACTCTTACTTGAAATGGCTGGGGATTAGGACAAATTTGGAGCAAGCAGACAGTTGGCATTCGGGATTGAGAGCTATGTTCAATATTGCTGATTTAGTTCTACCCGGTGTAGGTAAATTGGAATGTTGTCCTGTCATGACAGAGGACGAAACTGTAACCATTCCGACGGCAATTACTGCGGATCGAATTGGTTATGTTGCCGTTGAGTTTGGTCAAGATCTGAATCAGGTTCAGCTCTTGGGCTTCTTCCCTGTGAGTAAGGATGCTCAATTTTCTCAGTCTATTCCCCGTCAAGTATTGAGACCTTTAGATGAATTAATCGAGACAATCGCATGGCATGAACGTTGGGTTGATCTCTGGAATAAGCTCAAAGGTTGGGAGCTACCGCAGGCGTTAATCCTAATACAAGGAAATCACAGTAGTTTGTTGGCATCAATGGAACCTATGCCAACGCGAACCAAGGTAACTCGTTCCGCTGAATTTGAAAGAACGATCACACGAGGAAAGCTAATTGCCTTAGATTCTAAGGTAAGCTCTACAGAACTAGCCTCACCCGAATCAGCTTCAAGCTTAGATTCTCAGCAGAAACTGCTGCTGATGGTTAGCGTGATTGATTGCTCTCCAGAAGAGGTTGATATCAGCTTGCGCGTCCATTCTTACGGGGAAATCCAACATTTACCCTCTGGCCTACAAATTGTTGTGGTTGATGAATCAGGAACTCCCCAAATGAAGGCAGAGGTGAAGGAAGCTGATGATTGGATTCAGTTGGAGTTCAGTTGTAAATCTAAAGAAAAATTTAACCTTCAAGTTTGTTTAGAAAATCAAACTATCACTGAAGAATTTGAGGTTTGATTCTTTGAGGTTTGATTCCATGAAGCCAACAGCTATAACCCTCATTAAGCTAGTCTTTTCGACGGTGATGGGTCTAGGTTTTCGTCATCCTAACGTTCAACGAGAAGCATAACAGAACCACGACAGGATCGAGAAGTGGCGCAAAGCTTGCAAGAACAGGGAGCAAGAGTTAATGTACTTGAACAACTTGGCGACAAAGATTTTTTCGATGCTTTCGATGGTGTTCCAGTATCACTAACTATTCAGTATCACTAAAGAGACCAGTGACTAATCCATTCCTCCAGCTAGAATACGAACCTGCCTTTGAATCGCTGGGCAAAGACTATTCCGATCCGGTGACAGCGGCTGAATTTCCCCGTCATACTCTCCGTTTTCGCAATGATGACATCCTGGTACAGTTGGGGCTGAATCCTGAAACCACAACGGATGAGCACTTCATTGAAGCCTTTGGTAAGTTTGAAAGTGTGACTCCCTTTCTAGCCATGCGTTATCACGGCTATCAATTTGGGGAATACAACCCCCACCTGGGAGATGGTCGCGGTTTTCTCTATGGTCAGGTTCGAGGTCAAGACCAAAAACTGTATGACTTTGGCACCAAAGGCTCCGGGCGCACCCCCTATTCCCGCCATGCCGATGGCCGACTTACTCTAAAAGGTGGGGTTCGAGAGGTATTAGCAGCCGAGGCCCTGCATCGCATGGGTGTTCGAACGTCTCGATGTCTCAGTTTGATTGAAACGGGGGAAGAGTTATGGCGGGGAGATGAACCCTCGCCGACTCGGTCTTCCGTCATGGTACGCTTCAGCCACTCCCATATTCGATTTGGAACCTTTGAACGGCTGCATTATCTTCGGGAAAGAGATTTCCTTCAGAAATTGCTGGATCATGTGATTTTCTATTACTATCCCCATTTGCTAGAGGCTTCAGACTCAGCAGCAGAGCGGCGAATTCAGTTTTATGCGGAGTTAGTTCAGAGAGTCGCAGAATTGGCCGCTCAATGGATGGCCGCTGGGTTTTGTCATGCTGTTTTGAATACGGACAACATGTCCATTACAGGGGAAAGCTTCGACTATGGCCCCTATGCCTTTATTCCCCACTATGAACGTCGATTTACAGCGGCTTATTTTGACTACGGCGGTCGCTATTGTTTCGGTAATCAGCCCGGAATTTGTGAGCTAAATCTGGAAGCACTGCAACGCCCACTCTCGATGGTAATTGATTCAGAAGAACTCCAGGCTGGCTTGAAGCAATTCCCAGAACACTACCACTCAGCCTATCGTCAGTTAATGCTGAATCGTCTGGGATTGCGACAGATTGATCGACCAGAAGCCGTTGAACTCCTGGAGGCAACGATTAAGGTTTTAGAACACAAAGAAATCGGATACAACCAGTTCTTTATTCAACTGCGACAGCATTTTTCGCCGGACTGGCGCGAGCAACCCAACCAAATTTTGGACTCTCTGCACCATCTAGAGGATTTTGAACCCTGGAGACAACTGTATCATCATCAACTTCAACGTTTGTCAGATGCCCAAATGACGGAAGTCCAGTCCCGTCTCCAGCGATATAACCCAACCACCATTCTCCTCAGACCTGAAATCGAATCGATTTGGGAGAAAATTACCACCGAAGACGATTGGCAACCCTTTGACAACCTGATTCAAAGAATTAGAGCGCTGTAGGTTCTGATTCCGCACTCAATTTCATCACTCAAGTTCATCACTCAAGTTCCTTTGACACTCCAGCCGTTAGAACTTCATGGCCCGCGTCAGTCACCAGAACGTCGTCTTCAATCCGGATACCAATCCCATGCCAACGTTGATCAATTGCCGGCTGTCCCTCGACAGGTTCGATTTCCGGCTTGATGTAGATTCCAGGTTCAACGGTGAGGACTTGGCCCGGCTGTAAAAGCTGAGGATCTTCGCCCCATTGATAAACCCCCACATCATGAACATCTAACCCCAGCCAGTGTCCGGTTCGATGCATGTAGAACGGTTTATACTTCTCTTCTTAGATAATTTCTTCCATGTCTCCGGCCAGTAGCCCCAGATCCTTCAGTCCTTCAACCAATACCCGAACGGCAGTGTCGTGAACGTTTTTGTAGGGGTCGCCTGGTTTAACGGCTTCAATGGCAGCTAACTGAGCCTTCAGAACCAGATCGTAAATAATCTTTTGTTCGGGAGTGAAGTTGCCACCAATCGGAAATGTTCGGGTAATGTCGGCGTTGTAGTACTGATAGGAACACCCAGCGTCAATCAGCAGCAGATCGTTCTCCTGCATCTGACGATTATTTTCGATGTAATGCAAAATACAGGCATTTTTTCCAGACGCTAGAATCGAGGGGTAGGCGGGCGTTGCGCCATGACGTTGGAAGATATATTCCATTTCTGCCTGGACTTCGTATTCATAACGTCCTGGCTGAGCAAATTCCCGTGCCTGTTGATGGGCTTCTACTGAAATCGCTGCGGCCTGGCGCATTAGCTTCAGTTCGGCTTCACTTTTCACCAATCGTAGGGGATGCAAAATCGTTCCGGCATCTTGAATCGCAATTGGGCCAGTGCCATACTTCGGATAAACCCGCATGAGCCGCTGCCAATGTTTGATCACTCTTTCATTGAAGGCTTTATCCCGACCGAAGCGGTAGTAAATCCGATCCGCTTTTTTTAAATAGTTGGGTAATTTTTCATCCAGCTCTGCAATGGGATAGGCTTCGTCTGCACCATAGCGTTCCTTCGCCTGTTCGACGCCGACTCGATAGCCTGACCAGGTTTCTTTCTCCGAATCCTTGGGTTGTACAAACAGCACAAATTGGTGTTCCTCGTGGTGAGGAGCAAAAACTGCGACCGCATTGGCTTCATTAAATCCGGTCAGATAAAAGAAATCACTATCCTGGCGAAATGCATACTCAACGTCATTGTGCATCACTGCCATGGGTGCGCTCCGAAGGATGGCAGTACCTATGCCCACCTTATCCATGAATTTTCTACGGCGCTGTTGGTATTCTGTCAGGTCTATCATTGTGAAGGGATTAGCGTCTGAATAGCGATTCTGGTTTCCTAGTATAGGCTGCCTATCCGAGGGAGAACAAGTTTACTGAAATACACCAGTTGACTTTAGCGATTACTCCAGCAGTTCTGCTGCCGCTTCCCATCCTTTGCCTTTGCGAACTAGAGTGGGTTCAGGAGTCGTCAAATCGAGGATCGTTGAGACCTGATATCCCGGATCAGAAGTATCATCCACGATTAAGTCCA
The DNA here is from genome assembly GCA_050331715.1 of Microcoleaceae cyanobacterium. Classification (GTDB taxonomy): domain Bacteria; phylum Cyanobacteriota; class Cyanobacteriia; order Cyanobacteriales; family Microcoleaceae; genus JBHJGO01. The sequence continues at coordinate 20,241 of JBHJGO010000059.1, forward strand.
CAAATTTTTCCAGGGATTCAAACAGTTCAGCCTTACCAATATTTCCCGTAATCGGCGTTACAATCGGAGCCTGACCCTCCTCGTCATTCGTAACGTAAGCAGAGGTTGAAATTGCCGGATTGCCCAGGGCTTCGATCAAATCCAGACAGAACTGATGCTTCGGGACTCGGATTCCAGTCGTTTTCCGCTTGGGAGACATCACCAGGCGGGGTACGAGTTTTGTCGCGGGGAGCAGGAAAGTATAGCTCCCTGGGATCAGACGCTTAATCGTGCGGTAGGCAGAATCACTGACCACTGCATAGTGAGAAATATTTGATAGGGACGAACAGAGGAACGTTAAGGGTTTATCATTAGCCAGTTGTTTAATCTGACGTACCCGCTCAATTGCAGACTTGACGTTCAAGTCACAACCAATCGCGTAGACCGTATCGGTGGGATAGAGCATGATGGCCCCATCTCTGAGGGCATCTACAATTTGTCGAACTGAACGCTCTTGGGGGTTTTGGGGATGAACTTCGTAGTAGGTTGCCATAGCTGCGAGTAAATATCGTAATCCAGTGAGTCAAGTATCATACAACCTAGCCTCTAGAATCGTGCTCTTCATTTCACTGCTCTCCTCGAAACCGAGCCTGTCCCAAGGATCACATTCCACAATCTGCACCTCGTTGGGAAATTAAAATCAAAGATTTATCAATTCTAAGTGTGACACTAAAAAAACTGGCATGTTGCTCATATTTATTTGAATTAGATATAGTGGAAGGCCAAAAAAAATCATAGTAGATAGGGTATCAGATACCCTAGGGGTGACACTACACTTCACAAGATTGCCACATTTGGTAGAGAATTAAACTAGGGCTAAATAGCTCGCTCCAGGATTTACTTTCGAGTCAGATTATTGCATGGCCAATCTGCAACCTTCAAGTTTTATCAGTATATCTTCAGGGATACTGATTGCTGATGTAACAGCTGACTTGTAGTTCATGATTGGAGCATCATCTTGTCAAAGTTCAGGGTTCATTCAACATGAAACAGATTTCTTTTTTTCTTGGATTGGTTGTTTCTGCTAGTTCTGCATTATCACTAATGCACTACCATGGTAGCGAATTTAGCAGAAGTTCGCGGTTCCCTTTCAGCTCTGCTGATTCGGAGGTACAGCTAGATGTGCAGCTTGCTTATAGTTACACAGGTACAAACGAAGATGGTGATCAGGAAGAGGTCAGTACTGATCGTTAAACCAGGTGATTCATTTTTCATGTTCTATTAATTTTGATACTGAGGATTTCAGTTGTCCAAATCTTAACCAGGTTCAGTTTTTTCAGCCAAGAAACCGTATGTGTGCGTAACACTTGTGTTCCGTGTTGTTGGGTTGATTTTTTAATTCTAGGGGTGTTTATGTATGCGTGTAACAATATACCCTAGCAAGTGAATTGGAGAGAAAAAACCGTTGCATCTACCTTTTCTCCTGCCTGAGTAATTAGAATGCCGTGAACATTTTTTGCTGATGTATCAAGTGTTAAGTGTCTAGGCTGTGAATTGAGGCGTAATGTCCAAATCATGACGTCTAGCCATGGAGAATAAATCATGCCTGAAAAGGCATTTAGACATGATGGGGGTCGTATTCAGGCTTGGCTGAGGACGCTGTAGATTTTTAGGTCAAGAGCAACAATCAGAGAGCTTAACATTGATGAACTCTGCAACTTAGAGCTTGAAGCTCAGGGACAAGTTTGTAGGCGAAGTGAAAATCAGTGTAGAGTAATGCTTGAAAGTTCTTGATTTTGAAATTTTTAGCCTGGAGTTAGCTTAGAACTTGAGATTGAACCATCCAATCACAGAAAGGCTATGCGAGTATTGTGTCTGAGCAACGGGCATGGGGAAGATCTGATCGCAGCCAGAGTTTTGCAAGAGTTGCGACGCTGTTCGGGGGATGTGGAAGTGGCTGCACTACCTTTGGTTGGAATCGGAAGAAATTACCGAACTCAACAGATTCCGATCATTGGCTTGACCAAGGGGATGCCTTCCGGTGGCTTTATCTATATGGACTGGCGGCAGTTATGGCGTGATCTCCAGGGGGGATTGTTGGGCCTATTTTTCTCTCAAGTGCAGTCAATGCGTCAGTGGCTCAGGGAGGGTGGAATTGTTCTGGCAGTCGGAGATATTGTCCCGCTTGGACTAGCCTGGTTGAGTGGTGTGGACTATGCCTTTGTTGGAACCGCAAAGTCTGAATATTATTTGCGGGATTAAATGGGGTGGTATCGTCATCGTCCAATGGCTCGATGGTTTGAGGGGTGGTCAGGCTCAGAGTACCTACCCTGGGAACGCTGGCTGATGAGTCGGCCCCAATGCCGAGCGGTTTTCCCAAGAGACAGCTTCACAACGGAAGTTCTAGAACAATGGCAAATTCCTTTGTTTGACTTGGGAAATCCGATGATGGACGATCTTCAGTCCCCTTCACTGGAACTGTGCACTGTAACTCCAATCTCTCCGATAGAAACGCAAGGTGAAACTCAGCAGGAGATGCAACGGCCTGCTCTCACCATTGTTCTGATGCCCGGTTCCCGTCAGCCAGAAGCATTCAACAACTGGCAACTAATCCTACAGGCCGTTCATATTCTGATTAGGGCGATTTCCCATAACGCAATTTCTCAGGATGTGAACGGTTTTCTGTCGCTCAGTTCAAAAGATCTCTGGAACAATTCTGAATCCGACTTCCCTGTCGGTCATTTCCAGGCGGATAGGCAGCCAAATCCCCCGATAAAGTTACTGTTTCTAGCAGCGATCGCCCCAGGACTGGAAATTGCACCCATTTGTCAATCTTTAACCCAACAGGAATGGCAACTTATTCAGAATCAGGAGTTCCAGGATCGGGAGTTAAAACGTCAGTTGGACTCCGCCCTGAATGGGGAGAAGCTGCAATTTCAGCAGGGAATAGCTCAGTTAGTGATTGCACGAGCAGCATTTAACCAGTGTATTCAGCAGGCTGATTTAGCGATCGCCATGGCAGGCACAGCCACGGAGCAGTTCGTTGGTCTCGGCAAACCTGCAATTACGCTGCCCGGTGCTGGCCCGCAATTTACCTATCGGTTTGCTGAAGCCCAGCAGCGGTTGTTAGGGGAATCGGTGGTGTTAGCAAATTCTCCAGCAGAGATTCCAGAAATTGTGAGATCCTTACTAGGGGATACCAATCGATTGAAACGAATTGCAGCGAATGGCCAGCGGCGTATGGGTCAGCCCGGTGCGGCCCATCGAATTGCAGCCTGTTTTCTCAAACAAATGGAGAACTCTAATGATTGATTTCTATACCTTCACCACGCCCAATGGACGCAAGCCAGCCATTATGCTGGAGGAAATTCAGTTACCCTACAACCCGATCAAAATTGACATTTCCAAGGATGAACAATTTACCCCCAAATTTATTGCGATTAATCCCAACAGCAAAATCCCGGCCATTATTGATCAGGACACGGGCATTACCGTGTTTGAGTCGGGCGCAATTCTAATCTATTTGGCAGAAAAGGTAGGTCAACTGTTGCCAACGGAGGCCAAAGCTCGCAGCCAGGTGATGGAATGGCTGATGTTCCAGATGGGGGGGATCGGCCCGATGATGGGTCAACTCGGCCACTTTCGCCGCGCATCTGAGGAGATTCCCTACGCGATTAATCGCTATGAAAAGGAATCTCTACGGTTATTTGGAGTTCTGGATAAACAACTGGCTGACCACGAATTTATCGCGGGGGATTATTCAATTGCTGATATCGCCAATTATCCCTGGATTGCGGTCTATGAGGGGTTAAAGCTGAATATGGCAGACTTTCCTAATCTGAAACGCTGGGTAGAAACCCTGCAGCAACGTCCAGCAGTTCAGAAGGGGATGAAAATCCTGGAGTGACTTGGTGTTGGATCTCAGATTCGGTTCTATCCTCCGCCCGAACTGACGAGCTGACCCAACATCGCCCGAATTGGTTTTGGGTCAGGGTAAGTGGGCAGCGGGTAATCCGTCCGTTCAACCTGAATTTCATAATCACCATTGGCATGGAGTGTCAAAATTCGGAATCCAGGAGTTGCCCTCTGATCCAGGGTGAATTCTGTTGCGTTTGGCAAAAATTGCATGCAGGTCGCAGGGCAACCCCAGTAGTTGACGCCGTTCCGTTTAGTCGAAAACGCTTGATGAATATGTCCAAAGATGACTAATTTGACCTGGGGGAAGCGATCAATGACTGCAAAGAAATCTTCAGGATTTTTCAGGCCAATCTGATCCATCCAGGCTGATCCAATGGCACAGGGAGGATGATGCAGCGCAATTAATGTTGGGTATTGGGGGTAGTGCTGAAGTTGTTGAGTCAACTGGTCTAGTGTGTCAGCGCTGAGTTCACCATAAACTTTTCCAGGTCGTTGACTACTCAGCAAGATAAATCTCCAGTTACCCATCTGAAAGAATTTGTCGGCTGATATGGGGGCAGTTGTCAGGACAGATTCAATGATGGCTGAATCATCATGGTTGCCGGGTATCCAATAGGCCGGAACCTGGAAAGGTGCAATCAACCGTTGCAACTGCCGATAGGATTCAGGGGTCTCATCCTGGGATAGATCACCTGTCATCAGAAAAACGTCGGGTTGCGTTACCTGACGAATTCGTTCTACAACTGCCTGGAGGGAGTGGGCCGTGTTTAACCCAAACATTTCTCCCTCAGCATCCGCAAATAGATGAGTATCTGAAATTTGGACGACTTTGAGCGGTTTGGTTTGCATCGTGTCAGATTCACTAATCGATATTGGAAACTTCAGGAGTGCCAGACTCGTCCTCCTCTCCTTCGATTGGTTTTTCTAAACCCTGATCTTTTCGACCCTCATCACCATCAATGCCGCCCTCATCGGCCATCCCTTGTTCCTTCATTGCTTTTTCATCTGCATAGAAACGATAGAATAGCGGCTCATCTTTAAATTCATGTTCATCCAGCACATGATGGATAATTCCCTCTTTCAGCATGATTTGACCCATCATAAGTGCTTCCATGCGGGTGGCTTGTTCGTAGATCATCAACCAATCCACTGCCTCTGAGCCGAGGAAAACATTACGAAAGCGCTTCAAACCAAATCTTCGATCCTTCCGCTCAACGCCATTTTTTCCCCGCATCGCTGCGGTGATCATTTCCCAGTCATATTCTTCACGAATCACGATGTCATCTAGAGGCGGCTTCTCCTCAATGTCGGTTGGATGGCCGGATTCTTCCACATGTCCATTGTCTGGAATGTGCTGTCGTACCCAGGTTTCAAGGGCCTGATCCAGGTAGGGAGCTTTAATATGCAAATCCCGTTGGGGAAAGGGAACTTCGATACCATATTTCTGAAAATGATATTGAATCTGGTCGTTGATATGGGTTCTGACCTTAGGCTCCTTAAGCGGGTCGCGAATAAACACCACAATTCGAAAATTTAGGGCACTCTCTCCATAGCCGCGAAATTGGGCTTTTGGCGGCGGATGTTTCAAAATTTCCTTGTGGGGGACTTGGGCTGCCGCCAGCAATACTTTGTAAACCCGAGCAAAGTCCGATCCGTAGGCGATATCTACATAAACCTTGACACGGGTCAGGCCACTACGATTCCAGTTCAGAACCTCACCCTCGATAAATCGAGAATTTGGAACGGTAATGATGTAGCGATCAATGTTGGAGATTTCTGTAGTTCTAGCTCCAATGCGTTGAACTAATCCCTGAAATTCCCCCACCTGAACCAGTTCTCCCACTTTTATCGGACGAGACAGAATCAGAATCAAACCACTGATAAAGTCTTTGAAGATATTCTGCAGACCAAACCCCAGTCCCACTCCAACCACACTCATCAACAGGACTAAGGACTGAAAACTAACGCCCCCAGCACTGAGAATTAACAAAATTCCCATGGAAACCAGGCCATACTCGGTGAAGAAGGCCAGAGAATCCTGCAAACTTCGATCTACTCCTGCCAGGGGTAGAATGCGGTTTTTGAGAAATTGGGTCAATCGATTCATCAAGAGCCACAGGACAGCAATGCTCAATCCGATACTCAGCAATCGAGTCAGGGATAGGGCTTCTCCCCCCAGTTCAAACATGCGGGAATTGAAGGTAGAGTTTAAAAACCTGGATCCTTGATACAACCAGCGGCGCGTATAGGGAAACAGACTCATGCCGTGACAGATGGCTACTATCCAGACGGTAATCTGTAACAACAGCAAGGCCAGCAGCTTCGGAGAACCTTGTTCAGCTTCAGATCTCTGTAACTGGATACGACGCAAACGCCGCGACAGCAAAAATAAACCAATCTGGGCAGCGATCGCAATGGCAAACCCAATCAGCGTACATTTCACGGCCCAACGCCGATAGGCTGGAGACCTCTCCCTGACACTGTTCTCCAGAGCTATTTCAATTTTGTCCTCCCACAGTCGAGCCTGCTCTATTGGCTGCATCCCCGGCATGACATCGGCCTCGGTGACGGTAAGGAGGTAACGATTATTGACCTGTAGAATTGCTTGATCCTGCTGCGGGACAGCTTCAACTCGAATCGGTTCGTTTTGTTTCAGATGATGGTCGAGTTTCTCTTCTAGCAGAGTATTAACAGTTTTAGCTCGTTCTGCTGCGGTGAAATTGCCACTGTTGGCCACTTTAAATAGTTTACGCCCGTCGATTAGGATTGGAGCTTTGTCGATATCAACAGCAGTCTCAGCCGCTACGCCCACATCAGACGGGACAACAGAAACGGAAATCACTAAACAAGCAACCAAAACAATTTGAAGTATCAGCCGCTGCCTTCGATGCCAGTCAAGCCTGAATTTGAAGTCAAACTTGAGTCTAGGGGCGAACACCATTCGCATTAGCCGCTGGCCGGGGGATGCCATACAACCTCCTTACTAGAAGATATCAACTCTCTAAGAAAAGTTGATGTGAGAAAAGAACAATTTGGCAAGAGAACGTGACCGCACCTCTACTTTAGCGAACGAGATTAATATTTGAAACCTTGAATTAAGTACTGCTCAGACTCAAATTTTTTCAGAAGTCATCTCTAATACCGGGGAACTGTAGAATCAACCAGAATTGAATAGGCATCAATGCCGCCAGTAATATTCTTAACATTCTGAAAGCCTCGCTGCATCAGCCATTGACACATTTGAGCAGAGCGCATGCCATGGTGACACATGACCCAAGTTTCGACTTCAGTATCGAAACGGGTGTGCATTTGTTCAGACCATTCAGCATATTGACTCAAGGGTAAGTTGGTAAACCCATTCACTTGGGCCAGGGCCAATTCCTCTGGCTCTCGAACATCAATCAGTTGTAGGTTTTCCAGTGAGCTGGTGCTGAGTCTCTGGCCCACCGCAACGACATCAATTTCTGGAACAGACTGGAAGGAACTCGGCTGAGATGTCATGGGCTGGTCTCCCTAAAGTTCACATCAGTGTAACCCAACGATCGCTGATGGTTGCGATTGGTTGATGATGACTTGTTAACCTGTTCCTTAACTGACAGGGTTTTTAGAACAGTGCTGAAAGCGCCTGTTGGAGTTTCTGTACTGCCAGGCTTACCTCTACTTCCGCTACGATTAGCGGCGGCACAAATCGAATCACCTTCGGCCCCGCTGGAACCAGGAGAAGCCCCTCTGCCATTGCCGCCTTCACAATATCAATCGCGGACTGTTGACAATTCTCCTGTAACACTAGACCATTGATCAGCCCCCACCCTCGAACTTCAGCAATCTGTTCAGGGTATTCTCCGGCAATGGCCTGGAGCTGTTGCCGCAACTGTTCACCCCGTTGCTGAGCGTTCTCTAATAGGTTTTCCTGTTCCAGCGTTCGGCAGACGGCTAGTGCTGCAGCACAGGCAAAGGGATTGCCCCCGAACGTGCTGGCATGGTTGCCTGGTTCCAAGACATCACAGGACGCCTTGCACAGCATCGCTCCGATGGGAATGCCGCCGCCGAGTCCCTTGGCTGAGGTGAAGACATTTGGTTCGATTCCAAGATTTTCATAGCCCCATAGCCGACCGCTGCGACCCATTCCGGCCTGAACTTCATCCAGGATCAATAGAATTCCCCTGTTGTCACAAATCTGCCGCACTCGTTGAAAATAGGTCAGATCCCCCGGACGGACGCCCCCCACTCCTTCAAGCGGTACAAGCAAGACAGCAGCGACTTGAGGTTCCTGAGCATCAAGCTCGTTGATGGTTTGTTCCAGTGCTGCAATATCGTTGTAGGGAACGTAAACAAAGCCTGGAACTAATGGGTCAAAGCCCTTCTGATACTTGGGTTGTCCGGTTGCGGTAATGGTTGCTAGGGTGCGGCCATGGAAACTTGACTTTGCGGTCAGGATCACAGGGTTGGCAATTCCCCGTTTTACATGGGCATACTTGCGAGCTAACTTGATGGCTCCCTCATTGGCCTCTGCACCAGAATTACAGAAAAAGACCTTATCCGCACAGGAATGCTGTACCAGCCAGGTTGCCAATTCCCCTTGTTCAGGGATGTAATAGAGGTTAGAAACGTGGTGTAGGGTTTGAATTTGTTCCGTAACCGCTTGGATCAGGACAGGATGAGCGTGGCCCAGCGTACAGGTGGCAATACCTGCAACGAAGTCCAGATATTCGCGGCCCTCCGTATCCCAGACCCGACAGCCCTGTCCTCGCTTCAGGGCAATGGGGAACCGTCCGTAGGTATTCATCACGGCAGCATCAAAGCTTTCAGCATGAAAGACTTCGGGTGCAGTTGGCTCTGAGGTCAGGTGCGGAGACTGAAGTAAGGTTTCTGGACTCACTGGGCTATTCCTCAATCGAGTAATAAGTGAACATACTGAATTGATTTTAAGAGAAAAACCAAGATTCGGACAGGCTAAGCTTTGCAGGCGGTTGCTGTTTGTCCAGATCAGCTTTACAGAAATTTTACAAAGATTTTGAATTAGGGGGCTTGACCCCTCATGGGTTGGACGCTATATTAATAAGCGTAGATGCACCCTGATGGTAGGGAGAGTTGCCAGAGCGGCTCTCTCTTTTTTTGTTTAAAAAATTGAATTAAAAAATCAATGTCGATCAGGCCTCCTGGGTTCCGCTCAGAAGCGCTATAACTAAAACAGATTAAAAATTCTTTACAATAGTTCACGTTCAAAGAGTTTACGTTCTAGCAAAGGTACGAAATGACGGCAGCATTACAACCCCTCATCCTGTATGGCTTGGAAGCAAAGACTTGGAGATGGAAAGATTACTCCATTCAATACGTTGTTCAAGGCAGTGGTGATCCCCTGGTTTTGATTCATGGATTTGGGGCTTCTATTGGTCATTGGCGCAAGAATATTTCAGCTTTAGCCGACGCAGGTTATCAGGTGTTTGCGATTGATCTATTGGGATTTGGCGGCTCGGACAAGCCAGCAATTGACTATTCCGTGGAATTGTGGGCGGAGTTGCTACAAGATTTTTGGGCTGACCAGATTCAGAAACCGACAGTCTTCATCGGGAACTCCATCGGCGCACTCCTGAGTTTGGTGATGGCCGCAACCTATCCAGAATCGACGGATGGCGCGGTGCTGCTGAACTGTGCGGGGGGATTAAACCATCGTCCAGAGGAATTGAATTTTCCCTTGCGGTGGATCATGGGAACCTTCACCCAATTGGTCACTTCCCCTTGGTCGGGTTCCTTTGTCTTCAATCAGGTGCGTCAAAAGCACCGCATCCGTAATACACTCCGACAAGTTTATGGCAACAAGGCAGCAATCACCGATGAACTGGTTGACCTACTCTACACCCCTTCCAGTGATCCAGGGGCGCAGAAAGTATTCGCAGCAATCTTGGCTGCTCCGGCTGGGCCTCGTCCTTCAGAACTGTTGCCAAAAGTGAAGTGTCCATTACTGGTAATTTGGGGTGAAGCAGATCCCTGGACACCGATTAAAGGCGCGAAGATTTACCAGGATCTAGCACGTCAGGGCAAGTCGGTGGAGTTTATTTCAGTTCCTAAAACTGGACATTGCCCCCACGACGAACGACCGGAGGTAGTGAATCCAGCAATTTTGTCCTGGTTAGAAAAACGGATTACTTTTGCTAACCCGACATAGGGCAAACGGGTTCTGCTATTCTGCCATCCGATCCAATTTTTCTCGAATTGATAGATTGAAAAATGAGCGCAGAAACAGTAACACTCCGAGTCCAGACAAGCTTAAAATAATTGTTGCAAATACCTTGAAATCAGCCACTAGCAGTACAATCCCAGATAAAAATGCGAACCCTGTCCAGCAGGCGTAAATCAAACTTTTGAGTGCCAGATTAACCCTTCTGAGGGCGCGATCGCTCTCCAGAGACCAGACCCGAAATCGAATTTCACCGTCTTCAATCCGTTGTTCCAAGTGCTTCACCATCTGTTGAGCACTGTTGGGGCGCTGCAAACGATATTGAATAAATTGTCGAGTTTGTCGAGCGAGTTCTCCTAAAACGCTGCTACGATTTTGAGAGGTTGCCAGACTTTTAACAAAGGGTGTGGCGCTCGCCACCAGGTTATATTTTGGATCTAGAGTTCTGGCAATTCCATCCAGCGTTGTCAGAGATTTCAGAATAAAGGTCATCTGAGCCGGTAAACGAAAGGGTTGCTGCTCAAACATGACGTAGACTTCTTCCCGCATCTGGGAGAAGGCTTGCAAGTCAATGGGTTTATCAGTGAATTCGTCCAGCAAAAATCGGATCAAGCGACGTATCGGAGTCATATCAGGAATTGGTTCAATTAACCCGATCCGAATCAAGCTATCCAACACCACATCGGTATCCTTGCGCAGAACCGCAAAGAACGTACGAATCATCTGATCCTGTTCTAGGGCTTGCACCTCCGCCATCATGCCAAAGTCGTAGAAAATCAACTCTCCCTGTTTATTGATGGCAATATTGCCAGGATGGGGATCTGCTTGGAAAAAACCATCTTGAAGAATCTGCTGCAAATAACAGGAAATCCCCAACTCGTTGAGCCGTTGAATATCGATTCCTGCCGCTTCAATCCTTGCTTTATCATCGATCTTGATACCGGGAAGGTATTCCATCGTCAAGACCTTGTGGGTCGTATATTGCCAGTAAATTTGGGGTGCAATAATGCCAGGATTATCTTTAAAGTTTTCTCTAAATCGATCCGTGTTTTTCCCTTCTTTAATGTAGTCAATTTCCTGGTATAAAATAATAAAAAATTCATTGTAGATTGCCTCTAACTCATAGATGCGCGCCCACTCAAACCGTCGGCAACAAAACTGAACGATCTTACGAACCGCTTCGACATCTAGATCAAACAATTGCTTGAGGCCGGGACGTTGCACCTTAACGACCACTTCTTCGCTAGTGTGCAGCGTTGCGCGATGTACCTGTCCCAAACTCGCTGCTGCCAATGGGCGCTCATTGAAATCTCGATAAATTGTGAAGAGGGAATTGCCCAGCTCCGATTCAATAATGGCGATGGCCTCAGCCGTATCAAAGGGAGGAACCTGATCTTGTAGCTTCTCTAATTCCTCCACGTACTCCGTCGGCAAAATATCCGCGCGAGTGGAAAGGGATTGACCAATCTTAATAAAGGTTGGCCCTAAATCCAGTAGGGCTTTGACCAGCCATTGAGCTCGTCGCCGCTTTTGGCGGGGGCTATTGTTGCCAAATAACCGATCCCACCAGATGAAAAACATAAACTTCGATGTGGCGGAGAAAATGTCGATCTGCCGAGTCAACGGAGAGTACTTTGTCCGCTGCCACCGTAACGGCCTGGGTGTTTTTTTAATCAATAACATATAGGATTATGAATACTATCAAGGCGGAATAGGGCGGCAAAGGAAATAAAGGCAACCGATTAGATTGTAATTTAGTTTTTTGTAGCTTATCACCCCATAAGGACTTCTTATTTCTACAACGATCATGTTTGATGTTGCGATTATTGGAGCGGGAATAGCAGGACTGACCTGTGCCCAACGGTTAAAGCAATCCGGTTGTACCGTTGTGGTATTGGAGAAATCTCGTGGTTTTGGAGGCCGTCTGGCAACTCGACGAGTGGAGATCTCCCAGGGTGAAACCCCTGTTCATTTGCGGATCGATCACGGAGCCCGTTATCTAGAACCCAGGGGAAAGTTGACTCAGCAGCTCATCCAACACCTGGGGGTGAAAGAAACTGCAGCAGATTCGGAACAGGTTCTAAAACTATGGACACGGGCAATTCACCAGTTACATCCGGGCCAAACCCTGGAGCAAATGACACCCGTTGAGCCTGGCCTACCCCGATATATCGTCCCTTCTGGCATGAATCAAGTCGGTAAGGTGCTAGCTCAAGGCTTAGAAGTGTGGGTCAACCGTCGAGTCATTGCCCTGAATACACAGGATAAACACTGGCAACTCACCCTGGAATCTACCCACCACTCTGCCACAGAAAAGCCATTATCCGCTGCAGCAAAAGCAGTAGTGATTGCAATCCCCGCTCCCCAGGCAGTGATGTTGCTGGAAACGGCTCAAACCCGATCAATTCCCGATGAGTTCAGGCAAGTACTGAGAAGCATCAAATATGACCCCTGTATTACGGTGATGGCCCGTTATGCAGCAGAATATCAGCCAGTATTCACCGACCGTCATCCAGTCTGGCGAGTGATTCAGTTTCCTCAACATCCGAATCTGGGATGGCTGAGCTTCGACAGTACAAAGCGTCAACCCCCGACCCAATCCCCGGTTTTCGTTCTGCAAAGCGGAGCGGCTTTTGCTGAACGTCATCTGGAAACCTCTGATTTGCAACCCGTCGGTCAAGTCCTGTTACAGTCTGCTGCGGATCAGGTCTACTCCTGGCTGAGTGCGCCAGAATGGGTACAGGTTCACCGTTGGCGATACTCCATTTGTCAAAATCCTCTACGGGAACCCTGTTTAACTAGCTTGAATCCTTTACCGATTGTCGGAATCGGAGATTGGTGTAGGGATGACTATCCGATTGAAGCGGCCCTCGTTTCAGGACACGCTGCCGCTGATTGGTTGGTTGATTTCTCGTAAAGTGGCGAATACCCTTGATGCTAGCCGTTTCGTTCTAAAGCTGATTTCTTAGAATTAAGATACTAGTATCGCTATTTTCGCTCCTACAGGATAGAACCCCCAAATAGAAACAATGACAACCATATCCTCAACCTCTGCCCTAACCGCCGCAAACACGGCGGCCAGTTTCCATGCCTTCTCCGATCCCCTACGAGTTCAAGTTTTAGAGCTGCTGCGTCAGCAGGAGCTCTGTGTCTGTGAACTTTGCGAGAAGCTAGAGGTGAGCCAATCCAAACTCTCCTTCCATCTGAAAACCCTACGAGACAGCAACTTGATCCAGGGTCGGCAACAGGGTCGGTGGGTCTATTACAGTCTGAATATCAATCAATTTCGGGTTCTAGAGCAATATTTGACGTGGTATTGTAGCTTTGACAAAATTACTCCTGCTGCGCCTTGTGAAGATTAGGGTTGTTGGTCATTGGTCATTGGTTGTCTGTTGTGGTTTAGGGTGTTTGGGTCTTCGCTTTGTCAAGTCGCCTGTAGCTTAGAATGGGTTGGTATGATGATAGTCATTATGATGATGGTCATTGTGTTCAAGCTAGCCTGGTCTGTTTTTTCTCTAGATTCTGCCAATGAAAGGAGTGACAATGAAGCCCTGGAATCCTATTGCCATCGCCTGCATCTCTAGCAGCAGCATTGTCCTCTGTACCCTAATTCTGTGGATGGGGGAAGTTCAAAGCCAATCGCTTCAGACCCAAACTTCAGATCCACCGACAGAAGCGCCGACCACTCTGACAGAGAGAGAACTCGAAGAACTACAGCGCGAACTTGAAATCAGAGGTCAGGCCCAGTCTGATGCCTTTAACCGCACGATGCGGCTGTTCAACATTCTGTTGGGGGCGCTGGGGTTGCTATTGATTGCAGCATTGGTTGCGCTGTGGATTTTGCGGCGGTCTGTGATCCACGAAGTCACCGAAATTGTAGAGAGCCATCTGAATGAACTGGGAGAGCTAGAGAATCAAATTGCCATTGCTAACCGCAAACTTCGGGAGGCCATGCGGGAAACTGACAACGCTGCTGATGATTTGGATGCAAGGGTTGAAGAATTTGAGCAGCAATTTCATCAGGAGCGGGAAAGAGTGGGCCAGATGCGGTCGGAGTTTTCCCAGTCGAAACAGGCAGCGATTACCGAACTCCAGGCCCAAATTGAGCAGTTTCACCAGGAGCGGCAGCGGATTCACTCTGAGTTGGTGGCTCAGCTTGCCCGGGTTCAAGATCAAGCAGAAATTCAAGTTGAGGAGATCCAGAAGAGCTTACAAACCTCTCAAGCCAATCTCACCAGCCACCTGACACAGCTAGAAGCGGGAGCCACCCAGAAGCAACAGGCGACCTTACAACAATTCAGTCAATCGGAAACTGAATTGACCCGTCAACTCTCTGACCTCAAACTCAAGGCACAGCAGCGGCGAGATGGGATTTTGCAAGAGATTGAACAGCTTAGTCAAGACGTTTCAGGCAAGTTGACGGCAGCTCAGTCTGAAGCCGATACCGAGAAGTCCAGCGTACTGCAACAGGTAAAGCAGCTCGGCAGTGAATTTGCGGGTCAACTCTCTGAGTTGCAACAGGAAGCCCGCAAGCAAAAGGACTTAGTCCTGGATAATCTGTCCCAGCTTGAAACGAACTTCACCCCCCAACTGGCCGAGATTCAGACGAAAGCGGAGAAACAGGCTCAGGAGCGGGTACAGCAGTGGATGGAACAGTAAGAGCAGGTGGGAGAAGGACTCTCAACTCAGCTCTCGGATGCTCAGGGAAAAATTCAAGACCGGGTAAAGCAACAGTTCCAAAGTTTGAAGCAGCTCGAAACGGAAATTGTTGAAGAGTTGTCCCGCATGAGTGCTGCGATGCAGCAGACGGGTAAGACCCAATCGGAATCAATGGAACAATTGGCAACGGAGTTCAAATCCCAGGTCATAGAACGTCAGTCTCAGGTACAAACCGAATACGATCAATTCCAGCAAACCTTCCAGAAATCCGGCACAGACGTTGATGGACAACTGACCGCATTTCGAGATGACCTGCGGCAGCGTAAGGAGGCCGTTTTCCAGAAGCTCGATAAGTTCGAAGCCACTCTGACCGATCAACTGAACGATATTAAAACCGATGCCCAGAAGGAGAGCGACAAGATCCGTCAACAGCTTCTAGAGATTCAGACTCAGGCCCAGACTGAGAAGGATCAGATACTCCAACAGCTTTCTGAAGTCTCTCCCACTTTTATTGCTGAATCGGCGATCGCTGAAATTCTGGGTAAACTCGATGGTCTCAACAACCAGTTAGAGCGAATCAAATCCAATAAGCCAGAACTGCTCCTGTCCGTCGATGATTTGCTCAGCCAGGGGGGTGAACTCTTTGCTGAACAGCGCTACGAAGAAGCCCTGGCAGTCTACGTCAAAGCAACCCAGCTTCAGCCCGACAATCCCAAGCCCTGGTTACATCGCGGCATGACCCTACGGCGACTCAAGCGCCACGAGGATGCGGTCAAAGCCTATGATCGCGCCCTGGAGTTAAAGCCAGAGAACCATCAAGCCTGGGTAGATCGAGGGGTTGCCCTGGGAATCCTACAGCGACACGAAGCTGCATTCCAATCCTTTGATCAGGCGGTTCAAATCCAGCCGGATGATGCGGTTGCCTGGTTAAATCGGGGCATGGCCCTACAGGTGGGCCAACAATTCGAGGCAGCCCTAGAATCCTTTGAAAAATCCGTAGAGTGTGACCCCAACTCCGCCAAGGCTTGGAATTACAAAGGTTACGCTCTGATGCAACTAGAGCGGGATCAAGAGGCAGTGCAAGCCTTCGACAAGGCTCTACAGCTACAACCTGACTATGCTGATGCTCATTACAACAAGGCCAACTGCTATACCCGCAGAGGTGAAGTAGAACCGGCACGGGAAAGCTTGGAGCAGGCGATCGCCATTAACCCCCGTTACCGTCAAGAAGCCAAAACCAACCGCGATTTAGAACCGCTTGTTCGGCAGTTACGTTAGCGTTTGACTGACACCGTAGGCGGGGAGCAATCGACCCAGGATACTGATGCCTGATCCCTAATCGCTGATTCCTTCTCTGCGATACACTCTTTTGAGAAATCAATCTCTAGCGCGTGAGAGCGGAGTTTATGAAATTTGACCAAATCGTACAGCGTTTAGCAGAACTTGCCAGCAAAGATTTAGACAGCAGTCTAATCGGCACTACAGCTCTGAATCCAGAAATTGAAAACATCGCGGCAGTGGATCAAGCGCAGTCAGGAACATTGAGTTACATCGAAGGGCCGAAATTTGCTCGCTATATTCAATCAACTGCTGCTAGCGCCTTAATTCTACCCAAGGACGAAACTCTGCAATCTCAAGCCACCAAACGAAGAATTGCCTGGGTTGCCGCATCGGATCCCCGTCTGATGTTTGCCCAAGCGATTAATCTGTTCTATCAGCCCTACAGGCCAACTCCCCAAATCCATCCCACAGCCGTCATCGATTCTAGTGCGACGCTCGGCAAAAATGTTTATATCGGCCCCTACGTAGTGATTCAACCCAAAGCTGAAATTGGTGACGACGTCTGTGTCCATCCGAATGTTGTGGTCTATCCTCAAGCTGAAATTGGTGCGCGCACTGTTCTCCACGCAAACTGTACGATTCACGAAAGAACTCAAATCGGTGAGGATTGTGTGGTGCATAGCGGGGCCATTGTCGGTTCGGAAGGTTTTGGCTTTGTTCCAACGGCCCAGGGATGGTTCAAGATGGAGCAATCTGGCCGAGTTGTTCTGGAAGAGGGTGTAGAAGTTGGTTGCAACAGCACCATCGACCGTCCTGCTGTTGGAGAAACCCGCATTGGTCAGAACACGAAATTAGATAACCTAGTTCACATCGGCCATGGCTGCCAAATCGGTCGTAATTGTGCCTTTGCTGGACAAGTTGGCTTGGCAGGCGGTGTCCAGGTGGGTCATCAGGTAATTCTGGCAGGACAAGTCGGCGTGGCGAATCAGGCCAAAATTGGCGACCGAGCAATTGCAACGGCTCAGTCTGGCATCCACAGCACTATTAGTGCAGATGAAATCGTTTCAGGAAGTCCAGCAATTCCCAACAAGATTTTTTTAAAAAGTGCTGTCTTGTTTGGACGCCTACCAGAAATTTACCAGTCTTTTAAGGAGCTTAGGCGTCGTCTCTAATCATAGTGTTCAATCCAAATTGTGAAAATTCTGTGATTACCCTGTAAGAGTTAAGTGTGAAAATTCTGAATTGAACTCAGATATAAACGGGTTATTTTTGAGACAGCAACAATATTCTTTTTCAAAGCAGATTAGGATTGCCAATGATGAAAATTTTGTGAAAATCCAGTGAAAACCCGATGAACTTTATCCAGCAACCTTAACCAAATAATAAAAATGCTTGAGTAGTAATTGTCTTGTCGATAAAAAATAATTTCATTGTCAAATCAAGAAATTTAAGGATATATTGTTTTTATTGGCTTTATTCTAAGCTGGTGAAATATGGGTCGTGCTGACAGAAAAGGAGGTAATGCTATTGATGCCTACAACAGCTGATGCTCCCCTTACAGGGAAAGCTTTACTACAGAAGGTTAAGGAATCTGCGGATCTACCCAGACGAGAAACTGCAAAATTGTGTGGCTATTATTCCGTCACAAAAGATAATCAGGTTCGAGTTCATTTGACAGAGTTCTACAACGCCCTGCTCAAAGCTCGCGGAATTCCTCTTAGTCCTGATGTTGTCAAAGATGGTCGAGGACGGGAACCCACTTACCTGGTTAGTGTTCATCGCAATGGCCAAATTGTGATTGGTGCAGCCTACACCAAGGAAATGGGTTTACAGGCAGGTGATGAATTTGATATTAAGCTGGGTTACAAGCATATCCATCTCTATCAAATTGATGAGGTGAATGGAACCAACGGAGCTAGCTCCCTTGATGGTGGAGAAGAGGATTAACTCAAGTCTCTGTTTGAGTCGCTTGATAATAGGACAATTCTTTGAGTGCTTCTTGACGCATCATTTCCCGCATCGATAGTGGAGCAATCACTTCACCATTAGAACGCCAATCCCGAAGCCGCATTAGGACGTTCGTGTCACCCTCCCGAATCCAAGCTTGATAATAGAAATCCTTGGGAGATTGACGCTGAACAATCTTCAGAAGTTCGGCTTGATCTTCTGATGGTGTGTGCTGCTGAATTAGTTTTTGAAGAGCCTTGTACGGGACAAGTTTAAAGGTTGGGTGTTGCTCCATATCGTTGACATACCAGCGGGCAAACCAGTTTCCGAACCGCATGATCAGGAGACTTCTGGGAAAGTAAAAGTTGCACCCCCAGGCTTTGCTAAGTACAGTCTCAATGGTTTTGGAGTTGGGAAGTTGTTTTTGTTGCCAGAGTTGATGCAGATCTGAAGGAACATCGGGATGATCCCAAGCCAGAACCCCTAATCGATCTGAAATAATTCGATCAAGTCGATAGTTGTGCCAGCCAAACTGTCCGTAGGGATCAACGCCATAGGCACTTAAATATTTGGCTCGACGGACGTAGTGTAAACAGACGGGGTAAACAATTAATTTAATCCGACGATCTGCCCTGGGTAGCCAGGATTCAAACTGAATCACGCCACTATCTGGTTTTGCCCAAAGTTCCTCTAATTGTTGTTGGTAAATCTCAACTTGAGCTTGAGTTTTTTCTGCGAGGGTGTAGTCAGGATGGACAAAAATCCGTTTTTGGCGATCGGCTGGAGCTTTGATCACAGACTCCTGGGCGTTCATTGTCAGTCGCAGCAGTTGAATGGTCTTTTCTAGATCAGGCTGAATAAACGAAATCAATTCCAGCTCTTGTAGAAGTTGCTGTTTCTGAACTTCAGAGAGATCATTCAAGGATTGAGACTGAGTTCCTACCGACTCAGATGGAATACCAGACAAGGTTGCGTGGGGAGGACGGGGCCAAGCGGAAGCCGGACAACATCTATAGCTACCATCATTTACCTTGCTCAGCCACCCCATTTTTGCCAAATGCTTCAGATCATCTCGAATCGTTCGGTGAACCGTGAGAAAAGGCAATCGCTTCAATTGCTGCTCTAACTCAGTACTACTCCAGGCGGTTAACTGTCGAACCTGCTGTTGCCACTCTTTGATCTGATGACTGGCTAAATCTGTTTCTAGCAGTTCCACTACGGAACGATGGCAGATGCACTGTCGATCATTGCAATTCTCCTCAATCTGCTCAGTACTGAGGCGATCGCTGGTGGGATGCTTCGGCGAAAACAAGCGATCACGAATCGATGAATAGTTAAAGGGATCTGGAAGATCGGCTGCCCAGTTCACCTCTGAGCTGTAGAGACAGGTCAAGATCACCCACAGTCGAATAGAACGATGCAACCGACTGGCCAACTTTCCGGCGGAGAGCCATTGGAGAACTTCGGGAGCGGGTGAGTAGGAGAATTCTTGCAGCATAGGGTGGAAGAGAGCAGTTCACTCTAGGATATCACCGCTTGCCTGCTTAGAGGGGTCGATTGTTCCTACCATATCTAGAGTAGTTCCTGTCTTAAATCATTCGCCATGTCGCAATCCACGAGCCAACCCCAACCAAATGTTCTGTTGGCAATGCAGCAGTTCATTGAGGTGATTGCCCAACTGCGTTCTCCTGACGGGGGGTGTCCCTGGGATTTGTCCCAGACGCCTCAAACCTTGACCCCTTTTATCATTGAAGAAGCCTATGAAACCGTTGCTGCCATTAACAGTGGTGACCAGCAGGCGATCGCTGAAGAACTGGGTGACTTGCTTCTACAGGTTGTGTTGCAAGCTCAGATTGCCACTGAATTTCAACACTTCACCCTGACGGATGTCATTCGGAGCATCACGGAGAAAATGATCCGTCGCCATCCCCATGTGTTTGGCGATCAACCCACCAACGATATTGAACAGGTGCGGCAAACCTGGGAACAGATCAAAGCCCAAGAAGTACAAGCTAAGGCCAATCAAGCTGAAACCGACCAATCCCTGCCGCCTCTGTCCAAGAAGCTGAGCGAATATGCTCGACAACTTCCTCCCTTGCTGGCGGGAATGAAAATTTCACGCAAAGCAGCAGGGGCTGGATTTGAGTGGGACAACATTGAGGGCGTTTGGGAAAAATTTCAGGAGGAAGTGGCTGAATTTCAGGAGGCTCTCCAGAGTGGGGATAAAGCGCACCAGGAATCAGAACTGGGCGATATTCTATTTACCCTGATTAACCTGGCTCGTTGGTGTAATCTTGACCCAGAAGCCGCACTACGGGAAACCAATCATCGATTTGTCCGCCGATTTACTCAGGTTGAGATGGCTAGCGATCGCCCGCTGACAGAGTATTCCCTGGAAGAACTGGAAGCTCTGTGGCAGGCTGCTAAGGCTCAGTTATCAAAAACGAGTTAAATTCCATTCCCTTTAGACAGGACTATCCATTCCCCACTACACTGAGGGATGGATCTTCAGTAGTTTTTAATCTTTCATCGGTGTCTGAAGCAAATAAGCCATCTCGTTCCCTGGGCCGGATTGCAACGATTGTGGCGATCGCCACTCTGGTGAGCAAGATTTTTGGCCTTGTCCGTCAGCAAGCGATGGCTGCTGCCTTTGGAGTTGGCCCCGCCATTGATGCCTACAACTATGCCTATGTCATCCCTGGATTTCTACTGGTATTGCTGGGGGGGATCAATGGGCCATTACATAGCGCAATCGTGAGCACGATAGCCAAGCGCTGTTCCAAGGAAGCGGCTCCACTGGTTGAAACAATCACAACGTTGGTGGGTAGCGTATTACTGGTGGTCAGTATTCTGATCTTCCTCTTTGCCGATCCACTGATTAATCTGGTTGCTCCTGGATTGCACGAAACGGCAGCCGGATTGGAGACTCGCGCCATTGCGGTTCAGCAACTCCGGATCATGTCACCAATGGCTCTGCTGGCTGGATTAATCGGTATTGGGTTTGGCACGTTAAATGCGGGGGATATGTATTGGCTGCCTTCCATCAGTCCCCTATTTTCTAGCCTGATCCTCGTCGGTAGCATCGGGGGTTTAGCCATCTACCTGGGAGAAAACATCACCAATCCGGCCTATGCTCTGATTGGCGGCGTTGTATTGGCCTGGGGAACCTTGGGAGGGGCTTTCTTACAATGGTTGATTCAGATTCCTGCCATGTGGCGAGCTGGATTGGGAAAACTGCGGTTGCGATTTGACTTTAAGCAACCTGGTGTCAGCCAAGTTCTCAAGGTAATGATTCCCGCCACTTTCTCATCAGGAATGCTACAAATCAATGTCTACACCGATTTATTTTTTGCCTCCTATATTCCCCAAGCTGCGGCGGCAATGGGATATTCGGGTCTATTGGTGCAGACGCCGTTGGGTATTATTTCTAATGTAATTTTGGTTCCTTTTTTACCCATCTTCTCTCGCCTCAGTACTCCGGAACACTGGCCAGAATTGAAGGGTCGAATTCGGCAAGCTCTACTGCTGAGTGCAATTACTATGCTCCCCTTAGGGGCTTTAATGGTGGCCCTGGCGGTTCCAATTGTGCGCGTAGTCTATGAACGCTACGCCTTTGATTTGAATGCTTCTCGGTTCGTTGCCTCCCTATTGGTGGCCTATGGCATTGGCATGTTTGTTTATCTAGGACGGGATGTATTGGTGCGGGTATTCTATGCGCTGGGAGATGCAGAAACTCCGTTTCGGATTAGCGTTGTCAATATTTTCTTCAATGCGGTGCTGGACTATGTCTTGATTCGGGCTCTGGGTGCACCGGGGTTAGTCCTGGCAACGGTTGGAGTGAACCTGATTTCAATGATTGCGTTGCTGGTGTTGCTACACCAGCGGCTCCACGGTTTACCGTTGAGGGAATGGAGTTTGCCTTTTTTGCAACTGGTACTGGCCAGTCTGCTAACTGGAGGAATTGCCTACGGAACCTACTGGGGACTGGAACAATTGCCAGATATTGGTGGATTTCTACAGCGGTTGGTGGAGTTGGGAACCGCTAGTTTGGCCAGTTTAGGAATCTTTGCGATTTTGACGACTCGAATGAACTTGCCAGAGGTGGACTTACTAATGAATCGGATTAATCAGAAGTTAGGACGGAGCTCTCAGGAGTCAGCAGATGATTAAGGCGATTGTTTTTCTGGAAGAACTAGCCGCTAAGAATCTTCGATATCATTCGCATCTCCCAAAAAAGCCACCAAGGTGTCGAGATTACTCCCCTCACCCCCCACACGACAAGCTGGCTTCGGCCAAACCTTGGTCAGGGTAGGGGTTGCTGAAATATGATCCGCTTCTGCCTGTTCAGGATGGCGCAGCACATCAACCACCTTGAGCGTGTAGGGGTAGTCGGTCAGTTGTTCCAGAAGTTGATGCAGGGTTTTCAGAATCCTCTCAGTCGCCAGATTGTGGCCTGAAACAAACAACCGCAGAACATAACCCGGTGGCGCTTTGTGAGAGCTCATACTAGCAGATGTTTGAGGCCAAACATCAGGGACTCGCAGAGGTGAAAATGTTTCTGTCTCTGCTGTCGGGTACGCCTCATTCTGGACTCGGATGACCAGATCGTGGTTTTGCCAGAGTTGTGGAAATTGTTCATGGTAAGTTGAAATCACTAAAGGATTGCATAGCTCACCGGAATGTGGGGCGGTCTGCCACAGCAAATTCCCAATCTCAAACACTGCGTTTAAAAGAGCTTGATACCGCAGGACGGGCGGATAGGCCTCTGCAAACTGCTTAATGGTTTGAGTATTGGGATCAAGCCATCGATCTAGAGTGGCGGTGTAACATGGCACTAAAAAATGGGGAATTTCTGATAAATTCAGGGCTTGTTGGAGGGCAAGGCAGAGATGGGTGTGCCATCGATCTCGCTTGTTCGGATCAATGCAGTAGGCCAAATCTCCCCCTGGCGTGAACAAAGCAATTCCTTTGAACAGACCTGCAGCACTCGATGGATGGACATTCAAAGCATCAGACCCACTTGCGATGTTAACTCGAACAAATACTAACAAGGGGGTTAATCATTTACCCCCTATGCAGATACTGTATTGTCTTGCAAACATCAGAGGTTAAAATTTCACACTTTCCTTAGACTCATCCCTTTTCCTAAACCCGTCCCCGTAACATTTGACTCATTTCATTGGGGAACGGTGACATTTCCAAACAGGTTTCTTCTGTAATTCGGCCCTCTTGATATAACCCGTATAGAGACTTGTTCATGGTGGTCATGCCTTCGTAGGTATCTTTCAGCATGATCTGGTTAATCTCTTCATACTGATCTTTGACAATGTATTCCTTGATCACATCAGTGTTGATCAAAATGTCATGGAACGCTGCTCGCTTACCATCTGTTGTCTTACAAAGCAATTGAGCAATAATAGCGACTAAAGATTCGGAGATTGACACCTTGATCGAATACTGTTCCTCAGCAGAGAACATATCCAGAATTCGGGTTAGGGTTTTAATCGCGCTATTCGTGTGGAGTGTTCCGGCGACTAAGTGACCTGTGGACGCGGCCTTCAGAGCAATTTGCATGGTTTCCTTATCCCGAATCTCGCCCACCAGCATCATGTCTGGATCCTGTCGCAGGGCTCCCTTCAGGGCATTGAAGAATTTCAACGTATGGCGTCCGACCTCCCGATGCTTGATCAGGGATTTCTGACTCTGGTGAACAAATTCTACTGGATCTTCGATGGTAATGATGTTGTAGGCAAAGTTTTTGTTCATGTAGTCAATCATGGCTGCCAGGGTAGTTGATTTTCCTGAACCTGTTGGCCCCGTGATTAACAATAAACCCTTGTGATAGTGGCAAACTTTTTTAAAAACCTCTGGCAGCTTCAGTTGCTCTAGCGTTAAGATCGTTGACCCGATCAGACGCAGAACCATAGAGGGGCCTCGGAAGGAATCAAAGATGCTAATTCGGATTCGCACGAACCCCAGGTCGGCTGCTCCATCAAAGTCAAGATGATCCTGGAACTGTTGAATCTCTTCATCGGTGAGGATTTCTCGCAACCAACTCATGAAGGTATTGAGATCGGTCGGCGGTAACTCCAGAGGAGAAATATCGCCTCGGATCCGAAACCGAGGAAGCTCGCCCACACCCACATGAATGTCAGATGCTCCCTGATCATTCGCCTGCCGCGCAATTTCGGTTAGAGGGATTTGCCCCGGTGCAAGGCCTGCTGCTCTAGCACCTACTGCTGCCTCCTTTTTGATGGATGTCGTTGGAGGGGGAGGCGGCACTGGACGAGGCGGAATACCCGGAGCCGGAGGTTTAGGAACAGGAGGACGAGGGGATTGGGTCATATCGCACTACCTTAATGAGTTGAGACTGCATCGAGCAGAGAATCAATATTTAGTCTACCCTCGAATTCTACAGAATCACACAGCAAAGTTAGCCTTGAAGTCAGGTCTATTGAATTCTTTGTGGAGAGAGAGTTTCATTTCCTGATATGGGTCAAGCTAGAACTAATTTTAAACTAGAGTATCTATGTAGCCCTAACGCATCAAAATCCAGTGAAATTTCTTCTGCCCTGGCGCTCACAATCAACTGACTCTGCGGCATCGCCTCAACAGGAAGCAGGTCTGGGAACCTTTGGAGGGGTCTATACTCCATCGATTCTAACCATTCTGGGGGTAATCATGTACCTCCGGTTCGGATGGGTCATTGGTCAGGTGGGTTTGGCACAAGCCTTGGTGATTGTTACCTTATCTAATTCGATTACCTTTTTAACGTCTTTGTCAATCTGTGCGATCGCCACTTCACGGGTAGTTCGAGCGGGGGGAGCCTACTACATGATTAGTCGTTCCCTGGGGATTGAGTCTGGGGGAGCCGTTGGAATTCCTCTCTATTTTGCCCAAGCAATTTCAGTCGCTCTATACACGATTGGCTTTGCTGAAAGTCTAGCGATCACGTTTCCGCAGTTGCAGATTAAGGTTGTTGCTCTGGTGACCACCCTGATTGTCACTTTGATCGCGATGGTTTCGGCTGAACTGGCTATCAAAGCCCAGTATTTCATCATGGCAGCGATAGCCCTCTCATTGGTTTCCTTTGGGTTGGGGCATCCGATACCTGTCGATGCAGTTGATTTGCAGGTGGCAAGCGAAATTCCAGAGCTAGGATTTTGGGCAGTCTTTGCGGTGTTCTTTCCAGCGGTGACTGGAATCATGGCTGGAGTTAATATGTCAGGGGACTTACGCGATCCGGTTCGAGCTATTCCCATTGGCACACTAGCTGCTGTGGTGACTGGATATGTGATTTACATGGTCATCCCGGTTGTTCTTGTATCCCGAGCACAACCTGAATCGTTGCTTGCTGATCCGCTGGTGATGCAGCGAATTGCCTTTTGGGGGCCAGCAGTTTTACTAGGAGTTTGGGGGGCGACGTTGTCCAGTGCATTGGGTAGTATTCTAGGTGCGCCACGAATTCTTCAAGCTCTGGCCCGAGATGGGGTTTTGCCCGCTGGGTTGAAATTTCTAGGAACGGGCAGTGGCGAAACCGACGAACCCCGCCTGGCAACCGTCATTACTCTAGTTTTTGTTCTCGTTGCCGTCAGTGCTGGGGATCTCAACTTAATTGCTCCGGTATTGAGTATGTTTTTCCTCACCACCTATTTGGTGCTGAATCTAGCGGCCGGGATTGAAAGTTTCCTCAGAAGTCCTTCCTTTCGTCCAGCTTTCCGGGTACATTGGATTTTTCCCTTGTTGGGTGTTATTGGTTGTTTGGCGGTCATGTTTTTGATTGACGCTGCGGCAACGGTAATGGCGGCTGGGATTGTGTTCGGGGTTTATATCTGGTTGGAACGTCGGGAACTGGAGAGTGCCTGGGGGGATGTGCGTCAGGGGATCTGGATGGCACTCGTCCGAATGGGGGTTTTGCAGATTAGTTACACCCCAGATGCTAAGAATTGGCGACCCCACATTTTGGTTTTTTCCGGTGCTCCGACAAAGCGCTGGCATCTGGTTGAATTAGCCGCTGCTTTTACCCATCGCCGCAGTTTCTTTACGGTTTGCACCGTCTTACCTGCGGGATCAAGAGCACCCGCCCAGTGCAGTGAAATGGAGACAACTCTGCGAGAATACCTGGACAAGCGAGGAATTCAAGGGTTTGTTCGGGTGATTACCGCTGCCGATCCATTCCTGGGAGCAGAGAAACTAGCGGAGTCCTATGGCATTGGCCCATTAATCCCAAATACGATTCTGCTTGGAGATAGCAAGGCCGATCCATCGCGACTGGATTCCTACTGCCAGATGATTGCGAAATTCCATCAACAGGGACGTAGCGTGATCATCTTTCGGGGATCTGACCAATCCCTCGTGGGAAGACATCGCAAGCGGATCAATATTTGGTGGGGCGGCTTGAATGCCAATGGAGGCTTGATGTTAATTCTGGCCTATCTCCTCCGCACCAGTATGGAGTGGCGGGGTGCAGAAATTCATCTGAAATTAGTGGTTCCAGATAAGACAGCAGCTCAAGCGGCCCGGTTAAACGTCACGCAACTGGTGGATGAGCTACGGATCGGGGCTGAACCCCAGGTGATTGTTTCTGGCGGAAAACCCTTTACAGACATCCTGCGTCACTCTTCCCAAAGGGCCGATCTAATTTTCCTTGGCATGGCTCAGCCCGGTCAGGTGGATGACTACAGCGAATACTACGAGGGATTGCAGAAAATCGTGGAAGGCTTACCAACGGTTATCTTTGTGCTGGCCGCCCCTAATTTCGCTTTCGCTGAAGTGCTAAAGGAGAGCGATTCAACTAAAGGGGAGCGTTCCAAGGAATTGAAAGATAAGGATACCAAAGGGGTTAAAGCAACAGGCAAGATTAATTCTGGTGAGCAAAAAGATGATTAAGTCGTAGATTGAATAGGAAGACATAGAATGCTGTGGTAACGGTGGATATACAGCAGAGTCTTCCTGAGGATCTATCTTTAGTGTAGTGCATCATTCTGCCTGAAATTGATGCCCCATGGTAGGATCAGGCTGAGGATTCAAGAGTTTAATCAGGCATTGACGTAGCGAGGAATCAGCGTGCAACTTTCAAAGGGCTTTGAGGTCGAAATCTACACAGGCACTCCTCAGGGCGAAATAGTTGGATTGTCGGACAAAATTGTGGCAAACCTGGAGGGGTTTGTTCGAGAGCCGGATAGCCGTAATGTTGAGTACACTACAGCTCCCCTTTGCTGCTATGACCGCCTCCTTTGCGCTTTGATTAAGCCCCGAGCGCGACTGCGGCAGTATTTGAAATCTCTAGGAAACTACACCTTAATTCCGGGGAGCACTTTATCCCTGGGAGGGAGCCATCACTTTCACCGCTCTGATCCTCAGAACCCCTACCACGACTATATCGAGCAAACTTACGGAACAAAAGTTGTCACGGCCAGCATTCATATCAATATTGGCATCAGTGATCCGGAGAAGCTCATGCAGGCTGTGCGACTGGCAAGGGTTGAAGCGCCTCTCTATCTAGCCCTGAGTGCAGCCTCCCCGTTTTTAGATGGTCAAGCGACGGGTAGCCACTCCTCCCGCTGGCAGGTTTTCCCAAAAACACCAGCCCATGTGCCTCTATTTGAGAGTCACCGTCATTATATTGAATGGACAGAGGAAGAGCTGGCTAAAGGTACAATGCAGAATGTGCGTCACCTGTGGTCAGCAGTACGGCCCAACGGCGATCGCCGTCCCTACAATTTAAATCGCTTGGAGTTGAGAATTTGCGATCTGATAGTAAACCCCATTTCTCTACTGGCAATTACGGCGTTACTCGAAGCGCGCATCTGGCAAATGTTGACCTTTCCTGAACTCGATCCGCTGAAGCTGAGTACCTTTCCAGAAGCCAACCGTAACCGGGATCTGGTTCACCTAACCGATGAAAATGAAATGGCAGCAGCCCGGCAAAGCTTAGATGCAGAACTACGCCATTGGCAGGATGGACAAGCCATTACTGCACGAGATTGGATTGAGGCACTGTATGAGCAAGTATGGCCCTTTGCTAAAGCTCAGGGTTTTAGTTGTTTTCTTTCACCTGTGAAAGCGATACTGCGCAGTGGGAATACGGCACAGACCTGGCTACGTCAGCTCCAATCCGGGTTAACTGTACCCCAAGTGATACAACAGGCCATTATCGAGAGTGAGCAGCAGGAACAAGAATTTGAAAACCAAATTTGTGGATCGATTGCAGCTTAGTTATTCTTTGTCCCCAAGAAGGTGGTAACGCCCCCTTCACCTCCATATCACATAAAGCCTTACCAGATCTAGTGAGGTACAGATTTAGTAGGTTGAGGTGCGGTGCGCCCCAACCTCCTGTACTCCACCAGCGTTGGAAACGCTGTATCATTTGTGATTGCTATATAGTGTGTGTGGTTTCTAGTGTATGGTTTCTAAAGCTTGGTTTCTAAAGTTTGGTTTCTAGAGGTAAAAATTCAGGGGGTTGAAGAATAAAATATCAGTCTTGATGGGGTAGCAATGAAGGAACTGTCTCTCCTAAGCGTGCTGCGCGACAAGCCTGAGTT
>JBHJGO010000060.1:0-12392 GCA_050331715.1 Microcoleaceae cyanobacterium
CTTTTTGGGCAATCTTTTCCAGACTTATTTGAGTCGATTCTCAGTACATTTACTGAGCTGCCTATGCCAAGACAGTCATATAAACCATGTCAGCCCAAACCTTTACACAGTCAACCTTTTTCGCCTTAAGTTGATACCCACCTCAGATAGAGATTTTATGGCGAATTACTGATTTTTTCCTGCGGTAACATCCATCCCTGCATAGGTCTCTCCAGCTTTGGGTATGTAAAGACAGGACACAATCCAACGCTATACACTTGAAGACCATTCCCTAATCTATGAATGCTACATCGCACTACAGCATTTCTAATGCTGCTGGAGTACCGGAGGAGATGGCAACGGGGTGCACCGCTACCTCTCAAATCTATGCCTTACACAATTGGGAACCGTCCGATTGGAACTGGGTTAGCCTCGCCTGGATGGAGCGGCGCCCACAGCGTACCCCCATTGAGATGTTTGAAGATGCCGTTGTTGATCTAAGAAATCAGGCTGGACTGGTGATTCCACTAGAGGCTCGAACGGGCTATCGAGAGTTGGCCTGGGGAGACCTGGGTCTGCGTGTTTATGCTAGTATTTGGCCAATAGAATCTGATCCTAACCTTTCAGAATGGGTACTCTTACTACTCCTGGCAACCCAAACTGATTCAAACCTCCCCCTCGGTACTCAACTTCAGGTGCGGGATGAATCTCAGATCCTCCAGGCTCCAGTACTGATGGATCCGCAACAGGATTATCTCTATGCCCAGGTGATCGGCGAATACAATGAACCCTTTCATGTCAGCATCGGTTTTTCTGATGGCAGTGCGATTTCCTTGCCTGCCCTCACCTTTGCCAGTTAAATTTCAAGATTGAGTCCTCTGATTCAATCTCCGCTTTAATTCCATTGGTTGAGTGAATATGCTCCGACTCAGTGTGCAACAAGTCGAACAATCCTGTCTGTTCAACCTATTTTGGGGGGCAGGGCAGCAACTTTCGGTTCAGGTTGCTTTTCCCAAAGCGCTAACCGGTTTGTATCAAGAATGGCGTAAAGCTTATCTTAACTTTTATCAAAATCAATCCTTTGACGCTCCAAACCACGAGTTGCGAGGTAGGCCCGTTGGCGGTGGCGCAATTACTTCAACTAACACAGATTGGCGGGGGCGTCTCACCACCGCAGAAGGACAATTAATTCTGGCATTTCAGGACTGGCTACGGAGCGGGCCACTCTACAAGATTCGAGCCCAGGTTTCTCAAGTCTGTCAGGCAAAACCCGAATCAGAACCGACCAATTTGCTGATTGCCTGTGGTTCTGTCGAACTGGCTCGTCTGCCGTGGGAAGTCTGGGAGATCGGCAGTGAATTTGGAACAACAGGTCGGATTCAAATTGCTCGAATGCCTGCCAGTATTCAAGCGGAAGCTGCCCCAGTCAATCTGAAACGGTCTCGTGCCCGCATCCTGGCCATCATCGGTCAGGATAACAATTTAAATTTTCAAAAAGATCTGGAAACCTTACAAGCAAAACTTAAATCTCTCGTCACCATAGAAATGGTTGGCTGGCAGCCAGGTCAACCCCTCTCAGTGCTAGAAGATGAAATCAAAACGGCGATCACGGACGAAAAGGGCTGGGATATTCTATTTTTTGCGGGTCATAGCAATGAAACGACGACAACAGGTGGAGAATTAGGCATTGCGCCAGGTCAGAATCTTCAAATTCAAGACATTACTGAACAGCTAAAGCTTGCTAAAAGTCGAGGCTTACAATTTGCCCTGTTTAATTCCTGCAATGGCTTGAAAATTGCAGAGACATTAATTGACCTGGGATTAAGTCAAGTGGCAGTCATGCGAGAACCGATTCATAATCAGGTTGCCCAGGATTTTCTTTTACAATTTCTTCAGAACTTAGCGGAATACAAAAATGTTCGAGAATCACTAGTAGACACCTGCGACTTCCTGAGAGTGAAGAAGTCTTTCACCTATCCCTCCGCCTATTTGATCCCCTCTCTCTTCCGCTATCCCAACACCGAATGGTTTAAGCTCAAACCTTCAGGCTGGCGAGACATTGTTAAACAGTTCTGCCGCCCAAAATGGTACGAGCTAACAGCACTAGCAGCATTATCTGCGCTAAGCTTGCTGCCCTCTGTACAATACAAACTCTTAGAACAAAGGGTCAAAGTCCAGGCAGATTATCGTCATTTTACTCAGCAATTTCCCGCTCGTGATCCGTCAATTCTCCTTGTATACATTGATGATGAATCTCTCAAACAAGATCCGAGTCTGGCAGAAGAAAAGCTGAATCGAGAGTATTTCGCTAAACTTGTTGATCACATGGTGGATTTAAATCCTAGAATTGCTGGGTTTGATTACTTGCTTGATCAAGAGAAGCCCGAAGAGGATCAAAAACTAGAAGCATCCCTCAGTACCGCCAGAGAAAATTCAGAGACTTTATATATTTTTGGAACCAGTCTAAAACAAGGTCAACGCCTCTGGACACGTTCCGAATTTACTGATCAAAAATGGCAAGGAAATACGCGCCTCTGGGATAATGGGCGATACATGACCCTACTCCCCGTAGAAGGCGATCCAACACCTTTTCCACTGAGCTACCTTCTAGCCCTAGCACACAATTCCGAACAGCTTGAAACCAGGAATTTACAGCAAATGAACCCGATTGATCTGGAGCAGCAGCTCTTTACTGATTGGATGCGGCCTTCACTATTAACCCGATATTCCTATGCATTCTATCAATATAGGCTACATCCGATTACTGACTTTTCGATTCCACCGGACTACATCTACAAGCACGTTTCCTCACAGGAATTTTTGCAAACCAACCCCAAGAAACTTAAGCAATGGTATCCTCAATCTGTTGTGATGATTATCCCCGGAGGATATGATGATGCTGGAATTAATTATAAAGGTGAAGACAACTTGGCTCCCCCCTCTCAATTTTGTGATTCCAGAATTGGTATCCCCACTAAAACTCGGGGTTTCTGCCGAACGTTTCTAGGCGGCGAAGTCCACGCCTATCTGTTTCATCATTTTTCAACTCAAAAGGCCATCATTCCAATTCCTGATCTATGGGTTTTATGGTTATTTGCCGTGATGGGTAAGGGCCTAACGATTTGGAGTCAATATCAGATCTATCACAAAAAAGTTTTAGTCGTTCTTTTAGGGGGAACGTTAATTTATGCGTTAGTCAGTTTGCAATTCTATATCTCAGGCTTTATTCTACTGCCAATTCTGCTTCCAACTCTGATCCTCTGGATCTATGTTTTGCCTAATCTGAATTTAGGAAAATCCCAGTAGTTTTTCCTGACCCCAAAATATTATTAAATGTCAAATTCACCAGGAGACTTGCGATGAAATTCTATTCAATAGTTTCGTTAACCCTCTACTCAACCCTGTCTTTATCCATTGCCTTACCCACCACACTATCTGATAGCTTCACTGGTGAATCCATCCAATTCCTATCCCGCATACTATCACAAACCCTGTCCCAACCCCCCACTCAACCTCATCCTGGGAGTGGCATCGAAGGCGGAGATCGGGCCTGGCGAGCAATCTTTCCAAATAGTAGAGCCCCCAGAACACCCCGGAGAGGCGGTGGCGAAGGAGGAGATCAGAGGGGGGATGAGGATGATCAGGTTTGCGCGATCGCGCCCAACTATTCAGAAACTATCCAGGTCTGGAGTGATCAGCCTGCCCTAACCTGGATCGGAAGGGTGACCCAGGTGGAAATCCGAGAGCCAGAGAGTCGAGATGCTCTGTGGGAACAGAAAATTTCTGACACTAATCAAGTAACGTTGGATCTGTCCGATTCTCTGGTTTTGCGTCAGGTAGAGATTGCAGCCCCGCTGCAACCGGGTCAGACCTACAGATGGTATTTCTCAGACAAGCCCTCCGGTGCCTATGACAAATATTTCCCGATTGACTTTAAGGTGATGACGGCTGAGCAACGAGCAGCGGTTACTCAGGAATTGCAACAGTTGGAACAGGAATTAACGGCTCAAAACATTACCGGGGATACGGCCAAGTTGCGTCGAGCGGATTACTTTGCGGGTCAAGAACTTTGGTTGGATTTCTGGCAGGAAGTGCTATCGATTGAATCTCCCTCAGAAGAGTTGAAAGATTTGCTCAGTTCTACAGCAAATCAGCTTTGTGAATAATTTCTGTTCTCTATTAGAGTTGAGGTTGGCAGAGATAGGGGTTTTAGGATTGGCGTTGAACTCCATTCTGGGAGGGATTGCCCCACCCTCAATCAAATCACCTAGAATTCCTCGAATATCCTGACTAGGAATAACCACAGACCCTTCACTTCCCAAAGAATTATCCGGAACAATCTGAGCCCGAACCGGAAATTTTAGGAAGAATAGCCCACTGGTCACCAAACCTGTGGCGACAAAAGCATTTAGAACAGACAGTTTCAGGGGAGGGATTTAATTCTTAAGGCACAGTAGAACCCTACAACCAATTCCCAATTAAGACAAACGGAGCCCAGTAATAGGGCAGTTTCCAATCTGGTTCAGTCTCCTGATCCTCCAGAAAATATCGCTGCACTTTCTGAAGCGCCTTCGCCTTATCAACCGTTCCACTTTCATTCGCCTGCTTCAGTTCCTGATAGAGCAATCGCATAAACTCCGCCGTTGACGCATCGCTCACCTTCCACAACGTTGCAACCGTACTCCGGGCTCCAGCCCGAACCGCAACCCCGGCAATCCCCAGAATCGCTCGATCATCCCCCTCCGCCGTTTCACAGGCACTCAACGTCAGCAACTCAATCGGAACCGCCTGATCCGCCCGTTGCTCCCGCAGGAGGCGGTCGATTTCTCGAACCGTGATTAATTTATTCCAGGCCACAATGAAACTATCATCCAGATTGGAGTTGAACTCCCCATGGGTGGCGACATGCAGAATCGTCAGGTCAGTTTGCTCTAGCTGGCTCTCCAGATTCGTAAGATTAAATTCCTCATTCAACAAACGTTCTTCCCCGAGACGAACCAACTCTTCAATACTCTCCAGTTCCGGCTGCACCTGCTCCAGGGGACTAAATTCTTTGCCTTCAATCGTCTGCTGCTCTCCCACCCCAGCCAGCAAAGCGTTTAGACTTGCTTCTGAAAAGGGTCTGGGATTGAGCAATTGTAAACCAGGAGCCAGGGCAATCGCGTATTTTTGAATCAAATACTGCTCGGTTTGATCGTCATACAAAACGGCCATGGGAATCTTTCGCAATGCCCCGTCCAGTACAAAGACTAATGTCGTGGATTGACTCTCAGCCAATAGGGGTTCGGCTTCGCGCAATAACCAGTCATAGATATAAGCAGAGGCCATTTCCAGCTCAATGCGGGCTCGATTCTTATAAGCTTCCACAAATCCAAAGGGATTCCTGACCAGATAGGGTTGAATTTCACTCACCGTTTGTTCAACGTCTGTCTGAGTGACTTTAGTTCTGTAGTGGGCGAAATTATCCTGTCCTGGAAGCTTGAGAATCACTTCAATTCGATCTTCCAGAATAATCGGATAAACTACCGTTGTAGGTGTATCTGTGGCATCGATCACGGCATCAATTTCCTGCGGCTTCGCTTCCGTGCAGGCATCTTGAAAGAAGTCATTAATCTCTGCCAGCTGCAGTGCCTCAAGTACAGTGCGCGCCTGTTTCAGATTGTCTAAACTGGGCTGCGGTTCATCTGGGCTCAACAACAGATCAACATACTCTCGATACAAAGGCTCAATGCTATCCCGAAAACTGTATCGAACGTCGGAACTAATGGCCAGCAAATCCCTCCGAATTGATCCCAAGGTTTGGAAGGCAAGGTTGTAAGCATTAGTTGGATCAGTTAGCGGTTTTGGTTGGGTTTTTTGTTGAATCTTCTGCAAGCGTCCAAGTTGCCACTGGAGCAGATAGGCAATCTCACCTGCTTCGTAGGAAGAAATTAAGCCGAGAGCCTGACGGGTATATTTTTCGGCCTCCATGAAATTTTGCTCCTGTTGATAGGTGGCCGCGAGATAACCCAGGGCGTAGGCTTCAGCCTGGGGGCTTTGTAGAGATCGGGCATCCTGGATTGCCACCTGGGTGATTTTTCTAATCACTTCCCAGGAAGTTGAGCTAGTCGAAGTTTTAGGATTTTCAGAACTTCTAGCCTGTTCTGTCAGGATGGGACAGCTTTGTAGCAGGGGTGAAAAACTCTTGTATTGTGCTGCATCAGTTTCCGCTGCGGCCCAGCACATCAGGTTTTGTGCCAGGTTGAGTTCACTGTAGATGGTGGTTTGGCTCCTGGGAGATTGCTGTAGATTGCGCTGAATTTCTGCCTGTAATTCTTCCGCTTCATTCCACTGCTGAGCCAACACCGCCAAGCTCAGTTGATTTAATCTAGCCTTTACCTGAGTCAGGGGAGAATTAGAAATTGTCGCTGCAATTTGGTAATTCTGCTTTGCCTCTGCCTGAAATTCTTTAACCGCGTTCGCTTTGGACTCTTCTTCCTGGGGATTGACAATCTGAGCCGCAGCCGATTGATCTACATTTCCGAGGCTAATGAGGATGGCCGCTTGGGATTCTGTCAGGTCTAAATTTCTGGCAAGTTCCAGACTTTGATTTAAGCGATTTCTCGACTCCGCTAAATTTCCAACCACTCGATAAACATCGCCTAAACTGGCCAGAGCAGCAACTTTTTCGGCTGAATCTGGCTGGTTTTCAAGCTGTTGAGTAACGTCTTGCAACAGATCTTCGGCCCCACCATAACGTCCCAGGGCTTGTAGGGCTTGGGCCTGGTTAATTTGATTTCGAGTTAAGTAGTTGAGACTGCCCGAATCTTGATAAATATCGGCGGCTATTTTCCAGGTTTTGAGAGCTGCTTCCGCATCACCCTTTGTCAGTTTGAGACTGCCTTGAATATCCAGGGCTTGGGCTCGGATCTTTGAGGTTTTTTCGGTTGCTTTCAATTGTTGCAACAGGGCAAGGCTGTTGGTCACCGCTTGAGTTGCGTTGTCCCATTCCTGGGTTTGCTGATAAACCAACGATAGGTTGCTGAGGGAAATGGCCTGGTTCAATCGATCATTCTGTTGGGCAAAGCGGTCAATGGCTTCTTGCCAGGCTTGGATGGCTTCCCGATACCTTTGCTGGGTGTAGAGGGATTTAGCTCGTTCGACGGGGTTCTGATCCGAGGCTTGAGTGACTTCGGATGGGGTTGAAGCAACGGCATCTAGCCGAGAAGCACCTTGAGCAATAATGGGGGAGAAAATTAAACAGAGAATAAAAGATAGGGTGCAAATCAAGAGCGGCGATCGCCAGAAACCTTTTCTAACCTGGGTGAGTAGGAATCTTTTCAGGAATTTGGCAAGCTTCATGACGACACATCAATAATGTAAAGGCAAGAAAATATGACTAGAGTCTACCATCATTGCTTTTAACGTTTGGCTCGGCAAAGACATTCTCACAAACGACACGGGACTGACTGAAGACCCGATACCTGCGCCCTCTCCCAACTTCATTACGGAGACAAAGCCGAATCCTAAGCAAGCTGAGGGGCATACTCCTGTCTTTTAACGTTATTGTGATCTTTTTATGTGCGGTCTGGGGAGTAAGATTGAGGTTAGGCTCGAGTCTGCATCAGACCTGAACGGCGCATACTCTTCCCCTTCTTCCTGGAGGAAACTGATGCTGTCTAAGTTCTGCCTAAACGCATCTGTCTAAATGCATTTGTCTGAGTACCATTTATTCCGGTACAACTGACGAATTGTACAAGTCTCCGCTGACCGTCTAGACATTCTAATTTCTTTTTGCTATGCCATTTCCAAGAACGAGCGGCATTCTGCTGCATCTGACCTCCTTGCCGAGTCCCTTCGGTATTGGCGATGTTGGGCCAGTTGCTCATCAATTTGTTGACTTTTTGAGAGACAGTGGACAAAAGCTGTGGCAGATTTTACCCTTTGGGCCGACAGGATTTGGGAATTCTCCCTATCTGGCCTACTCTGCATTTGCTGGAAATCCGCTCCTGATCAGCCCTGAACGACTGGTAGAGGCCAACTTACTGACAAAGCAAGACCTGACCCGTCCGCCAGAATTTCCAACCGATAAGGTGGATTTTGATCGCGTCACTGCTTACAAAATGGGTCTATTTCAGACGGCTTGCGACAGGTTTCAGAAAGATACCACCTCAGAACAGCAGACTGAATTTGAAGATTTCTGTCGTGACAAGGCGTTCTGGCTAGATGAATATGCCCTTTTCATGGCGATAAAGGAAGACCAGGAAGGGGCTAGCTGGCACGTCTGGGACAAGGATATTGCTCGTCGCAAGCCTGAAGCTTTGAAGACCTGGCAACAAAAACTCGAAAAGCAGGTCTTCTTTCATAAATATCTTCAGTTTGAATTTTTCCGCCAGTGGGCTAGACTCAAAACCTACGCTAATGAGCAAGGGGTGCAAATTTTTGGTGATGTGGCTATCTATGTGGCCCACGACAGTGCTGATGTTTGGTCACATCCGGAAATCTTTTGTCTGGATGGAGAAACTGGCGAACCTTCTTTAATGGCAGGTGTGCCGCCCGATTACTTTAGTGAGACAGGTCAGCTCTGGGGCAATCCAGTCTATAACTGGGAACGGTTGCAACAGCAGGGATTTCAGTGGTGGATTCAGCGGATGCAGTCTATTCTGGACTGTGTAGATTTGATTCGAATTGACCACTTCCGAGGACTACAGGCATTTTGGGCCGTGCCTCAAGGAGAGACCACTGCGGTAAATGGCCATTGGGTAGATGCTCCAGGTGATCAACTCTTCCAGTTGTTAAATGAGCGCCTGGGTCAACTGCCGATCATTGCTGAAGATTTGGGGCTTATCACACCGGAGGTTGAGGAACTACGGGACAAGTTTGAACTACCTGGCATGAAAGTGCTGCATTTTGCCTTTGATTCAGGGCCAGATAATCCCTACCTGCCTCACAACTACGGCTCTACCAATTGGGTCTTCTACACTGGAACCCACGACAATGACACCACGATAGGCTGGTTTGATCAACGCAGCCTCCAGGAAAAGGCAAGGGTAACTCGCTATCTCGGCGCGGTGGGTGATCAAGGGATTCATTGGGACTTAATTCGGCTGGCCCTGGCGTCTGTTCCAAACCAGGCAATTATTCCCCTGCAAGATGTTCTGGGCTTGGGAGGCGACGCCAAGATGAATCAACCCAGTGTGGCTGAAGGTAACTGGGCCTGGCGATTTGAGTGCACTGCTTTGACCGATGAGATCCGCGATCGCCTGCGGTTCTGGACGGAGACCTATGGGCGATTGCCAGGGGACTAGGGAGTTGTTGAGAGTTAACTGTGTCATTCCCGCGCAGGCGGGAATCCAGGCAACTCCCCCTCGCTATTTGGGAAATCCCTTTCTAGCAATCACCTGACTGGGAAAATATCCTAGGAATTAGATTCTTGATCGGTTTCCGAATCAGAGATGGCTTTAAAGACTGCCTCTTCAACTGCTCCTGGTTCACCCAGGCGTCGGGCTTCTCCATCATTGACAGTAATAATTACGCCCCCGGCATTTCCAGCAACGATTACCAGTTCTTCCCTCGCTTCCCAGGTTTTTTGAGTTCCGCCGGGGAGGATTCCCTGGAATTCTGTCTTTCCATCCACCTCAATCAATACCCAGGACTCATCTTTAACATTTACTCCAACCTGAACGGCTTGAGCCGAGGATTGCTGAGGGCTTAAGGTGACTGTCGGCTGCACCGCATTTTTTGCAGCGGAGCCTGGTAGGGAATTGGGGGCCGTCGTTGTTACTGTTGCGGTGGTTGTCTGAGTTGACGGTTCTGGAGTGGCCGTGACCGAATTTTGCGGCTCCAGATTCTGGGTTGCAACTTGTCGTTCCGGGCCACCTTGAGAATCGCCAGGGGTGCGAATCAGGTAAGCTAGCCCATTCACTGCAAAAATAATTAACAGGATATAGGTGAGGTAGAGGTGGGTGGGTCGCAGTTGAGGCAGGTTAAAGGAGCGCTTCCGAGACTGGGCAAAGTGTTGAATCGGTTCTGGACTGAAGTAATCTGCCAGTTCTCGGCCGTCCAAGCCCAGTGCATCACCGTACCGTCGAATTAATCCTTGGGTATAGATCCCCTCCGGCAATTGCTCCAACTTACCCTGCTCTAGGGCCTGCAGGAGGTGGGGACGAATATTGGTATAGGCCGCTACTAAATCAATTGATAGAGAGTGGTGTTCGCGGGCGTAGGCAAGCTGCTGACCAATCTCCATCAAGCGTTGCACCTGGGTGCTGCTTGACTGATCAGTTGAGGCTGATGCAGATCTTTGCTGATTGGCGGAAGAGGAACCTTCTTTCATACACCACACTCCTTGGTTGCTGTTTGATAACCTACTAATCCAGTATTTGCTAACGTAGCATTCGCTAACATGTTCACCTCAGATTGATCACCCTCAGATAAAGCTCCGGTTTGAGAATGGATTTGTTGCTGGAGAAAGACAACTTCTGAATCATTTAAGTGACGATACGCCCCTTCTGTCAAGAGTGGCTGACCCACAGTTTCCAGGCCAATCGGCCCAATCGCTATTCGATGCAACCAAGCAACCGGATGACCTAACTGCTCCGCAACTCGGCGAATTTGGCGGTTTCGGCCCTCAAATAAAACGATTTCTAGTATTGCTTGAGAGGGCGACGATTGTTGCAAGCGTCGCACTTGTGCGGGAAGTGTCCGCTGACCGGCCAGTACTACCCCGCGTCTCCACTGGTCTAGGACGGAATCAGAGGGATTTCCCTGAATACCAACCCAGTAGACCTTGGGAATATGATGTCGAGGATGGGTCAAGCCGAAGGTTAGATCTCCATCATTTGTCAGCAGTAAAGCCCCAGTAGAATTTGCATCTAGACGGCCAACAGGGTGGATTCCCTGACCTTGACGCAGAGACTTTGGCAGCAGATCCAGAACAGTGCGTCGACCACGGGGCTCGCTACAGGTAGAAATTACACCCATCGGCTTATTTAACAGCAGATAGATGTGTTTAGGCTGTCGAGTCGGCTCTAAAGTTTGACCATCAACTTCAACACAATCCGAGGATAGATCAACCTTTTGACCAATTTCTGCAACTTCCCCATTCACCCGAACCCGCCCTGCGCGAATCATTTGCTCGGCATGACGACGGGAGGCAATTCCCCAGTGTGCGATGACTTTTTGTAGTCTTTCCTCCATAGTTACCCGGCAATCTATAGCATCAGTAGAACCAATCTCACCTTGTTTCACTCAATTCATCTGACCCGAAAATCCCTATCATACTTCCAGCAAAGTCTGGTTTAATAGTCTGCAAACATTAAAATATTACAACAATCAGCAACTTTACTCAGAGGATTGTATTAGGAAAGTTGGCATCTGATCCGAATCAGTTGTTATCAGTCGTTTAGTCACCCAGAGTTGAACCAATCACAAGTATAGATGCAGTACCACAGCAGCTCCCGCAGCGCCACATTGCCCTCAAATCGGACGACCGATCAGTCCACATCCCAGCGATCGCATCAATGGGTTAGTAAAGTTCTGTCCCAAGCCGTTCAATTTTGGCTGAAATCCCAGGTCGAATGGGTTGATAATCTCAGGGTCATAATCGAGGGGAAGAACCGCTCAATTCTCTCCGGGACTCTATCTAGAGTAGAGGTCTCCGCCAACCAAGCTATCTACCAGGGGATTCACCTCAGTCAGGCCCAGGCCATCGGCTCAGAAATCCAGCTTAACCTCTCCCAAGTTCTGCGAGGCCAACCGCTGAGACTGACTCAACGATTTCCTGTGTGCTGTAGTGCCTACCTATCTACTGAAGATCTTAACGCTTCGATACAGTCTTCGACATTGCAGCAGGGTTTACAGGACGTTCTTGAAACTTTGCTCCGCTGCTCGAACTGGCAACCGGAGGTAGGTCGTACTCAGATTCAGCAGCTTGATTTAAGGCTATTCTATCCAACTCAGATGATTTTGGGGAATGGCCAAATAACGCTAATTGGGCAGATTGACGGTTCAAGGGGCCGTCATGGGTCAACCGACCTTCGAGTTGCCCTAACCACAGACTTAACCCTTGTGGGAACCAATCAGCTTCAACTGCAACAGGTGCAGCTTCAAGGAGTACCTAACCTGCCAACCCTAACCCTGGAAAAATTCTCCATCGACCTGGGGTCAGACGTCAACATTCAAACGTTCAATCTCACACCCGATCAATTGGGTCTCCAGGGACAGATTTGGGTGAATCCCTAAGAGTATTTCTACAGGAGTATTTCTAATTCGTTTCCCGGCTTAGGTAGGATAAATCTAATCGGGGAAGTGGACAGCAATGCTACCAGCACCCGCTAAACCTCCACCTCAGGTGGGAGAAATCCATCTGTTTTGACTCACATTATCGATTTATTAACTTAATGATTGCACCTGCTGATCTGGAAATTGGGTTT
>JBHJGO010000061.1:0-55156 GCA_050331715.1 Microcoleaceae cyanobacterium
CTCAAACATGGAACTGGAAAGGGCTACCTATCTGCTATAAAACGGAAGGAAAAACAGGGCCAGCCGTTGTTCTGATTCATGGCTTCGGCGCATCCTGGGGACACTGGCGCAAAAATATTCCTACTCTAGCCACCCAGAGCCAGGTTTATGCGCTGGATCATCTGGGAATTGGTGGATCAGCCAAGCCCCTACCCACTGAAACTATCGGCTATCGATTTGAAACCTGGGGTCAGCAGATTGTTGATTTTTGCCTTGAGATCGTTGTGGAGCCAGCTTTTTTGGTGGGGAACTCAATTGGCTGTATTGCGGCCATGCAAGCTGCGGTGATAGATCCAGAGATTGCCATCCAACTTGCACTACTCAACTGTTCGCTACGATTACTACACGAACGCAAGCGATCTGAAATCCCGTGGTATCGGGGTGTGGGAACCGATATTGCCCAAGCCGTTCTGCGTCAACGTTGGGTGAGTCAGTTCTTTTTTAAACAGGTTGCTACACCTGGCAATGTTCGCAAGGTTTTGCTGCAAGCCTACCATCAGCCCGAAGCAGTTACCGATGAATTGGTTGAGATGTTGCTCATTCCTTCAAAGGAACCCACTGCAGTGGATGTATTTATGGCCTTTACGGGCTATTCCCAGGGGCCACTGCCAGAAGATTTATTGCCAATCTTGCCCTGTCCAGCCATTATTCTCTGGGGTGCAGCAGATCCCTGGGAGCCAATTGAAATGGGCCGAGCCTTTGCTGACTACGAACCCGTGAAGCAATTTATCCCTCTGGAAGGTGTAGGTCATTGCCCCCAGGATGAAGCACCCGAATTAGTGAATTCAATTTTATTGGAATGGATTGAATCCGCGCTAGCTTCTCTTTAAATACCTTTTTGTTCTGCTTTATCGCTTTGCAGGAGAGAATCGAGGTACTTGTCAAAGGTTGAGTTAGGACTTGAGTCCGCAGAAAGATTCTGAAATCGCTGAATTTGCTGCAAGGTCTCTTGATAAGCACCTTCTCGTCCCAGTTGGCGATAGAGTTCAGCCGCCGCCTCCAGATCAGCGATCGCCTTTTCAAATTGCTTGAGATTGGCGTAGGCCAGACCGCGATTGTAATAGGCATCGGCGTAGCCTGGATTAATTCGAATCGCCTCTGTATAGTCGGCAATG
The DNA here is from genome assembly GCA_050331715.1 of Microcoleaceae cyanobacterium. Taxonomy (GTDB): domain Bacteria; phylum Cyanobacteriota; class Cyanobacteriia; order Cyanobacteriales; family Microcoleaceae; genus JBHJGO01. The sequence continues at coordinate 1,155 of JBHJGO010000061.1, forward strand.
GGATTAGGGCTGCGAGTTGGTTCACGCATCCCAATCAATGTTCGTGCCAATCCTCGACCAAAATAGAATTCGGGAACATTGTTATCCAGGGCGATCGCTCGGTTGAAGTCATTAATGGCCTCTAGAGGAATCTCCTGATCTAAATAGGTCAACCCTCGAAAATAAAACTCTTGGGCACTCTTGGGATCATCGAGTTGAACTGAACTGAGAGTGACGGGGGTTTGGTCAATTTGGAGATTATCTGGGGTGAGTTGGGCCGCAGACAGTTGATTGACGAATAAATTGATCGGGACTGCCGCATTGAATCCGGTTTTGATCGGGGCCACATCTCCGGAGCTAGTTTGGGCGAAGCCAAATTCTCCTTGACCATGCAACCCGACCACTCGGCCCTCGGCATCAAAGACGGGGCCACCACTCATGCCACTCCAGGTCACCGCCTGATACCGTAGGTTATAGCCTTCAGGACGACTTTTAGGCCGACTGGTAACCAACCCGGGTGACAACTCCGGCTCCCGCTCAACTCCTGTCAATCCACCAGTGGCCGGATAACCATAGACGTAAATCTGAGTGCCAATCACCGTTTGTTCAGAATCGCCCAGGGTGGCAACCTCGTAGTCCTGCTCACTCTCAAATTGGAGGATGGCCAGATCCGGTTCAGTATCGTCAGTTTGCAGTCGAATTACCTGAGTAGCCGGATAGTCTTCTCCCTCAGCGGTACGCAGGGTATAGGGGGTCTCTGCATCTTCAACTACATGATTCACCGTTAGCACGGTGTAGGTTTTGCCAACTCTAGCGATAATGACTCCTGAACCATCTCCCAGGGCGCTGTTAACTTGAACCGTTACTGGAGCAGCGATTTCGGCAATTTCCTGGGCTGTTTTTGCTGCAACTGAAGCGGCGGGATAGAACGCAACAATTGCGACCGTTGCGATCCCCGCCAGAATTTGTCCATGTGCTGGAACAATTGAATGATTTAAAGATCCGCTTAGTAGTCGATTCAGTGACCGCTCAAGTGCTCGATTCAAAACCATCTTCAAACTCCTACCCATCCCAACCTATAACAATGACTGCTGCCTGCTACCCGGAAGACCCATTCCAAACTTTCATAGTATAGCCCTGCAGGATTGGATTTGAGTGTGTATCTCTTGCGAAGCAGGGGATACACACCTATCAGACGTCCCACTATGAAGATGTAAGGCTATAAGGCCCCTCGCCTTACGTTTATACCCTAATAGCAAGGACGTAGATTGGAGATAATTTGTTCATGGCTGAGTAGAAGGCATACAGACACATTCTGAAGGCCAGGATAAGATGCTAACCGTCACTCTTATGTGGCGTGTATATCGGCATGAATCTTAATTTAACCAACACTTCAGCAGATCAGTAGGAATCACTCTTGAGATCAACAGCCTGTTGCAAAGTCTCCAACTGAGTGGCAACCTGACCTGACATGATTAGAAGTTCGGCCTTGGACAAACCAGAGGCCAAATCCGAACAGGCCCCAGCTTGCCAGAGATAAAATCCGCCATTCCAGATAACCGCCTGCATCAGTTCACCCGCCTCTCCAGCAATCACCTTTCGGAGATCATGAATCAACGCCGCTGCAGACTCTAACGGAACTTCCTTTCCCCCAAACCCATAGTCGGATGGATGCAGAAGTAATCGCTCAAAATTTTCCGGCGGGTCACTTGTTTCAGAATTACTTCCTTCAGCACTCACACCCACAGGGTGATGCACACCGATAATACAGGTGCGATCGCGGGGCAAATCACAACTCCCTTCTAATCCCTTAACCGTGATGTAATGTTCTACCTGCCGCCGCTGAAGGGCATCTCGGATCATGGACTCCGTTGGCGGATGGACATAGCCACAAGCTAGTGTGGCTTCACCACTGTAGGGTATCCAAATCAATTCTAAGGTGGCCACGGGCGGTCGCTTGCCAATTTCCCGTCGATAGGGAACCAGACCTTCTGCCAGCGGAAAATGATGGGGGAGATAGATAAATCCCAAGTTTGTCATTTCCAGAACAGACTGCACCTGCTCCAGGGTTAGGTTCTGCCAGTTCACACCCAGACCTTGCCACAGGGTAATCAGAGGAACCCCCTCTTTTGTGGGCATCTGATCCCCCCCGTGCAAAATTGTCGGTACTCCTGCTGCGGCAAGAATTAATCCTGTGAGAGGACTAACCGGAGCGGTTCGTGATCGCCCATCGTAGGGAGATCCGAGGACAAAGGGCGGCAGTGGAATCGGTTTCAGTTGACATCCTAGCTCTGTGTAGGCGTCTAGCATCCCTGCCAATTCTTCCCCAGTCGGTCGTCGAATGCGGTGGGCAATTAGAAAGGCTCCTATCTGGGCGGGCGTGGCCTCCTGTCGTAGCATCATCCCCATGGCATCCGCAGCCTCTGAGCGGCTCAACTTTTGATTTGTATGGGTTCCACTGCCAACCTTTCTTAAAAGGTCTCGAAATTGATTACTCATTGAGGATTTGGGTGATATGCAATCGTAGTATTCTCAAGTATTCCCACACCATTGATCGACTATCCTACTTTACGCGGAAAGTTGCCTGTGTCTAAATAGGCACTAAATTCTGCCGGAACCAATTCCTGAACCAATTGCCAAAACCGTGCAATCGGTGGAATCTGCATCCGGTCACTACTGGTCACCATAACCACCTGTCTCATCCAAGTTAAGCCTGTGTTAGAACCAGCAGCCACACTTGCTCGATTGGCTGGTGAGGGCTTAGTAGACGATTGTGAATGCTCTAGTACAATCTCTCGAATGGCTAGCATATCATCGCTCCGAGCTTCAATTAAGGCAGAACGGGGCAACAGTGCAATCAACTCTCCCTGGCGTACCACCCCTCGAAAGGCATCCAATGTATTCAGTTCAAGCACTGCATTGAGAGGCGCACCCGCTTCGTTAAATTTTTCTTGCACCAGACGACACATACCATAGCCATCTTTAAACACGACCTGGGGATGATGCAAAATCTCTGACCAGGGAACCTGAGCATATTTTGTCAGGGGATGATTACGAGACATGAGAATTTCAATCGGTTCTTCGTAGAGTAACTGAACCACAAATTCTGAACTGGCAATGAATGAACGGTTGTTCATCACAATCGCCAGATCAACCAGACCATCCTTAAGCACTTTCAGGGCGCGATCGCTCCCCAGAGAGGTCACCCGTAGCTTGACCTCTGGATAGAGATTGCAAAATGTTTGCAGTACGCTTGGCAAGTAGGAGGCGCAGACTGAGTGAATAGCCGCGACACAGAGTTCGGGTTGTTTCCCCTCAAGCAGGGATGAAAGTTCAGCCTTTGCTCCCTCCCAGGTCTGATAGATTTTACGAGCATAGGGCCAAAACCGCTCTCCGCCCACTGTCAACTTGGCTTGAGCATTCCGATGAAACAGTGGCAACCCTAACTCTACCTCCAATCCTTGAATCTGCCGACTGATGGTGGATTGGGTTACACCACATTTTCGAGCAGCTTGTTGGAAGCTTCCTGTTTCTGCAACCGACAGGAAAGATTGTAACTGCTCCAGCCGCATTCAAGACCTCAAAATAGCGAAACGAACTATATTTAATGGATGCTAACGGATTTAACTGGGCTATTTAGTAAGGATTGATACAGTTAAAATGGGAGAACCATATCCTCTGGCATTAAGCTTAACTATGAATACACTTTTGATTACAGCAACCGATACAGATGCTGGAAAAACTGTTTTAACAACTGCTCTAATCTCCTACTGGCAGACGTACAATGCCATCGAAAAATTAGGCGTAATCAAATTGATTCAGTCAGGAGTTGGAGATCGAGAACACTATCAAACTCGATTTAATCTAGAGCAATCCTTGGAAGATCTGAATCCCCTCTACTTTCCAGCTCCCCTGGCGCCGCCCATCGCAGCACAGAAAGTGGATGGTTTTGTCGATCTAGCTCAGGTGTGGTCAACGTTGCAAAGACTACAGTGCCAACGAGATTTTGTTTTGGCTGAAGCCCTAGGTGGTCTGGGATCTCCCGTCACAGCAGAGCTAACAGTGGCCGATCTGGCAAGGGATTGGCAACTGCCGACTGTTCTGGTTGTTCCAGTGCGATTAGGGGCAATTAGCCAAGCGGTTGCGAACGTTGCCCTGGCGAGGCAAATGAAAGTACCTCTACGGGGCATTGTGCTCAACTGTGTACAGCCCTGCTCAGAACAGGAGATTCAGGACTGGGCTCCAATCGAATTGATTCAGTCGCTCACTCAAGTCCCCGTTTTAGGTGTATTACCTCATGTAACACATCTTCACGAGTTGGAATATCTGGCACAGTTGGCGTCTGGCCTGGATTTAGAACGATTATTGCCAGTGCATCCTTTTCCGTCCGCCGTATGACCTTTTATCAAAGATGTAAAATATAAAATAAATATAAAATTTCTTGTCGAATAACTTTTAAGTATCGATGAAACAGAATTATTACGGTTTGTGTATCTCTGCGTTGAATTCACGGGACGGGTGGAGGTGGCAGATTGCCTTACCCTACGGGGTGCAGCTTACCTCCAACGAAGGATACCCGACCTCAGAGGGGGCATTGGCTGGCGGCAAGCACTGGATTGATGTGGAATCAACGTTTAAGGCACTCAATACCTGTCTCTCTCAGTTCTACGGGTCAGGAACACTGAGCGAGGTGGAATACAGCTATCTTCTAGAATCCCTGCGAGGGATTACACAACGTTGCTAGTGACCCAGGACATTATTCAGGCCGTTGTACCTGAATTACCTGTAGACTACCGCCTGCGTAGAGCTTTTGACAGGTGAAGCCCGAGTCTAGTTCCGTTTGAAATCCGTTCTGCACCAGTAGATTGAGCAGATCGGTCTTGAGCAATTGCCAAGCGGTTTCCGTCTCGAACAGCCAGAGAAATAGAGCGATACCGGGCCAAAAAGCAGGATTCGTTGGAGCGTGAAAATCCACCAGGGTAAAGACTCCGCCAGGTTTCAGGACACGATAGACTTCAGCCAGAATTTGGCGGAGTTGTTCCGGTTCCATTTCATGCAGAGCCGCACTGGTGTGAACCAGATCAAAGGTTTGGTCGGGAAAGGGAATTTCCTCCGCAAAGGCTTCAACGTAGGTAGCTTCAGGAACATTTCGCTGAGCCCGCTGAATTGACCAGGGAGAGGCATCTAGCCCCGTCACCTGCTGAGAATACTGCACTAAGACCTGCGTTGCCTGCCCGCTACCACAGCATAGATCCAGCACCCGCATTTGGGGTTCAAAACTCACGCCTCGAAGCGGTAGGCGACGAAATCGATCTTCTCCGCCAACAGCCAGGGCCGCTACCCGAGAGATAGTGTCGTAGAGCCATTGATAGCGATAGCTTAAGTCTCTAAGAATTGTTGCCATTTTGAAATATTTATTTATTAATCACTCGACTTGATATCTTTAACAGGATAATATTATTAAAATAGGTAACAAAGATTAAAGAATTGGGCTTGCAGCAATTATGGGACGAGTAGGAGTTTTACTGCTAAATCTGGGCGGGCCAGAGCAGATAGAGGATGTTCGCCCCTTTTTGTACAATTTGTTTTCTGACCCAGAGATTATTCGGTTACCCGTTCCCTGGTTGCAGCGGCCCTTGGCCTGGCTGATTTCAACCCTGCGCTACACCAAATCTCAAGAGAACTACAAATCCATTGGCGGTGGTTCTCCCCTGCGACGGATCACGGACGAGCAAGCTGTGGCCCTTCAGGATCAGCTAAAGCAGCAAGGCCATGACGTTCAGGTTTATGTCGGAATGCGCTACTGGCATCCTTTCACTGAAGAAGCGTTGGCAAAGATTAAGCGAGATCAGATTGAACGACTGGTAATTTTGCCGCTATATCCTCAGTTTTCTATTAGCACAAGCGGTTCTAGTTTCCGATTGCTAGAGCGACTCTGGGAAGAGGATCCTGCTCTACAGAAGATTGAATACACCGTGATTCCTTCCTGGTACAGCCGCCCAGGCTATTTGCAGGCGATGGCTCAGTTGATTGCCCAAGAGCTTGACCATTGTTCTGATTCTGATCAGGTTCACGTCTTTTTCAGTGCCCATGGTGTGCCGTTGAACTATGTCGAAGAAGAGGGCGATCCCTATCAGCAAGAGATTGAACACTGTACTGAGCTGGTTATGCAGACGCTGAACCGTTCAAATCCCCATACTCTGGCCTATCAGAGCCGAGTTGGCCCAGTGGAGTGGCTGAAGCCCTACACCGAAGAAGCAATTCCTGAGTTGGCTGAGCAGGGGGTTGAGGATTTGATGGTGGTTCCCATCAGTTTTGTCTCGGAGCATATCGAAACCCTGGAAGAGATCGACATGGAATATCGAGAACTTGCAGAAGAGTCGGGAATTCACAATTTCCGTCGGGTTCCAGCTCTCAACACTCACCCCAGATTTATCCAGGATCTAGCGGATATGGTGCTTGAGGCGCTCAACGCCCCAAATGTCCAGTTTGCCGAGGTGGTTGATCCAGGTCGCAAGGTCAAGCTGTATCCCCAAGAACGCTGGGAATGGGGCTTGACCACAACTGCTGAAGTTTGGAATGGGCGACTAGCGATGATTGGAATTCTTGCGGTTCTGATTGAATTGTTCGCCGGTCAAGGGCCATTGCACTTTGTCGGTCTACTGTAGCCGTTCTGATCTCAAGCGCACCGACAAAACTTGTCTTGCCCTTGGCGGAAGCCTTTATAATATTTCTGGATCAAGGCTCGAAGTAGCCGCGCTGAAATAGCGAGGTCAACGAACCAACTGATTCTAAAGCAAAACCTATTCTCAAAACTTATTCTCTAGCGGGGAACATATGTCAGAGGAAGCAAAGCAGAATTCCGGGGCCACAGAGGGACAAACCGAAAAGAAGCCACCCAAGCCACCGAAACCTGAAGATAAGCCTTTTCCAGAATTTATCGAGCAGGAATACATTCCGGCACTGGAGAAAGCTCTTGATGAAAAGGGAATCTCGGATTTACAACTGCAATTCGTCAAGCAAAAGTTTCCACCGGCGATTGGGATTTCTGATGAGTGCTGGCAGGTTACAGGCCAATGGCAGCAAGGTCAGCGCAAGTTTAATGTTTATTTTCCGAATGAAGACATCAAAGCGCAGAAATTTTTCTCCTGTACTAGTAGCGACGCGCCAGCGAGTTCATTGGAATTATTCCTGGGGGATGAGCGCCGAATCACTCGCGATCTGATGGTTTTCGGCGTGGTTCAACGGCTCAATGCTCAGAAGTGGCTAACCTTGAATTAGCAGACTACCAAATTTGGAGTTTGTGCGTATGGTCATGCATGCCTCGGCAGGAATTTAGGGGGTTTGCTAGAAGTGTGTCCCCGCAAAGTTGAGTGGATGGATTCTGGGAAGTTTGTTGAATTTGTCCACAAGACTCTCTAAAGAGCCATACCAAACTCGCTGAAGATCGTTATATTTATTCTTAGTTAAAAAATGGAGCATCATTGATGGTTAATAAAATCCAAAAAACGGACGAAGAATGGCAGCAACAGCTCACTCCAGAGCAGTTTCGTGTGACTCGTAAAAAGGGGACTGAACGAGCTTTTACAGGGGCTTACCACGATAACAAGAAGGCAGGAGTCTACAGGTGTATTTGCTGTGGTGCTGAGTTGTTCCGCTCCGATGAAAAATTTGATTCGGGCACAGGCTGGCCCAGTTTTTGGGAAGCGGCTGACAAGGGAAATGTTCGCATGGAGGAAGATAATAGCCTGTTCATGCGACGAGTTGAGGTTCTGTGTGCCACCTGTGATGCTCACCTTGGTCATGTATTCAGTGACGGCCCGCCACCAACAGGGCAGCGATATTGCATCAATTCTGCCGCTCTAGATTTTGTTGAGCAATAGGTTAGGTGCGCGTATCCCTCCTTACAATCGAAGTTTCCTTCTAAGGGGGGATTAGTGCGGCATCTTGGAATATGGCATCTTGGAATATAAAGTTCTATGACCATTCTTGAAGCCAACAAAATTTATCAATTTAGTCAGTTTACTGAATTCAGCCAACCCCCCGAAGAAATTTTGGCTGAATTGGGATATCAATGGAGCATTCAATCCCTTTCTCTACCCCACCAGAACGTTCCTGATCTCTCTGAATTTCAACGCTTGCTAGAACGTCGCATCCAGCTTACGCCCTTGACCAGCGAACAGGCCCGCCGAGAGACCCTAGTTTCACCCGTTTTATTCTGGGTCGTAGAGCAACTAAATCTCCGTCTCAATATTGAATATCCGCTCTCTGGAAAACGGAGCAAAGGAACCCTTGACTATCTCATTCGAGGGCAGGCAAATCTCCTAGTGGTTGAAGCAGAACGAGATGATCTCACACGGGGCATGACTCAACTTGCAGTCGAGATGACGGAGTTGGGAAATTGCTACGGCGCGATTACAACAGGTAATATTTGGCAGTTTGCTCAACTCTCTGACACCCTTATCACCCAGGATTTAAATCTGTATCGTGTCCCAACCGATTTATCTGAGTTGATTGGTATTTTGTTAGGAATTTTATCTACGAGTTAGATCCATACAGTGTTCTGTACGCTGTTAGAGTAAAGCAGTTGGCGGCGCAGTCGTCCCCAGCAGTTCCCAAAATTGCTACAGCAAGAAAACATTAGGAGGAATGTATGGATTGGATTTCAAGCCGACCAATTGCCCATCGCGGCTTACATAATGGTTCTTCAATTCCGGAAAATTCCCTCAAAGCTTTTGAAGCTGCGATCGCAAAAAATTATCCGATTGAATTGGATATACATCCCCTCGCAGATGGTGAAATCGCTGTATTTCATGATAAAAGCCTAAAGAGAATGACGGGAGCTGATGGAGACATCTCAGAACAAGATTCAATTGGTGTTAAAAGGTTCAGGTTGCTGGCAACAGATCAAGAAATTCCTCTGCTCGATGAAGCGTTTCAGCTCGTCAATGGACAAGTTCCGATTTTAGTAGAGCTTAAAAATGAAGGGGACGTTGGTCAGTTGGAGCAAAATTTATTAAATAAGTTATCTGCCTATTCTGGTGAATACGCGGTTCAGTCTTTTAATCCCTTTTCAATGTCATGGTTCAAGCAGAATGCACCCCATATTTATAGAGGTCAACTCTCCAGTGACTTTAAGTCTGAAGACTTAGAATGGCATACGAAATTTCTGCTGAGGAATTTACTGATGAATTGGGCCAGTTCTCCCCATTTTATTGCCTACGATCTTCGGGCCTTGCCTTATCCTCCAGTTACCCTAATTCGCCGTTTTTCAGGGATTCCTCTGGTGGCTTGGACAATTAGAAATGAAACCGAAAAGGCTGAAGCATCAAAGTATGCAGATAATGTTATTTTTGAGAATTTAGAACTTGACTCTCACTAACACTGTCGCCATCAAAACCAAATCCAAGGTAAAATCTGAAGTTCTAGATCAAAAGTTTTGCCCTTCCATTTCATCAGATTCTCCCAAAGGAACAAGTGATGAATCTGTAACAGCAGTCTGAGCTGATTGTGTTGATTGACTTGTTTGAGCTTTAGTATCGTTAGCAGTTTCTTCTGATGTGTTACCAAAAATTGCAGCTAATACAAAGATAATGGCGAAAATGCCTACTGTTCCAAAACAGCCAAGCTTGAGTAATTGTCCTAAGAATTTCATTGCTTTCCCTCTGCCAAGTTTTATTTTTGACAGCACCCCTAACTCATCTTTCTAAAGGAAATTACCAAGTCCGGATTGTAAGGATGATCACCGCCATGGTTTGCTAAATTAGCTCATTACAGGCTTATGATACGACTGTCATTGATTCTAAGGATTGACAGAAGTAACTGACCAAGTTTGATCCGGCTGCAATTCATAGAGTGTACGGTTCTGCGGTTCTCCTTTTAGTTCCAAACGATCTACTCTTCCAGGATGTAACAGCAATAGGCAGAAATTTTCGGGAGGATGCTCTGAGAGCTGATCAGTCACCTCGAATGCTTCTGAGTCCGCTCTAGGCTTGCCAGGAAAAGGCCAATAGAACTGAGTTTTCCCATTGTCAGACAAATCTTGCCATGCCAGATTTCGGTTTGGAAAGGATTCAGAGTCAATATCCGTTACAGTGATTATTTGTAGCTGACCCAGGAAACGAAACTGTTCTCTGGTTTTGGGAAAATACCAGCAGGCTTCTCCCCAGGAATTCTCTGCAATCTGTTCAATTTTTTCGCTACGGGAATCGGTAACAAATTTGAGGGAATTGGTTTCTTCCAGGAATCCCCGAAACACCACGGTGCGGTTTGCGGGACGATGATCTGCACGAACGGTTGCCAGTTGCAGATAGCGGGAATAGACCAGGCTTCGGTTTTGATGAATCGAACGGGAGAGGGGCGATCGCCAGGGTGCAAGTGTCATTATCAAGGATAAGTATGGCCCGGAGGGTCAAGAATTAGCTCAAATTCTTTCTGTACGGTAGCATTAACAATTAAGTTAAATTATCAACCTTAGGTTATCTGTTTTGAGGGTAAACCCCCCGTCCATTGGTCAGAATTCATGATTACTTCCTTCAGGCTGCGTCCTCAGTTATTTAGTATTCTTCGTTACTCATCAGCCCTGATGACAATTTTAGGAGTTATCGGGATCTCAGGTTCGACGGTCGCTGAGGCCGATTTCAACCCCTGGCTCAAAATTGGTGTGGTTCAGCAGTTTGGGAAAAAAACTGACGATACTTTGGTGATCAAAGCTAAACCGGGTGACCACCTGACCTTAAAGTTTCCGACTCCAGAAGGGGAGAAGGTATTGCAAACCAAGAGCGTTATCTTGAAAGTCGACACGCAACCCCTGGAAGAGCCCATTGTTGATGAGCGGATTGTTCTCAGCAGTCACCGCAGCTATGAAAGCGCAGAGGAAGAAGCCAAACGTTGGGAAGCTCAGGGAATTGATGTCGAGCTGGCACAACCTGATCTCTGGCAGGTTTGGGCAGATCGGGAAACCTACAGCACGCCGCTGTTGCGTCGCTGGTTGTTAGAAAGTTTGAAGTCTGAGGGCAACGAAACCCTTCGCCTGGAAACCCAGGTTTTGAATCAAAGACCAATCCCCTACTGGGTTCTGGGCGGCTACCGCTACAACCGCCAGGAGCTGAAAAACTCTTCGACTCAGAAGATACTTCTTGTTGCAAAGAGCCTCAAGGATAAGAAGCCGCTAACCTATGGCGGCAACTTGCGGCTACAACCCGATGCGTACAACACCTACACACTGGTTAATTCGATTCCATTAGAAACCTATTTGCGAGGTGTGGTTCCCTTTGAAATGGGAGCATGGCCTCCGGATGCGTCGATTGAGAGTCAGGCAATTTTGTCTCGAACCTATGCCCTACGGAATTTGAGACGGTTTGAAGCGGATGGTTATCATCTGTGTGCTAATACGGATTGCCAGGTTTACAAGGGCTTGACCGAGGTTTACTCTTCAACGGACACGGCAGTAGAAACAACTCGTGGTGTTGTTCTGACCTACGAGGATGAGTTGGCCGATGCGGTTTATTCGTCGATTAGTGGTGGGGTAACTGCCGATTTTCAAGACGTTTGGGATGGCCCAGCAAGACCCTATCTCCAGCCTATTTTGGATGCACCCAAGAATATCTGGGATATCAAGTCGAATGATCTCTCGGATGAAAAAACCTTCCGCAAGTTCATGAGCTTAAAGAAGGGATTTACAGAAGAAGGATGGATTGATTTTCGCTGGAAGGAAGTGGCTAGTCTACCGTCCTTGACGCGGCATCTCAGGTATTACCAGCAACGGACGAATCGGACTCCCGCAGATTTTAAGGCAATTAAACAAATGCGAGTAACAGAACGATCGTCATCCGGTCGGGTGCTAGCTATGGAAATCCAAACTGACAAAGGAACCATTAAGGTTCAGAAGGATGAAATTCAGAATGCCCTATGGCCACCGATTAGTACTCTGTTTTATATCAATCCAATTTATGACAAGAAGAAGGTCTTGAAGGGTTATGTATTCTTTGGGGGAGGATTCGGTCATGGCGTGGGGTTAAGCCAGACAGGAACCTATAAGTTATCTGAACTCGGATGGTCAAGCGAAAAGATTCTCGATTTTTATTTCCCCGGCACTGAACTCCGCCACATCACCGAACCCATCCGATTTTGGCGCGAACCAGAGTTTACAACATCAGAAGATTAGTGATTTGTAAATACAGTTCGAGAATTGATTAGAATCGAAGAACATAGGTTGCACTAATGCCGCTTTCGTAGAGTATCTTCTCAGTACAATATGCAGACCAACATAGACAACACACTCAGCAATTTAAAACCACTCGTTGAGCAACTTTCCGTCAGCGATCGCTGGACATTATTGAAATGGTTAGTTGAACTACTACACCAAGAACCTCAGAAGCCTCAAATAGAAAACACAAAAATTGATTTCCATGCAGTCCACCAAATTTGCAAAGAAATTAGAAATCTCCCTGTCCTTGACAACCGCTCTCCAGAGGAAATCATTGGATATAACAAGTTCGGAGGATTGGATTAATGGTCATTGATCCTTCAGCTATTCTCGCGATCATCTACGCCGAGCCTGAAGGAGAAAACTTTCTCAAGCTCATTAATCAGAGCGAAAATTGCCTCCTCTCTACTCCCAGTTATGTCGAAACCTCAATTGTTCTGGGCACTCAGCATGGTGAACGAGGCATAGAAAACCTAGATCGGCGCTCAATGAAAGGGCAACGACTTTGTCCAGACCGATATTGATAGGATTGATGATCAGCGTTCGTAGGGTACTGTTAGCGAAGCGTAACGCACCGAACGCACTATCATTTCACAAAGTTATTCAAAGTAACTTCAGCCCCTTGCCATTGATGCTGAGCCGCAATCTCTCGGAATTGTTCAACAATATCTAAGTTGTCCCGCCCATTCCACTGCAAGCCGATTACTCGATTTAGATCAAGATCTGCTAATGATAAATAGGTAATACCAGATAAACCGGGCCATTCCGGCATTACACTCATGCCCGACCCAGCCCTGATCAGGGCAATAACCCATTCTTCGCAGTCCGCTCGATAGATAATGTTTGGATGAACCCCTGCTGATTCATACAAATCAGGGCAGGCTCGCCAAAACTCACAATTAACCCGTTCAATGTAAGGTTGGCCCTCTAGCTCTGGAAGATCAATCGTTTGCTTTTCCGTCAAAGCATGTGTGTTGGGAACTGCCAATCTCAATCTCTGATGGAACAGCGGCTGGGTGGTCTTCGGATCGAGATCGCTATCCAGTAATGATGTGATGATGAGATCAACCTCGCTACTTTCCAGCCAGGTATTTAGATCCTCTAGATGACTGCTGCGGATTTCTAGCAGGACATCTGGATATTGCGCCCGAAACTGACTCAGCAGATCCGAGATTGTCGAGATACAGATTGTCGAGATTACCCCCAGTCTCAGGGTTTGGCGTTGCTGAAAGTTTCGCAGTTGGTAACAGACTCTTTCGTAGTCCTGGAGAATTTTCTCAGCCTTGTCTCGGAATACCTGACCAGCCAGAGTCAACTGCACCTGCCGCCCCCCTCGCTGAAACAGCGTTACCTTCAGCTCCCGCTCTAACTTCCGAATCGCGCTTGACAAAGAAGGTTGAGAGATCATCAACTGCTCAGAGGCGCGGCTGAAATTCCCAGTCTCAACAATGGTAAGGAAATACTGAATCTGCTCTAGTCGCATCTATAGGATATGGCTATAGTTTCGTTAGGAAGAATCATCTTGATCATAACGCAAAGTTTCGAGTAGGCTCTTAATTGTATTGGATGCTGTCCATCAAACTAGGGCAAACGTCATACAGACCAAGTTTTGTTGGTTTAATTTAGTCGATTAAGCCCCTTGATTGTTAGCGAAATCTTCTTGTCTAAAAGTCTCATCTAGAAGTTTTCCATCGTTTATCCACTTGACTGAGAAAAACCTGTCTGATGGTGTTAGAGAGAATTTTGGTAGTACTCAACTGAAACACCTAACTTTGCTTGAATAACTCTACTTGTTTTTCGCAAAGTATAGCATGTTACGAAATGATTTGACCTAGTCTGTTAGGTCATTGATTTTTGAAACTGAGGAACGGTTTAAGCAGGCCCAATTGAGCTTAAACCGTCGGTTTTGGCTGAAAACTTTTTGGATATATTTAGTGTATTCCTAAGAGTGGTATTCCCTAAAATATCTGGAATGAAAGGATTTTGAATCACAGGACTTTCACTATCACCTAAGGTTTGTGATTTGAATCATATTCATTTACCTCTAAGTAATTTACTCTTAATAACTTACTTGGATCTTTGCTTGATCCAGGGATGAAACACTCAAGACAAATAGTGAAAAAACTCAGGAAAGATTCAGGAAAATTCTCAGACTGCTTTCAGATGAAGATGAGTTAATAAAAATCAAGATCAGTTTGATTCAGTTCACCAATCTGATTACTAACTCGTAAGGAGAAACATCATGAAACGTCGCACAAATTTCTATAAAGATCTGACCGCAGACTATTCAAGACCTGGGCTTGTTCCTGAAGAGTTACAAAAGAAACTGATCCTATTGGGTGAAGAAATCGTTACGAAGAAAGAAGCTCAACTTCCAGCAATTGATGCCGACTACACACTTGAGCAAATTGAACAGGAAAACAAGGAATGGTGGCCAACTCACTGTGAAGCTTTGAGACAGGGACGAGGAGACATTCTAACTGCTGAATACCGTGAGAATCTAATCTACCTTTGTCAGGATGGCCCCTATCAGGGACTAACGGAACAACAACAGCGAGAACTCCACTGGTGGGCCTTGATCGCTCAGCCTGGAGTCACAATGTGCTGGCCAATTGTGATGTTCTCCGGTGAACATACTTTCTTTGAGTGGAAGTGTGAAGATGACGAAACCAATGAAACAATCGCCAAAGGAAATGTAACCTGGGTTCGTCGTGGACACCGAGGCGGCTGCTATCTCAAGACCGAGCAACTAACGTTTTACCGTGATGTTTTTGCTCCCGAAGAATTGCTGAAGTTGATCACTGTTTAATTTCCTTGCTTAGAGGTTTTAAATCTCTCAGGGCTGTAGAAAACAAAACTCAAAGTCCCCCAGAATTGGGGGATTTAGGGAGCTAATGCAGAACTTTCCCAACCACACTAAATTTCCAACTAACCATGACTGAACTTAAAAACTACAAAAACGCCGTTCTAGACGACAAAGATCTACAGGCTGGTCTCAGCAGCATCAATCCTAAATTCGGAGATTTTTGCACTCGCGTTGCGGGCGAAGCTTGGGGAATGCCCTTAATTGATCAGAAAACAAAAGCCCTGATCACCATCGCAGTTGACGTTGTTAACCAAGGTCAAAATGGCCCCGGAAGCCCCTTTGGTGCACACGTTAATATGGCGATGCAGCAGGGAGCAACCCGTGAAGAAATTGAAGAGTTACTGATCTTCATGTGTGTTTATGCCGGTTTCAATAAAGCAGCAGGTTGCTTTGGCAAACTGAATGAAATCTTAGGCTAGTCATTGATGTAGCCCTCGATTCAAATCTCTACACATCAACGGAAATCTTTCTAAAGGAATCAATCATGGTAACTCAAACAAAAGGGAAAATTGCTGTTCTGATCGAAGAACACTTTGATGAAACAGAATATCGTCGATTCAACGAGTTCTTTCCTGAAAATGGCTATGAGGTTGAGTACATTACCAATCTTTGGGGTCAGCCTTCACTCACTTTCAAGGGAAACGATCACGAAGAAGTCGCCACCGTTTCCATCGACTTCAAAGACGTTGATCCATCAGATTACCGAGGCGTAATGTTAATTGGCGGATATGCGATGGATCGCCTCCGCTATCAGGTACATCCCGATCCCGGCCAACCCAACGCTTCTCCCGCCGTAGAATTTCTTCGCAAAACAGTGAAGTTGATGGATCAGCATCAGGTTAAGGTGGGTACGATTTGTCACAGCATGTGGTTGTTCTGCGCGGACAGAAGTTTATTGGAGAATCGAAAAGTAACCTGTGCCCACAACATTATCTGTGATGTTGAAAATGCAGGCGGCGAGATTATCTATGAAGGTGGAGAAACGGCTGCAACCTATGTGGATGGAAGTTTGGTGACAGGACGGCATCCCGGTGTGGTTGAAGAATTTATGCAGGTCTTTTTGAAGGAAATGGAAGCGAAGAGTTAGAAGCAAGAGTTAATTGTTCCCTGTTTGTGCTTGACGGTTAAGTTTTGGATTAGTGGTGCATTACGCCTTGCTAATGCACCCTACACGCAAGTCTTCTAAGGCTCATCTCTCAGTTGTTTTTTGGATAAGTTACTCATGAATACCTCAGTTAATTTGTTCTCTTCCTTTCAGCTCGGTTCCCTTTCTCTACCCCATCGAATGGTGATGGCTCCCCTGACTCGAATGCGAGCAGCAGAAGGAAATGTTCCTCAAGCGATGAATGTCGAATATTACAGCCAGCGAGCCAGCGCAGCCCTGATTATTTCTGAAGCTACCCAAATTTCTCCTCAGGGGGTTGGTTATCCCTACACTCCTGGTATTCACTCTGCGAAACAGGTTGAGGGTTGGAAAGCGATTACTCAAGCAATACATGAAAAAGGTGGGTTAATGTTTATGCAGCTCTGGCATGTTGGCCGAGTTTCCCATCCTTCACTGCAACCTAATGGTGATTTACCTGTTGCTCCCAGTGCCATTGCTCCTGAAGGTATGGCAGCAACCTACGAGGGAGAAAAGCCTTTTGTGACCCCTCGAGCATTAGAAACTGAGGAAATCTCTGGAATTGTGGAGCAGTATCGTCAGGCAGCTAAGAACGCAATGGAAGCTGGATTTGACGGTGTGGAAATTCACAGTGCTAATGGTTACTTGCTAGATGAGTTCCTTCAGGATGGTTCTAACAAGCGGACAGATCGTTACGGTGGTTCGATTGAAAATCGTGCCCGATTCTTGATGGAAGTGACTGCTGCGGTGACTGAAGTTTGGGGCAATCATCGAGTGGGAGTTCGTTTATCCCCTAGTAGTACTTTCATGAGCATGTCTGACTCAAATCCCCACGCATTATTCGGCTACGTGGGTCAGGAATTAAATCGTTTTGAGTTGGCCTATCTACACGTTGTCGAACCCAGAATTAAGGGTGATACTTTGGTAGAAGAGGAGTCCAACGGATTGGGAGCAAAGTTTTTCCGACCTATTTTTAACGGGCCAATTATCACAGCAGGTGGTTACAAATACGAAAGTGGAAATCAAGTTTTAGCGGAAGGCCACGCGGATTTAGTTGCCTATGGTCGACTGTTTATTGCGAATCCTGACTTACCGCAGCGATTTAAACTACAAGCGCCTCTAAATGCTTATAATCGTGCTACCTTCTACACTCAGGGGAAAGAGGGATATCTCGATTATCCAACCTTGGAAGAAGTAGCAGCTTAGTCACCTCATCCCCAAAGCCAATGTTCATCAACGTAGACAGTATGGCCTCCTCTCCCTGGAAACAGTTCACCAAATCCCTGAAAACTCGTTGGAATTCTCGTCTTTCTCGACGACTAGCATTTTGGGTTTTTGTCGGAATTGTCACCATTGAAAGCATTATTCTGGTTCCTTCCGTACAGCGAAGAGAGCAAGAACTTCTAGATCAACTACAAGCAATTACTCTTGGAAAAGTCACCTGGATTTTAGTCACTTATCCAGGAGTCTCTGGAAAAGCGTTAGTCGATGAGCTCGCCTTTCTACAACAACAAAATGATCTGATTTTAGGGGGTACTGTTTATCAAGCATCAGGTGAGCTAGTTGGAGCCTTCGGTAATTCTCCCACCCGAACCCCTGCTCAACTGAAAAACAGACGACCCCGTCGCAGCGGTGATTTCTACGATAACGTGGTTTGGTCTGGCCCTCAGATGAAGACGGATTACACGGTTGTTCTGCGCCATGACGCTTCTAGTGTTCAACCTGAACTGTTAGCTTACATTGCCCGTATTGCAGGTTTAGTACTGATCATCTCTCTGTTTTTGACCTTGACCGTTTGGATTGCGCTAGACCCGATTGTGATCACTCCGATTTTTCGTCTACGGCGGGATTTGTTAGTAGCAGGAGAAGCCATTTACCAGGATCAAACTCCACCCAAGTTCTATTCTGCTTCATTTCAACGTCGGGATGAATTAGGAGATGTGATTTCTGCCTTTAAACGAATGTTCGGTCAGATTACCGAGGCTGTCGAAGCTCGAAAGCAGGCTGAATCAGCGCTGCAAGAGAGTTTAGATGAACTGGATCACGAGTTGGAAAAAGGCCGCGAAATGCAGCGAAATTTTCTACCGCGTGAATTAGTGCAGACACCTGGTTGGGAAATTGCTGCTTTCATGTCTCCCGCTCGGCGAGTAGCAGGTGATTTCTACGATGTGTTTGAATTGCCTTGTAATAATATTGGTCTGGTCATTGGGGATGTCTGTGACAAGGGGGTTAGTGCTGGACTTTTCATGGGTCTATTCCGTAGCTTAATCCGTATTTTCTCAGGTCAAACTGTTCTGGATGGAGTATATTGTGTGGATCGAAAACAGGGTGATTTGTCTGAAGATACAGAGGTCAATGTAATTCATGCCAATGCTCTTAAAGCAGTTCAACTTACCAATGAATATGTTGCTGAGAATCATGGGGATGAGGGAATGTTTGCCACACTATTCTTTGGGGTACTGAATCTGGAGACTGGACAACTATCTTATATCAATGGTGGCCATGAACCCTTACTAGTGGTCAATTCCAAGGGTGAAATTCGAGAATTGCTTGAACCTACTGGAACGGCTATTGGAATGTTACCCAATATGAGCTTTGAAATTCAGGAAACCCAGTTGAAATCCGGAGACGCACTTCTAGGTTGTACCGATGGGGTTACAGAAGCTCGAAAGAAATGTGGTGAGTTCTTTGGCCGAGAAAGATTCTTAGAGATTGTTCAGTCCCCAATTCATTCTGCTCAGGCTCTATTAGATACAATTACCTCAAAGGTTTTGGCGCACATGGGAGATGCTGAACAGTCTGATGACATTACACTCTTGGCAATTAAACGAGATTAAGGCCAAAAGTGAACACTAATCGTTTGAATTAAAAATTTGAAACATGAAACACTTCATTCAAAAATCTGCCGGATTGGTTCTAGTCATTGCTGGATTAATCGGTTGTCAAAATGCAATTGCACCGGAAGAAACAACTTCGTCTACCCAGACTACCACTGAACAGGTTTCTGCTGAACAGGCAGATACTCAAGCTGGTGATGCGGTAACAGACAATCAATCTTCTGAAGAATCACTAATTGTGATCGCCTACTTAAAGGTAAAACCAGAGAATCGTCAAGAGTTTCTTGATTTGGCAACTGAAACAGCAAAGACAACTAATGAAGTTGAACCTGGGGCAAGGGTTTACACCTTTTACGAAGATCAGAACATACAGAACTTATTTTTCTTCTACGAAGAGTGGGACAATCAGGCAGCATTCGAGGCCCATTTAGAACAACCTCATACACAGAAGTTGACTGCAAAGTATGCTGATATTCTTGCAGAATCTGCTGATGTAAGGATTTATACGATTGATGGCGTTGAGACCGTACAGGTTCCTTAAAGAGATTTAATCTTTCCGATTCTTCAATTTTTTCAGGGTTTGAACACGATTTGTTAACGGAGAAAATTAATCGATGACGCAAATTAACTTTCCTTTTTCTGATCTGATCGCTGGATATGTGACCGAGTTTAATTCTGAGCAGGATACATTTAGTCTCAAGACTTCAGATGGCCGAGAGTTCCAAGCCAGTCTGACCCCCATGACCTATGCAAAATTGGTACAGAACCTGGATGAGGGGTATCCAGATGCCACTGGAGCCATGCGATCAATGCTATCTCCAGGTCGTTATCTCTATGCCTACGGTATCTTCTATCCGGACGGTCCCACCTTTGAAGTCAAGCAAATTATTTTTCTTGGGAATAAGGTTGAAGAATACCGATTTGAAAAGTCTAACTGGTGGGTTGATCAAATCTCTGCTCTAGGTCATTTTTACTTCGAGTCTCAGTTTGATAATGGGGAAATTAATTATCGAAAATACCGAACCAATCTAACACTATCAGGAACCCGATCCGCTGATAATTTCAGTCAGGAAACTGATACAATTTCTCGATTGGTCTATGGATTTTCTACTGTATTTCTGCTAACTGGAGAAGATCAATTTCTAGAAGCTGCTGAAAAAGGCACGGAATATCTGCGGGAACACATGCGGTTCTTAGATTTAGATGAAGATATTGTTTACTGGTATCACGGCATCGATGTACAGGGCACAAGGGAACAAAAGGTTTTTGCCTCTGAATTCGGGGATGACTACCATGCCATTCCAGCCTACGAACAGATTTATGCTTTAGCTGGCCCGGTACAAACCTACCGCATGACCGGCGATCCAAGAATTTTGCGAGATGCCGAATTAACCATTAAGCTCTTCAAAGAATTTTTTCTAGATAAAACTGAGCATGGTGGGTATTTCTCACATCTGGATCCGATTACTCTGGATCCAAATAGTGATGCTCTAGGTCATAACAAAGGCAAGAAAAACTGGAACTCGATTGGTGACCATGCACCTGCTTACCTGATTAATCTCTGGCTAGCAACAGATCGATCTGAATATGCTGAAATGCTGGAGGAAACCTTCGACCTAATTACTAAATACTTTCCAGACGATGCCAATAGCCCCTTTGTTCAAGAGCGGTTTTATCAAGATTGGTCACATGACAAAACCTGGGGATGGCAACAAGATCGGGCCGTGGTTGGGCACAATCTGAAGATTGTTTGGAATCTAATGCGAATGCACAGCCTCAGCCCCAAGGAAGAATATTTGAAATTGGCAACGAAAATTGCGGATACAATGCCTGGGGTTGGTAGCGATCAACAACGAGGCGGCTGGTATGACGTGGTAGTACGTTGTCTCAATCCAGGTGAGGAAGTTCACCGTTTTGTCTGGCATGATCGCAAGGCGTGGTGGCAGCAGGAACAGTCGATTTTGGCCTACTTAATCCTGACCGGATATTTGGGTAATGCATCCAATCAACAAGACTATCATCGTCACGCCCGAGAAGCGGCTGCTTTTTATAATGCCTGGTTCCTGGATACTGAGGATGGCGGAGTTTACTTCAATGTTCTAGCCAATGGAATTCCCTACTTAACCAGTGGCAATGAGCGGGGTAAGGGGAGTCATTCCATGAGTGGTTATCATTCCTTTGAATTATGTTACTTGGCGGCTGTTTACACGAATTTGTTGATTACAAAACAGCCAATGGATTTCTATTTCAAGCCCTATCCTGGTGGTTTTCCAGATAATATTCTACGAGTAGCCCCAGACATTCTACCGCCCAGAAGTATCAGGATTGATTCTGTGGAAGTTGATGGTTCTCCCTATTCTAATTTTGATGCGGAGAAGCTGACAGTCACACTTCCAGAGACGATGGAACGAGTCAAGATTAAAGTCAGAATTGTTCCGAATTAAGTCGGTTGGATTGAGGCCACAAAACCCAACACAAGGATATCACCGTCTAACCCATCCCACATTTGACCCATCCTGCATCTTCAATCATCATTCTCGCGCAGGCGGGAATTCAGGAAACCTCTCACACACTAGCTCCATAACTGCCATGAAAATCAACTCTACCACCCAAGCCGACAACATTATCGTTGAACTCATTGGCGACATTGACGCTAAAACCTCGCCAGTTGTCCAGGAAGAAGTTCTTCCCCTATTCCATCCAGACAGCAAAATTTTATTGGACTTTTCCCAAGTCGAATATATGTCCAGCGCTGGACTACGAATTTTGCTCACTCTGAATCGCTACGCTAGTTCTAAAAAAAGTCAGATGGTACTCTCTGGACTCTCCGAAGAAGTCAAAGATGTAATGTCAATGACTGGATTTTTAAAATTTTTCATAACTTGCGACACTGTGACCGATGGATTGAAAATATTGGAGGAAAGTCCAAACTAATCAATTCACCATGAGTCACTCTCAGGGTACGGAAGATTTACCAGTAACTGTAACGGTTCGGCGACGCGTCAAACCAGGTTGTGAGCAGGAATTTGAGGAATTCCTATTTGGAATCATCAATGCATCTCTCACCTTTGAGGGACATTTAGGAACCAATGTCTTTCCCCCAACTGAGCCAAGCAATCCTGAATACCTGATTATTTTTAAGTTTGATCGCCAGAGCAACCTGCGCCGTTGGGAAGAGTCAGAGTGTCGTCGCCAGTGGATGGCCAGGGGAGAAGTTTTAACGGAGGGTTCTCCTGTTTTTGAAGTGATTACTGGACTAGAAACCTGGTTCACGCTCTCAACTCAGAAGCCAATTCTTCCACCGCCCCGATACAAAATGGTTGCTGTCACCTGGTTCGCCATCTTTCCCCTAGTCAATCTTCTGAATCGAATCCTTGGGCCATTCCTACAAGATCTACACCCAATCCTACAAAGTTTCATCATGACTGCAACTCTAGTACCTCTAATGACCTACGTTGTGATGCCTCGGATGACTCGATTGTTTGCGAAATGGCTTTATCCAAGATCACCAACTTCTTGAGTGATAAGCTATCAGCTATCAGTTATTAGCTGTCCGGGAAACTGACAAATTGTCATTAAAAGCTCTCCTTCGGTACCTCCAGAAAACCTGATCCCTACAAAAACGAAATCATGATGCTTGAACGGATTGATATTCATCCTACCCGAACCTATCAAGATTATAAGCTTCGCCGGGGAAGGCCCTTTCCTTTTGGAGCAACTTTAATTCCAGGCGGGGTTAACTTTTCAGTGTATTCCAGTCATGCAACAGCCTGTACTTTAGTACTGTTTGAAAAACATGCTGAAACTCCCATGGTGGAAATTCTGTTTCCCGATGAGTTCCGCATTGGCAATGTTTACAGCAAGATTGTTTTCGATCTGGACTATGAAAACTTAGAGTACGGCTATCGTTTTAATGGCCCTTTCAATCCTCGTCAAGGTCATTGGTTTGATAAGCGCAAAATTCTGTCCGATCCCTATGCCAAAATTCTTGGTGGACGAGACGTTTGGGGAGAATCACCGAATTGGGAAGATCCCTATCAATATCGATCCAGAATTGCCTTTGATGACTTCGACTGGGAGAGCGACTGCCCTCTAGAAACACCTCCAGAGGACTTGATTATCTATGAAATGCACGTTCGTAGTTTTACCAAACATCACTCTTCCCAAGTGAAGTATCCTGGAACTTTTGCAGGAATCCGAGCGAAGATTTCCTATCTGAAAGAACTGGGAATAAATGCTATTGAACTGATGCCAATTTTTGAGTTTGATGAGTTTGAACATTCTCGTCCCTCTCCAATTAATGGAGAAATGCTACTCAATTATTGGGGGTATAGTACCGTTGGATTTTTTGCTCCAAAGGCGGGCTATGCTGCCACCGGAAAACTGGGGATGCAGGTGGATGAATTCAAAAATTTGGTCAAGGAACTCCATAGCAATGGTATTGAAGTCATCCTCGATGTTGTGTTTAACCACACAGCAGAAGGTAATGAGAATGGCCCCTATATTTCTCTGCGAGGTATTGACAATAAAACCTATTATATGCTGACGCCAGAGGGCTATTACTTCAACTTCAGTGGTTGCGGAAACACACTGAATTGCAACAACCCTATTGTGCGGAATTTAGTATTGGATTGCCTGCGATATTGGGCTAGTGAATTTCACATCGATGGATTCCGATTTGATCTGGCAGCAATTCTGGGTCGCGATCCCTGGGGTGCACCGTTAGCGAACCCACCTTTACTAGAGATCCTCGCGTTTGACCCAATCCTGGCGCGATGCAAGCTGATTGCTGAAGCCTGGGATGCCGGTGGACTTTACCAAGTTGGTTCCTTCCCTGCCTACGGACGTTGGGCAGAGTGGAATGGCAAATACCGCGATAGTCTGCGCCAATTCCTCATCGGGGAGGGCAATGTGGGAGACGTGGCCCAGCGGCTTCAGGGATCGCCCGATCTCTATGCCGCCTCCGGTCGTGCTCCGGCCACCTCGATTAACTTCATTACCTGTCACGATGGCTTCACGCTGGCAGACCTGGTTTCCTATAACCACAAGCACAACGAGGCCAACGGTGAAGGCAACAACGATGGCTCCAACGACAATTACAGTTGGAACTGCGGCGCGGAGGGTTGGACAGATGATCCCGAAATTAATACCCTGCGGCAACGTCAGATGCGAAATGCAATTGCCCTGCTGTTTGTCTCCCAAGGAGTACCGATGTTGCTCATGGGGGACGAAATGGGGCGATCGCAAAATGGCAATAACAACACCTATTGTCACGATTCGGAGCTAACCTGGCTCAACTGGGATTTGCTAGAAACGAACGCTGATTTATTCCGATTTGTCCAGTGCTGCATTGCCTTCCGTCGGCAGCATCCAGTGCTAAGGAATCGGCAACATTTCCAGAATCAGGATTATGTCGGCAGCGGCTATGGGGACATTACCTGGCATGGGCTGCAAGCCTGGAATGCTGACTGGTCACCCGGCAGCCGCACCCTGGCTTTCATGCTTTGTGGCAAACATGCTTGTGGTGGGAAAACGTCTGACAACTACATCTACGTCGCTATGAATATGCACTGGGAAACTTACATCTTTGAACTTCCCAGATTGCCAGATGGCTTGCAGTGGCACATTTTTGTGAATACCGGATGTGTTTCTCCCCATGATGCATGGGAACCAGGAATGGAACCACTTTTGGAAAACCAGTCTTCTATCCTGCTAGGCGACCGATCAGTTGTCATTCTAGTTGGGAAGTAGGGGTTGGGTCTCCCAACCCTTCGCAGGCTGGTTTGAGGAAGCGAAACCCAACGTTCGGGAATTCTCTGAATTGTTCATTTACATTCACTAAAATCATGACTCTTGACATTACATTCGACATCAACAATGACATTGCAACCATGACCCTTTCGGGTGAATTAGACCGGAATACCTCTGACCTATTCAAATCAAAAATTGAAGCAGCAACCCAGACTAAGCTTTCTCGCTTAGTTTTGATGATGGAGGACTTAACCTATATGGCCAGTGCAGGATTACGGGTATTAATTTTCGCCAAACAAAAAATGGGGCCTGAATCAGAAATCCATATCGTTGGAGCCCAAGAAATTGTCCTGGACACCATTAAAAAAACAGGCTTCCACCATAGCGTAACTTTACTCGACACTCTTGAAGAAGATAATTGACACATGGCAGATCTGTGTAAATCATTCCGTGAATCATTTTGTGAATCATTAGTTGTTCCAGCTCAATTGGAGTCTCTAGATCAAATTGCTCAGTACGTCAGACAAGTCGGGAAACAGGCCAATTTGGATATTAAAAAAATCAATCGGCTCCGATTAGCAGTAGATGAAATCGTAACCAATATTATTCTTTACGGTTATTCTGACGCTAATACTGAAAAAGTGCTGGAGTTGACCAGTCATTCAGATCCAAAGGGTTTAGCTCTATCGATTGAAGATATGGGAATTCCCTTCGATCCGACCCAACACCAAATACCTGACAATCTCGATCAACCTCTGGAGGAACGAGAAATCGGTGGCCTAGGCATTTACCTCGCCAGAACTAACGTCGATCAAATGTTCTATGAACGGTTGGGCGATCGCAACCGAAATACCTTCGTGATGTATTACTGATCGGGGTATCAACGTCATGTAAAATGATGGGCAGCTGAGTTGCCCATCATTCTAAGTAGGGGGTCGCAATTAATTTTTAAATGTGAGGGGGTCTGGGGCGAAGCTCCAGGAAGGGGGCACCGCCCCCTTCACCCCAAAAAGATCTTCTAACTAATTGCGTCTAGCTACTTATTAAATAAGGAAGACTTTTGTATCAACGGAAATCAATACCCCTAACTCCCCCTCACCCTATCGTTCAGCTTCAGGGAAATCTTTAATAGATTACCAAGGTGAATGGGTAGGGGATGATTTTGAAGAAAGTCTGCAATTGTTTCATGATAGTCGCAGCCAAGTGAATTTTTTAAAGCATGAGTGTCTTTGTCATGAAAAAATCCATTAGGATGCATTCTAGTTTACGTTTAGATCTTCAGCTCGCAGTATCTAGTTTGGTGCTGCTTACCATGACCCTAAACTTTACTAAACCTCTAGCAGCAATGCTAATTCGCCATGATGTCAACCCCAATAACTATATTGTTAACGAGGCAGATTATCCGGCTGTCTTTCCCATCTTTCAAGCAGGTCAAAAGAAGGAGTGTGTTGCAACTCTAATTGATCAAAATTGGGCAGTCACCGCTGCCCATTGTGTAGTTTTGCTCTATGAAAATGACTTTTTTGAAACCTCTTCCTACCCAGTCACGATTGCTTGCATAGAGAATGACGTTGTTGAAGTTGTGTGGCCAGAAGAGTTAGGCAAGCTGAAAGTCGTTGAGGATGATGAGGGAAATCTGGAAGAACTCAGTATGAAGGTTGAAGATTTTTCCAATGACATTGCGCTGATGAAGCTAAGGAATGAAGTAGACCATGTTACGCCGATTGAGCTCTACGATGGTGATGATGAAACGGGCAAAATTATTACGTTACTAGGCTGGGGGGACTACGGAACAGGCAACCGAGGCATCTCCCGTTCTGGGCCGATCAATGATGGCAAGTTCCGACTGGCCACGAACCAAATTACTCAAACCGACGGCAATTATCTGATTTTTAAATTTGAAGACCCTGAATCCGGTAAGGCCCTTCCCCTGGAAGGAGTTAATGGGCCAGGAGACAGCGGTGGGCCAGCATTAGTTGAAACTGAGAATGGATCCCAGATTATTGGGGTGAGTTCCAGAGGTGAATATCCTGAAAACGCGCCAGATGATCGGGAGGGACGGTATGGGTGGACGGAGTATTATGTACGGATTTCCAAGATGCGTTCTTGGATTGATCGGGTTATTGGGGGTAGTCGTTAGTCACTTAAATGTCTCAACTTGCAATTGTAGAAGCTTTTGCGGACTTAGTAGATACTCGTAGAACAGCGGCATGGCGACACATCCAAGCGAGGCTATTGCTAAAAGTCCCTCAAGGGGCAACGTCTAGTGCTCGTTTACCACCCCATTTTTCGATGATTCGATCATCATACTCATCCGCAGTGCTGAGAACCGCTTTTACAGAAGCATCCAGCTCCTCGCGATCGCAGGTCGATCCCACAATCGTATGTTCAAACAAAATATCTCCATTCTGATCGATTGAAAATGCACCAAACAGTAAACCAGCATTTTCTTGGAGAAGAAACATCATCAACTCTGGGGTGATCTCTGCACCACTGACAACCTTAGATCGGGCATTAATCACAGCCTCCTTCTTTCCCCAGGGATAAACCTGCACTTCCACCCAAGCCGACCCCATGAAAAGCCCAAATCCTGGCCCGTCCAGTGCTTCCCAGGGATAGTCACCAAAGAGTTTATCCATCCACTTGGTAACTTTCTCGTAACATTCCTGCTGTACCTTATTCTCAAATTTTAGATTTTCACCTTTTCCCTTGCCTTTCATCGTTTCAGATTTCATATTTAGTGGTTTTGGATTAGTAGATTTTTCTGCTTCCTCAGATGACCATTGGCAGTAGGGAAACTTCACCAGACTGGCATTGAAATATTTTGGATCATCGGAAACTTCCTCACCGATCCAGGTGGGCAACTCGAAGCTCTGATCGGTTGTTTGCAACTCAATTTCTGCAACAATCAACCCTTGGTTATCTCCTAAAAATTCATCAACTTCCCAAACCAAATTCCCCCAGGGAATCCGATAGCGGTATTTTTCAATCAAAGGTTGACTGCAGAGAGTTCCCAGAATTTCCTCCGCATCCTTGAGGGGAATGTCATACTCAAATTCGGCCCGACTATTGCCAATTGTTGGCCCCTTTAGGGTGAGATAGGCTATTTCACCAACAGCACGAACGCGGACAGAGCAGTTTTCCGTCGTTGGGATATATCCTTGCCGATAGAGGGTTCCAGAACCCAGGGATTTCCACTCGTCACCAATCACTAAAAACTTTCGCTCTATTTCAGTGGCCATAGAGTTAATCGGTTATCAACATCAGGGGTGGATGAGGAGGAGATCGACTGCCCAACATCCGACTAGATGACCCTCAATCGGATATCTTGAGAATCACTATTAAACCCTACTCTAGAATGCGACGCTTATTCACTGTTTTTCTATTCGTTTTAACTTCTCTGGTCGGTTGTCAGTCTGATCAAGACCTGACGGTAGTTGGATTCAATGTGGAATCCGGCGACGCAGATCCAGAGTTTATTGCCAATCGTTACATCAAACCAATTAACCAGGCTGAACTTTGGGGATTTTCTGAAGTCAAGGATCAAACCTGGGTGGATCAATTTGTCCTGGCGGCCCGAAATCAACCCTCTGGTTTATCCCGTTTCATGCCTGCTCAACCGATGAGCTTCCGATCAATTTTCGGCAGTACTGGCAATTCAGATCGGCTGGCAATTCTGTATGACAGTACTCAGTTGGAGCAACTAGAATCCTATGAACTTGAGACGATTAACATTGGTGGTAGAGTCAGAGCTCCTTTGGTTGCACAGTTTCGATTCAAGCCAACTGGGACTGAGTTTTTATTCGTGGTGAATCATTTGTATCGGACAGATGCAGCGGGTCGCCATCGGCAGGCTCAGTTATTGAACCAATGGGCCCAGCAGCAATCGCTACCAATTGTTGCTGTGGGAGACTATAACTTTGACTGGGATGTGGTGCGCGGGGAAAACAAACGTGATAAAGGCTACGACTTGATGACCCAGAACGGCGTCTTTACCTGGATACGGCCCACAAATTTAGTTGCGACCTATTGCAGCAAAAGGTATAGCAGTATTCTGGATTTTGTCTTTGTGGCAGGAGGTGCCAAGAATTGGCCTGCTTCAGCAGAGGTGTTATATCCTGAAGCTGAATATTGCCCAGATGATCAACGAAAAAGTGATCATCGCCCGATGCAAGCCACCTTCCAGATTCCCGAGTAGCACAAAGCGGGTCAACCTTGAGTCGGGTTAACCCGCAAGCTTGAGAAATCAGAATCTTACTTCTGAACAACCAGCTTCACATTAGCGTTCTGAAGACCACGCTGCTTCACGTCAGCCAGAGTCTTGTTCACAGCATACTTCTGGTTGATGGAGTTGATCAGCTCAGTCTGGTTGTGCTTCTTCGCAACACCCCAAAGATCAGCGATCAGGTCAAAAGTTCCATCGCTATTCCGAGACCAGCCAAGATCATACTCGCCCTCTAGAACTGCAACCAAGTCAGCCCGAACTCGCTGGCCATTGTAGCCACGAACATCAGCATTAACCTTGGTGTTAACTCCTAGATCGCTCAGAGAAGACTTTAGAACTTCAACGTCAGTGATCTTTGTACGCAGTGTGCTAAAATGAGACATTTGGGTATCCTCCTAAGTTGGAAAATGGAACAACAACGGTTTGAACAGTGGATGCCCTTTCCTACCGATTGGCTCTCGATGTGAAACGGCATTTGTGTTAGAAACTGCTAGCGGTTTTGCTAGCCTTGTCTCCTGTTTGGACCAGGAGAAAGCCTTTACGACTCCATCTGCATATACGTGGCGAATGATGTTGTCGCGGGCCGTGCTCGAACACGCGCCCAATTTCTTAAAGCCTCAATTTGCTCACTCATCGTTGTAGAGAGGGGTCGCGTTGCTTTCAACGCAGCGATGATGTCAAGTTGAGTAAATTCTCGTTTATCGTGGGCGAATGCCTCATGCATAGCAGCAATGATCGCCTGCTCGACTTCAGCACCCGACAGCCCACCTGAAACTTCTTCTGAAGCCAACTGCTTGATATCAAATCTATCCTGAACATCAGGACGACGCTTGGTTAAGTGAATCCGGAATATTTCCTGACGCTCTTCTACAGTCGGCAAGTCAACGAAGAAAATCTCATCAAATCGTCCCTTCCGCAAAAACTCGCTGGGCAGTCGATCCACTCGATTTGCTGTGGCAACAACAAAGACCGGAGAAGTCTTGTCCTGCATCCAGGTTAGGAAAGAGCCAAAAATGCGGCTAGATGTCCCTGCGTCAGAGTCGGCTGAACCTGCGCCCCCCGCAAAGGCCTTATCCAACTCATCAATAAACAGAATCGCTGGAGAAACAGATTCCGCAGTCTTGATCGCATTTCGCAAGTTAGCTTCAGATCGACCAACAGTTGAACCGTCGTAGACTCGACCCATGTCCAGTCGCAACATTGGCAAACCCCACAATCGGGAAGTCGCTTTCGCAATCAGTGACTTTCCGCACCCAGGAACACCAAGAATGAGAATTCCTTTCGGGGTGGGTAAACCATACTGCCTTGCCTCTTCGGAAAAGACATTCGCACGCTTGCTAAGCCACTCCTTCAACTCGTCTGCTCCGCCCACCGACTGCATGGTCGACTCGACATCCATGTATTCCAAAATCCGATTGCGTCGAATCAATTGGCGCTTCTCAGATAGGACAATGTCCAGTTCACCCTCACTTAAGCAACCATTGGTTACGTAGGCTTTGCGGTAAACCTTCTCTGCTTCGTCGTGGGTGAGTCCCAGGGCACCCTTCAGGAGTTTCTCTCGTGCTTCTAAGCTAATCCGCCGAGAGCGAGTTTGTTCCAGCTGAGCAGATAAGACTTCGTCCAATTCACCCATGTCCGGCAGCGGAAAGTCGAGAACAACAACCTCTTTCTCTAGCTCAATCGGAACCTCCTGAACCGGAGAGAGCAAGACAATTGTCTTATCGCTTCCCCTGAAGTTGGCCACTGCATCCCGCAGACAACGAGTCACCTCTGGGGAGTCTCGGAACGGGTGCAAGTCCTTAAAAACATAGATGCTGCCTCCACCACTTCCCGGCTCACGGTGCTTTGACTCGCGTTGCCGAATTGTCCACTCAATAGCAGCTTGAGGAGAGACTGTTCCAGACTGGGCTGAACCACGGGACTGCTCCACAAATCCCCGAGTTAGAGTCCAGACATAAACCTCTCGTTGACGCTTCTCCTGAGCAACCCTTGCAATCAACTGTTCGCAACGCGCTTCCTCAGATGTGATGATGTAGATTAAGGGGTATCGAGCTTCAATCAGGATACCAAGTTCTTTTTGCATAATTCTCGACCCACTAAAGACAGGCAACACCTTTGAGACACCAATGCACGCAAAGCAATCCTTGAAGTCAATGTGCAACGGTAACAGTAGAACAGAGCAACGTCGAACAGCATAGTCTTCTCAAGGAAGATGCTTACCGACAGGAGAGCAGTCCTTCTCCTTCCTCAGAACATGTAGCCCCTAAATCAGAAGCGACAGTTCCCGCCAACTCAAGGCTGTCTTCCGACAGTACACCGGGTTGAGCAACCAAAGACTCCAGCTCGCCATCCTTGAGAACGACCGGGCTTGAACACTCAGGACAAGCATAAACCCTATGGGACTGACCCCTAGCCACCTCGAACTCATCCACAAGATCTGGATTGTTGAGATAGAAGACAATCGCCCTCTCGGCTATGGAAGACATTGGTTCAGATTCAATCGCTGCTTTGATCTTGAGCTTGCGATGAAGCTGAGGAGAAAGATACAGTGTAACCTTTTGCTTACTTTGCATATGACAGTGAACTTGTTACCCGGGTATGTGGTTATAAAGATAGTAGGGCTGACAAGGAAATGTCAAGATGCCATGCTGCTATGACGGCAAAGTTGTAACATTCATTTACAAATGATGGGTTGGAGACGATGTTCGAGAATAACAAAATTGTCGTCAGGATCAGATATGATTCAGATATGACAATGTCACATCCGTCAAGGGGAGTATCACCTTTCGCACCTACGATGATATGCTCTAGTATCCTTCAGGTAACCGCCTGAACGCTTGTTTTTAAGAGGTGCAGTTCCATTTGCCCTATGTATGATCTCGTTTTAGATGTTAGAAATCTCCAGGTTCAGTTCCAGACCGATGAGAAGCTGATTCGGGCAGTTGATGATATTTCGTTTCAGGTACGGCAGGGGCAAACCCTGGGAATTGTAGGAGAGTCCGGCTCAGGCAAATCGGTAACCTCCCTCGCTATTATGGGCCTCTTGCCCCCAACCACGGCTCAGGTGCAAGGCTCCATCGAGTTTTACTGTCGCTCCGATCAAGAAGGTGGATTGTCTGGTGCTGCTGATCTCTTGCGACTTTCCCCAACTGAGCAACAGAAGTATCGCGGTGGACAGGTTGCAATGATTTTCCAGGAACCGATGAGTTCTCTGAACCCGGTTTATACCATTGGCTTTCAATTAACGGAAGCCATTCTTCAGCATCAGCAGGTGTCTGAGCGCCAGGCGCGATGGAAAGCCATGGCTCTGTTGCAGGAAGTCAAGCTTTTACCGAGTGATGAGGAACTGGAGTCTCAGATAACTCAGGACATTCAGCAGGAAGCCGCAGGAACTTCGTCAGTTGCTTCAGCTTCCAAAACGGAACAACAGCGGAAAATCCAGGCAGAAATCAACGCCAGAAAGCAAGCAATGATGAACCGCTATCCCCACGAACTCTCTGGCGGGCAATTGCAACGGGTCATGATCGCCGTGGCGATTTCCTGCAATCCAACTTTGCTAATCGCTGACGAACCGACTACGGCACTGGATGTTACAGTGCAGGCGACGATTTTGGAATTACTGCGGGAACTATGTAATCGCCGCCGTATGGGGATGATTTTTATTACCCACGATCTGGGGGTAATTGCTGAAGTTGCAAACCAGGTGGCAGTGATGTATCGCGGAAAAATTGTCGAGTCAGGTGATTTGCGTCAAATTTTTCTTCATCCTCAAAATCCCTACACTAGAGGACTCTTGGCCTGTCGGCCCTCTCCTAATCTAAAGCATCAACGTCTCCCAACGGTGTCAGATTATATGGAAGTGGTGACGACCGAGACCGGATTCGAAATCCAAGCGAAGACCTCACCAGAGGATTTACCGCTGACATCCATTGCCCAAGAAGCAGGAATACCTGAATCACCTGAGTCAATAACTAACCAAAATTCCAGAGAGCTTGCAACGAAGGATATTTCCTCAAGTCCTGAGTCGGAACCCCTGCTGTCTGTACAACACCTGCGAGTTGGCTTCAGGATTGCCAACAGTTGGGGACGTACCAAACGGTTGTTCATGGCGGTCAATGATGTCTCATTCGAGGTCTTTCCTGGCGAGATATTGGGATTAGTCGGAGAATCTGGCTGTGGGAAAAGCACGCTGTCCAGAGCGTTATTGCAGTTAATTCCTCCCTTGAGTGGAGAGGTCATCTTTGAAGGAGAGAATATTACTGCGCCATATCCTCAGCGTTCATGGCTGGGCGGTTTTAATAACTATCGAGCCAGACAGCGATACAGCCGTAGAATGCGCTGGCTGCGACGAGACATGCAGATTATTTTTCAAGATCCCTTTAGCTCTCTTGATCCTCGCATGAATGTGGGTGAGGCGATCATGGAGCCGATGCTAATTCATCAGTTTGGAAAAACCAATCGGGAGCGGCAGGAACGGGCAGTCTATCTGCTGGAACGGGTGGGCTTAAAGCCAGAATTTATTAACCGTTATCCCCATGAATTTTCTGGCGGGCAGCGACAGCGAATCTGTATTGCTCGATCTCTGGCATTGAACCCGAAGTTCATTATCTGCGATGAATCGGTTTCAGCTTTGGATGTTTCAGTGCAGGCCCAGGTACTGAACCTATTAAAGGAGCTACAGGCAGAGTTTGGCCTGACCTACATTTTTATCTCCCATGATTTGGGGGTGGTGAAGTTTATGAGCGATCGCATCATGGTCATGAATCAGGGCAAGATCGAAGAAATTGGTCAGGCGGATGATATCTACTATCGTCCCCAAACCCAGTACACCCGTCAACTAATCGACTCAATTCCGACTGGGAAACTAGTCAGTTAGTCAGAAATCGACGCAAGGTCACCTAGCAGATGGTTCCACCATTTCATTAAAACTATTTTGCTTTAAGCGAGAATCTGTTAATTGGTATTAGTTTGGAACCTTTTCAGAGAAACTTCAGTCAACTAAGTTTTTAAGGGCAAGTCTGTGAGAATTTTCTTAGATTGGAGTGCCAAAGAAACAGAGCCTGAACCAGCGGGTCAATCAGATAAATTTCTCCAGGCCAGGTCATTCTTCCCTGCGGCCCAAGGTTTATTGGTGGAGTTTGTATTAGGTAGTGGCACGCCGTTTTTTATCAAAAAAGAGTAACAAACAGACAATAAAATGTCTGTTATAAAGCCTCACAGGTTTTTCACAAATTGTTTGGCAATCGCCTTTTAAATGTCGTCACAAGTTTTTCACAAATTGACGAAATAAAAAATATCAAGATTCAGTAAAAGCGCTCTAAAAGTCTGGTTGTTTGAATTGTTCTGAGGTATGCTGGTAATTACTGAAGAGTAGGGTTGAAATTGACTGCCCATCTCAGTGATTTCAAGGATATTGTTGATTGAATTGGTAAAACAATTTGACTCTCTCTTTGCCAAGCTCAATCTATTTTATTTCAGGGTTGCCACGTTCTGGTTCTACACTACTAGCTGCCCTACTCAGGCAAAACCCTCATTTCCATGCAGCGATGACTTCCCCAGTTGGAGGATTGATAGGTCGGATGCTGGAAACGATGAGTGAAGATAATGAGTTCTCAGTTTTTATCACACCAGGGCAAAGGCAGGATATTCTGCTTAGTGTTTTTTCTGCATACTACCGATCTCAACTTGCTCAGGGTCAAGCCATATTCGATACGAATCGTTTGTGGTGCAGTAAGCTTCCTTTACTCAAACAACTTTTTCCTCAGACAAAAGTGATTTGTTGTGTTCGTAATCTAGCCTGGATCATGGACTCTTTGGAGCGATTAGTTCGGAACAATACTTTAGAGATCTCCGGAATGTTCAACAACAGAGCCGAGGTTGCTACAGTCTACAGTCGTACAGAGGCGCTAAGCCAAGGTAATCGACTGGTTGGATTTGCCTATAGCGCTCTGAAAGAGGCATTTTACGGCGATCAAGCAGGAATGTTGTTGTTGGTTGAGTATGACTTACTCGCCCGTGATCCCGATCAGACACTCAGGTTAATTTACGAATTTCTAGGAGAGGAATTCTTCGAGCATGACTATCAAAACCTGGAATACAGTGAGCCTGAGTTTGATCACAAGTTGAAAACTCAAGGTCTTCATCACGTCCGTTCTCAGGTCAAGCTCGAAACTCGCCGAACAATTCTACCGCCCGATTTGTTTGAAAAATTTAGTCAGCTTTCCTTTTGGAAGGATACCCATAATAGTCTGGCTAATGTAATCTGTGTCAGAGAGTAATCACTGTCTGCCTTAGATTATTTTATTTTCCTAAGTTTTTTGGGTCAAGCCCGCATCTACACCACATCTGTTACACCATTTAAAGCTTGCCCCGCTCTATCTGCTATTGCTTCTTACTAATCAGTAGGAAGGATATAGCCACATTACCAAATAAACTCATCAGGGCATTCCTCGCCAACTTCATCAAGCAATTCTTTTGAGCAATTGTCTGATGAATCGGCCTGTGCATTTAGATTTCCAGACGTTTGCATCGACCAACATACTTGCTTCAAACTGATTGAGAGAAACCATGAGTAAGCACCTGATTTTCATTCATCCCACAGTCAAGAACTATGATGTCCTGCTACAAAATTTGGACATTAATGCTGAAGTTACCATTCTGAAACCCGATCAAGACGGTATTCATCAAATTACAGAAAAATTAACAAACTATAGAAATATTCCAGCGATTCATCTGGTGACGCATGGCGATATTGGCCGATTACAGTTCGGTCGTCGCTCTCTAGAAACCAGAAATTTAGGGACTTACTCCACTGCACTCCAATCCTGGGGAAAGGCATTAGCAACAGATGGAGAGGTTCTGCTCTACGGTTGTAACGTTGCACGGACACGGGTAGGTCAAAGCTTTGTTCAGCAACTTAGCCAGTTGATTGGAGCAAATGTTGCTGCATCTCAGCAACTGGTCGGCAATACTCAACTCGGCGGTTCCTGGAATTTAAGCTATCAAATCGGCCAGATTCGAACTCCGCTGGCCTTCAATCTGTTTGCTCAGCAAACCTATCAGTATGTATTGCAGGATTTCCAGGTCACTAGAGACACAGATGATGGGACTGGAGAAACAGAAGGTACCCTAAGCTGGGCAATCCGGCAAGCAAATCAGATAGGTGGAGAAGACACCATTACCTTGACCACTGATGTTCGCTTGAATCTCGCAGCGGATCTGAAGCGGATGCAGGCGTTGATTGATAGCAATATCACATTCATTGGTAATAATTTCACAATCTGTGGCGATAACGATGGCGATAACGTGCTCGATCTTAACGGTGAGGATCGCCCAATTTTCTTTGTCCAATCCGGTAACGTTGTTTTTCAAGATTTGACCCTGACTAACGGCGTAGCTAGAGGGGGAGAATCGGATGCTGGAGGCGCAGGAGCTGGTCTGGGCGGTGCGCTATTTATTACCAACGGTAATGTCACCGTTGACAACGTCTTCTTCCGCAATAACCGAGCGGTTGGTGGTAACAGTAATGAAGGCGGCTACGGCGGTGGCGGTTTTGGTGGTGATGTGATTGGCCTTGGCGGTGGTAGCCTGTTCAGAAGTAATGCTTCAATCAATGGCGGTGCAGGCTACGACGGCTCTATTGCTTCAGGAAACCCCTCAGGCAATGGTGAGAACGGTAACTTCGGTGGCGGCGGTGGTGCTGGTTTTAACTACGGCGGCAATGCTTCCGGGGGCAACGGTGGTTTCGGTGGCGGTGGTGGTGCTGGCATCTCTGACACCGTGAATGGCATTGGCGGCGATGGCGGCTTCGGTGGTGGTGTTGGCTATGGCTACACCACGGGTGGCGATGGTGGCTTTGGTGCCGGTGGTGGCGCTAGCCCTGGAACTCCAGGGCAAGGGGGCTTCGGCGCAAATGATGGAAATGGCTACGCAGGTGGTGCTGGTGCTGGTCTGGGCGGAGCGATCTTCATTAGCGGCGGTTCTCTAAATGTCCTCAATAGTACATTTCGCAGAAATGAGGCAATTGCAGGCGAGGGCCGAGATGGTGCATCGACTGATGATGATGCACAGGGTATCGGGGGCGCTATTTTTGCGACAGATAGCTCAAGTAATCCTGGTGAGCCAGCGCCAACGGTTCTACTTCAAGCTGTAGAGCTGGACAATAACACCGATACTAATCCTGGAGTGGATTCTGACGACTTCTTCGGGGATACAGTTGATACCAATGCTCCTCCGGAGATTACTACAAATAATCTGAGACTTGACCTCCCTGAAAACGTAACAAACGGTACACCCCTTGAGGAATCAGTTGTCGCAACCGATCCAGATGGAGATGTTCTCATTTATTCGATTACGGCAGGGAATGAGGACGGTATCTTTGCAATTAGCAATGCCGGTGAGATCACTGTGGTAGATAATGCCACCCTGGACTTCGATATTGAACCTGATTCCTACAATCTGACGGTTGAAGTCTCTGACGGTGGTTTGACAGCCAGCACCGAGGTGATTGTCAATCTTGAAGACGTGAATGAAGCACCGACGGGAATTAACCTCAGCAATGCTGCGATTAATGAGAATTCAGGTGATAGAACAGTCATTGGTGAGTTTACAGTAGAGGATCCGGACGTCAATCCACGAAACAGAGAAGTAAGCTATCAACTTGATCTAGCTTCTCAAGCCACCTTTGAAATCGTACGTAATGAACTTCGGGTTAGGAACTCTGATGCGCTGGATTTTGAAACCACAACTCAATTCAGTATCACGGTTACCGCAACTGATGATGACGATCTGAGCACAGAGCAAGACTTTACCATTGCCCTGAATGATGTCGATGAACCGCCAACTGACATCTCTCTAAACAATCTAAACCTCAATGAAAATACAGAGGGTGCAGTAGTTGGTACGCTCTCAGCCAATGATCCAGAAGGAGACGCTAGCGTATTTAGTGTTAGTGACAATCGCTTTGAAGTGGTTGGAACTCAACTGCAACTGGCTGCTGGTCAAACCGTTGATTTCGAGACGGAGAGCGAGATTGACCTAACGATCACAGCAGTCGATCCCGATCTTCCAGGCGAGGGCTTCAGTCAAGACTTTACGCTAACGGTCAATAATCTGAATGAACCGCCCTCTTCAATTGCCCTGGATCCGACCAATGTTGAAGAGAACGTCCTGGGAGCGACCATTGGAACTTTGACGACGACTGACCCCGATGGGGATACAGTATTCAACTACATCGTTGATGATCCTCGGTTTGAAGTGATTAATGATGAGCTAAGACTCGTTGCTAATCAATCTCTAGATGCTGAAGCAGCAGAACCCGTTGAAATTCAGATTACCGCTACTGATAATGGCAGTCCGGCCCAAAGCTTCACGCAGGGCTTCACTATTGCAGTCGATAGTGTCAACGAAGCCCCCACTGGAATTAACCTCAGTAATACAGCCGTTGACGAGAATGCAGCCAATGCAACCGTTATTGGTCAGTTTACGGTAGAAGATCCAGATGTTGCTCCAGCCGACAGACGGGTGAACTATGAACTTGATCCAGTCTCTGACACCATCTTCCGGGTCACAAATGATGGTGAACTTCTGGTCAGAGACTCCAGTGCACTGGACTTTGAAACCACAACCCAATTCACCGTCGCGGTCACAGCAGTTGATCGGAATGATGACACGCTGAGAAGTCCAACGCAGACTTTTGTCATCACCCTCAATGATGTTAATGAACCCCCGACGGCCATCAGCATAGATAACACTAACGTTGATGAAAATACCCCAGAAGCCATTGTTGGAACACTCACAACGCTTGATCCAGAAAATGGAGCCATTGAGTACGCAGTGAGTGACCCTCGCTTTGAAGTGGTAGACGATCAACTCAGGGTGATTGCGCCCTCTGAGGGAGAGGAGGCGACAGTTC
This sequence comes from Microcoleaceae cyanobacterium, assembly GCA_050331715.1. Lineage (GTDB taxonomy): Bacteria > Cyanobacteriota > Cyanobacteriia > Cyanobacteriales > Microcoleaceae > JBHJGO01. Next base: position 40,057 of record JBHJGO010000061.1, read on the forward strand.
TTGATTTTGAGACGGAACCCCAGATTACGCTGGAGATTACTGCCATTGATGATGGTGATCCAGGTTTAACCTTTACCGAGACCTTCGTACTGGACATCAATCCAATCAATGAGGCTCCCTCTGAAATCACGCTGAGTAACAACACCGTTGATGAGAACGTGGTTGCGGCGGTAATTGGTACCTTAGATTCCGTTGATCCAGAAGGCGATGCGGTGTCATACAGCACCACCGATCCACGCTTTGTGATAAACGGTGACCAGCTTCAATTGGCAGAGGGGCAGAGCTTCAACTTTGAGGCGGATGTTCCAGACAGTGGTGAGCCGTTAACCATTCCAGTAACCGTTACGGATGAGTTTGGCGTCAGCTTCACCCAGGATTTGGATATTGTGATCAACGACGTGGACGAAGACCCCACCACAATTCTGCTGGACAGCACAGCCGTCGATGAGAATTTGGCGGGAGCACCTGTGGGTCTGTTGTCCACCGATGACCCGGAAGGTGACCTATCCGACTTTGTGATTGATGATCCTCGGTTTGAGGCCGTTCGAGCAACTGATGAAAATGGCGAAACTATTACTCAGTTGAAGTTGGTTGACGGAACAGCCTTAGATTTTGAAGCCGATCCCGATCCAATCACCATTGCGATTACTTCAACAGACCGGAACGGAATTGTTCTGACTCAGAACTTTACCGTTACAGTCAACGATATCAATGAACCCCCGACTGAAATCTCCATCGATAATCTGGATGTGGATGAAAACGCCGAAAATGCCGTGATTGGAGTTTTCACTGCGCTCGATCCAGAAGGGGATGGAATCACCTTTACCTTTGATGACTTCACCCTGGAGGAAGGTGCTGAGGAGCGGTTCCGGATTCGGCAGGATGGTACCCTTGTTCTGCTGCCAGGTCAGAGTCTTGATTTTGAAGACCGATCCCGCGTTCCGTTGGATGTGACTGCAACCGACGATGGCGATCCCTCCCAAAGTTTCACTGAGCGGTTCAGGGTCAGAGTGGTTGATCTGAATGAAGCTCCCCCTGAGATTACATTGGACAATGACACAGTGGATGAAAATGCTGCTGGAGCGGTCATTGGTAATCTATCTGCGGCTGACCCAGAGGGAGGTGTGCTGACCTTTACCGTCAGTGATGATCGGTTCGAGATTGGCACAGGGGCCAATGGAGAAGTTCAACTGAAGCTAAGACCGGATGCCAGCATCAACTTTGAGCAAGAGTCTGAGGTCACACTCAGTGTCACTGCAACCGATGACAGCGCGGAGCAACTCAGTCTCACCCAGAGCTTTACGATTTCCATCAATGACCTGAATGAAGCTCCCTCTGAAATCAGTTTGGATAGTCAGACCATTCGTGAGGGTGAGCTTGGGGCCACGGTTGGAATATTAAGCTCTGATGACCCGGAAGGTGATGTTATTACTTACACCGTTGACAATCCTAGCTTTGAAGTGGTTGGAGACCTACTGAAGTTGACTGACGATGAGGCACTTGACTTTGAGCAAGGGTCTCAGGTAACTCTAGAGGTCACAGCAACAGATGGCCAGGAACCCCTTGTGACCATCAGTCAAAGCTTCATCATTACAGTAGATAACCTGTCTGAAGCTGGCCCCGATGCACCAGACTTTACCAGTAACCCAGTCACGACCATTAATCAAGGCAGCCTGTATACCTATGAAATTGCTGCCAGAGATTTTGATGGAGATACGATTGGAATCAATGGGCCAATTATCCCAGATTGGTTAACCCTGACCAATACAGGCAATGGCACAGCCCGATTAACTGGAACACCGGATGCTGAGGATATAGGCTCTAACGCGGTCAGAATACGGGTGAGCGATGGACAATTTGAGTCCTTCCAGGACTTCACCATCCTCGTTAACGAGTTCAACGCGGATGCTCCAAGCTTTACCAGTGCTCCAGTCACTAGCGTGAATCAGGGTAGTAACTATACCTATGTGATTCAGGCAACAGACCCCAATGGTGACGATCTGACAATCACAAATCTACTTGGCTTGCCCGATTGGTTGAACATTACCGACAATGGCGACGGCACAGCCCGACTAGCTGGAACACCAGACATTAGTGATATTGGCTCTAGCTTAGTCAGGTTGCAGGTCACGGATGGAGAGTTTGAAGCATTCCAGGACTTCACAGTTACGGTTAATCCCCTTGGGGGTAACTCAGGTGGTGGTTCCACAGGTGGCGGTTCCACAGGTGGTGGCTCCACGGGCGGTTCTACAGGTGGTGGTTCTACAGGCGGTGGTTCCACAGTTGGCGGTTCCACAGATGGCGGTTCCACAGGTAATCCCGTAACCCGAGACGGTATCGTTAGTACTGACCTGTTCGACCCAGCAACTCTGATTCCTGAATTCACTATTCCTGAGATTGATACGGCAGAGCTGAGTTCAGCAGCACTCACCTTTGTTGCAACCGAATTCGACGATGCTCTGGGCGGCGATGCCGAAGCAAATATCATCTTTGCTTTTGGTGGAAATGACTTCCTCTCCTCCGGCGATAATGATGACATCCTATTCGCCAATCAAGGACGCGACCTGATTGATGCGGGTGCTGGAGATGACGAAGTCTTCTCTGGCAGGGATAATGATCAGGCTAAAGGTGGCCCCGGCAATGACCTAATCTACGGTGACCTGGGTAATGATACTATTCGTGGAGACGACGGTTCGGACACGATCCTTGGGGGGATGGGTGCAGATGCAATCGCAGGCGGAGCCGGCAATGACACCATCTACGGTGGTAAGGATGATGACCTGATTGCTGGAGAAGAGGATGATGACCTATTCTTTGGTGACATCGGCAATGACCTGGCCAACGGCGATGGTGGCAATGACAGCATGTTCGGTAACCTTGGCGCTGACAGTTTCCGAGGTGGCGACGGCAACGATACGATGTATGGCGGTAAAGATAGCGATATCCTGGTTGGTGAAGCGGGCGACGACGTTCTCTTCGGAGACCTGGGTGATGACATTCTAGGGGGCGGAGACGGGAACGATTCACTTGAAGGTGGAGCTGGAAATGACACCTTAGTCGGTGGTCAAGGCAACGACACCTTAGTCGGTGGAGACGATAGCGATGTATTTGTAATCGCCATGCAGTATGCTCCAGAGCTAATCATCGATTACGAGGATGGGGTGGATCGGCTGGCTCTGACAGGCGGTCTAGCGTTCAGTGACCTGAGCATCACCGACAATGGTAATTCCACGTCTATCCAACTCGCATCTGATCAGACTCTTCTGGCAACTCTTGAGGGGATAGCTGCTGCGAGCCTTGACCAATCAGACTTTACAACCATTTAAGGGTCTCAGAACCATTATCAACTTCTAAAACTGAATTGTGGAAGCGGTTTAATGCCGCTTCTTTTTTATTGGTATAACCAGGGACATGCTACTGCGTAGAGCTTTGACGCTGCTGTTTCATTCTCCTGTTCCATAAATGCCCTGAAAAAAATAACTATCCTGAAACCATAGCTCGACAGCGTAATAAGAAATATAAATCGCGATTTTATTGAAATTCTGCTAAGTTAGCCCCAATGAAACTATCTACAGTAACCTTCCTTACTCTAGCTGCCCTTACATCACAGGAACAAACCCCCCAGGCCCAGGCAATACCTGACATCGATCCGGTCATCGATCCCTCTCATGTTGGGCAGTCCGATGCAGCAGTAGATAGTGTTCAGGAATTGGTGCTGGCAGAGGCATCTCATGCCGTTGCTCCCCCTGAAGTATTACTCAGTTCGGACTTCGCTGTTCGGGAGGGGCCAGCAGTACAGGTTGCCCAACTCAATTCTACTTCTACTTTTGACAATGAATTGAATTTGACTGCTATTTTACTGAATAGCTTGCTGACCGTAATCATCCTGTTGCCGATACAAACTATGCTGTTTTTCTGGTTAGTACGGCGGTTAGTGGTTAATGAAGTAATTGAGCATACCAATCAACGATTCACTCAGTTAAAGACGCTGGAAAAGCAGTTCAAGGCTGCTAATTATCGCTCCCAAGAAATTGCTCAGGCGATCGCCTCGCAGAACAAAACAATTCAAGCTTCCATTAATTTCCTGAAACAGGAAGCAGAAGCCTCAAGAACAACTATTCATCAACATCAGGAATTACAGAATCAACTGGTACGGCAGCTCCAAGAATTGCTGTCAGAAATGCAACGCTCTCAAAAAAACCTGATCCAGGAAACAGTACACTCAACACTCCTCCAGCAGGAAAATCAACCTAAGACAGATCAGTCCGCTACCATTCAAAAGTGGAATTCTGCCCCGCTTCTATCAGACGAACCCTCTGTAGAACAAGCCGTCTTGCCGATTGAGCCTCTCGATGCTCCAGAAATTCAGCCAGAGCAACCGATAGTAGAGAATTCATCAGATGTAAATCAAACCTTCATTGCCGATGATTATCTCAAGCAAGGGGAAGTTTATTTCAATGAAAAGCATTATACTGAAGCAGTTCAAGCCTTTACAACTGCAATCAAGCTCAATCCAAAGCTGGTTTCAGGTTGGTATTTACGAGGCAACGCCCTGTTTAAGCTAAAGCATTACACAGAGGCATCTAAGTGCTATCAGCAGACAATTAAACTCGATCCTAATCATGCCGAAGCCTGGTATCATCGGGGAAATCTTCTAACCAAGCTGAAGCACTACGACGAAGCGCTAAGCTCCTATGACCGTTCGATTCAGATTCATCCCAATGATGAAATCTGGCACAACCGGGGCGTTCTTCTGAGAAAGCTGGGTCGTCATACGGATGCTCTAGAATCCTATGAGAAGGCCCTAGAAATTCACCCCAGTAGATACGAAACCTGGTATAACCGGGGCAATATTCTTAATAAGCTAGAACGTTATGAAGCGGCAATAGAATCCTATCGACAATCCATCGTTATTGAACCCGAAAGGACAGATGCCTGGTTCAATCAAGGCATTGCATTCTATCAGCTTGGACGGTACGAAGAAGCTCTCAACTCCTACAGTAAAGCTATCGAAATTAATCCTGATTCAGCGAATTTCTGGAAGCATCAGGCCAATGCACTCGCCCAGTTACAGCACTACCCAGAAGCAATTCAATCCTATGATCGGGCCATTCACCTACAGCCCGATGACTACGAAGCTTGGCTGGGAAAAGCAGAAATTTTGGAAGTTCTACAGCAATACTCCCTTGCCCTGGAAGCCTATAATCAGGTTGTACAATACATTTCTGATCGGCCCCACGTTTGGTGTCATCGCGGCAAGATTCTGGAGAAACTAGGTCACTATCCAGAAGCAATTACAGATTATGACCGGGTGATTTCCCTCCAGCCAGACCACGCAATGGCATGGCGGTATCGCGGCGCTTTGCTCTCAAAAATGAAACAGTATCAGGAAGCTATTTCTTCCCTCGGAAAAGCGATTTCAATTCAGAAAAAACTCCGTACTGAACCAATCAATCCCCAGGAGGAACTGTCCCCCACGCCTGTATAAGGGGAGAAGCAGTTCTCTAGTGTAGAGGATGTTCAATCGTGTGAGTGCAGCTTACATTCCGCACTTTCAAGTATTCATGGCCCAAGCCAAGGGCAGATTTCGTTGCAACGTCTCCTGCAACAAGGCACTGACCGAAGCAAACTCCACAGAACCAAAAACCGAAAGTTCACCAAAAAGACAGATCCGGTGCAAGTCTGAATCCATGATATACGTAAAGTAAAGTTTTCTATGGAGTAACAAGCGACCAATGTACATCGTGCAGATTGCCTCTGAATGAGCTCCTGTAATCAAGGCTGGAGGATTAGGCGATGTCGTATATGGGCTGAGTCGGGAAATCGGACTCCGGGGCCACGCAGTTGAGATCATCCTGCCGAAATATGACTGTATGCGCTACGACCATATCTGGGGAATCCATGAAGCCTATCAAGATCTGTGGGTGCCCTGGGGTGATGGTGCAATTCACTGTACGGTTTACTGCGGTTGGGTACATGGACAGCTTTGTTTCTTCATTGAACCCCACTCAGGCGACAATTTCTTCAATCGAGGAACGTTCTATGGGGCACTGGATGACCATATGCGTTTCGCCTTTTTCAGTCGGGCGACGCTGGAATTTTTGCTAAAAACGGGTAAGCGTCCGGATATCATTCACTGCCACGACTGGCAAACGGGTTTGGTTCCCGTTCTATTGTTTGAGATGTACAAGTACCTGGGTATGGAGACCCAAAGGGTTTGTTACACGATTCATAATTTCAAACACCAAGGGGTGGCGGGTGCGGATGTGCTGTGGGCCACAGGACTCAACCGCGTCGATTATTACTACAATCAGGAGCGGCTCCAGGACAATACCCACTACGGGGCCATCAACCTCATGAAGGGAGGCATTGTTTATTCCAACTACGTGAATACCGTTTCTCCTCACCATGCCTGGGAGGCTCGATTCTCTGAAGTTGGCTGTGCTCTGGGTCATACCCTGAGTCAACATCACTATAAATTCGGTGGAATTTTGAACGGCATTGATTACGGTGTTTGGAATCCAGAAGTTGATACCTATATTCCCCACGCCTACAGCTTGGATGATTTCAGTAGTAAAGCAAAGAATAAAAAGGCATTGCAGGAAAAGCTCTTACTGAAAGAAAGCGATGAAAAGCCGCTAGTTGCCTATATTGGTCGGCTCGATCCACAAAAGGGGGTCGAATTGGTACATCATGCAATCTACTACTTCCTGGGCAAAAAGGCTCAATTTGTTCTCCTGGGAACTGCAACGGAGCAGAGGATCAATGATTGGTTCTGGCACGAAAAGAACTTCCTGAGTAATAATCCTGATTGCCATCTAGAGTTGAGCTTTAATCAGGAATTATCTCATTTAATCTACGCTGGAGCAGACATGATTATCGTCCCCAGCAATTACGAACCCTGTGGACTGACCCAGATGATTGGCTTGAAGTACGGCACAATTCCAATTGTTCGGGGGGTTGGGGGTTTAGTGAATACAGTATTTGATCGAGATTACGACTACAATAAATCTCCAGAAGACCGCAATGGGTATGTGTTTTATCAGACTGACCATGCAGCGTTTGAATCGGCTGCGGAGCGAGCCATTGAACTCTGGTATCAGCATCCTGAAAAGTTCAAACAACTGATTCATCAAGGCATGGAATACGATTACTCCTGGAATCATCCGGGAACTCAATATATTAGTGTGTACGACTACATTCGTCATAAATAAGTGTCAACAGGAAGTGTCAACAGGAAATGTCAACAGGAAAATTGATTTGAAACAACTCCAAACCCTATTCTCTCGCTTTGGCTTACTTCTAGTCATAACCCTTGTAATCCTTCAATGTTGGATCGCACCAGGTTTGGCAGCTCAATCTTCTATGGCAGCGACCGCTGAATCGCAAACCATTGAGGATTTACTCAATCAGGCTAAAACGGCCCTGCAATCTGGTAACTTTGCCAAAGCAGAAGCCGACTGGACTGAGATTTTAGATCGCTTTCCAAATAATCCAGCCGCCTGGAGTAATCGGGGCAACGTCAAAGTCAGTCAGAATAAGCTTGAATCGGCGATCGCCGACTACAACCAAGCCGTTCAGCTTGCCCCTCTGTTTCCCGATCCCTACATCAACCGAGGAATTGCCTACGAAGGCTTGGGGCAGTGGGAGAAGGCCATTGCTGATTACAATCGAGCCATCCAGCTAGATCCTGAAGATGCAGTGATTTATAACAATCGTGGCAATGCAGAAGCAGGTTCAGGTCAGTGGTCAGCCGCCATTCGAGATTATCGGCAGGCCATGGATCTGGAACCGAGCTTTTCCATCGCCCGTGCCAACTATGCCCTAGCCCTCTATCAAAATGGGGAGCAGGAAGCCGCAATCAGGGAAATGCGAAATATCGAACGGAAATATCCAAACTTTGCCGATGTGCGGGCAGCTCTGGCGGCTTGTCTCTGGGCCACAGGTAAACAAGGGGAAGCGGAGAGCAATTGGGTTGCCGTTATTGGCTTGGATCGACGTTATCGAGATCTGGATTGGGTAGAAAATGTGCGGCGCTGGCCTCCAGCAGTGGTCTCAGCTCTTGATAATTTTCTCAACTTGAGTTAGGTAGTCGGATTCAGCGTTCAGAAATCAGCGTTCAGGTTTTTGAGAATCTGCGAAGTAACCTCCTCTCATCTCACCTGCCCAGGAGGCTAGAACATCTGTGTTATGCTTACCTGATAAGCATGTGCAGATCAAGTTGGGTTCGCATCTTAGGAAAGATCCAGGAGTGATTAGCTATGCAAGTTCAACTCCTCTGAACTGAATATCCCTCCGAGAAATATACCCTGATCGTTAAATGGCTGATGTTAATTGGTTGATAATCTGTTCTGCTCTGATTCTACAGATGCAGGCCGGCTTTATGTGTTTAGAATCTTGCCTAACCCGCTCTAAAAATAGCATCAATGTAGCCGCGAAAAATATTACCGATTTTTCTGTCGCCGCCCTGCTGTATTGGGGCTTTGGATTTGCCCTAATGTTTGGGACTTCGGAGGCTGGATGGATTGGATCTAGTAATTTCTTTGCCAATCCTGAAACCCCTCAGCTGGCAGCGTTCTTCCTATTTCAGACCATGTTTTGTGGGACAGCGGCCACGATTATCTCAGGGGCCGTGGCTGAGCGGATGAAGCTAAATGCTTATATTGGTGTCATTTTACTGATTTCTGGGGTTATCTATCCCCTCTTTGGGCACTGGGCCTGGAACGGATTAGAAACTGGCGAATTGCAAGGTTGGTTAGGCAAGCTAGGATTTGTTGATTTTGCAGGCTCTACCGTAGTACACAGCATCGGAGCTTGGGCTGCATTGGGAGCTTTATTGCATCTGGGGCCAAGAACAGGCCGTTTTCCTAAAGATCAACCCGCCGCTCGAATTCACGGCTCTAATCTTCAGTTCTCGGTTTTGGGACTATTACTGCTGTGGTTCGGTTGGTTTGGTTTCAACGGGGGGAGTGCTCTGGCTCTGACAGAGCGTGTCCCACTGGTATTAATCAATACAGTTCTGGCTGGAGCAACGGGCCTAGTCAGTGCGGCGGCCTGGAGCATCATCAAAGATAAAAGACCCAGGGTAGAAGTTTTGATTAATGGCTGTCTAGGCGGATTAGTCGCCATCACAGCTTGCTGCCATGCTGTCACTCCTGCTATAGCCGTTGTGATCGGAGTAATTGCAGCCGTAGTCGTTCAAGGCGTAGCAAAGTTACTAGAACATCGACAGATTGACGATGCAGTGGGGGCGATTGCAGTTCAAGGTGGAGCCGGAGTCTGGGGAACTCTAGCCGTTGGGTTATTCGGGCAGACTAAGCTTTTGGGAACTGGTCTGAGTCGCTATGTCCAAATCGGTGTTCAGGTGCTAGGAATTGTAGTAGCCATTGAGCTAGCCTTCGGGGTAATGTTTCTGGGATTATTTGTGCTGCGTTTAGTTGTTCCTCTGCGGGTATCCGATGAAGAAGAAAAAATCGGCTTGAATATTTCTGAACATGAAGCTTCCACAGAACTCTATGAATTTCTCAAAGTGATTGAAGAACAGGCCGAGAGCCAGGATTTGAGCCTGCGGGCTGCGATTGATCCGTTCACGGAAGTCGGCTTGATTGCTGAACGGTACAACTCCATGTTGGATGCCCTAGACAAGGCAGTCAGCCAAACCAATGCCATTGTGGAAACCGCGATTAATGGCATTGTCACCTTTACCCAGCAACCCACTGGACTCATTATCGCCACCGCCAATCCCAGTGCAGCTCAGATCTTCGGCTGTTCTATTACAGATATTATTGGCTTACCGTTGAGTCGGTTTATTCAGTGGCCCGTTGTGTGGATGGCCGATCAAAAGCCCGTGGTGCCAAATTTACTAGAGAAGAAACAGTGGGAAATGATGGGCTATCGTTGGGATCGATCCACCTTTCCCCTGGAAGCATCCATCGCTGAGATTAAACTCAATCAGCAACAACTCTACGTTCTGATTTTTCAAGACATTACAACCCGGCATCGGGCCAGACTGGCTCTGCGGCAATCCAGGGATCAGTTGCAGGAAAAAAATTATGAACTTGAACAAGCACTGAATCAACTGAAACAAACGCAGGTTCAACTGATACAAGCCGAAAAAATGTCCAGCCTAGGGCAGGTAGTCGCTGGAGTAGCGACTGAGGTCAGCAGCCCAGTGAGTTTTATTTACGGCAATATTCAGCCTGCGATCAACTACGTCAACGACTTGCTCAGTCTGATTCAACAATATCAAACTCATTATCCTAAGCCAGCCCGAGAGATTCAGGATTATGCAGAGGAAATCGATCTGGAATATCTACAGGCTGATTTTTATCGACTACTCAAATCAATGCGAACAGGAGCCGAACGAATCCGTGAGATTGTTAAGTCCCTTCAGGAATTCTCCCGTCCCGATGAAGCTGAGGTTAAGCGATCCAATATTCACGAAAGCATCGAAAGTACCCTAATGTTATTACAAAATCGTCTCAAGAGCCTGGACGGAAACTCTGGTGTTAATGTAATTCGAGAATACGGAGATTTACCCAGAATTGAGTGCTATCCAGGTCAACTCATTCAAGTTTTTATCAACATTCTCAATAACTCAATCGAAGCATTAGGGCAGTTGTTTCCTGCAAATTCTCAAAGTAATTATTCAACCCTCAATTCAGTGACAACTCCCCCAGAACAGCCGGAAATTCGGATTAAAACCCGAGTCTTAGATCTGGATTTGGTTGAAATTTCTATTTCTGACAATGGCCCAGGAATCGAGGAAGAAAATGTCGGAAAAGTCTTCGATTCATTTTTTACAACCAAACCAGCAGGTCAAGGGAAAGGGCTAGGACTGTCGATCAGCCGCGAGATCATCATGGACAGACACCACGGTAATTTAGAGTGTCAATCGGTTCTGGGGGAGGGGACACAGTTCATAATTCGATTGCCGATTCACCGTCCCTATCGGTAAATCACAGTGAACGACGTTCGAAGTGCATAAGTGAACAAAGTCAGACATCTGTTCTATCAGGGGTTCCAGGTCAGTCTATAGAGATTCAGCCTCCCCTAGTCTACTTGAACTTGAGCAAATAACGCCGACCAGTCGCCAGAAGCGTGAGCTGCTTGCTCTGATTCTTCTGGAACCGACTTCACCTCGAAGGTTGTATTTCGAGCTTCTGGTTGATTGAGGGCCTGAATGCATAGTTCCGCAATGTCTTCACGGCTGACCTTTCCCTTTATCGTGTCACCCTGATCAACCATTAGCGATTGTCCTCCCGATTCCTCAGTTAAAGCACAGGGGCGAACAATGGTGTAGGGAATTCCACTGGAACGAACTACGTCTTCTCCCCTGAGTTTCCAGGTGAGAATTCCGCCCAGTTGATCATTCATCCGAACGGCTGGCGGTTCCTCCTCCAGATCTAATCCTGGCTTTCCAGGTCGGGTCACACCTGCAGAACTAACCATCACGAACTGGGGTAGGCTCTCACCGCCATAGGCTTTGATTGATTCCAGTTCTAAGCGAAATGCTCCAGGAGAAAACCTGGGATTCAGTTCGCCATCGTATTCAAACTTACTCAGCATCAACTGAATAGAGTAGGTCTGACTCGGATCGAAGGGTTCACCGTCACGAACGGTTTTTGCACGAAAGACCGGAACCAATTGGTCAAAGGGAACTCGAACGGTTGTCGAGATGTTATAAACCGTGTCAAAGGAATAGCAGTAGGCAATACTGTCCCATTTCTCACTACTCCGTAGAATAAACTTGTAGCGTTTGCCGTCTCCCTTCACCCGCAGATCAATCCCGGTAAAACCAGACAAATCGAGGGGCGGTTCAAAGTTTCGGGTTCGGACTGAGGCGAACCCGCCCGAATTTGCTGTGGAAACATTTCCGGTGAAAAAGGCGGTATTGCCAGTGATTTGAATCGAGCTTTGGCTCACACCGCCCATCACAACGTCATCCAATGCTCCCCAGATTTCCTTAAGCTGTTCAGAGGTTTGGGTAAAGTCGAAAATAACTTGTTCAGTTGCATTCCCCAGATAGGGTTTTGCCGCTTCCACCAGGTTTTTGATGCCCTGATATTCAACAATTTCGGGAACGTCTACTACCTCTGGCATGTAGAACTTAACGCCCTGGTAATATTTTTCGCGGTTTGGTGTGTCTCCCTCAACGGGCTGAACCTTGGTTCCGGTACAGCAGATTATGGCTGTTACGTCCTGAAAAACTTGAGCGGTCAGGGTTTCGGGAATTGTGATGTCGGCTTCGACCATCTCCACTTGTTTCCCTAAAATTTTCCTGGCTCGCTGGGCATCCCGTACCATCGCTCTTATCACGATTCCCCGCTGTTGAAGACGTTGTACCACTCGCTTACCCACGCCGCCTGTTGCACCTGCCACTAAGATGACCGAGGGCTTCGTTTTAAAGGGGTTCTGATTGTTGCTGCCCAGAAGCTGCTGTATCCAACGAATACTACCGACAAACGGAACAATTCCGAAGTAACCCAAGGTCTTGAGAAATCGACCGACCTCCCAGGATTCCCGCTGCTTCTGATTCGTTGCTTTAGTTTCTGTCTCGCCCATGCTTCTGCCCTCAAAACGATACTGCTTAACGTGTCCAGCTCATGCTACATCCACCCCTAATATTAAAAGATGTTACGAATTTTGACAGGGATCCGAGGGATGACATTTGAGGAAAGCCTGAAAGGTTTCCCAATCCGGTAGTGAAGATTGTGCTCCTGAACGAGTTACGGCCAGTGCGCCTGCTGCTGCTCCCCAGGTAACTGCCTGATGTAGAGACAATCCCCGATCCAACCCCACGGCCATGCCAGCGTTGAAAGCATCTCCTGCCGCCACCGTATCCACCACATCCACCGGGAACGGATCTTGCCAGAATTGCTCAGATTGACTCTGACAGAATACACCCTTACCTCCCAATTTGATTACTGCTGTTTCTACCCCCCACTGCTGGAACTGCTGCGTAGCCCGTTCGTAATCAGACCGTCCTTGAAGATCGAACCCCACCAGACGACTGGCCTCAGTTTCGTTCGGGGTAATGATATCGAGCAAAGCATAGAGTTCTTGGGGCAAGGATTCCGGTGCAGGGGCAGGATCAAGGATCACCTTTACTCCCGCTTGATGGGCTACTTGGGCGGCGGCGATAACGGTTGCAATGGGAACTTCTAGCTGCAGGAGTAGGGCAGTAGCCTGGGAAAGTAGCGGAACCATTTGCTCAACATCGCCGACCGTAACCTGACCATTCGCACCAGGAATGATAACGATTGTATTTTCTCCCGCTGTATCCACGGTGATGATTGCCACCCCTGAACTGGTGTCAGTGAGTTTCACCTGTTCTGTTTCCACTCCAGCGGTTTGTAAACTTGTTAATAGGGTTTGGCCAAACCGATCCGTTCCCACTCGACCGACCAAATGAGTTTCCGTTTGTAATTTTGCGGCGGCAACGGCTTGATTGGCTCCCTTTCCCCCTGGAATCGTTAGAAATTGATCGCCTTGCAAGGTCTCTCCAGGTTTGGGCAGTCGCGGTGCGTGAGCCACCAGATCCATGTTGATGCTACCGAAGACAATTAAACTCATCGTCGTTTTGGAAGTAATTCTTGAGAATTGATCAGCATTCTATTTTATTCTGAGAGATTGGTAGACTGAGGACAACTTTAGAAATTGCAAGAATTCTATGGATATCTACCTGGCTGGCCCGGATGTGTTTCTGCCAGATCCTTTGCAAATGGCAAATGCCAAAAAAGCAATTTGCTCCAAGTATGGTTTGACGGGAAGATTTCCCCTGGATCAGTCCTTAGATCTGACAGGACTATCACCCCAGGATGCAGGTTTAGCAATTTATCGCAGTAATATTCAGTTGATGGATCGCTGTGACCTGATCGTTGCAAATATGACGCCTTTTCGTGGCCCCAGTATGGATGTTGGCACTGCCTTTGAAAAAGGTTACATGGCGGCAAAAGGCAAGCCTATTTTTGGCTACAGTAATGACGGTCGCATCTATGCTGAACGAGTTACTGATGGGTCAATTAAGAACCGAGATCAGGGTAATCTGTAGATTGAAGAATTTGATATGATTGATAATCTAATGATGGTCGGAGCAGTGATAGAGAGTAGGGGGAAAATTGCTTATGAATCGGTGAAGCCAGAGTTCTATTATACTGAATTAAGCGTTTTTGAAAAGGTGATTAGAATTGTTGCAGAAACACTACTCTAAACTTTGCTGGCAGGAATGATTTTATCCAGTTCGGATTTCTCTTTCTGGAGTGCGTGCCACAAGTCCCAATTCTGTTGAAGATTGAGCCAGAGTTGAGCAGAGGTATTAAGGTATTTACCAAGTCTGAGGGCGGTGGAAGATGTCACGTCTCTTTTTTTATTAATTAGCTCATTGACTCTTTGGGTGGTTACTCCAATTGAGTTTGCAAGTTGCACTTGAGAAATCCCCATTGGTTTTAGAAATTCCTCCAATAGCATCTCACCGGGATGGGTAGGAGGCTCTTTCATATCTGCGACAGTTGCGTAGTAAAGCATAGAATTTTGTACTTTAGTGGTAATCTACAATCTCAACTTTTTCAGGGCCACTACCTGACCAGGCGAAGCAAATTCGATATTGGTCATTAATGCGAATACTGTATTGTCTAGCTCTGCCTCCCTGAAGTTGCTTGAGCTTGTTACCTGGGGGAGAGTTAAGTTCCTCTACTTCTATGGCTACATCTAAATATTCGAGCTTTCTTCTGGCTGTTTTCCATAGCTGCTCCGGACAAGTGCCGCGAGCTGCTTTAGTTGTTTCCCTGGCGTAGATGTCTCTTGTTCCTTTATCTGAGAATGATTTTATCACAAAATACATGGATACTCGATAACCGAGCATATTTTATCAGGATGATGACTAACCCTTAAAAATTACTGCAACTCTTCTCTGGGGTAGTAGATTAATGGGATTATAAATATAGCTTTTCCACGTCTGGCGAGATACAGATTTGGGAGGTTGGGGCGCGGTGCGCCACAACATCATGTAATCCACCAACGTGGGAAACGAAGTATATCAGAAAGATTGTCTCACATGAAAATAAATAAAATTATTGATGAAAAAGCTACATGGGGTGAT
>JBHJGO010000062.1:0-26057 GCA_050331715.1 Microcoleaceae cyanobacterium
ATCAGCAACCGGTCGAAACTCCATCGTATTAAAACCGACATCTTCCCGCCCAGTACTCGACACTCCAAAACAGACCGTTGCTCCATTGGGTAGCTCAACAGGAACGCTATCGCTGCGGGATTCTGAAAACGTCATCTGGTGAATTTCCTATCGTGTTGTCACAGATTGCTCAGAGCCGTGCACCCACAAAAAGTCTACAGCGTTTTCAAAAAGCTCTCCGGAAATAAATTCACACTCTGACTTTTTCCTAGTGAGCCGTCTCGTAAGTTGGCAAAATCATCATCGTCAAAAACAATTCCTTCCACTGCCATTTCTAAACTTGAGCGACTAAAAAACACCTACGAGTTTCTGTAGGTGCGATTAAACCGAATCTAAATAAACAGGGTGAGTAATATAAGTTACCAGGCAACCAACAATCAGGTGTCAGAGTCTTACTCTTCCTCTTCAGACTGGCTAAAATATTGCTCTATTTGCCGCTTGAGTTCTTCTAGACCAGCTTTTTGGGCATGGGCTTTCTCAACTGCGTCTTGATACCAAACTACACAATCACTATATTCTCGCAGTCGTTCATCAACTTGACTAATAGACTGCTCGATAATTCCCCCAATAACGCCACCGAGGAAGAATCCAGAATGTTTCCCATACTCATATCGTTGAGTAACTCTGACCTGTTCTTGCCTAGCATCTGAGCTTTCTGATCCAATCGTTCCAAGGCTATCGGGTCTAGACTGACCAATATTTTGGTTTTGTTGGTCTTTGGCCTTCCCGGCTTCTTTTTGCTTGTCATGGCTTTCCATAATTATGCTCCCTCAAAATTGTATATCCAAAAACTTGACCGAAATAATTTCAGATATGTAGAATATAGCTTAATAGATTATGGATATCTAAAAACTGTTCCAATTAACCATGGAGGAAATTGAATGACCTACGAACAACCTCCCCCACAGGGAAACTTGCCACAATTCCAAAACAACCGCATTCCCCTGACCGTGACCTTCTCACAGGGGCGCGATCACGTCTCCCGCACCTTTCCCTACACCCTGACCCATGGGGAAATGAGACATTACCTCGATTGCCTGGAGATGATGCTCTCCTTCACCCCGGACGACATCAAAGCTGCCCTGCACTCCTGGCAGTGGAAACAACTCAATAACGCAATAGGAGAAGATTCATGGCCCGATTAGTCAAACTTTCCAACCCTTGGCTCGACATCGATCCGATTGCCAGTGCCTCCCTATTAGACAGCGCTCTCCTTTTTGAGGCAGTTAGACTTTTTCCGAGCCAGAGGTCAAACGGGGATTTGAATTTGGGGTGAAGCCAGTTCATCAAATGGAGCAAGTAAGAAATAGAAGTAATGGAAGTAATGGAAGTAATGGAAGGATTTGAAGGATTAGACACGAACCGTCAACGGTTGATTGCCCGCTACGTGCTAGCCGTCCAAAACATTCGAGTGGCCTTTGCCAACTATCCCAGAGTTGTCTCTAGCGTCCTGGGCGGCTCAGCCGGACAAGCCAACCACATGAGTACCCAATCACTACAGGAGTTGATGAAAACATTAGATAGCCATGCCACATCCGAAGGATTGACACCCTTTCCCAAATTAAACATCAAACGTTAACCGCCTGATGCATCGCCTCTGACAGGCGATCGCCCCTAACAGTCTCTATCGTCATCTAAGTGACAAGTTTTCAGCAATCTTGGAGGCTTGTCAGATGGAAGTTGAGCGAATGAAGAGCAGCTTGGAGAGCGAACCCTAGAACCCAAATCGTGGGCAGTTAATCCTGACGCAACTCCCTCAAAACCAACCCAAGAAGCCCCAAACTGAACCTGAAACCAAACCCCACAATCCACCACAGCCCGCCATAAAAATAATGAATGGCAGAATTTGATTAGCAGCGAAGATATTCAGCAGGTCAGGAAATAGCATTGCAATCGTCAAGCTCAAGCCAGCTCCAGCCAGGGCACCCAGGAAATTCCCCCAGATTCCTCCCAGCATTGCTCGCCGGATAGCTGTCTGCTTGACCGTAGCTGGTAGGATCGGTGCACCCAGAATCGAACCAAATACCGTTCCCGAACTTGCACCACCAATGGCCCCCAAACCCATCGCTGCGACAAAAGCTGTGACCAGGGAAAGCGGATTGGTTGCCTGGGCCAGGCTCAACTCTCCCTGGAAAAGGCTAGCGAGAATTAAGACAGCGATCGCAATTCCGCCGAAAACCATCCCTAAGAATGTGCCCCAAACGCTTCCCAAAACTGCTCCTGCCTGCCCTCGAACCCCTGCTGGTTGGGGCAGGGCATTGGGCGGTTCCAAAGATAACCACAGTCCCCCCCAGGTAATGCTAACCAGAACCCCAGTGGCCAGGAATGTGCCAATATAAATCACTTCCTGGGTTGCATTCAATCCCTCGATGGCCGCAAAGATGATCCCAGAAATTGCTGCGGCGATAAATGTTCCCCAGAGTCCACCGATCATTAGCGTTAAGGGTTTCGAGAGGGAAGTTGTAGGCGGTAAAAATAGCGTGGCTATATTACCGAAAAAGCCGCCCCAGACCGTTCCCATCATCATTCCACCCAGAATGGGAGCCCGACGCCCTGCATCCAGACCATAATAGGCTGCTACCAGAGCTGAAAAACACACTGCTCCCCAAACACCACCAAAGATCATGCCCTGCGCCCAATCCGACAGCAGACGAATTGGCAATGAAAAGGGAAAAACAATCATCGGTCGGCGGAATCGATGGGGCTTGCGTTGAATCGTGCCGAATTGAATGGAGTTGGCAGCGGAACTGGGATATTTTGACTTGGCGATTGAGCGTTGAGCTTTAGCTGATTTTGGGACGGTGGCCCGTTTGAATCCCCGGCGGGGTTTGCGGACAATCGGTTGCAGGTGACGACCTTCGCGAATGGCTTCGCGGGAAGGAAACGGATCTCGTCCATTTAACTGAGCTGTGCGATCGCACCAGGGGCAGGTGTCCAGATGATCGCCATAGCGGTGTTGACTGTAGGTTTCACAGGTAACCAGAGCTGATTCGGCCTGTTTGAGAGCCACCAACCAATCCCTTGCTGCGGGACGAGCACTCGAATCCCGATGACCGACTTCAAAACACTGGACAAATAAATCCTGTAAGTCTGGCGACAGAATCTCAAAGTTCGGAGCCAGGGGCATGGGTTTGTAGGGAACCCGCTGCTGACCGTAGACAAAGTGCCCTGACTTAATCCGTCCTTCAATCGACGGTGGGTCACCCCGATCCTGATACACCCCGGAAAAGGGATGAGTTCCCTCCATCAACAGTTGAAAAATTAAAACGGCCAGGCCAAAACAATCCTGTTCAGGGGTTCGATCTAAATTCCGAAAAGTTAAGCCCTGAAGTTCAGGCGGTGTAAATTCTGGCTTTCCCACCGGGCAACGATAGAGAACCTCAGTATCCGGATCACGCACCTGAAATGAATCCGTATCAACTAGAGTGACCAGGGCCGTATCTGTTACCAGAATATTGGACTCGTTCACGTCTCCAATCACGTAGCCACTGGCATGGAGATCCGCCACCGACGCTGCTAAATTTCGGGCAGTGCGATGCAGATACAAGTAGTTGAACAGGGGTTTCCGTTCACGGCGAGTTTTTGGGGTGTAGAAGGTATGAATGGGTAGAGCTTGATGCACACGGGGCATCAAGAAGCCAACAATTCGTCGCCGCTGATCGGTAGATCGCACCAAATCAACCGGCCAGGCAATGGATGGAAAGCCCGGAATGGCGTTGATGGAAGCTGGGGGATGGTTGTACATCACCGTGAGCTTGTCTGCGTCCTCATCCGTCAACTTGTGATATATTTTGGCCACCAGAGAATCATCCCCCTCAACAGGGAAAATTCGGCCTTCTCCCCCACTGCCAATCATGTGGCTAGTGTCTAGTATGATTTGCTGGCCATTAAACTGGCGTTGCAGTCGCATTGCGTGAGTTAACCCACCCAAGTCAAGGTCTAGAAATTACCCTAAGCATAGCGCCTTTCTCCAAAACTTCAGCCGGATAGTCAGGTCAAATCGACAAATGAGACAGCAAGCGATTTTAAAGCGATTCTAGAGCGATTTTTGCCATCCGTCGGTCAGGTAACCGGATGCTGGCCATAGAAAGGAATGGCTTCTGACCAATGGGAAAACTGGCCTTGTTGATGTTGCTGATGGGCCAAGTCCAACAAACTAGCGGCACAATCACCTAAACCTCCTTCAAGGTGAAAGAGTTGGTGATCTGGCCATTGACTGAGTTTCTGCGACCAAGTTTCAGGGGACAGAACAGTGTCGGGGAACAGATCTCTGAGGCCATATTCAGTATTCTGAGCATAAACTGCGACGAACAACTCTCCCCGCTGGGCCTGCATTTGTAGGGCCAGGGTTGATCCCGTAACCTGATTTTGACAGTACAGGTTCCAGGCCGCCGCTTTTAAGGTTGACAGTGCATACAAGGGGATTTCCAATTGTTGAGCCAACGTGCGGGCAGTCACGATGCCAATTCGAGTTCCGGTAAAACTTCCAGGCCCCTTTGCCACAGCAATCCACCCCAGATCTGACCAGATCTGAGGGGGTAAAAATTCAGCCAAACAACGATGTAATCGGGTTGACAGATCGCGGCCCATATTCCAAGTTTGACAACGATTCTCACTGGGAAGACAGCGCAAAGCCAGTCCCAGCTCCGGACTACTGGTATGAAGCGCTAGACCACAGCCTCTAGAAATGTTAGCCATAAAACTGAAAATTTGAAGTAAAGTATATCTTGCGAACAGGTTCCGTCTGAGATGGGATTTGTCTGTTGGGGTAGTATTAGCCGAGTCGCCCTCTCATCGGAGTATTACAACTATATTTGAGACTATATTTGAGGAGCCGTTATTTATGTCGTTATTTACGAAGAAGCAATTCACCATTTTGCCTGGTTTGCTGATCCTATCAGCCGTGGTCGTGAGCTGTACACAGGAACCCAGTGTGGAGCAAGCCCGTGCGGATTTGTGTCGGGACTTGGCAGAGTTACAGCAAAATCTGGCAGCCCTGGAAGCCATCAGCCCGAATTCTTCCATTGGGGATTTGAAGCAGGCCAAGGCAGATGTTGCTGAATCTTTCAAAAAGGTTCAGGCCGCTCGAGAAGAAGTCGAGGAAGCCAAAATTGAAGAACTAGAAGTGGCCCATACGGATTTGGAGACAGCGGTTAGTAAGATCTCAGAAAAGGACTCAATTGCAGATGCTGCCGGCTCGGTTCAGCCTGAAGTTCAAAAGGTTGAAGCTGCCAGAGCCCAACTGTTCTCAACGGTGAAGTGTCAGTAGTGCGGTTCTAGACAGGGGGCAATTTCCCGGTTTGGACACTTACGTTAACAATCTGCCCATTTCTATTCACTTCAACTTGTAGGGTCGTGCCAACGGCCTTCCTCTGAACCGCCTGTTGAACCGCTTCAGAACGAGTGATAGCCCGATCATCAATTTTTAAGATCACATCTCCAGATTGAAGACCCGCCTGTTCAGCCGGAGAACCTGGAGCAACATTGATAATTAACACGCCTCGATCAATCTGAAATCCCTCACCGAGAACTGGCTCCAACTGTTCCCGTGTTTCAGCACTCAGCGTCACCATCTCGATACCAAGATAGGCATGTTCCGCCCGACCCGTTGAAATCAACTGCTGAGCAATCTCTTGGGCATGGTTGATTGGAATCGCAAACCCCAAACCCTGGGCTCCATCAATAATCGCCGTATTCATCCCGACCACCTGACCTTGAGCATTCAACAACGGGCCACCCGAGTTTCCAGGGTTAATCGCGGCATCCGTTTGAATAAAGCCAATTCGTTTGTCAGGAACCCCCACATCGGAACTAGAGCGACCAGTGGCACTAATGATGCCTACGGTGACTGAGTTGTCCAAACCCAAGGGATTCCCGATGGCAATGGCCCACTCTCCTGGAGATAGGGCATCAGAATTACCCAGTTGAACCACGGGTAAGTCCTTGGCCGCTATTTTAATCACCGCCACATCGGTCACCGGATCAGTCCCCAGAACGCGGCCCTTAAACCAGCGACCATCTTTTAGTCCCACCTGTACCGTTTCTGTGTTCTCAACCACATGGCTATTGGTCAAGATGTGACCTTCTGAGCTGAGGATAAAGCCGGAGCCAGTTCCTTGCTCCAGGGGATCGGATGGATAGGGGCGACCGTCAAAAAATTCGTCAGGCAACGGTTCGTTGAAGGACTCAAATCCTGGATCAGGACGGCGAGAGGCATTAATCCGTACCACTGCGGGGCCAACCTGATCGACTGCCGCAACGATGAAGTTTGGATTGGTCGGCTTGGTCGATCCGCCACCGGGCTTTGGAACTCGCCAGGCAGGAGCTTGAGGAGCCGCAGCCGCAGCAGGAATTTCAGCATCAGTGATTCCAAGGGGTTGCTCTGCTAAAGACTTCTCTGGGAAAAACCTTGCTTTCAACCAGCGCTCCCCTGTCAGGGCTGCTCCTGCACCTAATAGCAGCAACAGCAAGCAGGCAATTGGCTGTCTCCAATAAATTTTTTCCGTAGTGCGGCTCATGAGCGTGGCTGATTCCTAAAAGGTTCAAATTCCTGAGTAGAGGGTTCGCTGATCCAGCGACTGATTTGCCTATGCCTAAACATACCAGCACATCAGCCTGCTCAACTTTGAGGCTAGACCAATATTACATTAACTAACTCTAACACTATCTTTCCTCCAACAGCGGCGCTATGCTGGATCGATCTAGAAATCCCAGAACATATGAGGTTTGGTCAAGTCTTGTCCTGCTTTTTCCAACAGGTCGCGGACTTCCGTCTTCAGCCTTGGGGGACTGAACTGAGGTTTCATAAACTATCTCAAATATTCCTGGTTCGAGTCTGACTGGATCGATTAAACTGGAGTTCTCTAGATCGCAACCCTAGAAACTTTGGGTTGACTTCTCACCTTCGACCCAGCTTTTTTTTGTCCAGAACCTTTAGCAGCAGCAGTTAATAGTGGAAACTTCGCTTAATCCTTCACCGAATCATCTATGGTCTCAGGTACTGGAACGTTTGCAGATTCAACTAGGTGAACCCACCTATGACACCTGGATCAAGACGGCTCAGGCTGAGCAGTTAGACGACCATTGCCTGGTCATTCGGACACCCAATACTTTTGTACGAAATTGGTTGCAGAAGCATTACCGAGACATGATTACCGCTGCGGCGCAGGACATCTTAGGTCACAGTGTCGATGTTTACATTACCTCTGAAGTCGTTGATGCCGATATCATGGTTCCAGAGGAGTCGCTTCCAGTGTTGACAGAGCCACCTTTGAATTCCCCAGAACCCGATGGGACTCCAGTTGACCCCACCCATTTAAATATTCGGTATGTCTTTTCTCGATTTGTCGTTGGAGCCAACAGTCGCTTGGCCCATGCAGCCGCTTTAGCCGTTTCGGAGTCTCCTGGGCGAGAGTTCAATCCCCTATTTCTCTGTGGCGGTGTTGGTCTGGGAAAAACCCATCTGATGCAAGCCATTGGCAATTATCGTCTGTCGGTTCAGCCTAACTGCAAAATTTCCTACGTTTCTTGCGAAAAATTCACCAATGATTTGATTGCTGCAATTCGCCGCGATAGCATTCAGACCTTCCGAGAACACTATCGTGCGGCGGATATTTTACTGGTGGATGATATCCAATTCATTGAGAACAAGGAATATACCCAAGAGGAATTTTTCCATACCTTCAATACGCTGCACGAAGCGGGAAAGCAGGTTGTCCTGGCAGCGGATCGACCCCCAAATCACATTACAGGCCTCCAGGATCGGCTCTGTTCGCGATTCTCAATGGGATTAGTTGCAGACATTCAACCTCCGGATCTAGAGACTCGCATGGCCATCCTTCAGAAGAAGTCGGAATATGAGGGGGTACATCTACCCCGAGATGTGGTGGAGTATGTTGCATCTGTGTATACCTCTAATATCAGGGAGTTGGAGGGAGCGCTGACGCGGGTAATCGCTTATACCTCGATTTCCAATTTGCCGATGACTGTAGATAGTATCGCCCCAGCATTGGCTCCAGCGGAACAGGTCGAGGAATCCTCACCAGAAGCCATCTTTCAAGCCGTATCTGGCGCGTTCAAGGTGTCGATTGAAGATCTAAAAGGAACGTCTAGACGCCGGGAAATTAGTTTGGCACGTCAGGTAGCAATGTATCTGATGAGACAGCATACGGATCTGAGTTTGCCTAAGATAGGAGAGGTATTTGGTGGAAAGGATCATACAACTGTCATGTATGGCTGTGATAAGATAACTCAATTACGCACTCAAAATCCTGAGCTAGCTCAGACGGTGAGACAACTTAGTGAACAGATTAATTTTTCTAGTCGTAGCCGTACCAATCGAGGATCTTTCTAGCTCTACAGTTTATTTGGTTGCAAATGTAGTTGTTTACGGATGATAGGTTACAAAAACTGAATTAGCAGATGGGGTTGAGTGTTGCTCAGTTCCTGTTGAGGTTTGCCCTGAGTTTTTAGACAATTCGAGTTTTTAGACAATTCGGAGTGTGGCAGCTTCGGCATGGGCTGCGGGCTTCAGGGTCATCTTCTACGCGGGTTCCCTAGAATCCGAAGATTGTCCTGTGGAAAAGCCTGTGGAAAACTCCGTGAAATGTGGCAGATATTAGCCCTTCGGATGATGCGGATTCCAATAATCGCGGGAATTGGAAGGTTTTCCACAGATTTCTAACTTTGACTTTTAAATCAAGTTTCCTGAACCTCCTAAACCTGAAATTTTATGCCGTATTTTTTTCAGAACTCAGAAGTTGTAGTAGGGTTTTGATTTGAGGTACTAACGTTAGGCGGAGGGGTAGGTGGCGATCGCTTACCCTCGAACCCGATTTCGCTATGGCGAAACCTTCACTTGTCAAGACGCAGCAGGATTAACCCGATGGAATTTGTCGTTGAGCAGCAAAAACTAAATGCAGGACTCTCCTTTGTTTCAAAAGCGGTGCCTGCCCGTCCCAGTCATCCAATTCTGGCTAATATTTTGCTGGAGGCAGACGAAGCCAGCCAAAGATTGAGTTTCACCGCCTTTGATTTGAGCTTGGGAATTCATACCAGTATCCCGGCCAAGATATCTGAGGGGGGGAGCTGTACTTTGCCCGCCAAGCTGTTCAGTGATATTGTTTCTCGCTTACCATCCGGTGAGATGACGCTGAAAGATACTGAGGAGAATGTGATTACCCTCAAGGCTAGCTCAGGTCAGTACAAAATTCGAGGCATGGGGGCGGAAGAATACCCCGACCTACCTCAGGTTGAAACCGGAGAATCCTTGCAGCTAGAGGCTGATGCGTTGCTGGAGGGTTTACGGGGAACCCTATTTGCGACCAGTTCCGATGAGACCAAACAGGTACTCACCGGAGTTCATCTCAAAATTCAACAGGATACCCTGGAGTTCGCGTCAACGGATGGTCACCGCTTGGCGGTGGTGCAGACCAGTAACGTGCAGGAGGGAGCAGTTTCTGGACGCTCAAATTCAGAAGAGCTGGCCGTCACAATTCCAGCGCGTGCCTTGCGTGAAGTGGAACGCATGGTTGCAACGATGAGTCCAGATCCAGAGAGTGATGCCCTGGCTTCAGTGAGTCTGCGGCTCGACGAAAGCCAGGTGATTTTTGAATGTGGCTATCAGCGGCTTAATAGCCGCAAGCTGGAGGGTACGTATCCAGCCTATCGTCAACTGATCCCAGAACAGTTTTTGAGTCAGGTTGAAACGAATCGCAGCCAGTTGGTTGGAGCCTTGGAACGAATTTCAGTTCTGGCTAGTCAGAAAAATGACATTGTCAAATGCACTCTAAATCCTGCTGAACAAAACCTGGCGCTATCTGTGGAAGCGGCGGAAGTTGGGGATGCTGTTGAATCTTTGACGGCCCAGATTTCTAGCGATGAATCCCAGGAACTGGCGTTTAATGTCAAGTACTTACTGGAAGGTCTCAAGGCTCTCAACACCCAAGAGATCCAGATTTGTCTCAACACAGCCACCAGCCCTGTGATTCTCAATCCCCTCGGTGGCAGCAAAATGACCTATCTGGTTATGCCGGTACAAATTCGGGGTTAGATCTCTGTTCCAGCTCTTAACTGACACAAGGTCAGACCATACCACTGGTTCTTATCTGTCCAGGTTTTCAATACCTCCAGGTTGTAGACCTGGAGCAGTTCTGGCATCCGATGAATCTGAAACTTGCGAGAGATTTCGACCCGCATCCTCTCATCGGCGGCAAATCGAACCGTTAACCCCAAGTCCTTGAGGTGAACCATTTGATCCTGACGGCTACGCAGGTCTGTTTCAATTTGAAACTTGCTTGGGTTATAGCGGGCAATATGTTCAAACTGGCTCAAATCAAAGTCGGCATCAAAGCGATGATTCAAGTGCTGCAAGATATTCAGAGTGAAGGCAGCAGTAATGCCCTGGGCATCGTTGTAGGCGGCCTCGACAACTTCTGTCTGCTTGTGTAGATCCGTGCCGATGAGAAAATACTCACCGGGTTGCATGGCAGCCGCCACTCGCTGGATGAACTGATTCGCTTCTTCTGGATTCAGATTTCCTAGCGTGCTGCCCAGAAAACAAATGATTCGGGGCAGAGCTGTTGGTTCAAGACTATCTAGGGCCGCTTCGTAGGTTCCAACTAAACCGTGGATTTGCAAAGAGGGATAATCAACCAACAATTCCCTCGCACTCAGTTCTAAAATGCCGCCGCTGATATCAATTGGGACATAACGCAATGGATTTCCCAACTGCTGATAAGCATCTAGTAAAATTCGAGTTTTCGTGGAGCTGCCACTACCAAGCTCCACCAATTCACAGGGCCCCGTTAAGCTGGCAATTTGCCCCGCATACTCTGACAGAATTGCGGCTTCTGTTCGAGTAGGATAATATTCTGGTTGTTGACAAATTTGCTCGAATAGTTCTGAACCGTAGTCATCGTATAAATACTTGGAAGGCAAGGACTTGGGAATCTGTAATAGCCCTCGAAGGATATCTTCTCCCTTGGCAGCTTCAATCTCTGATAGAGAAGGACTGTTAATCAGATGTTCGATTTGGAGACGCTGGGTAAACGTTGATTGAGGTGGAGTTGGAAAAGTTGATAGGTTTGAGGTTGGCATCACAATATTAGATGGAACAGCATCAGAGTCTCAAAGTGCAGAGTGCTTTTTTGAACAAGCCCACAACTTTTGAAAAATCCTGTTTAGTATTCTACATAACTGTATCTTCTCACCGAATCTGGATCAACAAAGCCCCTGAGATATTCAATCTCAGAGGCTTTCTACTAAACCCTTAAAACCCTTTCTGTGTAAATCACGTCCAGAAATGGTCTAAATCGAGGAATTCATCACATCCTGCTTCATTCACTAAACTTGCAGAAACCAAAATTGTCAGAGCTTTGAGAGCCCTATTCTTCTGCAATCTTTTGATTCAGGGCTTGACGGGCAATTTTCGTGACGTAAACAGTTACCGCAACTGTTGCGATGAGGCCGGCTCAGTACAGAATCCACTCTCCTAGAGTTCTTGAGCGACCATCCGTCCCCAAAGTTGCCAACTCTCCTGCTAGAGAACCAAGATAGACATACATTGCAGTTCCTGGCAACATCCCAATCCAGGATGCAAAAAAGTAATCTTTCAGGGAAACGTTGGTGACACCGAAGGCATAGTTCAATAGGTTAAAGGGAAAGATTGGGGAAAGCCGCGTTAATCCGACAATTTTCCAGCCTTCCTTTCCCACCGCCTCGTCAATAGCCTGGAACTTTTCATTCCCGGAGATCTGCTTGGCTACCCAGCCCCGTGCCAGATAGCGACCAATCAAAAAGGCCAGTGTTGCACCAATCACCGAGCCGATTGATACATAAACGGTGCCTGGAACCACACCAAATAGGAATCCAGCCCCCAGCGTCAGGATAGAACCGGGCAGGAACAGAACGGTTGCCAGAATGTAAATCAGAATGAATACCGCTGGCCCCAGGGGGCCGAGGCTATCAATCCAATTCAGGGCATTGGTGAGTAGCTGTTGTACGCCGAGCAATTTTCCTCCAATAATCAATGCGGCAACGGCAGCCGCTAGTCCTACTAATTTTAAGATCTTGCCGGTGGATCGGCCTTGAGCTGAAGACTGTTCTTGATGCATGGATTTAACCTCAGTTAATAGTGTTAGTTGTCATAAAAATCTGTCGTGAAACTAATCTATTGTTCAGCACTATCGTCTAGCACTATAGTCCAGCACTATTGCCAAACACCCCTGATGAGTGAAAATTTTTGAGTGGAAATAACTTATCCAATCAGAGAGCCGCCACAACTAGAACCACTCCCTGCGGTACAACCATAGCAGTAGGGGGCCGTCTGAATTTCCTGGATGGCATCCAGGGTATCTAGTTCCAATAATCTCCCAACCGTGAGTACCTCTCCAGTGGGGGTACGAGCAGGTTGGCTCTCCATCTGATTGAAATCACAGTCATAGACATTTCCCAAGTAATCAATCGACAGCTCATTACGACACATGAGATGCCGAACCGTGTCAGAGTTATAACTTGCTTCTAAAAATTCCAAATAGGGTTGATGGAGCTTTAGACGCTCTAAATGAAACTTGGTACGACCAATCGGAATATTAGTAATGGTCAGTAACTGATTAAACTGAACGTCAAAGTGTTTTTTCAGGTGAGCTTTGTAAGCTTGTTCCAGTCCAGGCTGTTCCGGCGGCAAAGAAAAGTTCAGATCCATCGGCACAGGGGGGTTATAAACCAAATCCAAAACCAATTCTGGCGCTTGCCCGTAGCCCAACCGATTCAGCCATTGCAACGCTTGAATCGACTCATCATAGACTCCCTGACCCCGCATTTTGTCAACATTGTCCTCCAAATAGCAGGGCAACGAAGCAACGATTCGGGCTTGATGACGGGCGCAGTACTCAGGAATGTCCTCAAATCCCTCTACGAAGTAGATCGTCAAGTTCGATCGGATAATCACTTCTTTGCCTGTGGCACGGGCCACTTCTACCAGGGGTTTAAATCCATAGTTCATCTCTGGCGCGCCGCCGGTCAGATCAATGGTCTGAATCTGTGGGAATCGACGAATTAGGGCAATCAACTGGTCGCAAACTTCAGGAGATAACTCCTCTGTTCGCTTTGGCCCCGCTTCAACATGGCAGTGGGTGCAGGCGAGATTACACCGCTTACCCAGATTAATCTGGAGGGTGTGAATCGGTTCTTTTTTGAGCGCTGCTCCAACTTTTCGATGGAATGGCGTGGTTGTTGTTTGGATCATGTTCTGTGTCAATGACTAGCTTTACCCTGAATCTCAAGTGTAAAGTGCTGTATTCAATTCAACTTAGTCTCTATTCAATCTAGACTTACTGAGTCTTCCCTGAGAACAGCCTGAAGCCTCGATAACATCAAGAAAACTAATTAAGAAAACCGTTCCACTTGAAGCGGAAACCCCATCAAGAACCTGCTAACATGACTAGCAGGTGAGGTTCTACCCAATAGAATTTGTCTGCTCCCTGAATGTACTGCGCGGCTCCCATCACTCTCTATGCAAACCTTTCGTCCCAACTCAAAACAGGTCACAGCTTGGGAAAGTTTAATTGTTTTAATTACACTCTATAACTACATCGTCATTCCATTTCGGATTGCCTTCAGGGGAGGATCATCAAACCTGTGGATTACGCTCGACTATTTAACTGATTTTATTCTAATCATTGATATTTTTTTACGATTTTATATCGGGTATATTGATCGAGGGGAAATGGTGACTGACAAGGTTAAAATTCAGCAACACTATTTTTCCAAAGATTTTAAACTCTATCTGCTTGCGAGCTTTCCGCTTGACCTGATTTTTCGCTTAATTTTTCCGACCTCATCCATCCGCTCTCTACGGCTATTGGGAATACTAAGGATTCCACGATTATTGCGAGGACTTCACTGCCTCGAAATTTTCCGAGAATGGGAAAACAACATCAGCATTAATCCAGCAGTGATCCGTATGCTGCAATTACTGTTGTTAATCTTTTTGATTGATCATTGGGTCGCTTGTATCTGGTACTTAATTGGTAGCATTGCAGTCGCAAATGCTCAGATTTCCTGGCTAACTAATTCCGGCCTAGAAAATGTCCTGCCGCGTACGAAATATCTCCATTCCCTGTACTGGTCGATTACAACCCTGACGACAGTTGGCTATGGTGATATTACCCCTGAGAATGATGTCGAAATCATCTTTTCGCTCATGGTGATGTTTTTAGGCGTTGCGATCTATGCTTTTATTATTGGTAATGTGGCCTCAATCATGTCAAGCTTGAATGCAAGTCAAAACCATTTTCGAGAGAAGCTAGACCAGATCCAATCCTACATGCGAGAGCGGAGAATTCCTCGATATTTGCAAAAAGAAGTCCGCAACTACTATCAGTATTTATGGCGTTGCAATCGTGATGTGTCTTCGGAGCTAAATTTTCTAGATGAACTGCCTCATTCTCTAAAAACAAATCTCTATCTTCATCTTTATCGCGATTTAGTTGAGGAGGTTCCCCTGTTTCAGGAAGCCGAACCTAACTTTATTCGGGATCTGGTCAATAAGTTACAACCCATTGTTCTCCCTCCTGATGAGTGTGTGATTCGGGAGGGAGAAATTGGCCATGAAATGTACTTTATTAGTAAGGGAGAGCTAGAAGCGTTTTCGCAAGAAGGAGATAAAGTGACAATTTACCGCACCATGTCGGCGGGATATTTCTTTGGAGAAATTGCCCTGCTTTGTACCACTGAACGAACCGCTTCCGTCAAGACGCTGACCTACTGCGAATTGTTTAGGCTTGACCAGGACGACTTTACAAAGGTTCTGAGTAAGTACCCCGAAGCTCGGCAGAAAATCTCGGCAATTGCTCAGCAACGATATGGGCAGTAATTCTATTCTGTTGTCTCTGGAGCAGCAGTAATATCGAAGTAATCCAGCACATAAATCACTCCAGCAGCTAGAAAAATTCCAATCACCAGACCAATTCCTATTAGAAACAAGAAAGAACGCTGAATTGCCTTAACGTCTGGATGCTCTTCCTCCACTTCTACATCTTCCAGGTCTTCGATGACTGGATAATAAGTTTTCTCCAGTGGATCGGTTGGTTGGGAAGAAGTCTGACCATTCATCTGCTCGCCCAAGGGATGATTATGATTGTTGCCGTTGTTCGGAAATAAATTCATGGGTTTAGGTGATATGGCGATTGCGATCTTATGAAGTACAGATTTGAGGGGTGGCGCGGTGCGCCGCCAGTCCTGCGCCCCAGCAGCGTTGGAAACACTGTATTAACTTACCTGATTAACTTAACCTGATACTCGGCTAATACTTCCGACTTGCGAGGGATTTCATAGGTAAAAAAGTCGTAGGCCATCTCCGTATTGGGAAAAATTGCCCTTGCTTCATTCAGTAGATCATCTAGCACAATCGGATTTCCAGGTGCGTACCGAGGACTAAAGTGGGTCATGATCAGTTTTTTTACCCCTGCGGCCAAAGCCACTTGAGCCGCCATGGTGGAGGTTGAATGCAGTCGTTGAAATGCTAGGTCAGCATCTTGATGGGCAAAGGTAGCCTCATGAACCAAGACATCAGCTCCCTGGGCCAGTTCAACCGCAGATTCGCAAAACACTGTGTCAGTACAGTAGACAAACTTCCGTCCTGCCTGAGGGGGGCCACAGAGATCCGAGCCATTAATTCTGCGGCCATCCGGTAGATCGACCACAGCTCCCTTTTTCAGCTCACCATAAATTGGCCCTGGTGGAATTCCCATCGCCTGTGCTCGCTTCACATCAAATCGTCCTGGTTTATCCTTCTCTTCCACTCGATAGCCAAAGGCGGGAACTCGATGTTTCAGATGACCGCAACTCACA
Organism: Microcoleaceae cyanobacterium; assembly: GCA_050331715.1. Lineage (GTDB taxonomy): Bacteria > Cyanobacteriota > Cyanobacteriia > Cyanobacteriales > Microcoleaceae > JBHJGO01. The sequence continues at coordinate 15,892 of JBHJGO010000062.1, forward strand.
ATGTAGTCATCATCTTCGTAAATCATTCCTGGATGACTTTTATGGAACTTAACGGGATAGGAGAGATGGGTTTGGGAATATTGCAGACTGGTCTGGAGATAGTCCTTCAATGGAACCGGGCCATAAATATCAACTCCCTTCACATTGCCGCCCAATCCACAACTGGCCAGCAAACCGGCCAAGCCAAATACATGATCGCCGTGCATGTGGGTGACGAAAATCTGGGTGAGCTGACTGACCTTCAGATCACTACGCAAAAATTGATGTTGAGTGCCTTCACCACAGTCAAATAGCCACAACTCAGACCGCTGGGATAACCGCAGAGCAATACTGGAAACGTTGCGCGATCGCGTAGGAATCCCAGAACTCGTTCCTAGAAACGTAATCTGCAAAATCTAAACTCCTGTCCCTCCACTTGACAAAACAAAAAGATGCTGTGCAGCTTTTGATTATAATTGTACGGTTTGTTATTGGTGATTGGTTGTTGGGGGCAGTGGAGTTCTGGCGATCTGGTAAGTTGGAGCCATGTATGACAATGTTTGCAAGTTTCTGGCGGAAAATTACAGCCGAGATTTTGCCCAGTGGCTTCTGGAAAAGTCGATTACATTGACCCAGGTTAGCCCTTCGGAATTGTAGGCGGAACCGATTCGAGCGGATGCTCTGATTGTGCTGGAGTCTAGAGCCACGATGCTTTTGGTGATCCAGGGAAATGAGGAGGATATCGTAGAGGTTAGACCGTTTTAGAAATCTACCGATGGAATTGCTTCAGAGTTTTTTGCCAAGCCAAAGCCTACTGCATCTAGATAGCTACACAGTTGACCATAGCAACAATCAACTCAGGCTAAATCTCTCCTCGACTCAAGTTGTTGTCCCCTGCCCATTGTGCGGAGAGTTGACGCAACGAGTCCATAGCCGCTACGAGCGGACACTGGCGGATGTACCCTGTGTGCAGTTCAACTTGAGCTTAGTTGTCCAAGTCTGCAAATTCTTTTGCTTGAATAGTGAGTGTCGTCGTCGGATATTCACAGAGAGGCTGCCGGAAGTGGCTGAGCCTTGGGCAAGAAAGACAGTGCGTTTGATGAAACGCTTGCAGTGGATTGGCCTATCACTCGGGGGTGCAGCGGGTGCGCGTTTAGGAAACCGCTTAGGCTATGACGGCTGTGGCAGCACACTGCTGAACCAGGTGCAAAAGGTGGCATTGCCAGAGTTTGAAACGCCCAGGATACTGGGTGTGGATGATTTTGCTTGGCGCAAAGGTCATCATTACGGTACGATTTTGGTTGATTTAGAGACCCATCAGCCAATTGCTCTGTTGGCAGACCGCAAAGCAGAAACATTGGTGGAGTGGCTGCAGGCGCATCCCGGCACAGAAATCCTCTCGCGCGACCGTTCCAAGACCTATCGAAAAGCAATGAATCAAGGGGCAGAAGCCGCGATACAGGTGGCAGACCGTTTTCACCTGGTGCAGAACTTGAGCGAAACCCTAGAACGTGCTTTTGCAAGCTACCGAGCCGAGCTCAATCAGGCTGAACACTCGCAGCATCAGGCCGTTGTCGCCAATACATCGGAGGAAGTTGTGGTAGTCAGTCCCCAGCCGACAGCTATAGAGCAGGCCCAGCAGCAAATTCAAGCTAACCACCAGCAACGGCTTGAACAACAGAAGAAAATCAAAGCCTTACGAGCCCAGCTCTGGTCAACCGCAGCGATTGCCCAAGAAGTTGGGGTTAGTGTTCGCACAGTTGGGCGCTACTTGGCCGCCCCAGACTTTCCAGAAACACCAGTACATCGTCCGACCTTTGGGCGGAGCTTACTTGACCCCTACAAACCCCAGGTGTTGGAGTGGTGGAACTCGGGCATCACAGAGTCTAGCATTGTGCTACAGCGACTTCAATTGGCGGGTTATGAAGGTTCTCTTCGGACTCTACAGCGCTATCTCAAGGGAGTGCGCAAGGCCCAGGGACTTCCGCCAGCGCGGGTTCAGCTCACCCAGTCATTGCCGAAAGTGGTTGACCCCCAATCGCCCCCTTTCACCCCTCGTCAGCTAGCCTACTTGGTCGTGCTTAAACCCGAAAATCGACAGCCAGAAGAGACGAGCTTATTAGAACGGCTCACCCAGCAGCATCCAGACCTGGCTTTGCTGCTTCAGTTAGCTGATGAGTTCTTGCAACTGTTGAGGCAACGATGCGCAGATGGGTTTGATGATTGGTTAATGAAGGCAATGGGCTGCCCCATCAAATCTTTACGGTCGTTTGCATCGGGGCTATTTGACGACTATGCCGCAGTCAAAGCCAGCATGAGCATTGAAGTGAGCAATGGTGCAGTTGAAGGTCTCAACAACAAGTTGAAGATGTTGAAACGACAGATGTACGGTCGCGCTGGACTAGATCTGCTGGCCAAGCGATTGATTCTAGCTGCCTGATACCGGCCTGATTTTGCTTCACCAAAAGCTGGGAAGATTCGATTCACAAATCTGAGTCTAAAGAAGTAGCAGGATTAAAATACCTATCAGCCCAGCAAATACAACGTAGTAGAGGGTTGGCATCAGAACCTTACGAATTAGCAACCCCTCACGACCCACCAGCCCAACTGTAGCCTCAGCCGCCACAATATTCGAGACGCAGATCATATTACCTGCGGAGGCCCCAACGCATTGCAATCCCAGAACTGCTGCGGTTGACACTCCAATCTGTAATGCCACCCCTAGCTGAAACAATGAAAACATCTTGTTGCTCACGGTGACGCTACCCGCCACAAATTAGCCAATCATGCCGACAAATGGAGCAAAGAAGGGCCAGGTCTGTCCAGCCAGAGCCACCATACCATCCGCTAGAGTGAGGGGCATACTGGCTAATCCGGCTGTATTCACTCCAGAGTTGATGAAAACTCGCGCCATCAAAACCGCTGCACCCAGGGCCAGGGCCGTTTTCTGCAGCATTGGTAAAACCTTCAGAACAGCCCGTTGCATCGCTTGGGGTTTCATCCCGTGGAGAAAAAAGGTGATTACAACCACAATCACAAACACGGTTGCAGGTAGGTACAGGGGCTGAGTTGAGGCTGAAACCTCAGTCTCAAAAATATTATTCCAAGTGAATGTAACCGACTGAAACCAACTCCGAATCGGCAAAAACTCCAGCCGAGTCAACATCAGAATCAAACCCAATAATACGTAGGGCAACCAGGCTTTAACGGCTGACATTGGGTGGGTCAGGGATTCATTGGATTGACGTTCCTCCCCTGACCAACTATCTGGCCACTGATCAGGAGTTGGAAAGTTCCAGACTTGCTGGGGGACTAGAAATCGCTGCCGGGCAGCGGGAACTACAATTCCTAAGCCAACTAATCCACCAATTAAAGATGGGAACTCTGGCCCCAAAAATAGCGCCGTTAGCCCGTAGGGAATGGTAAAGGCTAGACCCGCAAATAAAGCAAATTTCCAGGCCGCCAAACCATCCATGAAGGATTTGCGCTGACCGAATCCTGCTGTGATCACCATCAGCAAAATTAACGGTATAAACGTGCCAATGATGCCGTGAAACAATGCGGCCCACCGACCAACGAGGGAAAGATATTCGAGCTGAACTAATCCCAAGTCCTGAAAATGTTGCTCCACGGAGGCTGTCCCTACCAGACCAGCACTGACCCCAATGATTACTGGTGTGCCAACTGCCCCAAAGGTTGAAGGGGTACTTTGAATCACCAGGGCTGCAATCACTGCCGCCATCGCAGGAAAGCCCACTGCAACTAATAAGGGAACTACGATTACAGAAGGTGTGCCAAATCCCGACGCTCCTTCGATGAAACTGCCAAATAACCAGGCAATAATAATGACTTGCACCCGGCGATCGCGCGAGATCCCCAATAAACTTTGACGAATGGCGCTAATTGCCCCTGATTCTTGCAGAGTATTCAGAAGTAAAATTGCCCCAAAAACGATGTAGAGAATCTCAGCCGCAGCCACTAAACCTTGTACGCTAGAGGCAGCAATCTGGACAAACGGAACCTGCCAAACCAGTAGGGCAATACAAACCGTCACTAAATAGGCCAGAGGCATTGCTTGACCAGCAGGCCGTTTAGCAATCACCAGTAGCAGAAAAACCGCTGCAATAGGAGTAAGGGCGACCAGCGAATAGAGAAGCAGTTCCATAATTTTCGTCGTGGTTTACCAATATTCTAGAGATGAAAGGTTTGCCTCAATCCGTGCAGCTTAACGCATTTTGTCCGCTTGCTACACAGGAAGGATCGGATAGGGTTTGATCCTACTCTTGTGTCATCATCGCCATCCGTTGCAACTCTGAAATCTGCCCAGAGCTAGAGACGCAAACAAAACACTTAAAACATCTTGACATTTTTCGCAAGGTTTTGTTACATTCTTTAATAAAAGTTAAAAAAGTTTAAAGGAGGACTGTCGAATGGTTCTTTTCGTTATTGCATTGTTGGTCACAGGTTGGGTTGCTGCAGCCGTGATTGGAACTATGGCGTATTTTAGAGGTGAGCAGTCCAAGCCAATTCATCAGCGGAATTGGAACAGTGATGGTTTTGAGCAAGCGGCAGCTTACGTTACAGGTGTTCAGACAGACTACCGCAGCAGAGTTCCGGCCTACGGTTTAGATGCCTACTCTAGTAATCGGTAATGGCCAAGAGGCTGCGACAAGTTGAATAGCTACATTGAGCTGTTGCAGCGCGAGTATTTTCTAAGTCGATGGTAAGAATCAAATGATCCTCACAGCTCGTTCGGGCTGTGTTTTTTTCGGTTAATATTAGGCAGCAATGCTTGTTATGACGCTTGTGAATCGTTCTAATTTCGCCCTTCATACTAGAGTTCAAGGCCAGGGATTTCCAATTATCTGTGTGCACGGTCATCCGGGTTCAGACCAGTGCATGGCAGTATTCACCGACCACCTGTCTAAACGATTCAAGACGATTGCTCCCGATCTCAGAGGCTATGGCCAGAGTCAAATCCAACAACCCTTTGTGATGGAGACCCATCTGGCTGATTTGCAATATATTCTGAATCGCTACCAAATTGAGAAATGCTTAGTGTTGGGTTGGTCGCTGGGTGGCATTATCTCAATGGAATGGGCCTTGCGGTTTCCTCAGCAGGTTTCAGGATTAATTCTGGTGGCAACTGCTGCCTATCCCCGTGGCAATCATCCCCCCGTTACCTGGCAGGACAATCTCTACACAGGTTTGACAGCTCTCGTGAATGGGATTGCTCCGGGCTGGCAGTGGAATATCGATCAGTTCGGGAAACGTTCTCTATTTCGCTACATGGTGCAGCAACATACACCCACTGCTTACCGTTACATGGCTCAAGGTGTCATTCCGGCCTATCTACAAACGTCAAAGCTCGCAACTCAGGCTCTCCAACAGGCCATGCGTCAGGGCTACAATCGCCATTCGGATCTCGCACAAATTCAATGTCCTTGTTTAGTTCTGGCGGGAGATCGAGATTACCATATCACTGCCCAATCTACAGCGGAAACGGCACAACGATTACCTCAAGCAGAATTTCGTTGCTATCCCAACACGGCTCACCTGTTCCCGTGGGAAATCCCGGAACAGGTTCTACAGGATATTGATCAGTGGTTGGCTAAAAACCCTGAAGTCGTTGGGATTTAGTCTTTTCACTTTTAGAGAATGTTTGAAAAGTTCTAAGGGGGTAAAATTTTATGCCAGGCGGCGAAGCATGATCCGTAGTCCGCTCAACAACCCATCGCTTTTTGGGTAGTGATACAGAAGTAGTGATGATGCTCAAACACTGGATATCTGTGAGTTGTAGTGGTGTATGAAGTACCAAATAGCCCCAATGTGATTCTGACAGTTCTTGGAGAAGGAGAGGCTCTGCCTGACTAATCGAGAAATGCGTTGCCGGAAGGTATTGTTGAGACGTTCGATGTGATTGGTTTGTCCAGTTTCTTTTCCAACAGGACGATGACGTTGTTTAGGAATAACAGTTGTATAACTTTGCCAAAAATCGGTATAAGTAACAGCACATTGTCGATAAACGGGAGGTAAAGAAGCCCATAATTGATGAGCAGATTGGCGAGTTCTATCACCAATAAAACAGCCAACAATCTCACGAGTATCACGGTCAATCGCTAGCCAGATATATAGCTCTTTTTTCTTGCAACCCACAAAAGACCACATTTCATCACATTCAATAGTTAATCTACCTTTGGATTTGGCTGAGACATTGACCTGACGGGGGACGCGAGCTAGCTTTTGATTCACATAATTCTGCAACCAAGACCAGCTTACTCCTGTGACTCTGGCAATACCTCTCAAAGAGAGCCGCTCAAGTAAGAGCTTGTCTATTAATTGTTTCGTTTGTTGTGAAATCCTTCGTCTTTTTGGATATTTGACAAACTGACGACCACAATCTTTACATCGTCTTTTAGGTCTACCCAGAGCAACTGAACCATTTTTAGTGACATTTGAAGACCCACATCTGGGACATTTTTTTGAATTTATATCTGAGGCCGAATCTATTGATGATTTTGTTGTTCTTTCCTGGATTGATTTTGCAAGTTGCAAGATTAGCAAGCTCAGAATTGATGCAGCCATAAAATTCGGATGTTCTTGGTTCTTGATGTTTTGATTATGCTTGGTGATATTTTACATGACCCCTACACAGTAACGGTTCTGAGTCATCACTACTTCCAGATCACTACCGCTTTTTGCACACAAGGAGGTCACAAGACTACTTATACAACCCAGTGACAAACATCCATAACCCACATCATGAAAGGTGCACCACTCAAGCCACCATCAAACCAAATCAAGGACAACCGTGAGACGGCTTTACCCATCCATTTAACCCGACGAAGCACTTGTTTTCCGCCTTCACGCTCGGTTGTGTTGACTACTGTGACCCCAACTTGCAGAATCAATCCCAAAGCATCTACCGCGATAAACCGCTTGCAACCTTTAAGTGGACAGCGGTTCCGAACACAGAAGAGGTCGTGGGAGAACTTTGCCACCGATACGTCTCGTTACCACAGCGATGTTTCTGATTCCAGCAGAGATGAGACTGTTAGGAGATTTGTTCGCTATGGTGCAATCCCAACTCCAAAATTGATTATGGGGCTTTGACATCATAGACCTTCAATGTATCCCACTGCACCACTTCTTGAGAACTGACCGCAACTTTTTCGACAATGATTCGTAATTCGTATTCCAACGACTGCAACCTTTAACTACTTATTCTCGGAGCGATTTCATCACGGAAGCACAAAACACTCTGGATTTATTACGCTTCTGTGAAGTGACTGCCATTTTCGACAGGTGAAATGCAGGGTCAAATGAGAGTTGACACTTCCAATTTCTTCAATCGTTACGTGCTATACTAATTTATTATGAGTTTGTGAGACTGAGTATCAGCGTAGTTTTCTGAAGTAAAAAACCTTACTTAGGTAAGTAAAGACCCTGAAGTTGCTGTTACGGAGAAATTGATATAGTTCAGTTAGCTAAAACATCCTAAATGTTGAGATTAGAAGAGTTTTTATTAGGTCTAGAGTTGCTATGGTAGTGAGTAGGTTTCAGGAAGGTAATCGGTTAGTTCGCAATGGCCAGTTAGAAGAAGCAATTGCAGCATATAAGGAAGCAATTGAGCAAAACCCATCGTTTTACTGGGCATACCAAAATCTGGGTGAGGTTCTCTGGAAATTGAGTCATTTGGAAGAGTCAGTCCAAGTCTATCAAGCAGCGATTCAATGCAACCCTACCGCAGCATGGTCTTACTACCATTTGGGAAGGGTTTTAGAAGCACTAGGCAAACAGCAAGAGGCACAATTTAACTATAAAAAAGCAGTAGAGTTACATGCGAGTTTAAAGCAAGAATCTCAAGAGTCACAAATAATAACAGTAAAGGAAGACTTAAAAGGCTCCAAAGAATCCGGCCAATCTATTGACTTTCAAATCCCTTCTCATAAAAGTCCGGAAGAGGTTATTAAAGATCTGCGAGAAAAAAAACGCAAGCGGAAATCCAGAAAGGAAGATAGCAACGTTGTTCTTTCGGAAGTTTATGTGCCAAGAGTTGACTGTATATTGTTCCCGGTCATAAAAAGAGAGTTAAAGGATCTTTTGAACTAATTTAATAGTATTCTACCTTTATCCCAAGCAAAGAACTCTCTAACGATTGTCTTCTCGATTGATCATGTTTGGGAAAAGAGTAGTGTTGAGCAAATTAGGGCATTGTTAAAGCAATCAGATGCAGGAGGATGTATAAAAGAGGTAAAGTTTATTTCTTGTAGACTGGCAGAGAAGGAGTCGGTTTACATCCGTAAAATACCAAAAGAAATCTCTAAGATGGAGATTCACCCCTACGGTTTAAAATCGGGGCCAAATCTACAGTTTTTTAGAAGCTTACAAGAGTTAATGGCTTCGGAATCAGAGTACACATCTGTCTTACTCCAGGAAGTTGATACAATCCCGTTAAAGGTTCACTGGATTGATTCGATCAATAAAGAGATTGCAGGATTGAATAATGCTCTTTTGATTGGCACGAATTATTCAGGTGCTTCTAGATTGAATAGTGAACAAGTTAACCACATCAATGGTAATGCAATATATTGCTTAGGCAATCCTGCGTTCAAAAATTTCTTATTCCTGTGGGAGATTCTTGTAGTTGAGGTATGCAAAAAGGCACCTTGGAATGCCTATGACACTGCAACAGAGTGGGCAATTGAATATATCGATGATGACTCTCGTTGGACTCTTGATAGAAAGAAATGTCAGGACTCACCTTATTTCCAATCACAGGAATTTCGTCAATATCTCGACCTATATCATACGAATACTCATAAACTCAATCAACTTGTGAATAAAGCTGGGCCATTTGAATTAATGGTTTGTACCGTGTTAGAGCCCAGCGCGATTGCTGATCAGCTTAGAGCAGCATCTGTTCTCCATTTAAGACCTGCTCTGCCTTTTAGAGATATTTGTCGTTACGTGGCCAATGACCACCAATTTTGCGGAGTAAATGTAATTGGACATGATGCTCTGTGGCAATATCCAGCTATTACAGAACAGTATGCCTACGAGAAAGCGAAGAAATATCTGCGTTCTTATGATAAATCGATTGTTTACTTTGGCTTTCCATGGGCTACCTTGATTGACTATTTTTTGCATAAACCTGAAAATGCACCACTTGTTTTGCTGACCTTAGAGCGCTATAAACCTTATTTAAAACAGTTCAGTAGAGTCATAACAGTTTGTCAACATATTCATTTACTCAAATTTCAGTACTTATTCAGTCAACTTGGCATCACTGACATATTTTGGTGTCATGCAGTCAAGGGTCAGAGTACTTTGCCTAACTACTTTGACATCTCCCTGCATCCTTTCCCACTTTATCCGGTTCAGGCATGTAACGCTTCTCCTGTCGTGGAACCCAGGAAATATCTATTTTCGTTTGTGGGCAGTTATGCTCCTAATTACTATCTGACAGACTCAAGGAATAAAATTATTGATTTTTTATCAAGTGATGATAGGGGGCTAGTGATATCACGGGATCAGTGGCATTATCAAAAAGTGGTTTACGATCATCAGGTAAAGAGATCATCTCAAGGAACAGATAAGATGATTGATACATCTGCCTCAGAACAGTTTCAGACAGCTATGAAACAAAGCAAATTTGCTCTTTGCCCATCTGGTTCTGGGCCTAATTCTATTCGTTTATGGGAGGCCATCGGCTTAGGAGCGATTCCGGTCGTTTTAGCTGATACTTACTTGCCACCTGGTGACTTGTCATTGTGGGATGAGGCAACAATCACATGTCGTGAGACGTTAGAAGATATCAAAGCATTGCCTGACTATTTGGCTAAGCTTGAAGAAGACCCTGCAATCCTTGAGCGCAAGCGTCATGCGCTTAGACAGCTATGGATGATATACGGCCCAGATTGCTTTATATACGATATTATCAATCACTTTCTTACTTTACAACAGTTAGAAATGACAAACAATGTAGCTTGAAGTGTTATACTCTCCTTGAAAGTTGGGTATAGTACACAGATATAGCGGATTTTAGAATTATGAAGTACATTTAGTAATTAAAAAAACAACGGTAGAGCAATGAAATCCTACTCCCTTGACTTCCGTCAAAAAGTGATTGAAATCTACGAAAATGAACCCATCTCACAGCGCCAACTCGCTCAACGATTTCGGGT
>JBHJGO010000063.1:0-51347 GCA_050331715.1 Microcoleaceae cyanobacterium
AGCCATCCGCTCCCCTCCACGGCCACGAGAAAGCCAGACCAATCGGAGTGGGGAAGAACTGGATTATCAACAACGAGATAGTAATGTCTGCCCATTCTCTGAGCTTATCACCTTAAACCGCATCCATCCTGAAATCTGTAGGTCTCAGCTTTCGCTTCTAATTTCTCTAGAACAGGCTTATCTACCCATTATAGACGGGAGTTGACTTTTTTTTCAATAAGTTGTTAGAATTATAGTTAAGCTTACCCAGTTCGCTTTCTATCAGCTTACAGAACGTATCTCAGTAACGTACAAAATCTATCTCGGCAACGCAAACAAAAACCAATAGCGTCCTATTCAGAAAACTCAATCCCCGCAGAAGCCCAACTGAAGAAATCCGGAACTAAACGAATCAGCTTTTTTAAAACATCATCCGTTACCCACAAAACGATTGGAAAGGAAAACTTACAAAATTCTTCTCTGACGTAATTAGTTGCAATCAAGAGCTGACTCAGACGCTGAACGGATTCTAGTCCGGTCACCATCACAGCTTCCGGTTGCTTTCCTTGAAATTCTCGATAAACGGTTGTGTAGAGAGTTTCAGCAGATTGATCCAGAACAATCTCATTTAAGGAAACAGAACAATGGTCATGCAATTGCTGAATCATTTGCTGGCGGATCGAAGGATTGTCGCAGTGCGCTAAGATTAAACAAAATTGGCCTTGAGAGTAGGCTAAGGAACGATTGAGCTGTTTCAGAGCATCAACATTCCTGGGATGAACTGTGGAATCCCAAAGCCCAGGTTGCTGCAACTTTTGAGCTTGTGGTGAGGCTACCCGTATCATACTCTCTGCTGACCTTACTAACGACAATAAAATTCCCAGCCGCTACTAGGAATCAATCCCCTGATCTCTTAGTGCATTATTTCTAGTGTGAAACCAATATACAGGATTTTTGGCTGAGAGTAATCTGTCAGACGGTATATTTTACAAACACTTAACAAGATAGCGCCTCACCCGTCAAACTAAATGCCCTAACTTGACTGATCTGAACCTTAACGACTTGGCCTTTAAGGTTTGTAAAATCTCCAGGGAAAAAGGTGAGACGATTTCCCAGCGTTCGGCCCATCACCTGAGTTGGATCCTTGGGGTTAATTCCCTCTACCAAGACCGCTTCTACTCTGTCCTGATAACGCTGCGATCGCTCCGCTGCTCTGATGGCAACCAAGTGATTTAACCGCTGTAATCGATCAGCCTTTTCTTCCTCTGGTACTTGATTTTCCCAGTTGGCGGCAGGGGTTGCAGGTCGGGGTGAGTAGGCAGCGGTATTCAACTGATCAAACCCAATATCTGCCACCAATTTCAGCGTATTCTGGAATTGTTCCTCGGTTTCGCCTGGAAACCCAACAATTGCATCGGCACTAAGAGCTGCATCCGGAATCAGTTCCCGAATTGTACCGATAATCCGGCGATATTTCTCGTGGGTGTACCCTCTGGCCATGGCCTTGAGTACTTGATTGTCTCCCGACTGAAACGGGACATGGAAATGCTCACACACTTTAGGCAATTCGGCACAAGCCTGAATCAAGCGCCTGGTGAAGTAACGCGGATGGCTGGTGGCGAAGCGAATCCGTTCAATTCCTGGAACGTCATGCACGAAGTAGAGCAAGTCCGTCAAGGTATGCTTGTGACGGCCCTCTGGCGTTGATCCGGGCAAATCCCGTCCATAGGCATCAATGTTCTGTCCCAGAAGCGTCACTTCCTTGTATCCCTGACGACCCAATTCTTCCATCTCTGCTCGAATCGCTTCCGGCATACGGGACTGCTCAACCCCGCGTGTATTTGGAACCACACAATAGGTGCAGCGTTCGTTGCAACCGTAGATCACATTCACCCAAGCGGTAATATTGCTATCGCGGCGAGGCTTGGTAATATCTTCGAAAATATGAACCGGTTCAGTCGCAACAATTTGATTCCCCGCAGACACCTGTTCCAACAGCTCCCCCAGTCGGTTAGCATATTGCGGCCCCATGACCAAATCCACCTCTGGCACTCGCCGCAACAAAGTTTGTCCCTCTTGCTGCGCCACACATCCTGCCACGATTAGGGTTAATTCTGGGTTCTCATGTTTGCGTTTGGCCTGCCGCCCCAGATAGGAATAGACCTTCTGTTCAGCATTGTCCCGAATACTACAGGTATTGTTGAGAATCAAATCAGCCTGGTTCGGGTCTTCAGTTGAGATAAATCCGATATCTTCCAGAATGCCAGCCATGCGTTCGGAGTCCGCCTTGTTCATCTGGCAGCCAAAGGTTGTAATGTTATAGCGACGGGGAGTAGTCATGCGGGATTGAGCAAGGGTTTAGAACAGGTTTGATCTCTGATGTAAGGTGCATTGGCGAGGCGCAGCGCGACGCAGATGGGGTGCACAGAACTAACTCAGAGCGCTATGTCAAATAAATTGCAAATCCCTATTATAATTCAGTTATCCGAATTCAGGAAAAAATCTGTCGCCTGGGTTCGCGCACATCAGGAATGACGTTATCGGTATTTTCTTTCTAGGAAATCTCCTCATGTCAAAGTGGACACGTTACTGGCCCGTTCTGCTACTAATCGGTTCCTTGATCGCAACCAAGGAATTCACAGCGCTGGAATTAGGTGTGATGAGTGGATTTATTCTGGCTGTGATCTCAAAAGGAATGCGGCGCAAGAAGGAAAAACAAAAATCCTCCATTTGAGAATCTCTCAGGAGGACAAAGAACTATTGATAGCAATCAAAAAATTGGTAGCTGTTGCGATTCGCTTGAATTAACCCACTTTTACATCAATCACTTCTGCTTCTGCAACGGTCGCCTCTGGCTCAGAACCGTCTGCTTTATTCTGACGACGATTCAGATTTTCCAGTAACAGTTGGGAAACCTCTGTCACAAATAGAGTCGCTAGAATACCATCATCAATCCAGCCAATAATCGGAATAAAATCAGGTGCAATATCGATTGGACTGAGTAAATATGCTAATGTTCCTAGAATTAAAACCCAACGATATTTCGTATTTCTCAGGGTTTGACGATACCAATTATAAAAAGACTGTACGGTATTTTTCATAGTTCACTTGCCTCGCTGCTTTCTATATTCATCATGTCAAATTCAGCGATTCTCTGGAAGTGTGGATGTTCCCACCCAAAGGTCGTAATACTGCTAATCAGACCTGGGGTACTCTCGATGCTTGAATTTCTCCTAACAGTTGATCAACTTCCTGACGAGTCTCGTTGCATTCAAGTCGATAGCTTAGCCATTCTAGACCCAGACAAATTGCATCTAAATCATTGTTGTTTGAATTTTCGATATTGATTCTTGAGTTTTCTAACGCTTTAGAACTAAATTTTTCAGTATTGATATCCATAAAATTCTGCTTTAACTCTAGTTACAGATTAAGCAGAATAACTGGTTCATACAATCGAGAAACTACCGAACCTACGAGATATTTTTCTAAAACCTTGATAAAAGATCAGTGAATTCTACCAGCAAGAAACGATACAGCGTTTCCAACCCTGGAGTACAGCAGGTTGGCGTGCACTCCAACCTCCCAAATCCATATCTCGCTAGACCTGAAAAGGTAGTACATCAAACTAAGCCAGCTTCACCATTTCTCGAATATTTCCCTCAACCTTCCCGATGCCTTGAGTGAATTGGCGATCCTGACGATGAACTTTCATGAGCATTCCATGTTTGGGTCGAATCACGATAAATCCTGTCCGATCAATAGGCACAGCAGGAATATATTCCAGACGGAATCGTTGCAGCAACATTGCCAAAACTACCTTAATTTCTAGCATGGCAAAACCCGCCCCAATGCAAATTCGCGATCCGGCACTGAAGGGATTGTATTCATAGCTATTGGGATCAATCGTTTCCCAGCGATAGGGATTGAACGCTTCTGGATCGGGATAAAGTTCCGGCAAGTGATGGGTGTGATAGATGCTAATAAAAACCTCTGTTCCCTGGGGCAGATCATACCCGCCCAACTGAGTGGGTTGTGAAGTGACCCGCCCATTCCAGGGAACTGGAGCGAGAACCCGCATACTCTCCTTAATTACTCGTTCCAGGAAAGGTAACTGCGTTAACTGTTCCATAGTTGGAGGATTTCCCTGAAGCACGGATTCTAGCTCATCTAGTAGATCCGCCATTACCTGGGGATGTTGAGAAAGTAAGAAGAGTGTCCAATTAAGAGCATTGGCGCTGGTGTCATGTCCGGCAGCAAAGATGACCCCCACATGACCGAGCAATTCATCCTGGGTCAGCTTCAATCCAGTTTCCTCATATCGGGCCCGGATCAGCATCGAGAGAATATCGGGTTGATCACCATTTTGCTTGTGATCAATGATGTCCTGCATCCGCTGTTCAAACTTGGACAGCAAATTCAGATAATGATGGAACGGCAGTCCTGGAATATCAAAGGGCAGCAAATTTGTCCAGGCTTCCCCCTGAACGCGGAACGTATCCTGCATCAGTTGCCCCGTACCATAGTCTCCCTGGGCAATATCTTCCCCAAATAGCGTCCTCGTCGCAATTCGTAGCGTCAGGCGCTGCATCATCTGGGCAATTTCACAGGATTCCCCCGGTTGCATCCGCGCCAACTCGGAATCAGTAATCGCAATCATGTCCTGCATATAGCCTGCCAATCGTTGCTTGTGAAAGGCCGGTAGCATTAATTTGCGATTTTGACGGTGGTGCTGATCATTCATGCCAAATAGTCCCACTCCAAAATGTCGAATGGGTTCCGTCCGTTCTGAGCGATCCCGCAGTCGATAGATCCGCGCAGACAGAGGACACTTGTGATAGATTTCCGACTGGGTCGCCACCGCTCGAATGCATTCCGGCCCTTGCGCTAGAACCGTTCCAACACATCCAGGATAGGGAGAATAAAGATTAGTCCCACCCCCCTCTGCCAGGGACGCAACCGACCCATATTGCTGAAACAATCGACCTGCGTAGTCAATTGAGTCCTTTGCAAAACGGATTGAATTCAGCATCCGACCCACAATCGGCAGGGGTTCTGGGCCAGGAACCTTCAGGGAATTATTAATGGCCAGAGTCATAGGGAAACTCCATCCGAGTTTCCCTTATCTTAAACCTGAATCTTAAACCCGCCCGCTAGAAACCTGTTCAATCAATTCCACCACGGCAGTACGGCTCAATTTTTCTTGCCCGGTTGCCATCACTTCTAGAGTGGCATGGGCTAGAGCCAGGGGAATCTGACAGAAATCTAGAGCAGGCCCGTTCGGCAAGGCAGAAACATAGCGATCCGCCATGGATAAGTTCCGCTGAGCATACTCATTCATCTGATCAGATGTCCAGCCTTTGGGATAGAAATCAACCCCCCGTTGTTGGTCATCACGGCTATTCCGCAGAATATTCACCGCCTGTAAGCCCCGCCCAAATCCAATTGCATAGAGCCGACTGGTTTGTGTGCCATCGTACCAGGCCCAGAGATCCGAGAGCAGCAGACCCACAGCTCCAGCTACGCTGAAGGTATATCGATCCAGATCCTGCTCTGTATTGATTGCCCAATTTCTCGCGGCCCAATAGGCCATCCGGTCTGCCATTGCGGCTGTCGTATCCCAGATTCGAGGGGCAATACTCTCCGGCGCTAAATCGGCCCACTCTCCCAGCCGTAGCGTAACTTCCGGTAATACAACCTGATGACCAATGGTCTGATATTCAAAAAAATCGGGCAGGAATAACTCCGGATCAGGAGTTGTAACGCTTCCCTGCAAACTACAACTCACCCGCTGCAACAGCAATGCTTTGATTGAATTATCCAGTTCTGGGTGGTCTTCAATCTCATCAATTGCCCTCATGCACAAATAGGCTGATGCCACTGCTTTTTGCAGAATCGGAGGCAAGCGGCTGATTGGAATGTAAAACGTTCGACTGGTTTCCTGCAAAACCTCCAATGCATCCATCTGCCAATTCATTTTTTCTATCTCCTCACACCAGAACGACAGTAATCTTTACCTGTTCGCTGCGCTATTTTACACTGGAATTCTTTCAGAACCTAATTGGCGACTGAACTCCCTTGTCAGCCCCAGCGTCTTTGGATAAGCTTGATAGAAATACATCCTCTCAAACCATCCCCACAAACTTAGTTGCTATGCTACCGACAACATCCCCGGACACAGGTACGGCCCAGGATAGTCGTACACCAGATGTTGAACTCCGCAAGGTTTTCAAGGTTTTTAACGAGGAAACGGCAGTCCGAGGGGTCGATTTGAATATTTGTCGAGGGGAGTTCTTCAGTATTCTGGGGCCTTCTGGTTGCGGTAAGACCACAACCCTACGGTTGGTGGCTGGTTTTGAAACTCCGACGGGAGGGGAAGTTTTAATCCAGGGTAAGTCGATGAATCAGGTTCCCGCCTACCAACGCCCTGTTAATACTGTATTCCAGAGCTACGCTTTGTTCAATCATCTCAATGTTTGGGATAACATTGCCTTCGGACTGCGGATCAAGCAGCGCAGCAAGGCGGAGATTCAAGAAAAGGTTGAAGATTTGTTGCGGTTATCCAAGCTGGAATCCTTTGCCCAAAAGTTTCCCCGTCAGTTGTCCGGCGGACAACAGCAACGAGTTGCCCTGGCAAGAGCCTTGGTTAATCGTCCGGCGGTCTTGTTGCTAGATGAACCCCTCGGCGCATTGGATTTGAAGCTGCGGAAGCAAATGCAGTTGGAGCTAACGAATCTCCATCGAAATCTGGGCTTAACTTTCATCATGGTGACCCACGATCAGGAAGAAGCCATGAGTCTGTCGGATCGAATTGCCGTCATGAATCGGGGCCGAATTGAACAGATCGGTTCTCCCAACGACATCTATGAACGTCCTCAAACTCCCTTTGTGGCAGATTTTATTGGGGATACGAATCTATTTCATGGCACGGTCGAACAGGCGGACTCAGTCAGCCAACTGATCGTAACTGACTCGGGATTAAAGATTGAAACAAATACAACTGAAACCTATCGACCGGGCAGTCCTGTGGTCGTGAGCGTGCGACCTGAAAAGGTATTTCTAAGTTCCTACCCTCGTGAGGAAATCAACTGCTACGAGGGCCGAGTGGTGAACGCCATGTATTTGGGAACCCATGTGCGCCATACCGTCAGATTGACCTCTGGAGCATTGGTCACAGTGCGGCAGTCTGCTGGAATGGTGAATTCATCCGAGAGCCTGGTCAGTGAAGATGTTCCGATTTACTTGGGCTGGCAACCCGCAGACTGCATTGTGCTTAGTGAAAATTAATAGCGGTTGAAACCGTCCAAATATCCATCAACCAGAGCAATCCCGTAAAGCCTAGCAAGATCAAATACATCCAGGGTTGAGCCAGGGGACGGACATCTGTAGTGTCAATTCCAGTTTTGCGCTGTACGATCCGCACGAACTCAGCAAAACCCACAATTCGCATCGGTAGTAAATACCCTTCCCCAGCCTTGCTCAGAAAATAGTAAACCAAGCCACCCTGACCTGTGGTTCTCGGTTTCAAGGCTTTGATATCATCCCAGGCCAGCAACCACCCTGACCGCAGCCACCGAGGAATCCAGACAGGATAAGTGACTTGAATGCCCGCATCGTTCACAATAACCCGTTCACTTAAAACGCCGTAGAGAACAATCGCTCCAAACGCAATACCAATCCCTAGCCAGATCGGGTCAACGCTGGCATTGACAGCGATTGCTAGAAAGGGTAACGGTATCATCAAAGCACCGTAGAGACTTAACAGGGTAAACCGAACAATAGGTGAGAGACGAAAAACGCGATCCAGTACTTCGGTCTGAAAATCGGCTGATGAAGATTGCATATCTACGTAAAATTAGAATACTTAAACCAGAGTATACAAAGTAGCACCCTCCCTGGAGCTGAACTAGTAGGTCAAGCGCGCCCTGGAAGAGTGCTGATAATAGGAGTTGAGGAGGTGCTAGAGATAAATTCTACTTAAAAGTTAAGGCAGTTTTAATCAGGTAGCTTGCAGTTATCTAGCCGCAACTGACTTGCTAATGTGTAGCTCCCGTGTCGAGGACGACTCTAATCCGCAGAGCTAAGAGCCGGAACAGCAGCATCTGTAGCAGTGGACTGAGAAGCTGAATTCGACTTCGCTGAGTACAGGTTGTCATCAGCAGATGACCGTCCGACCTGAGATACCTCATCGTTGTCAATCTGCAAGTTAGTACAAGGGATCGTGTCAGAGATGATTGCACTGGCCATACTTCCAGTGTGCACTTCCAAAAGTCCCTCAGGTGCAGCTTCAAACACCAAACGCTGCCCTGGAAAAACAACTCTCTCAAAATACCAGCCTGGAACATTGCTAATCCGTACAACCTGAATCTGACTAGTTGCATTGACGTAGCAACACACCACTCTGTCGCTGCCCTGGGATGGTAGGGGGTCTAAAATCTGAGACATAACTAAAAAACAGGATTTGTAATTAAAGTTTTCACTATAGAGCCAAGGTAACACTTCCAGATTCTCACTGGATGTAAACCCGACTACCAATCAAACGACCACATCACAGCAGAAGCAGCTCACAGCGCAAAATTGGCAATATTGTGCTTTTCTGTGTGCTAAATCTACAGTGGTCTGTCTATAGCTATATTTGAGTCCTGCTTAATCTCCATTTCACTCCCAGACTTCCGTTTCCCTGACCTGAAAAAAAAATTAATTATCTTGACTTTTCTTAAAAATAGGATGAAAAATAACACAAATATTGTTAACTTATATTAATGATGTCCTAACCAACCTCCTCCAAAAAGCTTTTAGAATTCTGTCATGCACCAAAAGGTTTTATATGTTCGCCTCCCTTGCAATCCCATTTTTCCAATTGGGGTGGTCTATCTAGCTGATCACATTCACAAGCAATTGCCAACAGTCAAGCAACAGATTTTTGATTTGGGGGCCGTTCCTCCGCTGGACTATAAGGCGGCCCTCGATGCCTGTATTGACGAATTTCAACCTACTCTACTGGCGTTTTCATGGCGAGATATTCAGATCTATGCGCCAGTGGGAGGGCGGGGTGGCAACCCCCTACAGAATGCGTTTGAATTCTACTATGCTCAGAATCCTCTGATCAAAGCCCGTGGCGCTCTGGGAGGGCTGCGCATGGCTGTTACCTATTGGACTGAACTCTGGCGAAATACAGGACTGATTAAACGGGGATCAAAGCGAGCACAACGTTACCATTCGGATGCTCAACTGGTTGTGGGTGGGGGTGCGGTAAGCGTCTTCTACGAACAACTGGGCCAGATGCTACCGCAAAAGGCCATTATTTCGGTGGGTGAGGGGGAAATTTTACTCGAACGGTTGCTGAAGAACCATGACTTCTCTGACCAGCGCTGCTATGTCGTGGGAGAAACTGCACCTCGCGATCAAATGATCCACGAGCAGCCAACTGCTATCGAGAAAACCGCTTGCGACTATGACTACATTGCTAGCATCTGGTCAGGATTCGAATACTATCTTCAGGAACAGGATTTCTACGTGGGGGTACAGACAAAGCGAGGCTGTCCCCATAATTGTTGCTACTGTATCTACACCGTGGTGGAAGTGAAGCAGGTTCGGATTAATCCAGCCGATGAAGTCGTGGCCGAGCTGCAGCAGTTGTACGATCGGGGAATTCGGAATTTCTGGTTTACCGATGCTCAATTTATTCCGGCTCGGCGGTTTATTAAAGATGCGATAGAGCTGTTAGAAAAAATTCTGGCGGCAGGAATGGATGATATTCATTGGGCGGCCTACATTCGCGCTGATAATCTCAACCCTCAGCTCTGTGACTTGATGGTCAAGACGGGCATGAATTATTTTGAAATTGGGATCACCAGTGGTTCCCAGGAATTGGTTCGGAAGATGCGAATGGGCTACAACCTGCGGGTTGTCCTGGAGAATTGTCGAGATTTGAAGGCGGCTGGATTTAATGATCTGGTTTCTGTGAATTATTCCTTCAATGTGATTGATGAAACGGAGAAAACCATCCGACAAACCGTTGCCTATCACAGAGAATTAGAGAAAATATTCGGTGCTGATAAGGTTGAACCTGCGATCTTTTTCATTGGATTGCAGCCCCATACTCATTTAGAAAAGTACGCATTTGACAATGATATTCTGCAAAAAGGTTACGATCCCCTCGCCATTCATCTTCCCTGGGTAGCAAAGAAGTTACTCTGGAATCCAGAACCACTGGGGTCATTTTTCGGTGAAGTTTGCCTGAAAGCTTGGGAGCGCAATCCTAACGATTTTGGCCGAGCAGTGATGGATATCTTAGAGGAACGTTTAGGTTGTGCACCGCTGGAGGAAGCATTAACTGCGCCAATTTCACCTAAATCTGCTCAAGAGAAGAAGTTGGCAAAGGTTTAAGGTTAATCTCTCAGAATGAGAATATTAGCTACATTATTCCCGCACCAGAGAGACTAATTGGCCATGCAAACAGTACAACTGCCGCCGCAGCCGCCCAGAATTCATGTTAGTGATGAAATATTTTGGGAACTCTGTCAACAGAATCCAGAGCTGAAATTAGAACGGACTGCTACAGGAGAACTGATTGTGAACCCGCCAACTGGAAGCGAGACAGGCAGTGCGAAATGGGATTATGGGGGTCAATTGTGGTTCTGGAACAAACAATCTGGTTTGGGAGTTGGGTTTGATTCCTCTAGTGGTTTCACGCTACCTAATGGTTCAACTCGTTCTCCAGACCTCTCCTGGATTCAGAAGGATCGTTGGGAAGCGCTGTCAAAGTCTGAAAGGGAAAGGTTTGCTCCCATTGCTCCCGACTTTGTTTTAGAACTGATGTCTCCGAATGATCCATGGGGAGATGCCAGGGTCAAAATGCAGGAATACATCGAAAATGGTGTTCGCCAGGGTTGGCTGATTTACCCCCGCAGCAAGACCATTGAAATTTATCGGCCAGAACAGCCCGTTCAGATTGTAAAAATCCCCTGTACATTGAACGGTGAGGATATTCTACCTGGATTTAAGTTAGAAGTTTAGTTCAGCGTTAACCCTTGAAGGTATATTACGACCGATAAATCGCATCGGCTACTCGGCAAACTTCAACCATTTCTCGAACATCATGAACCCGAACAATATCGGCAGAATTTGCAACAGCACTCACACAAGCTGCCGCCGTTCCCCAAACTCTTTGTTTGGGATCGGGCTGATCCAGAATATGGCCGATGAAACTCTTGCGGGATGCGCCGACTAAAATTGGGCAGTTGAGATCTTGCAGAATTGGTAACTTGCGAAGAATTTCCAGGTTTTGTTCGTAGGTCTTAGCAAACCCAATCCCTGGATCGATAATGATTTGCTCCCGCCTGATTCCTGCCGTTTCACCCGCCTGAATTCTCGCTTGAAGAAACTGAGCGATCTCCCCCATCAAATTCTGATAGTCCGTCAGGGTTTGCATGGTTTTGGGGGTTCCCCGAATGTGCATCAAGACAATCGGGACGTTCAGAGCCGCCACAACGGATAACATTTGCGGATCAAAACTAGCAGCCGAAATATCATTCACCAGGTCAGCTCCCGCTTCCACGGCAGCTTTGGCAACAGCGGCCACGGTCGTATCCACTGAAATTGGAATTTCCGCAAACACATCAGATTGAGAACGAATCGCCTCAATGACAGGGATGACCCGCTGCAATTCTTCTGCTAGATTAACCCGCTCAGAACCGGGCCGGGTCGATTGTCCGCCAATATCAATCATATCCACCCCGGTCTCCACCATCCAACGCGCCTGGGCCAGGGCTGACTCCACCGTATTGAACTGGCCGCCATCACTGAAGCTGTCTGGTGTTGTATTCAGAACACCCATGACATAGGTACGTTGACCCCAATTGAACGAGCGGCCCCGCAGGATTAAGGGTTTTAGCATGATAAATCACTCATCCTTGAGTTCAGACTTGATAGTTCAGACTCGATAATTCACGTTTGATAATTCACGTTTGATAATTCACAATCCGAGCGAAACTCTCCGCTTCCAGGCTGGCCCCACCAACCAATGCGCCATCAATTTCAGGCTGGGCCATAATCTCATCAATATTCACAGGTTTAACGGAACCACCGTACTGGATAGGCACCTCAGCATTACTGAGTTGCTGTCGAATTAGACCAATGACCCGATTGGCCTCCTGGGAATCGCAGGTGGCCCCAGTACCAATGGCCCAGATCGGTTCATAGGCGATCACAAGATTGCTTTGATCAACCCCGACCAAATCGTGCCGCAGTTGAGAGAAAATATGGCTTTCAGTTTCTCCTAAATCCCGTTGTACCTTGCTTTCTCCCACACACAAAATTGGTGTTAAACCACATTCCTGTGCTGCCAAGAGCCGTAGGTTAACGGTTTTATCCGTTTCCCCAAAATATTCCCGTCGTTCGCTATGACCTACAATCACGTACCGCACCCCAATCTCTGTCAGCATCGGGCCTGAAATTTCTCCGGTGAAAGCTCCGGACTCCTGCCAATGGACATTCTGTGCACCTAAACGAACTCGAACCCCATGCAAGCTCTTCGAGACAGTCCACAGATCCGTATAGGGCACACACAACACAACCTCCCGATCTTCAGGAGTTTTCTCCAAATGACCCATAAACCCTTGCAGGAATTCCTGAGATTCCGCTTGGGTTTTAAACATCTTCCAATTTCCCGCAATAATCTTCTTTCTCACCGCTGAACCAACTATCGTTTAAACACAACTTTTCGGATGCCAAACTCCAGTTTATCGCCTTGACTGACCAAACTCAAAAGAAAGCCCGACAGACGATGGAATTCTCAACAATGCCGACCCTCGCTAGAAGAATCCAGGAGGGTCGGAACCGGATTCTTCAGACACCGAGCTGCCTGGTTGCGTGAGGTCGGAGTCTAGTTGGAGATGCGTCGGCGGCAGGTCAGTGCGAACCACACCCACTATGAAGAGAGAGTTTGCAGCAAGCCCTGGAGCAAACCAATGGTAATGGCGGGTTGTTCAAGTTGAGGCGTTAGGCCAACATTCTCAAGGTAATGAAAGGCTTTGACGGCTTGAGGATTTAGATTGGCCAACCGTCGGCCCACCTCTGGACTGGTGAAAGCAGATTCTTTGCCCCAAATGATGCCCGTGGGAACAGTTAGCTGCGGCATGTAAAGCGCTAGGTCAAAACACAAATCACCGCCAACAAAAGACAACGCTGCATATTCAGCATTAGGCTGGAGAGCGGACTCAAGATAGGCATCAACAATTTCTGAGTAAATCAGGCTGGCCTGAGCGAATTGGCGTTGTTCCAGAAAATTCCGAATCCCGAAGCTGGTGGCAATTCCCGTGCTGTAGACCAACCGATCTACAACTGGAGTTTTCACAAGCTGGGCAAAGAAGTTGTCATAGTCCTGACCGAAATCCGAGATTCCAGATGGGGTGGTGAGAATCAGGCTTTTGAAGAACTCTGGCTGTTGAATTGCAGCCCGAACAGTAAATGCTGCAGTTAACGAAGAAGCAATAGCCGTGGCAGGTTCTGAACAGGTTTGCTGAAGAAACTCTAGAATCGTACTGATATAATCTTCCGGCTTGTAGGTTCGAGCTGGATGCTCAGATCGACCCCAGCCAATCAGATCAGGTGCTAGAATTCGGTGAGTTTTAGCGAATGCAGGATAGACCTTTGACCACTCGTAGGCAGATGACCCGCCGCCAAATCCATGGAGAAAGACCAGAGTCGGTTGTTCCTGCTTAGCTTCTGTTTGCTCCTGGGTCTGCCAGGGGAAACCATCAGCAGTGTAGTACACCATCCGTCCTAGGGAGGTGACGATAGAATTCTGGCCAAAACCAAGGGGTTGAAACATAGTGTGGTTGTGAGTGGGGTTGACAGTTCGTGGTGCTGTGTTGACTAGCGTAGCAGGGATTGGATACCCACTGATCTTTAGTAGCTACTACACTGAGCCAATTGCAACCTTTGAAACCCCTGATAAAATGTATAACTCCAGAGGAACCTTGTTGGAAGGTTTCAGTTTTCAGATAATAGCCATCCGTTAGAGATGTATAGATGTCTAGGAATAAAGTTTTGATTGATGTGGAGGTTGTGGCTATAGAGAGTCAACAATGACAGAGGTAGGTGAACTCCGAGAGGCTTGTCAAAAGTCTCAACCTTCTGGGTAACCTGATGGGAACTCCCTCCACAGTTACTGCTGAGAGAGCCAAAAACTCTAAGAAAAAGTTTATAAAATTTCTTGTCGAAGCTATGTTTCAGGTTGAGTCACTTCGAGTGAGTGGTAGATAGCTTGAGTCTAAAGTAGGGTTATTCGTCTTTTGATTTTATATTGATATTCCTGTTTGCTAAACCTAAAACAAGCTTTATACAAGTTGGCTAATACCCAGAAAAAGTCATAGTTTTCCTCTCGGATAGCATCCAATACAATATCAGAACCCTCCTCAAACACCCCCCACTTGCGGTAGACTACCGAATGGGTGTTTTATGAGCGAGGAAGGAAGCGTGATGGCCTTGGCTCCCGTAGCAATTTCGCAGGTCAATCCTAATACAATCCCCCCTGATCCCAAACGCTGCGCTTCGAGGGATTCTGTTGGCGGTTACAGGAACATAGCTGACACCAACTTCGACAGGAGACCTGGAAAATATCTCAGGTTCTGTTCAGACCTTCCATATCTCTCAATTATGCATCGTTGTCTTCTCTCAGGGATCATCTTGCCCAACTCTGAACAATTCAACAAATTTAAGTGACTTTAAACATCGACCAGGAGTAATCTACAAAAAAGGCTAATTTCATCGTAACCAATACAAATAATTCTGGCGCTGGCTCTCTCCAGCAGGCAATTAATCAAGCCGATAACAATGGAGAGAGCGATGTTATAACATTTGATCCGAGCCTGGATGGTCAGGTAATTGACCTGAATTCTGCGATAGAGATCAGTACAAGTGAACCGTTTGACTTAACGATTGATGCCAGTGCTCTGCACAATGGGATCATCATCGAAGCAGGTAATATCAATCCGACAGCTGTAAATAGACGAGGCATCGATGTTTTAACTGGTGCAGACACAACCGTTCGTCTCAACAACCTGACCGTTCAGAATGCCCCTTTTGAAGGAATTCGACACAATGGTGAGGGAATATTATTTGCTATTGGTAGTCAAATTTCCAACAACGACGGTCAGGGAATTGGCGCAGGAGGAACTGTCGATGTTAAGGGGTCTGTAATTACAGATAACGGCAGAGATGGCATTCTGTTGACCGATGGTGGGAATCGACCTGGAATTTCTGACGGTAGCGTGATTGGGGGCAGTAATCCTGGAGAAGGCAACCTGATTTCCGGCAATGGGATTCATGGCATAGCGCTGAACGGTTCCAGCCAGAATACAATTCTAGGGAATCAGATTGGGACGAATGCAGCCGGAGACGCTACCCAGCCCAACGGTGAAAGGGGAATTTTTCTAAGCTCCAATGCCAACAACAATACGATCGGGGGTAGCGGAGCTGATGAGGGCAATTTAATCTCTGGTAACACCCAGGAAGGGATCGCCATCGAAGGATCTAGCCAGAATACAATTCTTGGCAACCGTATTGGAACTGATATCACTGGAAGTTCCAGCCTAACGAATGGTGAGAATGGAATTTTAATCTCCTCTGGTGGCAATAACATAATTGGTGGCAGCGGAGCAGGCGAGGGCAATCTGATCTCTGGTAATGCAAGGAATGGTATTTCAATTGAAACGTCTGATCAGAATACAGTTCTTGGCAATCAGATTGGGACGAATTTAGCTGGAGACACAGCATTACCGAACGGAGGTGTCGGTGTTACCGTTAATTTTGATTCAACTGACAACATAGTTGGGGGTGGTTCTCCTGGGGCAGGTAATCTGATTTCTGGAAATGGCGGTCGGGGAGTCGAAATTAATAACGGCTCCAATCAAAATCAGGTTCTTGGTAATTTAATCGGATTGGACACCACGGGAACCTTTGCCCTGCCGAATCAGGGTGATGGAGTTTTGATTGCCAGTAACCCCTCTGGAGGAGCAGCAAATAATATAGTTAATAACAACACCATTTCTGGCAACATTAATGATGGTGTTGAGATCTTCAACTCCAATGGAAACAGTCTACTCGGTAACAGGATTGGAACGAATCAAGCGGGAGATACTACTGTTGCTAACAGGGAAGTAGGAATTAAGATTACGGCTAGCTCTACAAATAATACTGTCGGTGGTACTGGAGCCGATGAAGGAAACCTGCTCTCCGGAAATACTAATCAGGGAATCCTGATTCAAGATTCTGATCAGAATAGGATTACTGGCAACAGAATTGGCACAAATTTAGCGGGCGACCAGGCGATCGGCAATCGAGAAGGAGTTGTTTTGGATAACGCATCCAGCAATGTTCTTGATAGCAACTTAGTCTCTGGAAACAACGGACTATCTGGCATCAATATCGATAACGGCTCAGATCAGAACAGCATCACGAATAACCGGATTGGGGTAAATCAAGCTGGAACGACAGCACTACCGAATGCTGATGATGGAATTGTTCTCGCCTCCTCCAGTGGTAATCAAATCAGCAACAACGTGATCTCTGGAAATAACGACGACGGCATCGACCTTCAGAATGGTGCTGCCTCCACTGTTATTCAAGGAAACCTGATTGGAGTCGATCCCAGTGGCACTCAAGCAATTCCCAATCGGAGTGATGGCATTCAACTCCTTCGTAACGCCACTCAGAATACCATCGGAGGTAATCCGACTGCTGGTGAAGGCAACTTAATTGCCTTTAACGGTAACGATGGTGTTAATTTATCTGTTGGCTTTTTAGGAACAACTGCACCCACTGAAAATGAAATTTTAGGTAATCAGATCTTTTCTAATGGTTTGGGTTCAGCCAGTCAAATTGGGATCGATTTAGGTAATGACGGCGTGACCGCTAATGATCCAGGAGATAGTGATACTGGCCCCAATAACCTGCAAAACTTCCCGGAACTTCAATCTGCAACAGCTCAGAATAATCAGCTCACAGTCGAGGGAACTTTGAATAGTTCTGCCGACGAAACCTTCCGAGTCGAGCTATTTGCCAATGCCATCGCTGATCCCTCTGGTAGTGGCCAGGGAGAATCTTTCTTGCTCGGCTTTGACGTGACGACTGATGCAAATGGCGACGTAGCCTTGAGTCAGACCATTCCAATTCCGGTTAATCTTCCCTTCATCACTGCCACTGCAACAGACTCTAGTGGCAACACGTCTGAGTTCTCCAGCGCAATTCAAATTAACCAGGCTCCAACCGCTATCGACGTAGGAGTCAGCACCTTTATCAATATTCCCATTACCTTTGACTTGGTGGCTGCGGATTCTGACCCCGACGGTACGGTTGATCCAGCAACAGTTGACCTTGATCCGGCCACGGCAGGATTGCAAGATACTCTAGCAATTCCAAGCCAGGGAACCTTTAACGTGACTCCCCAGGGCGATCTGACCTTTGCGCCTATTGCTCAATTCCTGGGACAGGTGGTAATTCCCTATACTGTTCAGGACAATTTGGGAGCCACGTCTAACTCCGCCAATATTACCGTTGATGTGTTTGATCAACCGAATCAGCCTCCCGTCACGGATAATGTCACGGCCCCCACGATTCCTGGCGATACCATTGATGCAGTTCTCCCTGCCTTGACGGGGAGTGATCCCGATGGGAATGTAGCCCAGTTCCAGATTACTGAAGTCTCACAGAGTGGGACGTTATCCCTGAATGGTTCAGCCATCGTCTCTGGTCAACTGATTCCGGCTGGAGAGGCCGACCAGCTTACCTTCACACCCAACACTGGATTTTCAGGTTCAGCCACATTTAAGTATGCGGCGATTGATAATCTGGGAGCCACAGATTTAACGCCTGCAACCTACACTATTCCGGTGACTGCTGTCGATCAACCGCCCATAACGGCTGATATTGCAGGTGCGGTTCAATCTACCAATCCGCCCGCCGCTGCTCCTGTTCCTGCTCTGGTTGGTTCTGATCCAGATGGAACGGTTGATAATTTTCGGGTCACCCGACTGCCATTGAATGGGGCACTAGAACTCAATGGCAATCCAGTAGATACAACAACGGTCATTTCAGTTGCTGATGCTGGCAATCTCACCTTCACCCCTAATCAGGGATTCTCCGGAATTTCCAGCTTCCAATACGTGGCGATTGATAATCAGGGAGTTGAAGATCCGACTCCGGCTCTAGCGACCCTGACAGTTCAGCCAGCGACAAATCAACCCCCCGAAACAGATGATGTCTCAGCCCCAATTACGAATAGTACTGCAACAGATGTAGCGCTCCCGGCCCTGAGTGGGAATGATCCAGATGGTTCAATCGCAGAATTTCGGATTACCAGCCTGCCTCAGAATGGCCAAGTCAGCCTAGGAGGCACTGCATTAAATGTGGGCGATCCAGTTCCATTCGCAGAGCGAGGAAGCTTAACCTACGCCCCTGAACCTAGCGCTACGGGTTTCAGGGATGAGACCTTTACCTATGCTGCGGTGGATGACCAGGGGGCAGAGGATTTAACGCCTGCTGTCTATACCATTCCAGTTGTGGGTAATCTGCCGCCCGTGGCTAACACTCTAACGATTGATCTGGTGGATAATACGGCGGTCGACGTTCCCTTGGCCCCTTCTCCCAGTGGAGTTGATCTAGATGGTTCGATTGAAGAAGTCACCATTGTCCAGTTGGTTCCTCCTGGAAGTGGAGAATTATTATTGGATGACGATGCTGATCCAGCGACCCCCTCGGTTCCAGTTACATCGGGCCAAACGATTCCTGCCACTGAAATTGGGAATCTTCGCTTCACCGCAAATCCTAATTTTGCTGGATTGACGGGTTTCACCTACACCGTCACCGATAACCAGGGTGCAGTTTCAAGCAATGCTGGATTGCTGGAAATTCTTGTTCAAAGAGTTGCCCCACCAAACCTACCCCCCGTAGTGAGCGATATCGTGACGGCTTCACGAACCCCTGCAACAGCCACCGAGCCGGTGAATATTGCTCAATTAATTGGGGTTGATCCAGAGGGCGATGACATCACATTTGAGATTACTACTGATCCCAATCGTAATGGAACGTTGCAATTATCTGATGGAACCCCCGTTGCGCGTGGGGACTTCCTAACACCAGACCAAGCAATAAATCTTGAGTATACGCCTGATGCCACCTTTGACCGAGACATTACTTTCCGCTATACCGCCACTGACTCCACAGGTTCAGGATTAGAGTCTCCCAATGAAGCGACAGTGACGATTCCATTTGACCGTGACCCGAACCAAGCTCCGTTTGCGGAAAATCTTGCGGCGACAGCACTCCAAAGCACCGATACGGAAGCTTCCATCAATCCTTCCCTAGCAGCGGTTGATCCAGAAGGAGACGCGATTGAACGATTTAACATTATTCAACTCAGTTCGGACGGGGAATTGTTCTTGAATGGTCAGCCTGTAACGGTTGGGCAGCCTCTTACCCCAGAGGAAGCGACTGAGCTGACCTTTACGCCAAATCGGAGCTTCAGTGGTGTGACCACCGTAGAATACACAGCAACTGACGACCAGGACAACACGTCTCGTAATGTCGGCTTGTTGCAAATTCCAGTATTGCCAGGAGTGGTTGACCTCCCCCCCACAGTGAATAGCGTTGCAGTGAATCCTCCCCTGGACAATACAATTGCAGCACCTGCCGCGCTTCCCTCCTTGCAAGGCAGTGATCCTGATCCCGGTGACACCATTACCTTCCGGATTTTGACCCTGCCGAATAATGGACAACTTCTATTCAATGGTGCTGGCGTGACGGTTGGCCAGGAAATTGACCCAGCCGATGCTGGCAATCTAACCTACGATCCTGACAACAGCTTTGTTGGTGTAGATTTCTTTAGCTACACGGCAACGGATAGTCAGGGGGTTGATGCCTTGAATGATGCAACGTATCTGATCCCGGTTCAGCAAGGTGACCAACCTCCCATCGCCGCCAATCGAAGTGCAACTCCGGTTGGGAACGATTCTACAGGCGTGAGTCTACCCGCCTTGGCGGGAACTGACCCGGAAGATGGAGTCGTAACTCAATTTGAGATTGCCAGCTTACCCAATTCAGGTCAGTTGTTGCTGAATGACAACACTGTAACGATTGGTCAACAACTGAATGACACTGAAGCAACCCAGCTAACCTATATTCCTGATGCTAATTTCATTGGAAATACTGACTTCCAGTATTTTGCTGTCGATAGTCAGGGCGTTCTTTCTCTGGGAACAGCAACGGTAACAATTCCGGTGGTTGCCGCTCAAAACTTGCCACCGATTCCGGCAGATCGGGTGGCTCCTAGCGTTCTAAACACACAAACGGACGCTGCATTGCCTGCTCTGACTGCAACTGACCCCGATGGTGATGCCATCCAGGAATTTACCATCGAAACTCTGCCCAGTAGTGGAACCCTGGAACTGAATGACATTCCCATTGGTGCGGGGGATACCATTCCGTTAGCCGAGGCAGGGAGTCTTACCTACACCCCTGAAACTAATTTTGGTGGACAGGTCAGCTTCTCCTACAGGGCGACCGATGTGCGAGGGGCAACCAGTTCAAACGCAGCAAGCTATACGATTCCTGTGGTTCAGGACAATCAGCCTCCGACGCCAATCAATCGGAGTCTCACCATCCGAGACACATTAGTTAATGTCCCTCTACCCTCTTTGACAGCTACTGATCCGGATACCGGTGACACAGTCGATTTATTTACGATTACGAGTCTGCCCCAAACCGGGGAACTCTTTGTCAACAACACCCCAGCTCAACTGAATCAACAAATCCCGGTCAACCAGGCTGGACAGCTCACCTTCACACCTGATATGAGCGGCGGCTCTAGTCGAATCGATGGATTTAGTTTCACGGCCACAGATAGTCGAAGTGCAACCTCCCTATTGGCCGGTAATTTTACCCTGTCCATCGTCACGAACCTGACCCCCATTGTTGATCCAATTACTGCTAGGGCAATTCCCAATACGGGAACAGCGTTTAGCATTCCACCGCTCACGGCTACTGATATCGATGGAATGATTGTGAGCTTTGGCATCGAACAGTTACCCAGTCAGGGGACATTGTTCTTGGCAGGAACACCTGTCACCACGATTGATCAGGTTCAGAACCTATCTGCAGCGGAGGCAGCTACCCTGAGCTTTGGAGCTGATACTAACTTTGTTGGAGATGTAGTCTTTAACTACACAGCAACAGATAACGAAAACGGCATCGGGACAGCACCCATTACAATTCCTGTTTTCCAGGCGACCTCACCGGTTGATATCATCATTCCACCTTTACTCATGGATGTCAGCGGCATTGAAGATCTATGCGATGCCCCTGCTGTGCCTGATTTTGCGGCTCTAGCGATTGCAATCCCTTCTGTGGCCGATGTGATCAGTCAGGTTGATAACGTGATTGAGGGCAATGAGGAAGCCAATGCCATTACGGGAACTGACCAACAGGATGCTATCCTGGGCGGGTTTGGCGATGATTCAGTGGATGCCTTAGGCGGTGAAGATATTGTAGATGGTGGCCCTGGCGGTGACTTGCTCTTTGGCTCCTTTGGC
This sequence comes from Microcoleaceae cyanobacterium, assembly GCA_050331715.1. Lineage (GTDB taxonomy): Bacteria > Cyanobacteriota > Cyanobacteriia > Cyanobacteriales > Microcoleaceae > JBHJGO01. Next base: position 21,567 of record JBHJGO010000063.1, read on the forward strand.
AATGACACTCTAATCGGAGATGAAGGTAATGCAGCCATTGGTGGTGGTGCAGATGTGATTCTAGGCGACCGAGGCAATGACGTGATTACCCTCAGCGTTGGAGCTGACACGATGTATGGGGGGCAAGAAAATGACTTTGGCTATGGAGGTCAGGACAACGACGTGATGTTTGGCGATCTAGGCAATGACACGTTGTTCGGTGACCGAGGAAATGATACTTTGTTTGGCGATCGCGATGATCCCAACAACACAGAAGTTGAAGGTCAGGACTTGCTCTGGGGGGGTGCTGGCAATGATTTTGTCGAGGGCAACACCAATGATGACACCCTCAGCGGCGGTGAAGGAGAAGATACGGTCAGAGGCGGCCAGCAAAATGACCTGGTCTTCGGTGAAGCTGGAGATGACCTGGTCTTTGGTGACTTGGGGAGTGACGAAGTGATAGGGAATGAAGGAAACGACACTCTCTACGGTGGCACTGGCGACAATTCAGACCCAGAGGATGACAAGCTCTGTGGTGGCTCAGGCGATGACCTCCTCTTCGGCGAGGGGGGCCAGGACGTGCTGTGTGGCGACGATGGCAATGATACCCTGGAAGGTGGAGCGGGTGAAGATACCCTGGTGGCTGGCGACGGCGATGATGTCTTGCAGGGAGATGCTGGAATTGATACGTTGCTGGGTGGGGCTGGCAACGATCGCTTCGCCTTGGCAAGCGATGGAGATAGCGATGTGATTCTAGACTTCACTGACAGTGAGGATGTGATGCAATTGCCAGAGGGGATTAGCTTTGAGGACTTAACCCTCACCTCCGGGAGTTCTAGTGTTCTGGTACAACAAGGAACTGAAACGTTGGCAACAGTGTTGGGTGTGACAGTTGATCAGATTACAGAGGATGACTTTACCACAGCTTAGAGACGGGTAAGGCACAGCAAACAGCCTGCATGGGAGCATGTAGAAATGTGGGGTGGCCCAGCTACCCTACATTTGATCAAAATCGTTCCGCCTGATAGCAACCTTTTCCCTTTAAATTTTCTCCTGAAAACAGTTGATTTCTGGAATTGCATTTGAGAAACAGGAAACTTTACAAAAAGTATAGGATTTTAATCATTTTTTAATTCGGGTAGTTAACTTTGTGCAGTCAAGGTTTACCGATGCTCCAATATTTGGTTTAAGATGGAATAATAGTAGTAGAAGATACCTTCTAGCCATTATCTGGATACAGCAATTTGCAATTGCGTTTGGTACGGATTTGGAAGTTGGGGATGCACTGCGCCCCTAACTCCTGTACTCTGCCAGTGTGCAAAACGCCGTATCAGGTTGGTTATCTCTAATATTCTAAGCATTGATAAATTGCACGATTTGCATTGGGGCCCATGTCTGACTCTTCCAATCAATTTACAATTCATTTCTGGGGCGTTCGTGGCAGCATTGCCTGTCCGGGATCTGAAACTGTCCGGTACGGAGGGAATACGTCCTGCGTCGAAATGAGGGTAGATTCAGAGCGTCTGATTTTCGATGGCGGAACGGGTTTAAGGGTCTTGGGTCAGTCCATGTTGTCTCAGATACCTGTCAAGGCACACATCTTCTTCACCCACGCCCATTGGGATCACATTCAGGGATTTCCATTTTTTATTCCTGCGTTTATCCCTAGCAATGCCTTTCGGATCTATGGAGCAATCGCACCCAATACCTCCACTGTCCAGCAACGGCTGAATGACCAAATGCTGCATCCTAATTTTCCTGTTCCCCTCCAGACAATGCAGGCGGATTTGCAGTTCTTTGATGTGGTCATTGGAGAACCGATTGAGATTTCTCCAGCAATCAAAATCGAGACGGCTCTGCTGAACCATCCGGGCGAAGCAGTGGGCTATCGGGTGAACTGGAAGGGCTATTCAGCCGCCTATGTGACGGATACAGAACATTTTCACGATCACTTGGATGAGAACGTGCTGTTCTTAGCCCGTGATGCGGATGTCATGATCTACGATGCGACCTACACCAACGAGGAATACTATTCAGAGAAAAGTAGTAAGGTCGGTTGGGGGCATTCTACCTGGCAGGAAGCCGTCAAAGTGGCAAAGGCGGCCAAAGTGAAGCGCTTGGTAATTTTTCACCACGATCCTCTGCATAACGATGATTTTTTGGATAACGTAGGAGAGCAGGTTGCAAAGCAATTTCCCAATAGCTTGATGGCTCGCGAGGGGTTGACCATTCAGTTAATTGCTCCAGAAGATGCTGATGCATCTGCCGCATCCGCTTGATTGACGACCGAGTGTGAATCATTCTCGTCAGGCACAATGCGAAGTTTGTGTCAAAATGTGAAGTGTGTGGATTACTTCATCGCTAGACACTGTTTTAACTCCAACTGCGGTTGCCCTGGGAAATTTTGATGGATTGCATCAAGGGCATCGGCGGGTGATTCAGCCTGTCCTCAAGCGATTCTCCGGAACGGAGGCTGCCCTACTTCAGCCACTCAGGTCATCCAATGTTCATCTCACTACTGCCCCACCTGTCCTTTCTGGGAATGAATTTGAAGCGGTTGGTTTAGCGGCCACCCTACCCTACTCAACGGTTGTGACCTTCCATCCCCATCCTCAAGAATTTTTCACGGGTCAACCCAAAAAGTTGCTGACACCTCTAGACGAGAAGGTTGAACTACTGAAGTCTATGGGGGTTGAGCAATTGGTTTTGCTGCCGTTTGATCGAGAACTCGCTGATCTGAGTCCGAATCAGTTCATGGAACAGATTCTGGTGCGATCGCTACAGGTGCGCCAGATTAGTGTTGGATTCGACTTTCATTTTGGGAAAGATCGCCTAGGCAAAGCTGAGGACTTACAAGCCATGGCTCTTCAGATTGGGATTGAGGTAAAAATTACGCCACTCTACAGTTCTGCTAAGGGAGAACGAGTTAGTAGCTCAGTGATTCGGCAGGCGTTGGCAGCGGGTCAAATTCAGCAAGTACGTGAATTGCTAGGTCGTCCCTATTCAATGATTGGTCAGGTTGTGCAGGGGCAGCAATTAGGACGAACCCTTGGATTTCCTACGGCAAATTTGGAATGTCCGCCTGAGAAATTTCTCCCCCAGTATGGGGTCTATGCCGTTCGTGTCTTCATCAAATCTGACTCGTTTCTCTTGGTTGATCACCCTGCTGTAATGAATGTGGGTTGCCGACCAACGGTAGCCGGGGAAGATCCGACCGTTGAGGTCTATCTCTTAGATTGGTCAGGAGATTTATACGGTCAGACATTGACAGTAACCCTGGAACAGTTTATCCGACCGGAGCAAAGATTTGGTTCTTTAGAGGCTCTGAAAAATCAAATTCGAGATGACTGTCGGGCTGCCAGAATTGCCTTACAAGTATAGCGATTTTCAATCACACAGGTATGGATTTAGGAGGAGGCTAGTACAGTGCCTCACCTGCTCTTACTCCAGCAGCATTGGAATGCTGTATGAACTAATCTGGGAGAATTTGTAAACAGCGCTTATGATTGTTTAAGGGGAAGCCTCTGAGGATTTTTAGGAACTTTAGAATTACTGGTATGAGAGATCGGATTGAGCGCCTGAAGCAAAACCTGAGTAAAACCATCGTAGGGAAATCAGAGGCCATTCAACTTACTTTAGTAGCTTTGCTGTCTGGAGGTCACGCCCTGTTAGAAGATGTTCCAGGGGTGGGAAAAACCCTACTAGCAAAATCTCTAGCCCGTTCAATTGCTGGGCAATTTTATCGAATTCAATGTACTCCCGATTTACTCCCAACGGATGTGACCGGAACGAATATTTGGAATCCCCGTACTGGAGAATTTGAATTTGCCCCTGGGCCTGTTTTTGCCCATATTTTACTGACCGATGAAGTGAATCGCGCCACGCCCCGAACCCAGTCCGCTTTGCTGGAGGTGATGGAAGAGCAGCAGGTCACAGTTGATGGCGTCTCCCGGCCTGTGCCTCGCCCATTTTTTGTGATCGCAACCCAGAATCCAATCGAATATCAGGGAACTTTCCCGTTGCCGGAAGCGCAGATGGATCGATTTCTGCTCTCCCTCACGATTGGCTATCCTTCTGAAACGGAAGAGCTACAAATGTTGCAACGTCTTTCTCAAGGGATGAAGGCGGAGGAACTACAGCCCTGTCTCACCCCAGAAGAGGTACTGGAAATCCAGCAGTACTGTCAGCAGATTCAGGTGGAAACTTCGATTCAACAGTACATGTTGGCCCTGGTCAGACAAACCCGCGAACATAAAGAGATTACGCTGGGGGTGAGTCCGAGGGGGGCGATCGCGCTCCATCGCGCTGCCCAAACCTTCGCCTTTTTATATGGGCGTGATTTTGTCCTGCCTGACGATGTCAAATTTCTGGCTCCCCATGTTCTATCCCATCGTTTGATCCCAGCGGGGGGCCGTCGGGCTAGAACAATTGTTGAGCAACTTCTAGAAACGATTGCGATTCCTTAACCTGGAAGTTTTCCCTTGAGGTGACCTACGACAATTACGACAGGTTACCCTTCGTTAGATTAACAAAGCTGGTAAACGAGTCATTCGTTACCAGCATTACACACCAGTGTCATCACTTTCGTTGCATCAGTGTGAAGTCAGGGGTTCCATCTTGCTAACTTTAGGAAGCTTGTGCTTCTTCCTCATCATCAATCTGTTTCAGGTGAATGTGTTTGCGTCCAAGAGAGATTTCAAATTCATCACCGGGTCTTAGATCCATTTGCTTAGTATAGGCAGCTCCAATCAGCAAGTTGCCATTAGATTGCACACTGATGCGGTAGCTCGCAGAACGCCCCCCGCGCCCATTGCCCTGCTGCTTGCCATCGAGTTCGATTCCCTCGGCGTCGATCAAAGCATTGAGGAATTTCATCATATTCACCCGTTCTACTCCACCCTTTGTCAGGGTGTAGTAACCACATTCTCTTGCTTTTTCCTCTTTGCTAAGGTGCTCAAGTTCCTTTACTGTTTTCAGCAACTCCTCCCCTGTTAGAGGTTGGGGTTGCACATCATCTGTTTTCTTCCTAGCCATTTAGAGTTACCTTCAGTAATTCAACAAAACTGTTCCAGTTTTTACTGAACAGAGTCAAGTCCGTAAAGCATTTATTAGGGTATGCTTGTGACACTATATTACACGAATTCAAAAAAATATTCATCCATTTCGCTTGTTTTTTCTCAATTTAATTGGTAGAAAGCATCGGGCTATAAAGCTCAGGGATCACTGATGTATGGTTCAGCAATTCTTAGCTCACACTTGGGTCTGCAACTAATAGCACAGCCCGATAATCTCTCCGTCACAAGCTACACAATTTTCCATAAGACAGCCAAAATCTATAGATTCAAGTCTAAGTCTCTTGATCCTATCTATCGTCTGAGCTTTCATTTGATCTCGATAATTTCCATTGAGTAATCTTACTTTAGTCAGGTCTGACGACTCACTTAATCCTGCTAAAATAACTGATAAGCCTGACAATTGGGTACTAACTTAAGACGGAATGGTGGATGGCTCCGTCACTCGCCATTTCATCGAAATTTCATCGAAATAGTTTCGCCTTGAGTAGGAACCCTGATAATTGAAGCATCGAGGATGAAATTAACGACACGCGGCCACTATAGTGTTAAAGCACTGCTAGATCTGAGTTTGCAGTATGAGACGGGGCCAACCTCAGTCAGTGCAATTGCCCATCGGCAAAAGCTACCTCCGGCTTATCTGGAAAAGCTCCTGATTGAAATGCGTCGAGCCGGTCTAGTCACCTCTGTCCGTGGCTCTCAAGGAGGCTATCAACTCATGCGATCGCCAGCTCAAATCTCCCTTGGTCAAATCCTAGAAGCAGTGGGTGAAACCCTTGCTCCCCTGCCCCGTCATCAACCCAATACGGAACAGGTAGAAGATTGGGTGACACTCATGTTATGGCATCGATTGCATCAGAAACTCAAGGAAGCTTTGTACAGCATTTCCCTAGAAGATCTGTACTATGATGCTCGCAGTTGGCAGGCGGCTCAGGGAGAGGGAGAGAGTTTTGTGGTCTAGTGGTTTTGTTGTTTTGCTGTTGGCTCTGCTGCTCGACTACCTGCTTGCCGATCCGCAAGCATGGCTACACCCCGTCCAGGTGATGGGATGGATTATTCAACACCTTTCTCAAATAATTTTCCAATCTTTAAAATCACCGTTAGCGCTGAGAGTATCGGGGATCTTTCTAGGGGGTTTTCTAGTCATTGGAAGTGGTGTAGTAAGTTGGGGATTTATTCAAGCCACTGAAATGGTATCTTTGCAATTTCCTCTACAACCTCTGCTGACAATTGGTCTGGAAAGTTTGCTGTTAGCGAGTTGTTTTGCCGGACGGAGTTTGAGGAATGCAGCTTTGTCCGTCCTACAATATTTGGCAGCAAATAATTTAGCAGCGGCCCGTCAACAGTTGAGTTTTTATGTGGGTCGGGACACTGACGATTTGAGCGAAGCCGAAATTCTGCGGGCTGTTCTAGAAACGGTGAGTGAAAATGCAACCGATGGGGTGATGGCTCCGCTATTTTATGGCATGGTTGGCTTGGCTATTCCAGGAATTGGTGCTGTTCCCTTGGCCTTTGCCTACAAAGCCTCTAGCACCCTGGATTCGATGGTGGGATATAGGGAAGCTCCCTACACGGATTTAGGTTGGTTCAGTGCCAAACTGGAGGATATACTGACCTGGCTGCCCTGTCGATTAACAGTTCTGACAATTGCGATTCTGTCTGGTAGACCTCGTACTGTTCTACAGCTGTGTTGGCGGGATGCGGTGCATGACCCCAGTCCAAACGCTGGATGGAGCGAATGCGCCTATGCCGCAGCACTAGGAGTTCAATTGGGAGGGGCAAATCGTTACAAGGGCATCACAAAGCACAAGCCTTATTTAGGAGAACCGCACCAGCCCATTACCCGACAAATTATTCACCAGGCCCTACGGTTGACTCGACACAGCATTTTTGCCTGGTATGGAGTGGTTCTGCTAATGCAATTTGTCACACAAGCCTTCAATAACTGGTAATATTATCTACTCAACTCAGGCCGATTTCTCAGAATGACAGTGCCAGTCACGTCATTCCCCTCTGCAGAAATCTAAGCCAGTTACCAACGTAAATCACCTGATTCAACCTCAGACTCCCGTGAATATGCAACAAATTTACCGTATCACCCTATTGCCTGGAGATGGCATCGGCCCTGAAATTATTGCTGTGGCTGTATCGGCCCTGAAAACAGTGGGTCAGCAACTGAACTTACAGTTTGATTTTCAGGAGGCGTTGATCGGTGGCGTGGCAATTGATCAGACGGGTGACCCATTTCCAGAGACCTCCCTCAAGCAGTGTCAGGATAGTGATGCGATATTACTAGCAGCCATTGGGGGGTACAAGTGGGATAACCTACCGCGACAGCAGCGTCCAGAAACTGGACTACTGGCGATGCGAGCTGGATTGGGCCTATTTGCCAATTTGCGACCCGCTAAAATTTTGCCCCATTTGATTGATGCGTCTAGTTTGAAGCGTGACGTTGTCGAAGGGGTTGATATCATGGTGGTGCGGGAGTTGACGGGGGGAATCTACTTTGGCCAACCTAAAGGGGTCTTTGAAACTGAAGCGGGAGAACAACGGGGGGTGAACACGATGGCCTACACCACCTCAGAGATTGATCGGATTGGTCGGGTTGCGTTTGAAACTGCCCGCAAGCGTCAGAATAGAGTCTGTTCTGTGGATAAGGCCAATGTCCTGGATGTGTCTCAGTTATGGCGCGATCGCATCACCAGTCTTGCCACGGACTATCCCGATGTGGAACTATCCCATCTCTACGTTGACAATGCCGCCATGCAACTGCTGCGATGGCCCAAGCAATTTGACACGATTGTGACGGGGAATTTATTTGGAGATATTCTGTCGGATGCCGCTGCAATGCTGACAGGCAGCATCGGGATGTTACCCTCGGCCAGCTTAGGAGCGTCTGGCCCTGGTGTGTTTGAACCGGTTCACGGGTCTGCACCTGACATTGCGGGGCAGGACAAAGCCAATCCTCTGGCTCAAGTGTTGAGTGCGGCGATGATGCTACGCTACGGTCTTGATCAGCCGGAGGCAGCAGAGCGCTTAGAACAGGCAGTAACACTAGTTCTGGATCAGGGATATCGCACTGGAGATATTATGTCTGAGGGCATGCAACTGTTGGGGTGCAGGGCGATGGGCGATGTATTATTAAAGGCTCTGGAGAGCATGGCATAATTGGAACTTAATTGGAACCAGCACCAGTTTGACAATGATGTCCCTGGTAGGGCTGACGCCTTTGTGCAACTTGGGTAGGATCATAGCCGACTAAAATTACCTCCCCATTTGCTTGACGAATCCAACCCCGCGCGGGAATCACTGCTGTGCTGGACAGGGACAACTGTTCTGGAGGTGAGTGGCGAGTCTGGTCTTGGGCTGAGTTACGGGTTAGATTGGGGCTGCTAGTGGTTGAAGACGGTTCTACCATATTCACCTGAATTGAGCTGTCATCCTGCTGTTCGGTAGGATCTTGTGGAATTCCTCCCCGACCCACGATCACAAATTCACTACCTCGACTTTGCCGACAAACATCTTGAGCCACCAGTGCATTCGGATCAATAACCTCCTGGGAAAATTCCACCAATCCCTGGGCGGGGGCAATTTCTGCGTCGAGTTCAACCACGCCGCTGAACTCAGATCCCAGTTCTGAGGTGGCGGTAATGTCACTATTGGGAGTGGTTTGTTCTTGAAATTCTGTGCCAAAAATACCTTCTGCATCAATTCTGATGAAACCACCAGCCGCCTGTTGGGCATTGGCAGAAATATCACTATTTTCCAGGGCCACAAGCGTTGCAGTTTCAATCAAAATATTGCCCCCAGTGGCTGCTTCTCGGGCATCGGTTTCAATCTGACTCTGATTTCTCAGCTCTATTTCCGTTGCCTGAATTGCAATATTGGCATCCTGTCCGGCTGCGGTATTGGCTTCTATTGCACTTTGATCCAGGTAAATCGAGGGAGAGGTGAGATTTAGATTCCCTGCTGCACCGGCTCCTGCTTCACTGCTGACAGAAATGTCCGACTCTCCCGCCATGTCAAGTTGACTGGCATCAACATTCAACGTGCCAGCAATTCCACTGCCGGTAACAGCGGAGATAATTCGACTACTGTCCTGAAGCAGAATGTCATCCGCTACAACATTGAGGATGCCGCCCTGTCCATCCACGGTAGACGCAGAGACCACCGATTGATTCTGAAGTTCTAAGGTGTCCTGAACTGTTAAGGTGAGTCTTCCCCCTTGGCCGGCTTCAGTTTCAGCATTGATCTCACCAAAATTGATGAAAATATCATTGGCAGTGATTTCTAATGAACCGGCCGCCGCTTCTTGTGCACTATTGACGGTAATTCTTGCCCCATCCTGCACGAGAAGTTGGTTCGTATTGACCCTGACTGACCCTGCCCGTTCAGATTTATTGCCCTGGGAGAATGCTGCTAAACGACTGGGCGACTCACTGCTTTCAGAGGTTCCCAGCACTTCAATCTATTGAGCGTTAATCTCTAATGCTCCACCGTTTCCTTGACCAAAGGTACTGGTGGTAACGTTGGCTCCGTCTTGCACCGTGAGACGGTCTGCGTTGATCAGTATGCTTCCACCATTCCCAATCCCAGAACCTGCAACTCCTGCATTAATTTCACTTGGGCTAGATTCATCGTCAATCCGGGTACCAATCAGCTCAATCTCCTGGGCATTGATCTCAATGTTGCCTCCTTGACCTTCTCCACTCAAAGATGCGGAGATAATCGTTCCTCCCTGCACTGAAAGACGGCGTGTATTGATTACAAGCTCACCCCCATCCCCTTTGGCATCAGTATTGATCTGAGCCAGGATACCTCCTCTACGTCCTGATGTAATCGTGTTGTTAGTTTTGATCTCGTCGGCGGTAATGATTACACTACCAGCATCTCCTTCTCCGATTGTTGTTGTTGAGATAAGTGAGCCATTGATCACTTGTAAATTTTCAGTATTAACCACAATGCTACCCCCCGTACCCGAACCATCGCGGCCAATTGTGGAGCGTAATCCTCCCCCATTCCTCAGGATGATATTTTCAGAAGCAGCGATGTCTAGAGTCCCTGCTGTTCCTTGTCCAAAAACGCTAGCAGTAATGGTCGCCCCATCTTCAATCAGAAGCCGATCAGAACTAATCGAAATTGACCCACCAGTACCCACGGCTTGTGGATTGCCCAGACCAGCGGAGATTTGACTTGGACGGGGATTAGAGTCATCGTTCCGAATCTCAACTCCCTGGACTTCAATCCTGCTGGCATCAATCTGAATATTTCCCCCTTGACCCTCTCCATTCATGGAGGCTGAAATGATCCCTCCACCTTGTACTGAAAGACGTTGGGTACTAATGGTAATATCTCCCACCATCCCCTTCCCCGAGCGATTGACTTCAGCATTAATTGCTGTTCTGGGGCGCCCGGCGGTTTCGTCACTCAGCTCAACCGAGTCAGCAGTGATTGATACAGTTCCACCATTCCCTTGACCAAGGGTAGAGGCTGAGATGGATGCTCCATCTGCAACAACCAGGCGTCCAGTCCTGAGAAACACATTGCCACCACTCCCTTCAGAATTGCGATTTAGGGTGGATCGCAATGCTCCTGCATTGCTGAGAGTAATCCTCTCAGCGGCTGTGATGTTCAGTGTTCCGCCATTTCCCCTTCCAACAACACTAGTTTCAATGTTTGCTCTATCTTGAACAGTGAGGCGATCTGTATTGATCGTAATTGTTCCTCCAGCGCCAATTGCAGTTCCGTCTCCCCCTACTCCTGCAAAAATCTGGCTTGGAGGAGGAGTAGAGTCATCATCCTCTGCAAGCCGTCGGGTTCCCTGAACATCAACATCTCTGGCATTGATCGAAATCTCTCCCCCCTGACCCTGCCCCTCTAAAGAAGCTACAATACGTGCTCCACCCCGAATTGAAAGGCTGGACGCATTAATAATAATTCTTCCGCCATTCCCTCGACCGGAAGAGGTTACGTTTGCAAGAATTCCTCCTCTTGGGCCATCTATCGCCGTATTATCAAGTTCAATCACATCGGCCTCGATTAGGATATTGCCGCTATTTCCTTCACCTTGTATGGAAGCTGAGACAAATGAACCATCGGTAATCATCAAGCGTCCAGCACTGACGACGATATCTCCGCCCTCGCCAATCGCTCCCTCTAATAAGACAGACTGTAATCTGGCTCGATTGCTAACTGTAATGCTTTCGGAGCTCGAGATGCGAATGTTGCCAGAGTTTCCCTGTCCTTGAGAATTGGAAATAATAGTTGCAAAGTCATCCAGTATGAGGCGTTGCGAGCTAAGGTCGATGTTGCCTGCATTGCCCGTGCTGCTGGGCTGAACCCTGGAAAATAAACCACTGATTCGCTCCGGGTCAGTCACTCGACCTGCGATATTGATATCTGTGGCCTGAACTGTTATGTCACCACTATCACCTCGTCCAAAGGTATCCAGCCTAACCAATCCACCATCGCGCATCAGTAAATTTTGGGTGGTTAAGTTAACATCGACCCCAGTTGCCGTCATGTTCGGGTCGCTTTCTAATCCCGCATCTGCTCGAATCAGACCCCGATCCAGTTGAATCGAGTCTGCTGTGGTGATCTCAATCTTGCCCGCCGCAGGTTGGTTGCCAACATTACTGGCATTAATTTCAGCGTTTTCAGCCAGGGTTAGAGTCTGGGCCTCGACACCGATAGTCCCGCCACCGCTGCCCCGAACCACCACCAAGGCTCCATTCTCCATCTGAATATCGCCGAAATTTTCAACGGTTTCGTAATTCAGGAGATAGTTCTGGCTTGAGGAGCTAGATTTATCTGCCAGCTCCAAACCAACGAAACTATTGTCCCCTGTGCTCCCCAACTCAATCTGCCCCTGCTCAGCAATGAGAACCCCGCCTTCTAACAAAATGTCCCCGCCGAGGAGTGTCAGGGTTTCCCCCTGGGGAACCTGTAACCCTCTAACCCGCATCGGATCAACGGGAATTCCTGTGTCGGGATTTAGGGGTCGGCTACCACCAATACCTTCGACCTCAAGACGGCCAGGATTATCTCGAATATTAAGGCCCACAGGTAAATTGATAGTTAAGAGTGGGGGCGCGTCAGGATTGCTGGCAGCAAATTCAAATCCATTCTCAAAAACGATTCCATCTGCTGTGGAGGCAAAGAATGATCCACCAACATCTAAGCGAGCCTCTGGCCCAAAAACAATACCATTTGGATTAATAAAAAATAAATTGGCATTTCCAAGAACGCCTAATGTCCCGAAAATTAGTGAGGGATTATTCCCCGTGACTCGACTGAGAATATTTTCAATTCCTGCTGGGTTAACAAAGTAGGCAGCGCCTCCCTGGTCAATGTTAAATTCTTCAAAACTATGAAACAGATTATTACTACGAATTGCACCCCCCTCAATCCGTTGACGGTCAAGTTGCCGAGTGGTTGGCTCTGGAAGAACAATTGAGCTTTCACTTCCTAATGTGTTGTCAGGTAAAATCTGCGCTGTACTTAAAGGTGGAAATGTACAGCTAACAACAAAAATTAAGCTCCCAAGGGCGATGCGTAAATTCATGTAAAAGTTTCACTCTCAAAGAATGTCCCCTTATCCTATAGGGAAACCTCTCAATCTGGCAAAAACCTATCCTTAGTAATGTTCATCAATTGCCGTTGGAATTTTGCCTTTCAAGTACTCGGTTTGCAACATGTACATTCGTAGCGCATCCCGAAAGTAGCCATTGACGAAGAATTCTTGCACCAGTTTCCCTTCCTGCTTGAAGCCACAATCGCGGTAAATGTGGATCGCCTTTTCATTTTCCGTGGCGACGAGCAGATACAGCTTGTTCAGATTCAGTACCTTGAAGGCATAGTTAAAAGCTAGAGTAATCACCGGACGAGCATAGCCTTTTCCCTGGTGTTCAGGCACAATGATGATCTGAAACTCAGCCCGACGATGAATATAGGTGATTTCTACCAATTCAACCAGCCCAATGGCAACTCCTTCATTGGTTTCTGCAATAAATCGCCGTTCCGACTGATCATGGATGTGTTTACTGTATAAATCTTCTAATTCCACATAGGCTTCATAGGGTTCCTCGAACCAATAGGACATCAAACTGCGATTGTTATTCAGGTTATGAACGAAGCGCAGGTCATCTTTTTCCAGGGCTCTGAGTCTGATCACGGTCATTGGTATAACTCCGAAGGGATTCTCTAACTTCAATCTGAGCTTAGCTGAATTTCCTAAAACAAGGGGACAGGCAGCTTCGGTTCAGGTTGTATTCTTAACTCAGGTGATTTTCGAAGAAGATTTTCTCAAATAGCCAAGGTACGACCTTAATTATGTTCTCGCAAATTGTTCCGGGGAGTTCCCCCGTCAAATCTGAAACGCTGATCCAAGTGGAAAACCTACAGGTGCATTTTCCGGTGCAGGGAAATGGCTTGCTGCGGCGGCAGGTTGGAACGATTCAAGCCGTTGATGATGTTTCTTTTGAAATTTTTAAGGGGGAAACCCTGGGCTTGGTGGGAGAATCTGGATGTGGGAAAAGCACCACAGGCCGGGCGCTGTTGAGATTGGAACCCCTGACTCAGGGCAGAATTTATTTTAAAAGTATTGATCTGACAACCCTGGAAGGGGAATCCCTGCGCCAGTTTCGGCGGCGGATGCAGATTATTTTTCAAGATCCCTATGCGGCCTTGAATCCGCGCATGACTGTTGAACAGATTGTTGGAGAACCTGTGGTGGTGCACCATTCTCTGACCAGGAAACATGTGAGACACCGAGTGCAGAAATTGCTGGAACAGGTGGGGCTAAACTCGGACATGATCCATCGCTATCCCCATGAATTTTCCGGCGGGCAACGTCAGCGCATCAGCATTGCCCGTGCTCTGGCGGCTGACCCAGAATTTATTCTCTGCGACGAACCGATTGCTGCGTTGGATGTTTCGATCCAGGCCCAGGTGATTAATCTATTAGAAACGCTACAACAACAGTTGGGGCTAACCTACTTGTTCATCTCCCATGATCTGAGTGTGGTGCGTCATACTGCTCTCCGCGTTGCGGTGATGTACTTGGGGAAAATTGTTGAGTTAGCTGATCGAAATGATCTCTACAACAGTCCGCTTCATCCTTACACGCAGGCGTTACTCTCTGCTGTGCCAGTTCCTGATCCGCGCCAGGAAAAAAATCGAAAGCGAATTCTACTGGAGGGCGAAGTTCCAAGTCCGATGAATCCGCCCAAGGGTTGTCGCTTTCACACCCGTTGTCCCTGGGTTGAGGAACGATGTCGCTTGGAAGAGCCGAAATTTCGGGAAGTTCGTCCAGGACATTCAGTCGCCTGCCATTTAGTAGATAAATAAATCACCTAAAACCGAAAAGTAGACCGAACTGTACCGATCAATAAGTCATCATTGTTACTGTCCTGATTCGGATTGGTAATCCAGATTAATCCAGGGGTGATCGAAATATTGTCGGTTAATTGATAGCGATAGAATGCCTCAAAATGCCAGGAACTATCGGTGGGAAAATCCGTATCTAGATTGCTATCAAATTCATCCAGATAGGGTTCTCGACCGATCACAATCCCACCCAGGCTATCTTCTTTAAACAAATCCGGAAAGCCAAAATTCAGAGCATAGTTCCAGATATCGCCATCTCCAACGTCAATCACCCGCGCTGCGGTATAGCCGCCCCAGGCACTCAGAACAAATTGAGAACTAATCTGCCACGCGACTTGAACGCCATAGGAATTGCTCACCACAGAACGAGCGCGACCACCAGGGCCTAATCCCTCCGTCAGACCAAGGATAGAATTGGCAATACCGGTTCCGGTGAAACCATTTAGGGCATTTGAATCGAATTCTCCGGTGTCCCGATCAAAGATCGGCCCATTCTGCTGACCATTGTCAAAGCCAAAATTTCCAGGGGCAAAGTAGGCATGGTTGTAGGTGAAAGCGAATTGCAGGTTACGGGTGGGTGCAACCGTTAATTGGGTCAGGATGGAATAGTCACCATTGAATAGGCCGCTACCCTCTTCCGCATTCTCAGCACCCGCTGCCAGATAGCCCACAGAGAGGGAGGTCGCACCAATTCCCAAATCATCAAAGGCATAGTTCAGGCCAATTCCTGCGCCCCCACCCAGGCGATAGATCGGGTTGCGCTGACCGAAACTACTGAGAGTTCCCTGACCCCCATCGTAGTCTTCTAGATAGGGATTCATGGTTGGGACAAAGTCATCCCAGGTCACACCCCTGGCGGCGAGGGTCACATAGAACTGATCACTTACAGGAAATTGATAGAACAACCGTTCCAACTCAATCTCTGTGTCGGTTTCTCCCCGCACGTTAAAGGTTTGATTGCCCTCTTGGGTCACGCCCAGGTTTGCTGCATCGGCATTGCCCACCTGCAAGCGAGTCAAGAGTAAATCTTGCCCTGAAAAGCTGGTATTCAGATCCAGCCGTACTCGACTCTGAAAGACCGTTTGATTAGCATCGGATTGAGTTTCTACCAAGTCATCCGTCAGGGCAAAAATTGCTTCACCGTGCAGTTTGGTGGTGGTGGAGAATTGATTAGCCACCAGTGCCTCTGTCCGTTCTTCTAAACGATTGACTCTCCCTCGCAGCAAAGCCAACTCAGCGGCAAATTCGTTTTGCAGGCGTTGCAGCGCGATTAGCTCATCCTGGGTGAGCCGCTCTGCCACTGCGCTATCCAATAATTCCTGAATTCGTTCCAAACAGGCACTCACTCCTGCGGCAAATTCATAGCGGCTGAGGGAGCGGTTGCCCTTGAAGCTTCCATCGGGATATCCAGCAATACAGCCAAACCGTTCCACCAGGGATTGCAGGGCTTGGAAGGCCCAATCCGTTGGCTGCACATCGGCAAGCTGAGAAACAGAGGTGACTTGAGATTTGGTAGAACCTTGGCTAGATTGGCTGCGGCCTTCCTGACTGTAGTGTTGGAGTTGTTCCCAGGTTTCCGGCTCAGCAGATTCAGAGATTGATTGAAATGTTGACTGAGAAATGGTGATTGGCAAGGGGAGTTCTGAAGAGTTTGAGAGCTTCTGTAGACTGGGTTGCGTGACCTCAACCCCACCTATTGCTTGAACGTTATCGATTATTTCTTGCTGTGTCGGTTCAACTGCTGAAGCGAATGATGGAACAGCCAATAACGCAGTCAGAACTGGAGATGAAATCCCTGAAATCCATCCTAAAGCCAGCAAGAATCTCCAATTCATATCCTTCTTTTGACAACGTTACAAAGACGACAGCATTTTCACTAAGCTCAATCTTACACGCAAATCGAGACAGGACAGTAGTCAGGTTGCTATTGCCCATGGGGTGAAGAATTTCACTCAAGCTAGCTTCATCACAACATCCAAACTGTGACCAATAGCTTGATAGACTTGACGCTGTTCAAATATTTCCAGCAAATTGGCATTAATCTTATGACTTGCTGCCTCCTGACGCAGGATTTTGAGGGCTATAACGGTTGGTATTCCTGATTTGTAGGGGCGATCGCCTGCAGTCAGAGCATCGTAAACGTCAGCGATAGCCATCATTTGAGCTTGAATCGGAATCGTGGGTTGCTCTAGGGATTGGGGATAGCCTGTTCCATCCAATCGTTCATGATGTCCATAGGCAATTTTAGGAACATTTTTCAGGTCGCCTGTCCAGGGGATTTGTTGCAGAAATCGATAGGTTTGGTTGACGTGGGATTCCATCACCAGACGTTCCTCCGCTGTTAATGTGCCTCGCTTCACCTGTAGCTGCGCCATTTCCTCCGCCGAAATCAAAGGCTTTGACTGACCATCCAAATCACGATAGGTCAACGGCTCTAGGTCAGCAAGTTGAAAGCAGGGTTGTTGAGCAATCACATGGGGTTCATTGGCCTCAATCACCACATTCCAGAGTTGATGTAATCGATTGATCGATTGCTCCAGATTGGCCTCAATCTGCTCCACCTGTTGACAATGGGGACAGGCGAGTGAATCGGTCAAGTGTTGATTGCTAAATTGTAATAAAAGCTGATACTTAGCCTGTAGGGCCTCCTGTTCCAGAGTTCGTTGAGCCAGCGTGAATCGATGCCGAATCGCCTCCATCTGCTCGGGATAAAGCTTTTTTGATTTGTGTAGGATCGCTTCTGGAACTCCAATCTTGCCAAAATCATGCAGCAACGCAGCATAGCGAATTTCCTGCAATTGATGATCGCCAAAGGAAATTGGACGCAGCACGCCTGTATGAACATGATTAATTTCCTCCGCCAATCGAACGGTCAGAGTTGCAACCCGCTCTGAATGGCCAAAGGTACAGGGATCCCGCTGTTCAATCACCTGAACAGATGCCTGAACAAAGCTAGCAAATAGGTGTTCAATATCCTTTTCGAGCTGATTCCGCTCAATCGAAACTGCTGCTTGAGAGGCGAGAGAGCGTAGAATTCGTTCCTCTTGCTCCGAAAAGGGCTGAGTATTGTCCAGTGTGTTATCAACCGTTAGGATCGTATCGGGTTGAAACTTAAGATTAATCAGTTGCAAAACCCCCAGGGTTCTCCCTTCATGATTCTGCATCGGCAATACGAGAACTGAGCAGGTGCGATAGCAAACGCTTTCATCAAAACTGCGATCAAGTTGGAAGGACTTGTCGCTGGGAAGACTATAAGCATCAGGGATATTCAAAGAGTCTCCAGTCAGAGCCACGTAACCTGCGAGACTCCGATCCGTCAGGGGCAAAAAAAATTCTCGAAACGATAGGTCGGGAATCGAAACATTCTGAGCAATTTTGAAGATCAGCCTCGGCTTATCCTGACTGTGATCAACGAGATAAACGCTTCCAGCATCACTATTGGTAATCTCGCGGCTCTTGGTCAGAATCAGGTTTAGCAGAGTGCTAAGACTCTTGGTGCTTGAAAGCGCAGTACCAATGTCCAGCAGCTTCTCGATAAGGGTCGTTCGCCGCTCGAACTCCTGCAAAAACGTATTGTCCTGAGAAATCATGGCCCCTGAATAGATGTAAGATGCTGGGTTGCCCGTCGCTTACCCAACCTGATGTGCATGAGCAATCAATGGGTTACAGCCTCGCCCTCCAAGATTCTAGCCCAGAGCAGAAATCTGCTTCGCCATGGCAAAGTCTTGCTCCGTCAATCCCCCTGCATCGTGGGTTGTGAGGCTAATTTTAACCTTATTGTAAGAAATTTCTAAATCAGGATGATGACCTGCCTGTTCTGCGGGCTGAACCAATTGGTTGACAAAATCAACTGCTTCCACAAACCCCTTGAAGGTTCTGGTGCATTCCAAAGTT
Source organism: Microcoleaceae cyanobacterium (assembly GCA_050331715.1). GTDB lineage: Bacteria > Cyanobacteriota > Cyanobacteriia > Cyanobacteriales > Microcoleaceae > JBHJGO01. Next base: position 39,899 of record JBHJGO010000063.1, read on the forward strand.
TTCCCTTCAACCTTCCAATTAGGAATTTCCTGAACTAGCTCCTGAATCCTGGTTTCACCTAATAGCTCACTCATCGTGATCTCCTGATAGTTTGAATTTGCTCCCTGATTATGGCTTGCGAGGATTCTCTTGCAAAGACTCCAATGGCAGACTATGAAAAATGATTCCAAACAAAACTATCCGCCCTCACCTGGGTAACACCTTAACTTCAACACAAGTGCTGAACCTGGGCATTGACAGTGAGAGCGGTCTAGCGGGTCATCTGATTCGGAACCTGACTGCCGGAAGATCTTCCAAGAAGGACTTAAGATCCAGCAAGAATTTGACTCGATGCTTAACTGAAAAAGTAAGCCAGTCCTAGAAGCCAGTTCCGGCACACAGCCGGATGTTTCCAATCAGGTGACCCATGGGTTTACTACTATCACTCATGGGCATCACCTCCTTACTCCCTACACGGTATTGCTTATGCATTACATTTTGAAATATAACACAGAATCTACAAGAATTGCACTCCAGTTTGGGATTGCCAGCATCCATCCAGAATTCTGACACCTCCCAAAGCCTCAACTCTGTCTACTGTCATTGTGTAAACCCATGCGCTCCCCAAAAGTTGTTGATCGCTCAAAAATTGCTGAGCAGGAACGTACACCTGAATTTGTTGACGCTGGTATTCGTTTTCCTGGACGGGGCGGTGAGGATGGTAGCCTTCCAGTTGATCCAAGCTTGAGAGAATTTCTAGATGCCGAAATGACAGAACGAAGCCCTGAACAACTCCTGCTCCAGCCGTCATCGCAGGATATCCCACGGGTAAGGCATACAACTGACCCAAAGCAATTGCTGGTTGGTCAAGCACCTGCCCTTGGAGACGATAATGTTGGTAGTAGATTTCTCCAGTTTTCAATGTGCCGTAAACAAAATCGTGGATCAGATCCGGCGATAACATGAAAACTTTCCTTCCAGAACAAGAGCGCTTGAGAGACGAGGACAGAAGGCCGAACAGGAGCCTGCTGAGAGTTTTGTTAAGATATAGGTTAGTCTATTTTGCAGCCTGATTATTTTCTGTTATTATTCATGCTCTTAGATTTGAATCTCTATCAGATGTTCACCCCTTCGCATTTAGGTGCATTCTTTCCTGGACTGGACAGCCTATTTTCGACCCAAGGCGTTATGGTCATGTTGCTGGCTGCCTATGCTGGAGCGATGTGGATGTTTTTGACCAGTGCACCCAAAGTTTATACGGTGATGGTGACAGACTTGAATGTAGCGCGTCAGTTCTACGAGGGGTTACTTGACCTATCCGTTGCGGAAGTCCCGCTGCACTACTACTACAACTATGAGCAAACGCTAGGAACAACTGGAATTGATCCACTGTATCTTTCAACTCCCATAGGAACAGGAGCAGCAACTGAATCCGCAGTCCCAGATGGCCTCTGGTATCAACTGATGAAAAACACTCAGCTGCATGTTATCAGTGGTGCAAGCCCAACGTCCAAAGATCGTCAGCGACATGTTTGTTTTGATCGCGAGTGTTTGGAGCAAATTCTCCGACGGGTTCAGATCCGTGGAGTTAAGTTTAAGATTCGAACGGAGAAGCCGTTGAATTTTTTAGTCAAGGACTTGGATGGTCGGGTGATTGAGTTGACTGAAGTAAAAAGTTGAGCTAAGTTTCCAGCACTGCTAGAGCACAGAAGGCTAGGGCGTACTATGCCCCAGCCTCCCAAGTTTTTGCCTTACTAGACTTGGGAAGGCTCTATCTACAAAGGTTTTCTAGGGGTCGTCATGTTGAGTCCTCCCTGAAGATGTGGGCGTAGGCTAGTATTGGGTTAAGTATCTGTATATCTGTTCAGTTCAGTTTGTAGGTTATCTATGACTTCCATCTCGTCGTTTTAGGAAGCCTACAGATAGCCAGGGTTTGGCAAGCATCTACTAATTTATGGGAATTTGTTTAGGAATTAATGAATGCTTCCAGAATCCAGTTCGTCTTCTTCAGAGAGTCGGCAGCCTTTGAGTCCAGTTCAGATTCACTGCCACCGTGCCAGGTTACATCTACAACAGGAAAAGCTAGATGCAGCGGCCGATGAGTATCGTAAAGCTCTTTCTGTCGATGCTCAAAATCTCGACGCGCTTCAGGGTTTAGGGCAAATTCTGCTCCGTTTGCAGCGATGGCCAGAGGTGGCAGATTGTAGCCGTCGGATCACTTCAATAGCGCCAGAATCCGACAAAGCTCATCATGTTCTGGGGGATGCATACTTGCATATGAGTCGGTGGCGGGATGCAGCTACATCCTATCGGCAAGCTATCGCCCTCCAACCAACCAATTTTTGGACACATAATAATTTGGGAGATGTGTTGCTGAAGCTAGAAGAATGGCAGGGTGCAGCAGCAGCATACAGCCAAGCAATTCAATTGGATTCTAGTTTTGCCTTTTCCCATCATAATTTGGGAGAAGCTCTAACGGCTTTGATGCAATGGGATGAAGCGATTGCGGCCTATCAAAACGCGATCCAGCTCAACCCTGACTTTGTGTGGTCGCATTATCACTTAGGGAATGCTTTATTGGAAACCAACCAATACAAGGCAGCCGTCAATTCCTATCACAAGGCAATTGAGTTGGATTCAAACTTCGTATGGTCGCATTACTGTCTGGGCAAGGCACTCGTGCATTGTAAGCGTTGGCAAGATGCCATTGCAGCTTTTCAACAAGCCATTCAGATTGAACCTACGTTTGCAGAGGCCTATTGCGCCTTGGGAGATCTATTTTCCAGGCAGCGAGATTGGGATCGGGCAGTAGATTTCTATAATCAAGCGATTGGGTATAAGCCTGATATCGGAGTAGTGGCATATCACAACCTCGGTAACGCTCTACACCACCAGAAGTCCTCCACACCTGCCCTCCGTTCCCAAGCTGACACGGCACCTCAGAAGGCTATGTCAGAGGCCCATGCAGCCCTTCCCCTCAACCAGAAGCGGATTAAGGAGCTAAGTCAAGGAATAATTGATTCTCTCAGCCAGAGCATCGAGCAAAATCCTGGGAATCCAAAGTTGTATCAGCAGTTAGGAGACGCTTTGAGGCAACGGGCAATTGCCGATTCCAAGTTGGCATTGAGTCTCTATCGCAAAGCAGTTCAATTAGATCCTGATCAGGTTGAGAACTACCACCATGCCCTGGCCCTGGCCCCTGATGATATTGAGCTGTACTTAAAGCTATCGAATCACTTTATCAAGCGCCAGAATTTCAATCAAGCGATTATTTTCTGTCAGGTTGCATTACAGATTGAGCGGAATTCACCAGAAGCGAATTCACAGTTGGCTCAGATTCTAGCAGATCGAAAAAAACTATCCAAAAGCTGCGTCTGAAAAGTGTTGATCGTGGAAGTGGCTCTGCGAATGCTTCCATATGCATCTTTATATCATCTTGCAAGTATCTTGCTTAAACTCTACCCCAATTTTTTCTCTTTCAATGAATAAGACTCTAGCTCAATCCCTAGATCCCTACTCACAATCCCTGGATCGACAAGCGATTGAGGCTTGTATTAAAGCGGGACAGATTAGGGAATTTATTCAGCATTATCAAGCAGCCCCATTGAGTCTATCTGATGACTATGGTTCTATACAGCAATATGTTCATAACCTGCGGAGGCTTGCTACAAATGTTCCAGCAGAACAGTTCCATGATTTTGTTACATCCCATCCAGATTTTCTAACCCTACTCACTCCATTTATTGAATATCAATCTCAGTTTGATAATCTCTATCAATGTTGTGTTCCCAAAACTGCCAGCACTTGGTTGAAGGAGATTTTCATCGATTTGAGGTTTGTTCTATATTCAGGCTTGTTACCCTTTCAGGTTGATTTTTTAAAGAAAAGTCGAATTATTCCACAACGGTCAATTGTGACCGGAACCTTTGCTGTCTCTTATCAGGAATTTCAGGCATTAGAAAAGCCGGAAAATTATCGCGCCTTCTTTGTGATGCGAGATCCGAGAGATATTGTAGTTTCAGCCTATTTCTCAAATCGGTATTCCCACAAATTAATGGATCATATTGCCGAAACACGGAAAGTGCTGGAAAGTCTTCCTGTTGCGGAAGGAATTATCTACACAATTAATACTCTAAAGGGCGTTTTTTCAATTCTACGCTCCTGGATACGGGAGTCAAAAAATGATCCAAATATCTTGCTGCTCCGGTACGAAGACTTGACAGGAGAGCGAAGTTTTCAAGCCTTCCAAGCGCTTTTCGAGCATTGTGATGTTCAGATTCCAGACGAGACCGTGAATCAAGTTCTGGCGGATTACAGTTTTGATAAACTCAGTCAGGGACGGCAGCAGGGCCGTGAAGATCAGAAGTCTCACTACCGCAAAGGGGTGTCCGGTGATTGGAAAAATTACTTCGACAGTAATGTCAGACTTCGATTTGAAGAAGCCGCTGGAGATTTAGTCGGTGAACTGGGGTATGAGTGGGATGGGGCTGGGATGCTTGGCGAAGCCTACCAGCCTCTGACCAGTAATCCATCACCTTCGGTAGCCCAACCTCCAGTAGGTCAAGCTGAGCGAAAGGGCCAAACAGAACAGTTGCTAGAGACTGCAAAAGCGCTCTATGACACAGGTCAGTTCCACAAATCTCTCAACCTCTATCAAAATGCTGCCAGACTCCTGCAATCTCACCTTGCCCATACTCACTTCTATTCGGGTCGAATACAACAGCAACTAGAACAGTTTGAGCCAGCTATTTCTTCCTATCAGCAAGCCCTGAAGTTGAACCCAGAGATGACAGATGCTTATTTTTTTCTCGGCCATCTCTTTTCCAAACAAGATCAGCTTGAAGCTGCAATTCAGAACTATCAAACATTTCTGGCGAAAAGACCGAATGCTGCAGATGTCTATTTTCACTTAGCTGTTCTCTACTCTCGTCAGGAAGATTTGGCGAAGGCGGAACAGTATTTCAAAAGATTCCTGAAAATGAGGCCAGAGTCAGCAGATGCTCATTTTCGTCTGGGGGGACTCTATCTCAAGCAGGGAGATCTAAAACATGCTTTGAGTTCCTACAGAAAAAGTATTGACCACAATCCAAATCTCGTGGATGCGTACTTCTATATGGGAGAGATTTGCTTGAAGATGGGTCAGGTTGAGAGAGCCATGAAATTGCATAGTAAGCATAAACATCTAAAAGGATTGAGTCAAGATCTTTGAGGATTTTAATTCGATTATCTAACTAAATGAATTGAGGAAATATGTAATGAGACAGGATGGTCAAAAGAAAGTCACTATTGCAACAAGTATTGCCCCCTTTGGAATAGAGAAGCAACGGCTTGCAGTGCAAACCTGGACTGCTCTAGGTTTTTCCGTTGTTTCCCTGAACATTCGTAATGAAATTGAAAAGTTGCAGCCTATCTTTCAAGATATAGATTTTCATGAGGTTAAGCGTGATGCTAAGCAGCAATATGGCAAACCTTTTGTTTATGTCAATGATATTTTAGATTACCTGCAAACCTGTGATGTCGAGATCTGTGGAATTGTCAACTCTGATATTCAGCTCAGGGCCGAAAAGGACTTTGTTTCCTACATTTCACAGCAGTCAAAAAACTCGACGGTATTCGCTTCCAGGATAGATATTGAGTCAGTTGAATCTGCAAGTGGAGAACTATATGGCTATGGATTTGATATGTTCTTTTTTGATCGAGATCTACTACAATATTTTCCAAAATGTGACGCCTTTTGTTTGGGGATTCCCTGGTGGGACTACTGGGTTCCCTGTATGGCTTTGAAGCGGAAATTGAACCCTAAATATCTTCAAGATACAGTCGCTTACCATGTTCAGCATCCGATTAACTATAGCCTTAAAAACTGGAGAGAAGTTGGAATCATCTTCAGTGAGTTCTATCGACCAGAAGTAGCCCGAGATCTGAAAAGCTTGTTGGACAGCGAACAGATTGAAGAACTTGACCGGATGCTAGGGCCGGAGATAACTTATAGTTTTATCTTGGACTTTTATCAGCAAGCAGAGTTGCTGAACTATAGAGAGGATATCGATGAGGAAAATCATCTGGCCAGTGTTGTCGATGAAATCATTTTTGAGGATTTCAATGATTTTGAAGATAACCCTCTTGAGACTCAAAGTAGTCTTGATCAGATCGTAGAGAATCATCATCCGAAACCTAATGCTACTTATCTGGCTTTGATAGAATCAGCTTGGTCATTTTACAGTGATAATCAGCTAACTCAGATGGTTCAAACCTTACAACAATCCTTGGAGCATAGTCCTGACCAAACTCTAACCCAAGCTATTTCTGATTGGATAGAAAGGTTTACTCAGTTTGCAACCGAGCAAGGACTTGAATTTGATGCCTACTCATTCAGTTGTAAGCCAATCTGGCAGGAGTTTATTGGCTCTCATTTATTAGCTCGATCAGGGAGATGTTGAAAAAGCATGTGTGAGATGGTTGATTTCTATGTATCAATCCTAAATCAATCACGAAAAACGTAAAGGGGCTTGGGGACTATATCCCCAAGCAGGGGGCAGTGTCCCCTTCACTCCTATTTCACAAATCATTTGTGATTGCTATATCAGGTGCTATTTGTTTGAAGTTAAAAGAACCAAATTGGAAGAAATTGGATTAGAAGGAATATTATTATGACAACTCAAATATCTGGTCAAGAAGCTGCGAAGAATTACTTTGAGTCAGGTGAAGTATTGCGGGGCCAAGGTCAGATTGCTGAAGCAATTCAGCAATACAAATTAGCGGTCGAAACTTACCCTCAACATCTGGATGGGCTTTGCCAGCTTGCTGATATCTATGCTGAAGCAGAAAAGTTTGAGAGTGCAATTGAATGCTATCGCAAAGCACTTGAACTTCAGCCCAATAGTGCCGGAATTCATATTAAACTTGCTAAGGCATTAGCATCAACTCACCAGCTACAGGAGTCCGTCACTGAGTTTAGAAAAGCGATTGATCTGAAACCAGATGTTGGCTTTGATGTTTATCTAGGTTTAATTGATATTCTAAAGCGTCAGAACGATTTTAAACAAGCTCGGTCGTTCTGCCGTCAGTATTTAGAGATCGATCCTAGTTCTCCTAAGGCTCGTCTTTGCCTGGGAGACCTTTGTTTTTATCAGAAAAGTATTGACCAGTCCCTAACCCACTATCAGCGGTTTCTCAAGGGTAATCCAGAGGGGGCCGTGGTCTATTTTCGGCATATTCTGAGCCTTGGACTGGCAAATCGAGAAGATCAAGAATTTCGGGAACAGTTCATTGCAGCGCATCCGACGCTCATGTCTCTGCTTCAAGACAATGTGCAGTATCAGTCTAGCTCAATCAATGTCTACCACTGTTGTGCTCCGCGTACAGCAAGTCAATGGCTCAAAAAGATTCTGGTTGACTTCAGAATATATCAATATTCTGGTTTGGCTCCAATTCCAGTGGGTTTAGTTGAAACTCCAGGGAAGGTTCCACCTCAAACACTCCAGACCGGAACTTTTCCAATTTCCTATGAAGCCTTCTGCCAAATGCCAAAACCTGAAACTTACAAAGCATTTTTTGTGATTCGTGATCCGAGGGATTTAGTTGTTTCCAGTTATTTTGCAAATCGCTATTCCCATGTTGTGAGCCAGTCAACCCTAAAGAATCGGCAGGTTCTGAGCGATCTGGCTGTAGAGGATGGGATCTTGTATATGATTGATGCGTTGCAAGGGTTATTTCAAGCTTTGCAATCATGGGTAGATGCGAAGAAACTTGGTGAATCAGAGTTGGCTCACCAGGTTAAGCTAATTCGTTATGAAGACTTGACTGGAGAAAATCAACTGGAAACATTCACAGACCTATTTCAACACTGTGATATTGCCATACCGGAGTCGGTGCTCTCTCAGCTTCTAGAAGATAACAAGTTTAAGAAACTATCAGGGGGTCGCAAGCAGGGTGAGGAAAACCATATGTCTCACTATCGAAAGGGAGTTTCAGGAGACTGGAAAAACTACTTCAGCGAACCCATCCAGCAAAAATTTGCTCAGGCAGTTGGGGATTTGGTGCAGGAACTGGGCTATCTCTAACCTAGTGAAATAGAGTAACGCGATCGCCGCCCTGACTCAGTGATTGATGAAGTGCCTGATCCGCCTGATCAACTAAGCGACTCAGCTCCGCACCTTCAACTGGAATCAGGCTGCTGACTCCCAGGCTCAGAGCGATAGACTGATGACCCTTGAGTTGCTGAGCATCCTGACGAATCTGTTCAGCGATTTCTACTGCTTCTGTGTTGATTTTTCCAGGTAGCAAAACTGCGAATCGAGCATCACTATAGCGAGCCGCTAGATCAACAGGAGGTTTTGCCAGTCGATTCATTGCCCAGGCAACAGCACGCAGGCGTTCATTGGCTGCATCACTGCCTTTGGTTGCTTCATAATGCTCTAGCCCGTCAATTTCACATAGGATCATTGCTAGTGACTGCTGTGACGCTAGGGCTTGCTGCCATTGTAAATGCAGGTATTCATCGAAGCGGCGGCGGTTGGCGATATGGGTCACACCGTCGAGATTGGCTAAACGTTGCAGCGCTTGGTTTGCCTTTTGCAGGGCTAGTTCTGCTTCCGCCCGTGCTTTAACTTCCTGCTGTAGCTTTTGATTTTGCTCGATTAACTGCTGCTGCTGCTGTTGGAGCGTGAGGTGAGTTCGGACACGGGCTAGAACCTCCTGAAGATGCAAGGGTTTGGAAATATAATCCACTCCCCCCACATCAAAGGCCGTTACCTTGTCCTTTTCTTCGTCAAGGGCACTGAGAAAGATAACTGGAATTTCCCGCGTCTCTGGCTGAGATTTGAGCTGCTGACAAACCTCATAGCCACTCATATCCGGCATCCGAATATCCAGCAAGACCAGGTCGGGTAATTCCGCCTGAATCGAGCGGAGGGCCATCTGACCATTTACCGCTTTCCGCACTTCGTAGCCTTCTTCAATCAGCATACTAGAGAGGAAACGCAGGTTATTGGGAGTGTCGTCCACAATCAGAATACTGGACTTAATCTTTTCGGCGGACTGTTCAGCAGAGTTGGAAGTCATATCAGCTAAGCTTAGAGCGAGGTTAATCGTTTAGAGTTTAAAGGGGCCACAATACAAACTCACCTGAATTTTAAGCGATCAGCTCTCCAAAGCGTTAAAGAAATCAAGAATCCTCTAGGATCCCTGTACCAAAATCCTTGGGAGGATTGACTAGAGTATAAATCTCTGTCGCGTCAGCAATCGCTTTTCTCAGATAGGTTGGAGTTTGCAGTAATCCGAGTAACGTTACTCCGTCCAGCATCTCCAAATCTCTCGTCGTTTTCTCGGCTAGAAGAAGATCAATGGTTGCTGGGTCGGGCTGAGAATTGATGGAATCTAAACTAGCAATGGCAAATCCCCAGGGTTCACAGAAACTCGGAATTGCAATGTTGTAGGGATGTACGTGGGGAAAAACAGCCATCAAAGTTCGGATCAGCCGTACATGAATCTGCATCTGGGCCACCCCCGTCGATCCGGCTTGAATGGCCACAGCTCCTGTAGGATTCAAAATACTCCGAACCTTCTCAAAGTATTCCAGCGTGAATAGTTTAAAAGATGGCCCAAATTCTACGGGATCGGACATATCAGAAACCACAATATCCCATTCCGGCTGTGCTGAGTCCAGGTATTCCAGGGCGTCTCCGATAATTAATTCCACCCGAGGATCCTCAAAGGCATTGGCGCTCATTTCTGGCAAATAGTGTCGGCAAGCATCCACCACCTCGCCATCAATATCCACCATGACCACCCGCTCTACGGTTTTCCAGCGCAGGATTTCCCGTAGGGGCGCACCTTCTCCCCCACCAAGAATTAGAACGGTTCGAGGATGCTGATGATGAATCAAAGTGGGATGAATTAGAGCTTCATGGTAAATAAACTCGTCCCTGGTCGTCGATTGACATTTTCCATCTAGAATTAGTGCTTTACCGTGGGTTCCGGTTTCCACGATGTACATTTCCTGATAGGCCGTTTTTTTATAAATCAAAATATTATCTATCCCATGCAGATAGATATCACAGGGGGTGAGATAGTCACTAAACCATAGGTCTGCTTGGACAGAACTACCAACCATAAAGCACCTCTTGGGTTAAAATTAGAAACCCGATCAACGATAAGAATGATACCTAAGCCAGCATGGATTAGGTTCTTGCCTATCCATCCTACAAACCTTGTTGGTGAGTGTCGAGCTTACTGGACTAGCGTACTGGACTGGCATAGTCTCAGGAGAACACCCCACAGAAAAACGCGCTCAGAAAAAACACCTGAATGACTATCGCAATTGATTTTGGAACTAGCAATACCGTCGTTTCCCGTTGGAATGCTGCTACCCAGCAGCCTGAAACCCTAAAGCTTCCCGGATTATCTCTAACCACTGTTCAGAATCCTGCTTTGATTCCCAGTCTGGTTTACGTTGAAAATGCCAGCACCGAAGCGGTGCTCCTGGGACAACAGGTACGCGATCGCGGCTATGATGTGGGCAGTGATGCCCGATATTTCCATCATTTCAAGCGGGGAATTGGTACGAATGTTCAAGGCTTTTTGCCGGAATTAGACAATATTGCCATCACCTTTGAGCAGGTCGGAACCTGGTTTCTTCAGCGAACAATTCAAACAATTCATCAAGCTTCTCTGCCCGTTGATTCCATCATCTTCACGGTTCCGGTAGACAGCTTTGAAGCCTATCGCCGTTGGTTAGGTCAGGTTTGCCAATCCCTGGATGTGGAGCAAGTCCGAATTCTGGATGAACCCACAGCAGCGGCTCTAGGCTATGGTCTAGCGGATCAAGAACGGCTATTGGTGATTGACTTTGGCGGTGGAACCCTGGACTTGTCCCTGGTTCAACTGGATGCCACGGTTAAAAAAGCCCCCATCGGCTTCATTTTGAAATGGGGCCAGAAATCTTTTTCTGAGTCTTCTGGACAAAAGGTAAAAACCGCTCGTGTTCTGGCCAAGGCAGGGCAGAACTTGGGCGGTTCCGATATTGACCAGTGGATTGTGGATTACTTTGCTGAGACTCAGGCATTGCCCAAAACTTTGCTGGTCAATCGATTGGCAGAACGGCTGAAAATTAAGCTTTCTCTTCAGACCGAGGCAACTGAAGCCTACTTCGATGATGAGTCTCTGGAAACCTACGAGTTGAAACTGACCCGCGAGCAGTTCGAGCAGGTTCTAGGACAGCATCGGTTTTTTGAGCGGCTGGACACTGCCATGAATCAGGTCTTGCAACAGGCCCGTCGTCAGGGAATGGAGTTGGCAGACATCGACGCTGTTCTACTCGTGGGAGGAACGGTGCAAATTCCTGCGGTTCAGACCTGGGCGCAGCAATATTTTGATGTCAAGAAAATTCACTGCGAAAAACCCTTCGAGGCCGTTTCCCACGGTGCCCTACAACTGAGCTTGGGAACAGAGATTCAAGATTTCCTCTATC
>JBHJGO010000064.1:0-17054 GCA_050331715.1 Microcoleaceae cyanobacterium
AACTCAGGCTTGTCGCGCAGCACGCTTAGGAGAGACAGTTCCTTCATTGCTACCCCATCAAGACTGATATTTTATTCTTCAACCCCCTGAATTTTTACCTCTAGAAACCAAACTTTAGAAACCAAGCTTTAGAAACCATACTCTAGAAACCACACACACTATATAGCAATCACAAATGATACAGCGTTTCCAACGCTGGTGGAGTACAGGAGCAGGACTTACGCATTGACAAAATACGAAGAATGTAGGTCAAGGAATATCAGCCTGACCAGGTGATTGTCATGAATGCCATCTACTGCGATGAAATTCAAAACATGCTCGATGACATGGGTATTGCTACTGAATTAATGGCGATTTAGTGATTACAATTGGTCTAGAATGATCTAGATTCTGCAGAGCTATTTTGCTCTTAGCTAGGATAGGGTGCCTCTACGTCTTAGCTAACTCAAGATCATCAAGAGGGAAATATGGGTAATACTTCTAAGGTTGTTATCGGTGTTCCGGTTTATAACGGAGAAAACTATTTGTTTGAAGCATTAAGCTCGATTCTGAATCAAACCTTAACTGACTTTAGAGTGATTATCAGCGACAATGCTTCAATTGATGCGACACCGGAGATTTGTCAAGAGTTTGTCGAACGAGATAGTCGGTTTACTTATCATCGTCAAGCTGAAAATATTGGTGGTGCACCTAATTTTAATTTTGTCTTTCAACCAGGAGATGCTCCATACTTTAAATGGGCAGCCCATGATGATGTAATGGAGCCTGATTACTTACGTAAATGTGTTGATCTTTTAGATCAAAACCCTGCTCTTGCTTTAGTTCACAGTTTGTCTTTGAAGATTGATGAAGCGGGTGGGGTTATTGGAAATTATGATCAGCAAATGCGGCTTTCTGGAGAAAGAATCAGCGAGCGCTTCTGGAAAATTTTGTGGGTGGGGCATTTCACCGAAGTCTTTGGGTTGATGCGCTCTGATATGATTGCCAGAACCCGAATGCATCAGAGTATCGTGGGTTCAGATCGCCACTTCATGGCAGAAATGATATTACAGGGAGACGTGGGATACGTTTGGGACTATTTGTTTCAACGGCGACACCATGCTGCATCATTTTGTAATGCTCTCAAAGATAATAAAGAACGTCTTCAATGGTTTGATCCAAACTCGAAGGCTCCAACGGTCTTGGCTAGCCCTAGAAAGACGAAGGAGTATGCCGATTCTATTTTTAGAACACCCATGCCCTGGTATGAGCGAGTTGATTGTTTGAAGGTATTGGCAGCATGGACAGGACAACGGACAATAGGAAGCCTTTTCCGCAGAGGAAATTCGCGGCGGCAGAAACTGATTAAGGCACAACGGGAGAAATCCGAAGTATTAACTCAAGTTCGCTAGTCAGTAGAAGCGGAATCGGGTGAACGGTCTGCTCCCGCCAACATCAACTCCGCAACGGCTCCATAGGCTTCTGTCCAGGCCTGCTCTACTTCAGGTGTCCATTCGGCTGCCAGGGTTTCGGCAAAGGTTTTGAGTAGGGCGTTGCCAACCATCGGGTAGTGTTCAGGTTTCACGCCATATTTAACGTGTCGGCTTCCCAGGCCCTCCAGACCAGTGATTAATGCTGCGGGATGCCGCAAGCTTTCTACAACCACAACCAGAGATTTGAACAATTTTTTGCCCTGTTCTTGCATCTGGGTATGGCTAAATAGCGGTTGAACCTCCGGATATTCGGAGAATAGAGTACTGTAGAATGTGGCGGTAAATTCTCCGCTGTGTTGTTTGACCTGGGCAAAGCTGTACTCTAGCAGTTCAACATTTAAAGACATAATTCTCTCCAGTTTTATCCTTTAGGAGTCCTAAGTTTAGGACTCCTAAAGGATAGCGAGCGAACTACACTGCTGTCAATAGTTTCGCTAGCAGTGAGCTTGAAAGCTTAAATAGAGTGATGCCAGCAAAAGCCAGCAAAAGCTGTTCAGCCGAGGGGCGTGCAGTTTTGTGTTTGGGATTGCCAGCATAGAGACCGGCTAATTCTTGTCTTTGGGAATGAAGGCAACAACGAACCTGAAACTCAATCAGAGCTTAAGTTGCCACTGGTCTCGATAGTAAGCAACGGTAGAAACACTCAATGCCCCAGTGGAGAAAGTACCAAGTCCTCACTACAGCGTCCGATAAAACTCCAACAATTCCTTCGCTAATGCCGTATTTGTGTATTTCTGTAAAGCTCGTTCATAGCCTTTTTGGGCCAGTTTCTCCCTGTGATTAGGATCTTCCATTAATTGTTGCAAACAACCTTGAAGTTTTTCCGCTTGCCCCTCTGGAAAAACCAACCCCGCATCCCCAATTACGTGGGGAATCTCACCTGAATCCGAACCAATAACCGGAACTCGACAGGCCATGGCTTCAATCAAAACATGACCAAACTGTTCCTTCCAGCCCACTGCCGTTAGGGTCTTAAATTGATTATCCGTTTCAGAGGGCAAGACCAGGACATCCATCAGATTAATATACTTCTGTACCTGATCATGGGGAACACTTTCCACCAGGATCAATCGATCTCTGATGCCCGCCTCGGTTTCAACTTTTATTAGCTCTGCCTCCAATACACCGCGACCTAGAAGTACCCATTTCCAAGCATGGTTTTGCAGACCCGTGAGTGCTTTTGCTAAGGTGAGTAATCCTTTTTCTGGAACGAATCGCCCCACAAAACCAACCACAAATTCATCCGGCTGAATATCTAACTGTGTCTTTAGGTCTAGTTGAGGTGTTGGTTTAAATAAACCTTCATCGACCCCTAGTTGGGGCATGACGCGCATCGGGCCAGTATAACCCCGCTGTCGCAGAATATCTGCACCGTCCTGATTGCCCACAACGATACCGTTTGTATGCTTCAAATTGTAAGCTTCCAGTAATGAGACCGGAAACTTGAGTTCGTAGGGCAAATTCCACCAGGTAAAAAATAGATTCTTTGCCTTTAATCCCAGGAGCTGATTTAAAAAGATAAATTGAGAATAGGTGAGAGCCTTAGACCCCTGTTCCACCTGAATAATTTGGGGACGAAATTCCTTTAAAAGTTGAATTAAATCTAGACCAAAGGTGAGCAGTCCCTGATTGTTTTGACTTAGATTTGAGAGAGGGACAACGCGAAAGTTACCTTCATCAATGGGTTCCGAATCAATAATCTTGTTCTGGACACCCCCCGGTCGCCATCGTTTGGGAACGACAACAGTTACTTCTATAGCCGGGTCAAGCTGAGCCAATGCTCTCAACTTTTACCGGTTCAAATCAACAATATAAGTGTGACTTGCAACTAAGACTTTCATTTGTTCCAACCCCTCTGATTAATTCAACGATATTCCCTGCTTCGTCACCCTACTGAGCCATCTCATCTTGACGCGTATAAACTTGCCCTTCGTCCCAGAGGGATCGCGTTAAAGTTCCAACTGCTTTTAGAAAACCGAGGGAGTAGAACCCGAAGCGAGTCACGATTTTCAATGGGGAGCCGCTCTTGTTGCAGGGAGGATTTCCCAGGACATGGCAATCAAATAACTTGGCATAAAACCGCAAACACTGTCCTGGCGTTAGGCTTTTGAACCCCATAAAAAAGTGATTATGGTAAAACGTTACCTGATACTGAAGTGAACGAGTACTAATGTCATGGCAGCCACCCGCCTCTTCGCCCAGGTGAACCAAGCTAGCCTCAGGATCGTACCAGATGATGTAATTCGTCTTACGGATGCGCAAACAGAAATCCGATTCCTCTCGCACCGCACTCCCCTTGTATCGTTCATCGAAGGTCAATCCGTACTTGTCGAAAATCTCCCGCCGAAAGGACATATTGCAGCCCCGTGCGGAAATCACCTGTTGAGGCTTCGTGGTATGCACTAGATCAATGTGATACCAGGCAATTCCAGGATCGGAGGCTTCTGGTGGCAAATCTTCGATGGTTAACCCACCACCAGATTCTCCCAGCTTCATACGGTCAAAGACTCGCCCAGCCACTGCGCCAACTTTAGGGTTCTGATAATTCCGGGCATGGGCTGCCAGAAATCCATCGGGAAGTTGTACATCATCATCCAGAAAGATAATGACGTCTCCCCTGGCTCGACGCACAGCATAGTTCCTTGCACCCGGCAGACTAGCCCAGTCCACTCGATACCAGTGAATCTTTCCCGAACTTGAGACCTCCTCCAGATAGGACTGAACTTCCGGATCGTGGTTCTGGGTTTGATCCACCACAATCACTTCAAAGTCGGGATAGTCCTGTTTCAATACATCGACAATACTGTCTCGTAGTGCCTCTTCCCGGTTGTAGGTGGGAATCACAACCGAGATCGACAGAGGTTTAGAAATAGCAGTTGAGGGGCGATCGCTCATGGCTAGGGTCAGTCAGACTGTTCATCTATCAGTCTCAATTCTATCTCTCCTGAGGTGATTCGCCCCTTTCGTTCTACAAAAGCATGTCAGCTCAGCACAAATTTTATTTTAAGGCGACAAACGAAACAAAGTTGTGCAGCTTCATCAGGGAATCAATTGATTCAAAGCCAACGGTTTGCAACATATTCAACTGCTCGCTCTCAGTCAGCGGAATCAGAACATTTTCCAGGGCTTCTTTTTTGCGTTCAATCTCTGTCTGAGCATAGTGATTGCGGGCTTTGAACGCTTCGTAGTGATGGGTCATGGTTTCCTGGAGTTGGGGAAAGGGCGATCGCACCTTCTCACTCAGAAACAGTAATCCACCGGGTAGCAATCCTGCGTGAATTTTTCGCAATAGGGTTTGACGTTGGGCCAGCGGCAGAAATTGTAGGGTATAGTTCATGACAACAACACTACTGTTTTGAAAGTCACAATTCTCAGCCCGTTCGCAGAGGAACTCGACCTGATGCATGTCCCGCAGAGGGTCTAGCTTTTTCTCCGCTTTTTCCAGCATGGCTTTGGAACTGTCGATCCCAACAAGTTGAACAGAGTGAGACAAACATCGCCCTAGTAACTCCAGGAAGGTTCCGGTTGAGCAGCCAATATCAATGATGCGAGTTCCTGGCTGATAGTAGGTCAAGGCCCACTGGACTGAACAGGCAATCACCTCACGATATAGGGGCACTGAACGGGATACCATATCGTCAAACACTTCTACCACTTCATGATTAAAGACGAAGGGCTTGGGCCAGGACTCTTGCTGAAACAGTTGGTCGGGTTCAGGGCTGAGATAGAGCTGAGTTTCAAAGGGATCGATCATTGAAATTGCGTCAGATTGTAACGGTTCTCATATCTTTCATTGTGCTAGGTCACTCGGATGGTTGGGCATCCCCGTTTCAGCCAGAACGTTCCGCCATTGGCGTGCAGCTCTATACCGATAATCAGGGAAATTATGTTCAGGCTATCAATCTGAGTCAAGGGGCGGCAATTCGATTTCTGTTTGGTGCTTCATCTCCAGGAACAACGACAGCAGCCTATGGAGGCAAAAGTCCATCCTTTCGAGTTCAAGACTTGCAAAACTATTGGGAGGAGTTACAAATCAGGGATACAATCAGAGCCTTTTCCGTCTGCAATGGTCAATTTTTCGGGGGAAAGGATGCCATTGAATTAGCCTTTCCGGTGAAAGAAGATGGGCAATGGATCACCACGGGCTATGCCGGAGCCAGCGAATTTCCCCATGAGAAAGCTATGCTGGGAATTCGTGATCAATCGGCTGAAATTATTCCATTGCCAGAAGAAATTAATTTGAGTACGAATATTCTCCCCTACGATCAAGCAATTGTTGGCATTCAGGTCAATGGTGGCATGGATTCTATCACCTGGTATTCCAAAGCCCCCTTTGAACTTCGACCTCGAACGTTTTTGGGAATTGCTGATTCAGATCGCAACGGAACCAACGAAACGATTCTGATCCTGACAACAACAGCCCAAACTCAGTTGGGAGCAGCGGGTGTTCTGGAACGCTTTGGGGCCACTGCTGTGATGATGCTAGACGGAGGAGGTTCGACTCAATTGATGGTTCAGGGAGAAACAAGGTTACGTTCTGCCGATCCTACTCCTCGACAAATTCCCCAGGCAATTGGAGTCTTCAGTGGTTTTTAGCAAAGAATAAAGACTATTTATTCTTCCTACTGGCGATTACTCCAATACATTGGCTGACGTCTGTGATGAGCAATTGCCAATATACGAATTTGATTATCCTCAGGTGAGCGGTAGAGTATGGAGTATGGAAACTTCGACAAGGTCAAGCGACGAACAGAACCCTTGATTTTTGAACCTGCTTCTGAATAACGTGCAACTCAATTGACCGCTCGACTCACTTCTTCCAAATACTCTAAACCAAGTCCTATCTGTCTTTCCTCATAGTAGGCCGTTGCATCGGATAGTTCTTTTTCTGCTAATGGATGAAATACAACTTTTTCATCTTTTTACCGTAGAGATGAAAGAATTCTCTCGAATACTTCTTCAGCAGATTTGGGCAAGACTTGACCACCATCTATTGCCTGGTCACGTTGCTCAGCTTCTTCAACCCATACATCTGCAATCTCTGAATCAATTTCAGCGTTCGCAACATACTCTAGTAAGCGAGTCAGTAAAACAACTTGGGAGTCTCTAGGTAAAGCAAAAAATTCCGTCTCGATTTGCTCAATATTCATAATGGTTTGACTAAACATCCTATGGATTTTGATTATACTGAACTTGAAAGCCTCATGACGCCTAGTTTGTACCGACTATTTTTCAGTCCCTAACACTGCGTAAATCCTGGATCATTGGCCTTCCCTGCATGAACCAGAGCTAATTTCTCGTATTTTTTGGCGTGTTCGATCAGCTCCTCTGCTTCTGTTGCTGAAACCTCTCGTAGAACTTTTGCTGGAACGCCTGCCACCAGGGATCGGGGCGGGACGTCCTTCGTTACGACAGCCCCCGCACCAACGATGCTGCTTGATCCGACCTTGACACCGTTCAACACAATCGCGCCAATCCCGATTAAACTGCCCCGTTCTACGTAAGCCGAATGGATTACTGCTCGATGGCCAACCGTGACAAAATCTTCCAAAATTGTGGGCTGACCTGGATCGCCATGCAGAATAGCTCCATCCTGAATATTTGTTCCTGCTCCCACAACAATCCGCTCCACATCTCCCCGCAAAATAGCTCCATACCAAATACTTGCGCCCTGACCCAAGACTACCTGGCCAATGACTGTTGCATTATCCGCTACAAATGCTGCTAGAGAGGTATCAGGGTTTGGCCAGAGTTCAGATTGCATCTTGTGTGGGGAGATTTCAAAGTTTTGTTGTAGGAGCCACCGTTATAATAGATTCTACAATCTCTGGTGAGAACAGACTTCAAGATGAATTCCGCCTTGCAATATCCCATATTTGGTTCGGAAATTCTCTGTCCCCACTGCCGTCAAAGAATTCAGGCTTTAATGCTAACGGATACCTACCTTTGTCCTCGGCATGGGGCATTTGAGGCTGACCCGGACACAAAAGAGTTGGTACACCTTCAATCTGGACGGCATTGGCGGCAATGGAATGGAGAATGGTATCGGCAACATACTCATCCTGATGGAATTCGATTTGAAATCCATGAGGCATTGGATCGGCTCTACACCCAGGGCTATCGGGCAACGCGGGTAATTATTGCTGAGCGATATCGAGACCTGATCAGTGCCTACCTGGAGCGCAGCACTCCCTGGCGGAATCGATCTGAAAACACCCAACCTAAGCTGTATGGCTTACCGGTTGAGTTCAGCCCAGATCCCCAGGATGAACCCTGTTGGGATGTGATTAACTTTGACCTGGAGAAGGAAGAAGGCGTTCCTGTGCGGTATCCCTATTTCCGATTGTTTGAATAATTGTTGGAGTAATTATTTGAGTAATTATCTGAACAACAGAACAGCCGCTAGAGAAGCCGCCTTATTCACGGATCGTTAACTTAAGCCCCTATGTTATTCATTTCTAAACTTCTACCCCTGTTCATTTATCCCCTGGGGCTGAGTTGTCTATTGCTCATCTTTGCTCTATTTTCCCTCTGGCGCACCCCTCGACGAGCTGCCATTGCCATCGGTCTGGCCTTGTTTCTCCTCTTCACTAGCGGTAATGCTCAGGCTTCTGCTCGCTTAGTTTACTCTCTGGAAAAGCAATACGTTCCTACAGCAGATCTGCCGGAAGCTTCAGCTATCGTTGTCTTAGGAGGTGGGACTAAACCGATGATTCCCCCCCGTCCCTGGGTAGATGTGAGCGAAGCTGGAGACCGAATCTTGCAGGGTTCCCTATTGTACAAGCAGGGCAAGGCTCCCTGGCTGATTTTGAGTGGGGGTCGGATTGACTGGCGGGGTCAGCAACCACCGGAGTCTGAAGACATGTCCTTAGTTGCTGAGGTACTTGGCGTTCCTGGCTCGGCAATTTTGCAAGACCCTAACTCTTTGAATACCTACGAAAATGCAGTGAATGTGCGGCAGATTCTAGAGGAAAAGCAGATTCAGCCCCCTGTATTACTGGTCACTTCAGCGATTCATATGCCCCGCTCGGTGGCGATTTTTGAACGTCAAGGGATTTCTGTGATTCCAGCGCCTACTGATTTTCTAGTGGCTCCCCCTTTGCCCCAACAGGAGCAGAAAACCCTGCAAGCGGCCACACTAAATTTAATTCCCAGTGCCCTTGCTTTGAAAGATTCCACCTTTGCGATTAAAGAATATATCGGCTATTGGGTCTATCGATTGCGAGGATGGGCTTGAGATTTGAGATTTGGTTTCCAGGGCAGCGGTTTTCTCGGTAAGCTAAAGGATGACACTGCATCAGAGCCGATGGATCTTCCGGTTCTCACCTGCTGTGAGGATAATCATCGGTAGAGTTAAGTGGTTTACTAGCCTGGGTTGAACGGGGTAATGTTTGAAGAAGACACTTCAGTGATTGAAACTGCATCCTTGAGGAATCATGCAATGGATAGAGGTTCCTCCAATGATGGAACGTTAGTTGATGACCAAGGGCTTTGGCCGGTCTTGAGGAACAAAAACTTTCTTGTTTTGTGGGGCGGTCAGGTCTTTTCCCAACTGGCAGATAAGGTTTATCTGATTTTGGTAATTGCCATCATTTCAACCCAGTTTCAGCGGGCCGATCAAACCAATAGTGGTTGGGTATCAGCAATTATGATCGCGTTCACGATTCCGGCGATTTTATTTGGAGCGGGAGCAGGGGTTTACGTTGATCGCTGGCCCAAGAAAGCTGTGCTAGTATTCACCAACTTATTTCGCGGAGCCTATGTTCTATCCCTACCCTTGATCCTCAAGCTCTCTGCTGGAATTCAGGTGGGTGCATTGCCGCTAGGATTCTATCTACTGCTGGCCGTTACGTTCTGCGTTTCAACCCTGACTCAGTTTTTTGCTCCAGCTGAACAGGCGGTAATTCCGCTGATTGTGAAGAAAAAGCATCTGTTATCTGCTAATTCGCTATACACCACGACCATGATGGCCTCGGTGATTATTGGATTTGCTATCGGAGAGCCGGTGCTGAGTGTGGCAGATTTTGTGGTGGAACGGTTGGGCGTTGATATTGAGATTGGCCAGGAAATCATGGTGGGTGGAGCCTATGCCCTGGCAGGTTTGCTCCTGATTGCATTGAAAACCAACGAAAAACCAATCAACTCCAAGGATTCACCCAAAATTCTGGCAGATTTATGGGATGGCATTCAATACCTGAGACAACAGAAACGAGTGCGGAATGCGATTATTCAACTGATTATTTTATTTTCTATCTTTGCTGCTTTGGCAGTCTTAGCGGTACGGTTGGCAGAGATTATCCCAGCGTTAAAGTCTTCTCAATTTGGGGTATTGCTAGCGGCTGGTGGCGTAGGGATGGCGATTGGGGCCGTTGCATTAGGTCAGGTGGGCCATCGATTTTCCCATGCTCAGCTCGCTTTGATTGGTTCCCTAGGAATTTCGGCAGCACTGGTCGGTTTATCAGCCTTCGGTCAGCAATTGTGGATTGCTTTAGGATTGATTGCAATTTTAGGAATTTTCGCAGCCGCAGTGGCGATCCCCATGCAGACAGTAATTCAAACTGAAACCCCTGAATCCATGCGAGGCAAAGTCTTTGGCCTACAGAACAATGCAGTAAATATCGCCCTGAGCCTACCGCTAGCCCTGGCTGGCGTTGCAGAATCCTACCTGGGGCTGTCAGTTGTATTTCTAGGATTAGCAGTCATTGCGGTTGCTGGAGGAATCCTAACGTCCTACATTGCACGTCATCAGTGATTCCAGCAATTAACTAATGACCGACAACTCTATTCCCGTATTCATCGCTACAACAACCGGAATTTAATTTGCTACATTGGATGAAAGAAATCTAGCAAGGAGGTAATTTGTCAATCAATTTTCACATTTTGTAACGTACATATTTTGTAATGTAGAGTCAAGTTGTGTTAGGAGGTTAACCATGAGCTCACCATCTGAACTCTCGCTAGAACAGCAGTTCAACCTGTCATCCTTCAAGGTGCAGGTGAATCAGATGAGCCGAGAGCAGGCTCAGGAGTTCCTGATTGATCTATATCAACACATGATGCAGCGGGAGAATATGTATCGACACTTCCTCAAGCATCAATGGGGTATTGAGCCGCTCTCTGAGCAACTCTAAGTCGTCAGGACTTCATTGCTGGCCTCTATCTCAAACCAATTTTCTAGATTGAAAGTGGGTTGGGGACGTGGGGTTTCACTGACACCTGATGCCAAGCTAATCCCTAAAAACTTGCCCGTAAAAGTTCATTGAAAGTTCATTGAGAGTTCATTCCTAAAATCGACGCTCCATTGTTGCTTCCATTACACTGACAATACCCAAGGATGGGCCTGCCATCACAACGCTGGAATAGAGGTAGCGATTGTTTTCTAACTGGCGCATCGTTTCAATTCCACTGCGTCTTTGCTGCTCACCACCCAAAACCCAATAGCGCTGAACAATTGATTCAGGTGCAATAAGCCCTTCCCCCTCGACGTTACCGAATTCGCTATGTTGCAACACAAAGGTGTATTGTCGCTCCAGATTATCAAACCGACCTCGATATTGCAGAATGATGTCATCATTCTCGCTTTCTGGAAAGATCAGCTTGGTTACCATTTTGAACCAGTCCTGATTATCCCAGGCCACCAACATTTTTCCTCGAACCGCAATGGGTAGGTGATGACGCTCCAGCCAGCTTCCTTCCAATATCCATTGCCCAGGTGCAACAAGAAATGTATGCGCCACGATTATCTCCCAATTTAGTAGTGGCCCAATGTTCTATGAGCAACCGAGATGCCTTTTGCTTACATTCCATTATGGAGTTTCCTGAAGGCTCAAGACAAGCTTACCTAGATAGCCCAAGGCTGCCACCCTGCTCAACCCCAAATTAACCTTTCCGTTGTGTTTAAACAATCTGAGATTGATATTCTCCCAGTAAGACGGCTTTCTTTGCCCCGGTCACCTGGAGTAAGTTTCCTGACCATTCATGATGTCGCCAGTAAGCCAAGACTGCAAAAGCAATGGCTTCCTTGAAATCAACATCCAGATTAACATCTGCGGTTGTCATCACTGGAGTGGGGTGAAGCAGCATTTGCAATCGCTGTCTGAGGTAGAGGTTATGACTGCCTCCACCACACAGCAAAACCTGTTCAGGGCGCTGGGGTAAGAACTGCTCGTAACTCCTTACGATGGAAGCAACTGTCAATTCTGTCAAGGTTGCCAGGATATCTGCGGGTGTGAGTTGGTACACCTCAGCATCGGTAAGACATCTGGCAAGATAGTGCTGGCCAAAATATTCCCGTCCAGTGGATTTTGGTGGAGACTGTTGGAAGAAATCTTGCTGTAACCATTCTTGTACCAGGGCTTGGCAAGGTTGGCCCTGAGCTGCCCATTGGCCTCCATGGTCATAGGTTTGAGCACTATTCGAGAGCTGGTAAACGGCTAAATCAAGCAAGGTATTCCCCGGCCCCGTATCCCATCCTAAAATCCCTAATCCACCGAATTCAAGCTGATGGGCACAATTTGCAGGTAAGTAGGTTACGTTGCCAATACCGCCGAGATTCTGAACACAGCGGCTATATTCAGGATGGCTCAACAAACAGGCATCGACCATGGGAACCAAAGGAGCCCCGTGACCCCCAACTGCAAGATCTGCCGCTCGAAAATTGCTTACGGTGGGGATGCCTGTGGCCTGGGCAATCACAGCCCCTCGACCCAATTGCAGACTGTAACCCAGAGGCGTTGAGTGAACCGTTGTACTGACACTCTTTGCTCCAACGTTTTGGCTGAAACGATTATCAACAATTGGCTGGGGTGGACGATGATAAACCGTTTGACCGTGCGATCCAATCAGTTCAGCGGTAGCTTGGGAGTCTGGAATTTTCTGAATAATTTGCTTAGCAGCCTGGGCAAATTCCAGGGCAATCGTATCGTCTAAAGCCGCTAACTCAGAAATTTCTATTGCTGCACCTGCCGACAAGGCCAAAATTTGTGAACGCAGTTCTGCCGGATAGGGATAGGTTTCCCCTGCAAGTAAATCAATCTGAAGTTGGCGACCGACGCCAGAAATCTCTACTAGAGCCGCATCAATCCCATCGGCAGAGGTACCACTAATTAGACCAATCACTCGCATGACTACTGACCCGGCTCAAGGCCCACAATCACCACGGTGATATTGTCTTTGCCTTCTCGTGCTTTAGCTTCATCAATCAAGCGGCCGGCAATTTTTTCATACTCAGCAGCCTCTGAGAGCAGGGGATAGATGACTTCGTCAGGTAATTCCTCCGTTAGACCATCACTACAGAGGAGGAGGCGATCGCCCACTTTGGCCTGCAATTCTTCAATTTCAATCAGGGATAAATCCTCCCGTCCCAAACATTGGGAGAGCACATGACGCCAGGGATGAAATCGAGCCTCTTCTGGGGTGAGAGCCGCCCGCTTGACCGCCTGGGCGACCCAGGTTTGATCCTCACTCACCTGTTGCAACTTGTCATTTCTGAGGCGATACAGTCGAGAATCTCCAACGTTGGCATACCAGGATTGATCGGGCTCTCGAAATAGGGCTGCAACCGCAGTGGTTCCCATATCAGCCCGTTCTGGATGCTCTTTTTGATCCCGGACAATGGCCTTATTTGCTGCTAAAAAAGCCCCTTTTAACAGGGAGGGAGAAGGCTCAGCCGACTCCCAGTATTCATTGAGATAGTCACAGATGGTTTGGGCCGCGATCTGACTCGCCTCCTGCCCACCAGCATGGCCTCCCATTCCATCAGCAACAATAAAAAAACGACCCTCTGGATCAATGTAGAAGGCATCCTGATTGACTTCCCGAACATTACCGACGTCGGTTAAACCTGCAAAGCTAAACTTCATATACTCCTGTGGCTAATCAAGGAATTACAAATCCTTGTACCAGTTAATACCGATTTTTTTGAATAATATAACCTTTTCTAGTCAGATGAGGAACGCTTTGGGCAGCATATACAACAAAGGGCTCGGAGGTCAAGCGCAAAATGAACGCTCCTCCAAACCCTTACCTTGAATTAGACAAGTCTGGTCTACAGAATTAAATCAGACAAAAACCCCTAGGCTAAAGCTAAATCTTCAGGATTTGCAGTCTGAGTCAAAATATCCTCGACTTCTTCCGGCGTCAAGTCAGGATTGGCCTCCAACATCAGCGCCACAACACCCGCCACATGGGGAGTTGCCATGGATGTGCCATCCAGGTTGATAAATAAATCCGTTCGATCGGATAGGAATGGATCAGTGGCAGAAATTGGAGCGCCATTTGTATAGTCATCGGGAACTGTGGAAATAATTTCCACTCCCGGAGCGCTGAGGAAGGCATAGGGGCCAACAGCATCTCCAGCAGGATTCGAGAATTCAGCAAATTTCAGGTCATCATCAACGGCTCCTACTGCAATGGCCAGACCATCCTGGGCATAGCGACCGGGGTAAACTGGCTGCGTCACTGGCAAAATCCAGTTATCTCGTTCATTTCCAGCCGCGATCACGACTGTAACCCCCTGGCTTCGGGCAAATTCCAGGGCTGACTCAATAGCAAGCTGAGGACTCTGAAGGAGATCCGGCCCAGAAATCCCCAAGCTCATGTTAATCACATCAGCGCCGTTGTTTACCGCATAGAAAATTCCGTCAGCAATCGTATCCTGAGATCCTCGATTCAAGCCGCCCAGAACTCGAACCGGCATGATGGTTGCATCTGGAGCAACGCCGACGGTTCCAGCGCCATTTTGTTCTCCAGCAATTGTTCCCGCCACATGGGTTCCGTGACCGCCGCGAGAAACGCCCTGGTTACCCTCCTCTCCTCGATCTTCTCCCCGGTCAACAGGGTTAAAGTCATTATCAGAGAAGTCATAGCCATTTCGGTCATCAATAAAGCCATTGCCATCTTCATCAATGCCATTGTTCGGGATTTCATCCTCATTGATCCAAATATTACTATTGAGATCAAAGTGTCTGTAATCTACCCCGGTATCCAGCACTGCCACTACGACACCGTCTCCAGTAAATCCCTGAGCCCAGACCTCTGGCGCATTAATCTGATTTACCCCATAGTCAACCAAGTCACCCAAGAATCCCCCAACTAAGTCCGAATCGTCAACAATGTCTGGTACATCTGCGAAAGGTACATCTGACCCAGTAGCTGAGGCAACCGCTGCTGCTGCATCAACATTTCCGAAGCCCCAAAATCGGTTAAAGCTGTTTGTTCCTGATTGAGCCGGTGACAAGTTCAGAGTGTAGTCAGTGTCGCCGCTGAATTGGAAAACCCGAACAAAATAGGTTCCAGCCGATAGGTCATTTTGGAAAATCTCTTCTGATGTAGAACCTGAACGTGTTGATGATTCAATCACCTCACCAAAATCGATCACACCGTTGCCGTTCAAATCTTCAATCAACTGTAAATCAGCGTCGGTACCTAGATCCTCTAGCGTGATTGAGACATCCTCTGAACGATTCAGGGTAAAGCTGTAGATGTCTACAGGATCGCTATCACCAACAAAATCACTCACACTTTGGTCGGCATTGAGCAAACCCAGGTCAATCGCGGTATCCAGAACTCCAGGTTCTTCTTCAGTTTCAAGCGGCTCAGCGACCAGCTCAAGTTCATAGTTGGTATCGCCGATGTAGGGATACACTTCTACGAAATAACTACCCGCTTCTAATTCGCGCAGAGTAATACTTTCATCTGCACTACCCGCATTGATAGAGGAATTCAGAATCTCACCAAAATCGACCAAGCCATTTTCATTGCCATCTTGAATGACTCGCACATCCGCATCTGAACTCAGACCTGTCAAGCTCAAACTAAAGTCGCTTGTTTGATCCAGCGTGAACAAATAAAAGTCATCTGAATCAGTGGCACCGACAAAGTCATTGAAGGTCTGTGTATTGACTAGGCTGCCGATATCGAGAGCTTGATCCAGGGTATTTCCAGCGTTATCTTCTGGTACAAAGAGCGTTTCGAGCGTAACCGTGAGATCGTAGTCTGTATCTCCCAGGTATTGCAGAATATCCAAGAAGTACGTTCCAGGCTCCAAACCTTCAATCTCTAAACTCTCCGCAGCATCCCCTGCTGCATAGGATCCAGCAACCACGTCATCGAAATCAACCGTACCATTCTGATTCCGATCCTGAATCAGTTGCAAATCGGCATCAGCAGTCAATCCAGTCAAGCTCACACTAAAATTACTCGTTTGATCGGTCTCGAATTCGTACAGGTCAATCGGGTCTGAACTGCCCACAAAATCACTAAATGTTTGAGAGCCTTCTACCAAGTCTAAATTCCGTGCTGTTGCTAGAGTATTTCCGGCAAAGTCTTCCCGCAGGTTGACTGGAGTGCCGGACAGCGTCAATTCATAGTCCGTTTCTCCCTCAAATCGTAAAACTCGAATGAAATAGACCCCAGATTCGAGGAACGTTTGCAGGTTTTCGGGAGCTGTGCCAATTTCAAAGGGATATTCTAGAATTTCGTCGAAATCAACAAAACCGTCGCTATTCACATCCTGAATGAGTTGAATATCGGCATCTGCACTCAGACCGTCTAACGTGACATCTAGTTCGCTATCACTGTCTAGGGTGAATTGATAGAAGTCATCTTGATCAAACAAATCAACCGCATCGGAGAAGCTCACTGTCCCTTCTAGTAGCCCAATATCTCGGGCTGTATCAAGGGTATTGCCAGCACCATCCTCAGGCAGTTCAATTTCTGTACCCGTCAGGGTGAGAGTATAGTCAACCTGATTAGATACAGGAAATACTCGAACGAAATAGGTTCCAGAAGATAAAGAGGTCTCAAGAGTTTCAGGTGTTGTGCCAATTTCAAAGGGATATTCTAAGATTTCTCCAAAATCAACAATGCCGTTGCCGTCAAAATCCTGAATCAGTTGAAGATCGGCATCACCACTGAGGCCATCCAGAGTCACCTCCAGTTCACTATCGTTATCTAGGGTGAATTGATAGTAATCGTCAGGATCCGACGCCAGATCAACGAAATCCGTAAAACTTGTTGTCCCTTCCAATAATCCAATCTCGAAAGCAGTGTCAAGGCTATTGCCTGCGCCATCGGTGGGTTGTGTGATTTCCGTACTGGACAGCGTTAGTGTGTAGTTGGCTTCTTCAAAGAATCCCAGAACTCGAACAATGTAAGTACCCGCTGCCAAGGATGTTTCCAAGCTTTCAGGCGTTGTACCAAATTCAAAGGGGTACTCTAGCTGTTCTCCAAAATCAATCACCCCATTGTTATTGACATCCTGAATCATTTGGATATCGGCATCTCCGGTCAAGTCATCCAAAGTTATCTCAAGATCACTACCATTTTCAAGCGTGAACTGATAGTAATCATTCAAATCACTTGTGTCCACTGAATCGGTAAAGATTTGGGTTCCAGCTAAAACCCCAATATCCAGTGCTTCGCTGATGGTATTGCCAGGTTCTTCAGGTTCGGGTTCAGGTTCGGGTTCAGGCTCAGGATCAGGATCAGGTTAAGGATAAAGTAAATGCACAGGATAACGTTATAAATCGAAATGAGGAACAAGTAAAGATTCAAATTAAAAAACAAATTAAAAAAAAAAAT
>JBHJGO010000065.1:0-26108 GCA_050331715.1 Microcoleaceae cyanobacterium
AACAGTTCCATTGTCCGGATTGCCAACATTGTCGATGGTCAGGTCATCCCCATCAGGGTCAGTGTCATTCCCTAGAACATCAATCACAACCATCTCGCCTGCGTCAACACTAGCGCTGTCATCATTGGCATGGGGAGCTTCGTTAATATCCTCCTCAATACAAAGGTGGGCAATTGCGCCGCTACCATCCAAGTGAACCTCCAGGCGAGAAACGTTACCCGTATCGACGCCGACATCCTGACGAGCCCCATTCCGGATCGAGGGGATATCAGTTGTCGATAGCAAATTACCATTGCTGTCATAGGCACGAATGCTGCCGCCTTCCTCAGTGTCAAGTAAGCCAATGTCACCCACAAAACGTGGATCATCGAAGTCAAAGATCAAAGTGCCGCCGCCTGCATTGTCATCCGGGTCGCGAGAATCGCCATCCTCAGAGATAATCAGAACCTTGCTCAACTCTGGGAAACGACCTAGATCATGATCATCCCCAGTGGGATTAGCAGTATCAAAGATCATGGCCGGTTTGCGAGAGTTACTGCTGCGAACGGTGAATCCTGCTCCGGAGAATTCGTTGTCGATGATCTGACCTGTCTCTAGACGATTGCCATTCGCATCAGCTTCAAAGTCGATTTTGTTGGGATCAAAGACAACGGGTGTCTCATCAACATCTTTGACAACCACTTCAATTTTTTGGGTGTCGGTGTAACCTGCTCCATCGATAACTTTGACCTTAACGTGGTAGTCTCCGTCCCGATTGGAGTCTGTTGGATGCTCAAAGTCAGGGGCATTCTTGAAGGAAAGAACACCTGTTTTCTTGTCAATCTCAAACAAATGCCGATCAATTCCACCGACGATTTTGTAGGTTAGTCGTCCATTTTTCTCGGTACTAATCCGATCTGAAGTCTCAACATCAGTAACGAAAGTTGTGTTTTCATCGATGTGGATTTTTGCACGAGAACCACCGCCATTGCTGATAATTCGAGGCGCGTTACTGTTGTAGTATGTCATGATTTACCCTGCTAAAAAAACTAAAGTCTGGAGATACTCGTTCAGCACTATATACGAGCGTAAAGCTATCGCCTTCCACGTCAAATAGCTGGAAAGTCTCTATAGCCTACAGCGACTAAACTGCGCTGAATGCTTGGTCACAGAAGCTGATCGACTGAGATTCCATCATGCAGAAACTAACTGCACTCACTCAGTAGTCGGAGTGCCTACGATGATAGGCAAATATTTTCTGAAAGTAGAACTAGTAGCTTGCTGGAGTGGGAGATGAGCAATTACCAAGTGCAGCTTTCAACCGATATCGATATCTAGAAGAGAAATAAGGCTTGCAATTACGATGCGATGGGAGTGTAGACATAGACCGGAGAAATAATCAGATTCATTCCATGGATAAAACCTGATTTCTTTCTGCGAGTATCATCATACGATAAATTTCCGTAGAAATACAGGCAGTTATGTAAAGATCCGGATAGTTTTTGTAAAGTTTGGAACATATTTACATATCTTAATCTACTGAATGCCAAAGGTTAATTTATTCATAAGAATATTTTTTATACACGATTCTGTGATACCTACCCAGGATTTTGGAGTCAAGCTATTCTCTTCGTACAAGACACAGGATCATGTGGGACTTCGAAGCCTTGTATAGTAGTTCTTTAAGAAAACAGCACAAATCGAGGCTCATCATCGGTATAAGAGTCTGCTACTTTACATTGAATATTATGTATTAATTTTTTCTCAAAAAACGATTTGCACTGAGAAGGTATAATTTTAGACTCTGGTTTAAAACAATAGTAAAAATATCATTCTATTCAACTTAAATCTCTCACCCTTCAAGACAGTTTCACTGTAGGGAAAAATTCTTTGAGCGATTATCAAAAAATCAAGTAAGGAACGCTTGACGCAATATCGTTGGCTCTTTGGGAAATCGGCTCTCAAGAGATCCACATCACTTGACTCGATTGCTTACATGACTAACAAAGCCAATCCAACCTATGGCCTCGTCAACCCAAACAATCCCACAACTTAAAAAGACTTTTGGCAGAACCTCAGAGGATCGACCGCTCTGAAGCACTGCACTTCCCCGCTACAATCTGAAAAGCAAGTCGGTTCACTGTGAACATATTTGAATCCTATCAGAAAACAGCTCAATTTTGACCGAAAAATCACGAATAACCGCCATTTTCCAGATTTTGGTCAACCACCACTCCTTTTCGTTTAAACTAACCGTATAATTTTTAAAAATGATAGCCATCTGAAGGGCGATATAGCTCGGATAATGTCAGATATCGGTTCGGATCAGTTCTACATCGTGAAGCAGCCCGATGGCCATTGTGAGGTTATAGCGGTGGAGCAGGAGATGGAATCAGAGAAATCTACACCGCCTCCTGAACGATGGGGCCCCTACAACTCTCGCGCCGATGCGATCGCTAAGCGAGTTGGATTGATTCGAGCTGGCAAGTGTCAACCCCAGTAGGTAGCGGGATTGCTGATCTCTGAGCGCTGAAGCCTGTAAGCTATCTGTAAGATTGAGTGCTGGAGCTAGGAAAACGTGGGTCAGTTCATCATTGCTCAAGGATTGTCTGGAGTTGCATCGTGAAACTAGCGGAATGGATTGGTTTCCTTTGTCTGATCATTGCCCTGGTGATTCTGTGGCAGTTTCGCCAGATTTTACTGCTAATCTTTACGGCGATTATCTTGTCCGTTGCCCTGAATAGTCTGGTGCGTCGATTGCAAAGACTCAGGATGCAACGCGGTCAGGCCGTACTGTCAGCACTGGTTCTCGTGACTTTGGTGGGTATAACGATTCTCAGCTTAGTACTGCCCCCCTTTTTGAATCAGTTTGAACAACTGATTAATCTGGCTCCTGCAGGTTTTGAGCAACTCGTAGAGTGGACTGACAAATTTCTAGCCGATCCGCCAAATTGGTTACCCAACCTGGAGCTTGAGCTCCCGACAATCAATGAACTGGCTCGGCAGGTCGGGCCTTTTGCTCAAAATTTACTGGGTAATTTCTTTGCCTTTTTCTCGAACTCTCTGACTACCCTACTGCAGTTACTGCTGGTTTTGGTGCTGACCTTGATGTTCCTGGCCAATCCCCTTTCCTACCGCCGTTTAATTGTGCGGTTGTTTCCCTCCTTTTACCGACGGCGAGCCAACGAAGTTTTCTCCAAGTGCGTGGTTTCTCTATTGCTGTGGATGGGGGGCATTGTGATCAATTCCCTCTTCATCAGCATTCTCTGCGCCATGAGTTTAATCGCCTTAGGAATTCCCTTCGTTTATGCCCATGCCTTACTTGCCGGAGTGTTCAACTTCATTCCCAACGTCGGCCCCGCTGCTAGTGTTGTCTTTCCCGTTTCAGTGGCGGTGCTAGAGGCACCCTGGAAGGCACTGGCAGTGATCGCTGCCTATATCCTGATTCAGAATTTAGAAAGCTATTGGTTCAGTCCGATGGTGATGCAGAAGCAAATCTCACTTTTGCCTGCGGCGACCTTGATTGCCCAAATCTTTTTTGCACGGTTCTTTGGGTTTGCGGGCCTGGTGCTTGCCCTCCCCCTGGCAGTGATTATGAAAACCTGGGTGGAGGAGGCAATTATGGAGGACATTCTAGATCGCTGGAAATCGAGCCAATGGGAAGAAGCAACCCAGTTAACGCCAGATACTGAAATATCCGTCAAAACTCAGTTACAAGCTTCACAGCCCCCACCACCGCAATCTGTAAAGTATCAAAACCTTGATCTGCCCCAAAAAATCAGGCAGGACGACTCTGAGATCGATAGAAGGGACGCTTGACGACTTTTGCAGGGTAGATCTTGCCCCTAATCTCCACATCGACCTCCTGACCCACTTTGGCAAATTCTTTAGAAACATAGGCGAGGGCGATCGCCTTTCCTAAAGTAGGGGACAACGTTCCACTGGTGATCTCCCCAATCGTTTCTCCAGACAGCTTCACCGCATAGCCATGTCGCGCAATGTGTCGTCCCAGCATTTCCAGGCCCACCAGTCGCCGAGACACCCCCGCTGCCTTCTGTTGCTCCAAGACAGAGCGGCCAATGAATTCTCCCTTTGTGTCCAGATGAACTAACCAGCGCAGTCCGGCCTCAAGTGGGGTCGTTGTCGGGTCGATATCCTGACCATAGAGGGCCATTGCTGCTTCGAGTCTGAGGGTATCTCGACAACCTAACCCACAGGGCTGAATCCCCTCGGCCAAAAGATGCTGCCAGAGTTTGATCCCAATCTCTGGATCAACCATAATTTCAAAGCCATCCTCTCCCGTATACCCAGTCCGGGCAACAAAAGCACCTGTACCGAAAATCGAGGTCTCGAAATGTTGAAACAATTTTAAGGTTGATAGATCCCCTGCGACACAGGATTGCAATTTTTCTGTCGCTTTTGGCCCCTGAAGCGCCAGTAATACCTTGGAGTCTGTCAAATCCTCTAGAACGATATTGGTATTATCTAGATGCTTCAAAATCCAGGCTTTATCAGCCTCACGGGTTGCAGCATTAACGATCATCACTCCCCTTTGAACTTCGGCCTGGGTTTCACTGTCTACCTGGATACCCTGGTCATAGAAAATAATGTCGTCTAAAATTCCAGCCTGCTCATTCAGTAGAACCGTATACTGGGCCTGGCCCGGCTGTAACTGGCTCAAATCAGAGGGAACCAACTGTTGCAGGGTTTCAATCAGCTTCTCGCCCGACAAAACAAACTTTCCCATGTGAGAAATGTCAAACAGTCCAGCATTAGCACGCACAGCTTGGTGTTCTGGAATAATCCCAGCATATTGCACGGCCATTTCCCACCCGGCAAATGGAACCATACGGGCCTTCAAAGCCTGAGCACAGGAGTATAGGGGAGTTTGAAGCAGAGAATTGTTATCCATTAAAGGTTAGGTTCTGAATTGCAGATGAGAGACCTATTGGTCATATTGCTTGATTATTGTACGCTGGCGTTCTGTCTATCTGAAACAAAATGTCATACATCACCAAAGGCCGAGCCCCCTGCCGTATTACCCATCAATAATTGTTCTCTATCAGTAAAACCCACGAAATTAGAATTCAGAATATAATAGGGGTTAGACCCTTCTGGGGGTCTACATTCATCTTCTTATGTTTTGTCCAAGCACGCTGGCACGAGACAAGGGTCATACGTGTCAGGCTTTGATATCAGGTCGGAATCGAAGACTGAACTTGCATCGTCCAATGTAGGGATCCCAAGATTCTTGCATAATTTTCACAAAAACCTCCGATTAGAAATCTGAATTCCTTGAGGTCTCCATTTTATGCAAGCGACTGATTTAAATCACCGTCAGTCCTGGTCAGACCACACCTGGTCAAATCATTGGCCAGAAGTCTGTACAGACAAGCCGGCTTCACATTCCTGCCTGTTTGCTGCGACTAGCTCCAGCGATATCATCCCGATATTTCCGCAGCGCGACGCAGACACATCATTTTTACCATTTATTCAATCTGCGACCCAGGTGAGTTTGACACTGGATAAGCTGAACTGCTTTGAAACAGTTGATGATCAGTTTAGACACTGGCGCATCAGGTTTATGAATGCGATCGCCCTGCAACCTTCTAATCCAGCCTATGGGATTGATCCTGGCGCAATCGTGCTGATGGGAGCCCCCGACAGTGGGTGGTTGGAAATTGAATTTGCTCAGCCGATTTCACGAATTGAGGCACAGGTCACCAGTTCTCGGCCAACAGTTCTCTGTGCCTATGATGCGGCCCATCAAGAAATTGCTCAAGCGGAGATGAGTCTGGCAAAATCCACAGTTGC
The DNA here is from genome assembly GCA_050331715.1 of Microcoleaceae cyanobacterium. Classification (GTDB taxonomy): domain Bacteria; phylum Cyanobacteriota; class Cyanobacteriia; order Cyanobacteriales; family Microcoleaceae; genus JBHJGO01. The sequence continues at coordinate 5,794 of JBHJGO010000065.1, forward strand.
CGAGATTAGTACTCTGCCTAGATCTCAACTGAGCTTGGCTATGCCGGGAATGAGCAAGGTCATCTTTTCAACCTTTGATGGCCAACTCGTCATTAATCAACTGCAGCTTCAGTTTTAGGATGGAGTTGACTCGCTTTTCAGAGAAACGGTGGGTAGTTAAGCTGCCCACCGTTTCTTTAAGAAATGTTAAGATTGTCAGCAGGAGAAATTTGTTGATTGAAACGACTGGTAAAGATCAACCTCTCTCTGGGAGAAGAAAAGTAAGAGGCAAGCCGGTTTATGATATCCCACCCAATATCTAATGGTCATTCACTCGAACGCTCTTTTTATCAAGTGCTAATTCAGCGGTTCTGCACCTCTCTCGACTCCTTCACCCAGAACCAGTTGAGTCATTGCCGCTTCGGAATCACCCTCAACACTGCTGGGACAAGGACGTTTTTTATGATCGCTCCTTCACTTGAGATTGCTGAATCTTTGGTATGGGAACGTGATGCGATGGTCAAAAGTGCAACTAACCTCATGCCCGGTGTAGGAGAAATCGCAGTCGGTATCGCGCCTGCCGACGACCTGCAGGGCAACAACATTCCATCTCACCTGGCTTGCAAAATCATTTCAGTGAATTGAAGTAATGAACCAAACACAGCGTTTCCAACGCTGATGGAGTACAGAGGTTGGGACACATCGCGCCCCAACCTCCTAAATCTGTACCTCACTAGACCTGGAAAGGCTATCTTGGCTATGAGTTGGCTTAGTGTTCCTTAGCTCCTCGATTGGCGACCACTTCTCGCACTCGATAGATCGGTCGATCCTGTGATTCGTGGTAGGTTCGCATGGTTACTTCCGCCAGCAAACCGAAACAGAGTAGCTGAATTCCGGTTAATGTCATCAACACCGCCAGAATCAATAGAGGGCGATCGCCGATAGCCTCTCCAGTAAAGTATTTTAGAAATGTCAGGTGCAAGCCCAATAGCAAGCCAATGCCCAGGGATGTCAGCCCCAATAGACCAAAAACGTGCATCGGCCGAGTCAGGAATCGCTTGATAAAGGAAATCGTCAACAAATCCATTACCACCCGGAAGGTTCGATCTAAGCCATATTTGCTTTTGCCATACTTACGGGCATCGTGTTTCACTGGAACCTCTGTAATTCTGGCCCCTTCAATCGCAGCCAGGGCTGGCAGAAATCGATGTAGTTCACCATAGAGTTTCATGTCAGCCACCACTTCTCGGCGGTATGCCTTGAGAGAGCAGCCATAGTCATGCAGCTCAACGCCCGTCATCCGGCTGATCAGTCCATTAGCGATTTTTGAGGGCAACACACGGCTCCAATGATCCTGCCGCTCATTTCGCCAACCGCTTACCAGATCGTATCCCTCATTCATCTTATCGAGCAATAGCGGGATGCTGGAGGGAGGATTTTGCAAGTCTCCATCGAGGGTCACAATCACATCACCTAGTGCGTGGTCGAACCCGGCAGCCATAGCTGCAGTTTGCCCATAATTGCGTCGGAGAATCACAGACTTGAGTACCGGATTCATCTGGGCTTGCTCCTGAAGCCAAGCCGTTGAGCCATCCCTTGAGCCATCATCAACGCAAATCAGTTCGTAGGTCAGGCCCATGCCTTTTAAACTAAACTGGATATCTCGTACCAATTCAGGTAGGCTCTCAATCTCGTTATAGATGGGTACAACGATAGAAATTTCTGGCCGCTGGGAATGGTTTCTAGATAAATCGAAACTGGAACTGCTTGAGGGTGTTTGAGTTTGTAAGATATCCATGACAATGCTTTACAATAGCGACAAACGAAAGACTAAGAACCTACAGGTAGTGCTGACCCAATTAACTGGTGTGATTTTTAGCGCGTCTTAAACCTTTATGGCATCTTCTTAAGTAGAGCTGCAACTCTAAATTACAACTATAACTAGGGCGTATTCGGTCTATCCGCCGAACCATCTTCAGATGGAGTCACTAAAAATACTTCCACGGCATTGGTTTCCAGGCTACGGAATGTTTTGGTGGGTTTAGCTACGTCGCTCGACTGCCCGGCAATCTGATAGTCTTCATCGAATGCCACATTAAACAATCGTTCGATGCCGTTCCGGTCTCTACAGAGCGTCCAACAGACAAACCATAGTCGAGACTCAACAGGTAGCACTGGGCCGAGATACTTGTCAATGGTTGGCTCATCCAGCTCCTTAGTTCTGTCTCGGTTCACGAAATTGATCGGTATTCCCTCGTAGTACCGAGGCAATGATTCATCCTTCAGGCCAGGGAAAGAATAATAAATCAAAGTGTCTCCTGGCTGTGCATTGGACTCAAGATACTGGGCAACCCCTTTCCAGTCGTTGCGATACATTACTGTATAGTAATCTTTCAATCCTCCAAAAGCTCCAATGATGTAGGCCAATGTGATCGCGACTGCAAGCTTGCGCTTCCAATTCCAAATTGCCATGAACCCCGCACCCATTAGCAAAAGATAGTAGGGCGTCACAAACAGTAGATAGCGAGGAAACCAAATCGACCCCTTTGTGTAGGAGACCCAAAGCATTCCCATGGTTGGAATTATGGCCCACGCTGTCAACCAACACAACTGTTTGGAGCGGAGTTCAGGCCGTGTTAGAGCAAATAGTGAAATTCCAAGCAGGCAGAATAGCACGACCGTAAACCCAGCGTAGAGCAGTAGCGGCAAAGAGCCGGAGGCAACCAGATTCTCAATTAGAGACTGATCTCCTAAATCACCATCTGTTAGTGCGGCTCGATCCAACTGAGAGAACAGATATCTCAATGGCCAGTAAACCGTTAGCTGAGTAATCATACCGACCACTTGCAGCAGTCCAGGCTTAGGATAACTGCCAACTTGATTCATGAAATTACCCGCAACACTGCCATGGGTCAAGGCCCAAAAGGGAGGAATAAAGGTAATTCCGACAAGAGACATCGCAATTCCTGAAGCCAGGAGCCACTGTAGCTTCCTACGAAACATCCAGAACATCAGGATAGTATCAGGGACAAGGATCAGAACAGTATTCGAGGTGCTGAGGATCAAGCCAATCCGGCAGATTGCCCAAATTATCAGGAAAGAATACCTTGGTTTTTCAAAGAAGTAACTTAACGCCAGTGTCCCCGCCAAGCTGAGGAAGACGATGAGGGAATACATCCGAACTTCCTGAGAATGGTTGATAAACAGGGGTGAAACGGCCATCGCAAAAGCAGCCAATAGTCCAACCGAGCTGCTGATCAATTGTCGGCCTAACCAATAGATGAGAAAAATACTGGCTGCGCCTAGAAGAACAGACGGTACTCGTAACCAGCCATCGCTCGTTCCAGTGTGCATCCAGAACTTCAGGAGAATGTAATAGACCGGACGAACATAGGGAATCTCAAGTTGAAACTCTTCGGCATCCCTGACACTCAACATTTCGTCTGTCCATAGGCTCTCAGTTGTCAGTTGGTAAAAGCGTAAAATCAACCCCAGTCCAATCAGGGCTGTGATGGGCAGCCAGTCTCTAACGGCTATGTTCTGGCGACTCAAAGTCTGCTTCTGCATGAAGGTATTCTTTAGATCAGCAATGTCCATTGGTTTTTTTCGTTTCCCTTCTAATTTATGATTGCGATACCTGTAAAATCTCAAAAAACTTCGGCGTAGATCAAAACCTAAACCTCTTTATCAACCAACAGTACTTTTGTAGAAGCTTAATAAACTCAAACTTACAACTCCACTTAAACACTTTGATCACAGCGTCCCCACCCAATGATTGTTCAGTTACTGCATCAACTCGAACTTCGGACTCTGACTCTGGATTCCCTGGCCTGTCGAGCTTCTAATCGGTGGATGCAGACTAGATCGAGATGAACCTGCCTGGAAAATACCTTTACCCAGAATTATATCCTGAAAGATCTAGAACCCTCATCAAAAATGTTATGAGCTACCCTTGGCTGAAACTCTTCATTTTTATCCTGTGCTTTCCTCAATATAGGAGATCAGGAAAGTCTCCCTCAATCCATATAAATCATAATTTACCCTTGCTTTAAAAAAGAATTGGTATTTAAAGATTCTGTAAATGTAACAAAAAATGGATGCGGCTCGTATTTTTAGTTACTAGAATTTACTTAATACCCAAAGGTAGATTATACGCCACAACCAGGGAATTTACTGTGGGCAGTTAAGCAAAAATCCAAAAATTCAGGAGCTATTGAATGGTTAATATCCGGATTCAAGCCGAAGATATGGTGCTTGAAAACTATAGAGAATTTGTACCTCTTAATGCGGCAAATGCAGATGGTTCCTATGTTCGCTTACGTCGCGCAAGTGGCACAGCAAGCTTTACACTATCTCAAGAGTTTGAGAGGGGATTATATCAGGTTATTCTCGGTCTTTATGACGAAAGCGATGGCGAGTCAAGCTTCTCCGTTGAGGTGGGTGATGAGGTTCTAGACCCATTGGTTGCGAATGTAAATCTCGATGGAGGCACCCGCCCAAACTCTGGAACATTTACAGAACAGAATGTGGGAGATCCGATTACCATTGACCCCAATGACGTAATTCAACTGACTGCAACTCGCAATCTTGGAGAGCGAGCAGCCTTCGATTATATTGAACTACGACCTATCATTGGCCCCAGTACAAGCGGAATTGATGATGTAAGGGTAAATGAAGACGCCGCTGATACTTCAATCGACCTACTTGCGGCATTTAATGATAATGATCCATTGGATTTTTCAATTGAAAATAATACTAATGTACCGTTATTTAGCAGCGTTACGATTGATGATCAAACGGGTCAGTTAATCCTGGACTATGCAGATGTTGGAACCGGTACGGCTGATATTACAGTTCGGGCAACCGATCCGGACGGGCTATTCGTCGATACAACTTTTAATATATTGGTGAATGGTGCCCCCACCACAACTGGAATTTCGGATGTATTGGCCGCTGAGAATGGTGAAGATAGAGTAATTGATCTGTTTGCCGCCTTTGATGATGTTGAGGATGATGACACGGCCTTGACCTTCTCAGTCGAAAACAACACGAATCCATCCCTATTTACCAGTTTTGATATCAATCCGGAAACGGGTGAGTTGACGCTGGACTACGTTGACTCTGGCATTGGCGAAGCTGAGATTACCATTCGGGCAACGGACACCGATGGTCTCTTTGTTGAAACCGATTTCACCGTGAATGTCCTGAGCGACACAACTCCAGTTCGGATTGAAGCAGAAAATTTCCGCACAGAAGGGGGGCAAGGGGTCGCCTTTAACGATGAAGACGGAGTGGTTGATATTGGTTCTGTCGAGGATAGTAGCGGTGGCAGCCATGTCACGGATGTTGAAACCGGAGAATGGCTCACCTACGATATAACAATTCCCCGAACCAGTACCTACGATATTGTTGTTCGTGCGGCTTCACGGAGCAACGTTGATCACAATTTGGAGTTTTCAGTTGGAGGTAGTGACCTCGGAACGGTCAGCTTCAGGAGAACAGGCGCACCCACCACCTGGCAGGAATTCACCCTAGATAACGTTACTCTAGGGGCTGGAGAACAGGTACTCCGCGTGGATCTCAATCCTGACGTTGTAGGTGATTTGAATGAACGAGTTGAGATTGACTACATTGAACTGATTCCTCTAGGAACTGATCCAGGTGGTGATAACCAGGCTCCCGTTGTTGCTGAACCGATTGAGGACATTCCAGCAACCGAAGATGCAGCGGATCAAAGGATTGATCTGACTAACGTATTTAGTGATCCTGACGGGGACAATCTGACCTTCCAAGTCACAAACAACACTGACAACAGCGTTGTAACTTCAACCATTGATGGGAATGAGCTGATTCTCAACTTTGCTGCAGTCGGAACCGCTGACATCACGGTTCAAGCCTCGGATGCTGAAATTTCTGTAACGGATACCTTCACCGTCAATGTAACTGGCCCCATGCCTGCCAGTCGGGGCATCTTTGCCAATCTGGAACAGGGAATCCAGTTCACTCCTGATGAGGATCTGCCGGAGACGCTGAGGATTATGCCCTTGGGTGACTCGATCACCGAAGGTCAAACCGAAGATTTGCCTAACGCACTGCGAGAGGGATATCGACTTCCCTTATCCGATGCTTTAACAGACCTGGGCATCGACTTTGACTTCGTGGGTTCCCGCAGCAATGGTTCTTCTGACCTTACAGATAAGGATCACGAAGGTCACCCAAGTTGGAATATTAATCAGCTACAATTCGGTGACGATGACGATGGCTTGACTCGAGAAACCAGCGGTATTGACTTCTGGGTTCCTCAGTTCAATCCAGACGTGATCCTACTCCTCGCTGGAACCAATAACAGTAATGGTCAAGGATCTACTGTGGGGAATAGTAGAGGAATTTTGATGCAAAGATTCCTGGGTAACGGAAATAACAGTGGCTCAGGTCTTTACGATTCAGTAGTTGGATTCGAAGGTAAGACCCTTGTTGGAACATTGCCTCCAGTTCAACCAGATAGTCCAAATGCAAATCGTCAGGACTGGATTGATGGCTTTAATGACTATCTCCAAGACGATTTGATTGATGCTGCGGCAAATAGACAACCCAATACTATTGGGAAAGTTGAAGTCGTCGATATCGCTAGTGTGGTTGATCCTGTTACAGGTATGTCTGACCCAAATATCGATAATGGCTTGCATCCCAGTGTTGAAGGATATGAAAACATGGCAGCGGTCTGGTTTGATGCTCTGTTGGATTCCTATGGAACTGTTAACCCACTGACGGGCCAGGATCTTACAGGTTCCACAGGGGACGATGTTCTGACTGGAAACGATAATGCGAACCAGATCGACGGTGGTCTAGGCAACGATAATCTGACTGGCGCAGGGGGCGCAGACACCTTTGTTCTGGCAGCCGGTGCGGGAACCGATACGATTACAGACTTTGAAGATGGCACTGACCTGTTGGGTCTAGATGGCATCACCTTCGACGATCTGACTCTGAATGGTAATCAGGTTCTCCTCACAGCAACCTCAGAAACCCTGGCTGTGGTACAAGGGGTTGGTTCTCTGGCTCAGGATGATTTCACTGTCGTCTAGTCCAATATGAAGATTAGCCTTACGTCTTTATATTGGGGCGTCTGATAGGTGTGTATCTCTTGCACAGGGGGATACACACTCAAACCAACCCTGTAGGGCTATACAACGTCGAGCGGCAAGCCGCCTGGCATCTGACATCAATCAATAGGGGCAGTGGGTTGTAATCGCCCGCTGCCCCCTTTCAATCAAGCATCCAAGTCAAAACCTATTGCGCCGCAGGATTAAACAGCTCAAACACCTGGCGACAGAATGTCTTCAACTTCTCCGCTGCCTCTGGTGTGGGTTGGCAACTGCCCAGAAAGCTCCAATTGTCCACCGTCGAAACCTTCCATTGCTGACCCTTGTGGTCGTATCCTGCGGCTTCGACCCCAATCACCCGCCGATCTCCCTCCACCGGATCTTGATAAAACCGAATTTGCGCCAGGATACAACGGCTTTGTAGAGCTGGATTGCGACCGGGAAAGTTGAACCCGATGTCGATTGAATCCGGATCTACCCATTCCTGGGTATCTGGATCATTTCTCCAGGGCTTGAGATCGACCCGCACATCTGAGAATTGATATCTAAACAAGTTCACAACTGAGGCAATCTTGCCAGCAATTTCTACGTTATTTGCCTGTTCCGCCGCATTCACAACAACCCAACCTCCATTGATCCAAATGCTCACCCTGGAAACCGAATGAATTAAGTTATGTTAACCATATACCATAGCGCAAAGACTGTTAGCCGTGGACAGCTTTGGCTTAAGACTGTTCCCAGTCTGCCCCAGAATCGTTAGGATAAGAAGACAAAAGTTAATTACAAAGGTTTCGCTCAAGACGAAACAGGTTTAGTGAGGCCACGGGCCACGCCCCGTCAATCCCCTCACCTTAAGTTACAGGAGAACACTCGATGGATCTGGTTGCGCTGCAAAACGGATTAGACAACATATCATTTGCCACACTTTTCGTCACAATGCTGATTTACTGGGTGGGGGCTGCTTTCCCTGGGATTTCGCTGCTTCAAAGTCTAGGAACAGCAGGAATGGCGATCGCCAATCTCTGCATCACGGTCTTACTTGCAGCCAGGTGGATTGAGGCGGGTTACTTCCCGATTAGCAACTTATATGAGTCCCTATTTTTCCTCACCTGGGGAATTACGACCGTCCATTTAATCGCGGAAAATATGAGCCGCAGTCGTCTGGTCGGTGTGGTGACTGCTCCGGTTGCGATGGGAATTACTGCCTTTGCAGCTCTGACGTTGCCCTCTCAGATGCAGATGTCTGAGCCATTGGTTCCGGCTCTAAAATCCAACTGGTTAATGATGCACGTCAGCGTGATGATGCTGAGCTACGCAACGCTGATGGTGGGTTCCCTATTGGCCATCGCTTTTCTAGTGATTACTCGCGGTCAAGCGGTTGAACTCAGCGGTAGTTCCCTTGGAACCCGCATTTCTCGTCATCGAATTCAGCGATATGAAACTGATAATGCTGCTGAAGATGGGGTCAATGCATCAGATCAGCCTGTTATGGCCTTGGTCAGTTCTGGACAGACGGCAACGGCAGTATTGGAAGCAGCACCAGCCCAGGTAGAAGCAGCCCTTCTCTCCCCGCAGCGCCTCACCTTGGCTGAAACGATTGACAATATTAGCTATCGAATTATTGGTTTAGGATTTCCATTACTAACCATTGGGATCATTGCTGGGGCGGTTTGGGCCAATGAAGCCTGGGGGTCCTACTGGAGCTGGGATCCAAAAGAAACGTGGGCCTTAATTACCTGGTTGGTATTCGCTGCCTATCTCCACGCTCGAATTACACGGGGATGGCAGGGACGAAAACCTGCTATTCTAGCGGCATCTGGATTTGTTGTCGTTTGGGTGTGTTACCTGGGCGTCAACTTATTGGGCAAAGGACTGCATTCCTATGGGTGGTTCTTCTAGTTCTAGCCCAATCAGGTCATAGTCTATAGCGGTAAAGTTATGCATATCCTGGATGACGACGATGTTCTACATACAGGCTCCAGCGCCTTGATGTTTCAATGCACATTTAAGGTGAGTGAGTTTCTGGCAATGATGCAGTCCAAGCTGGAGGAGGAGCAGCTCTTTGGTGAAGGCATTGCATGTGAAGTCCTGCGTCCCCATCAACCCTGGTATAAGGGAAAAGCCCGCATCAGACTTGAGTTTGAGCCGGAACTTGGTCAGGCGATTGGCAGTATTCCGGCAGGCCCAATCTCAGGATTCATGGCGCAGCCCGGCCAACCTGTTCAAATGACTCAGTCCTACCCATCGGATCAGCCCTACCCATCGGATCAGTCCTACCCGTCGGATCAATCTTCTTCTGATAACAATGGCATCAGTGACTTGGAGCAGTTGCCTCCACCCCTGCGGCGATCGCGGCTCTATGGTGCTGGGATGTGGAGTTAAAGGTGATTGAAGTTAAGGGTAAAGTTAAGATTGGCTCTAGGGGCATCTCACAGATGTGTCATATCTTAACTGAACCATGGTCAAACTCACTCCAAATCCAAGCTACAGTGTCACGATTCGATTAGAATTGCCGAACCAGGCCGGGACGCTGGCGCAGGTTTTTCAAGCCATTGCTGCTGTTGGTGGCAATCTTGGTCAGATTGATTTAATCGAACATAACCGTCGTACCACCATCCGAGAGATTTCCGTTGATGCTTCTAGCGCTGAACAGGCAGAAGCAATCGTTCATGCTATCAAAGACTTAGAAAACATTAAGGTTCTCTCAGTCTACGACCGTACCTTTGCCCTTCATCGACAGGGCAAGATCCGGATCGAAAGTAAAATCTCACTCAAGTCTCAATCCGATCTGGCCATGGCTTATACACCAGGGGTGGGGCGCATCTGTCAGGCCATTGCCAGTAATCCTCAAAGCGTCTACGACCTGACGATCAAGCAAAACACTGTGGCAATTGTCACAGACGGTAGTGCTGTGCTGGGATTGGGTAATCTAGGGCCAGCCGGAGCCTTACCCGTGATGGAGGGAAAGGCCATGCTGTTCAAAGAATTTGCTGGCATTGATGCGTTTCCGATTTGTCTCGATACCCAGGATACCGACACTATCGTTGAAACGGTTAAGAATATTGCTCCTGTATTTGGGGGTGTCAACCTAGAAGACATTGCGGCTCCCCGCTGCTTCCAGATCGAAACCCGTTTGAGGGAAATCCTGGATATTCCCATCTTTCACGATGACCAACACGGAACAGCCATCGTCAGTTTGGCCGCCCTGTTTAACGCTCTGAAATTAGTCAAAAAATCTCTGGAAGAGATTCATGTAGTGCTGAATGGGGCGGGGGCCGCTGGCATTGCCATTGCTCAATTATAGCGAGAAGCGGGGGCCAAGCGCCTGACTTTATGTGACTCTAAGGGAATTGTATCTCAACATCGCTCAGACCTTAACCCTCAAAAGCAGGACTTCGCCGTTGAAGCCCAGGGTAGTCTAGCAGATGCCATGCAGGGAACTGATGTGTTCATGGGCGTTAGCGCACCTGGGGTGGTTACACCGGAAATGGTTCGCTCTATGGCCACAGATCCGATTGTTTTTGCCATGGCCAATCCGATTCCAGAAATTCAGCCCGAATTGATTCAAGCGGATGCCGCTGTCATTGCAACCGGGCGAAGTGACTACCCAAATCAAATCAATAATGTCCTGGCCTTTCCTGGCGTATTTCGCGGTGCTCTGGACTGTCAGGCCGCAAGTTTGACCACCAAGATGTATTTGGAGGCGGCCCATGCGATCGCAGCGTTGGTTCCCACATCGGAGCTGAATCGAGAGCATATTGTACCGTCTGTTTTTGATCAGCGGGTCTCCACTGCAGTGGCCAGCGCAGTGATCCATACCGCGCGTCAAGAGGGGGTCGCGCGGCGGTGAGCTCTTGCCATTCGTATAAAAGGTTGCCAGTATGGAGATGGGAGGTCTTCTATGCTGAGAGACTCAAGCTGAGAATCTGTGGCAAACAAATTGCGCCTATAATGGCGAAAGGGGTTTGTCGGCTTAGTTAGACGATGCATGAAGTCAGGGTGTGATCCAGAGTAAGAGTTCTGAGAATGCCAGCTTTGGTCAACAGCAAATCTCTGGTAACCCGAATCTCTGGTGGCACAGTGTCCTCAAATCGAGGAACGCGAAACTTTAACAACACATCAATCGAGAGAGTAGAAGAATGGAGCACAAAGGCGTAACAGTGTGGCTCACAGGTCTGAGTGGAGCCGGAAAGAGTACAGTGACATTTGCACTGGCAGAGCAGCTACGCGGAATGGGCTGCAAGGTTGAGGTTTTGGATGGTGATGAGATCCGTGAAAACCTTTCTAAAGGGTTGGGATTTAGCAAAGAAGACCGAGACACAAATGTTCGTCGCATTGGTTTCGTGGCAAAGCTGCTGACTCGCAATGGCGTAATTGTTATGGTTCCGGCAATTTCTCCATATCGTGTGATCCGAGATGAAATGCGGGAAAAGATCGGCAATTTCGTCGAGGTTTACGTCAATGCACCGCTCAACGTCTGCGAGGAACGGGACGTAAAAGGTCTGTATAAGCGAGCCAGAGCAGGTGAAATCAAGCAGTTCACTGGAATTGACGATCCCTACGAATCGCCTTTAAATCCTGAAGTTGAGTGTCGTACTGATCTAGAAGAACTGACAGAAAGCCAAGCCAAGATTCTCAGCAAGTTAGAGGAACTCGGCTACCTTCCTAGCAAAGTTTCTGCTTAGAATGTCAGGCAACCAGTGGACAGTTCTGCTGTTCACTGGTTCATGATTATTTCACGATTAACTATCCGTCCAGCCTAGTGTGCGGCGAGTTTCCCCAGCCGCCCGTGTCATTGCTTCCTCCGGAGTCATTTGCCCGGTAATTGCGCCACTTAGATATCGCTGCAAAATGTCAGAGACCTGGGCATACTGTCGAATTGGTGGTCGTAGTACAGCTTTTTCAGCAATTTGCAAAAATTCAGGGTAATGGGGGAATTCCTCTAGAATCTCAGGGTCAGTAAACAGTGAACGTCTCACAGGCACGTAACCAGAGGCCAGAATAAACTGACGCTGCGCCCTTTCGCTGCTAAAAAACTGCACAACTTTCCAGGCCGCTTCGGGATGTGGACTCTGAGCGGCAATGCTAAAGCCCCATCCTCCCATACAGGAACCACTTTCCTGTCCAGGGGCATGCACCATAGGTTTGATTGCAATTTTCCCTTTGAGTTCGGAATCGGGCTGATTGAGTACTTGCCAGACAAAGGGCCAGTTTCTCAGGAAAGCGGCCTTACCATTTCTAAAAAGGCGCAACGTATCGTATTCGACGTAATTGGCCACATCATCGGGAGAGATTCCCTCATCTATCAAACGACGGAGATTGGTGGCGGCTTCAATGGCTTGGGGTTGATCCAAACCTACAATTTGATTTTCGTCGTCAATCCAAAATCCACCAAATCCCTCGATCATTTCTAGAAATACCGTGGAGAGACCTTCATACTGAAACCCTTGCCAAACATAGCCCCAATCGGTTAAGCCCTTTTCCTGGAGAACTTTCGATTCGGTTATCAAATCCTCAAAGGTTTCGGGTGGGTTTAGACCCGCTGCTGCTAGTAAATCGGTTCGGTAGTACAACATTCCTAAGCCAGAAACAAAGGGCATCCAATAGAAACCACCCTCTACCCTGCCACCCTCCACACTGGCTGACATGAAGGCTTTCAGTTCCGCCTCAGTTACCCAGGGAGACAAATCCCGTAACCATCCTGCAGCAGCGAATTTGGAAGCCCAAATGATATCTGAGTAAACAATGTCGTAGGGGGAATCTCCCAGAAGAAATGATCCGGTGTAGAGATCCTCAACCAAATTGGTCGTTCTCGGCCCATAAACTAAGTCAATCCGAATCCCAGGATTCTCTGCCTCAAAGGTATCCACTAAAAATTCTAGTTTTCTAGCTTCCCCCGCAATCATCATGAAAGTAATCGTGACAGGCTGAGTTGCCACAGCGATTTTAGGCAAGAGAACAACACAGAACAAGACTGTAAAAACAAGAATCAGCGTGCTCCGGATCTGTCTAAAAATTCCTCGGTAATTCATCCCATCAGCTTCTTATCCAACCATCTACCATTATCCTGAGTGATTTTCCTAAAATAATCTATAGCCTTTCCAGGTCTGGTGAGATACAGATTTAGGCGGTTTGGCGCAGTGGCCCCCACCTGCTGTACTCCACTAGCGTTACGCTGTAGAAATGGTCGCCGTTATGCTGAATCTCAGCGAAGGGTATCATAAATATTAGAAAGCTAGAAGGGTTGGGTATTTATGGGCCACGCCCGACAACTCAGAAGCTGTTATCACCTGAAAGACTAGAACATGGGGATTAAGAAATCTAAATGGCCGGAATCGAGGCAAATTGGTAATTTTTTGCTGATTTTGGCAGGCGTTTTGTTCGTTGCCTACACGTTGCTTCCTCGCAGGCAACCTCCCCGATATCCCTACAGCATCTTCATTCAACAGATTGATCAAGGTCAAGTTGCGGCAGTGCAGTTGGGTGATAATGAAATTCGCTATCGCCTCAAGGGAGAAGAGGAAGAAGAGGTTGGCCCAGTTATCCTCACAACCCCTGTCTTTGATCCAGATCTGCCGAAGCGTCTAGAAGAAAACGGCATTTTATTCCAGGCCGCACCACCCAAGAACAGAACCTGGGCGGTGCTATTGAATTGGTTGATTCCACCCCTGATTCTCGTGGCAGCATTCCAATTTTTCATGAAGCGTGATCCAGAAGGGGCATTGTCCATTCGTAAGAGCAAGGCCAGGGTTTACGTTGAGGGAGAATCGGAAAAGATTACCTTTGCGGACATTGCCGGGGTTGAAGAAGCCAAAACGGAACTGGCAGAAATCGTTGACTTTCTCAAAAATCCAAAGCGCTACACGGATATTGGAGCTAGAATTCCCAAGGGTGTTCTGCTAGTTGGCCCCCCTGGAACCGGAAAAACCCTGTTAGCCAAGGCGGTTGCCGGAGAAGCCCAGGTTCCATTCTTCAGTATCTCTGCTTCAGAGTTTGTAGAGCTATTTGTGGGGACTGGTGCGGCACGGGTACGAGATTTATTTGAGGAAGCTAAGGGCAAAGCACCCTGCATCATTTTCATCGATGAACTAGATGCGATTGGCAAATCCAGAAGTTCGGGCGCAGCCCAGAGCGGTAGCAGCGACGAACGGGAACAGACTCTGAACCAGCTCCTGACCGAAATGGATGGATTTGGGGTGGGGGACAAAACGGTGATTGTTCTAGCTGCCACTAACCGCCCAGAAGCTCTGGATGCAGCATTGCTCCGTCCTGGACGATTTGATCGGCAAGTCTTGGTTGATCGCCCGGATTTGGCAGGCCGTAAAGCGATTTTAGATATCTATGCTGGGAAAGTGAAGTTGGGCAACGATGTTGATTTGCAGGCTTTAGCAACGCAAACCCCTGGATTCGGTGGGGCTGATCTAGCAAATCTTGTGAACGAAGCAGCTCTATTAGCGGCTAGGAATCAACGGGAAAAGGTATCCCAGGCCGATTTTAAAGAAGCAATTGAACGAGTGGTTGCAGGTCTAGAAAAGAAGAGCCGGGTTTTGAATGAGACGGAGAAGAAAATTGTTGCCTATCATGAAGTGGGTCATGCTCTGGTCGGCGCACTCATGCCGGGAGGTGGTAAGGTCGCTAAAATCTCCATCGTACCGCGAGGCATCGGAGCTTTGGGATACACACTACGACTCCCAACAGAAGATCGATTTCTGATGAACGAATCGGAATTTCGAGAGCAGGTTACTACGCTTCTGGGAGGCAGGGCGGCGGAAGAGATTGTGTTTGATTCGGTCACGAATGGAGCATCTGACGATCTGCAACGGGCGACAAATCTAGCCGAACGCATGGTCACAACCTATGGCATGAGTCGAACCCTTGGCCCCCTTGCCTATGGTCAATCCAGTCAAGCTCGTTTTCTAGGCGGCTCCGAACCTAATGCTCGGCGTGGCATGAGTGAAAAAACGGCTGAAGCGATTGATCAAGAAGTCCGAGAGATTGTCGAAACGGCCCATCAAAAGGCGCTAGCTATCCTGCAAAAGAATCGTGTCCTGCTGGATAGGATTGCAGCCAAGCTACTAATAACTGAAGTCCTGGAAGGCGGAGAACTTCAGAACTTTTTGGATCAAGTCGAGGACACTTGATGTTCGATGGTTATCAGCTTGTAAGTAGTTTTTAGCCAGGTTGAGGGATTGACTCGAATCTATTGGATGCGTTCATCTGTTGATTTTTGTCTATGAGTCGGCATACCATCAAGTTTGGGGGAGAATATAATCTTCGATGAGGACATCACTTTGATTCAGGCTACTCTACACCAGCTCAGGGTTTTTGAAACCGTTGCCCGCCATGGCAGTTTTACCAAGGCAGCAGAGGAGTTGATGATTACTCAACCGACGGTTTCTGCCCAGATGAAGCACCTGAGCCAGGTGATTGAGCTGCCTCTCTTTGAACAGATTGGTCGGCAATTGTATCTCACTGATGCTGGGCAGGAGTTGCTTGACACCTGTCGAGCCATTTTCGACAAGCTCGATCTGTTCGAGATGAAGGTGAATGATTGGAAGGGGATGAAGCGGGGACGGTTGAAAATTGCCGTGGTCACGACAGCGAAATACTTTATTCCGCGTTTACTGGGTTCCTTTTGCCAACAATGCCCTGAAGTTGAGATTGCACTCCAGGTGGTGAATCATCAGGACTTGATTCAGAGAATGGAAGCCAATCTGGATGATCTATACATTCTGAGTCAACTGCCCCACGACCCGGAGCTAAAGTCAGAACCTTTTCTCGATAATCCTCTAGTCGTTGTAGCGCGTCACGACCATCCTTTGGCCAAAAAGGCGAAGATTCCGATTGCAGCCCTGGCAGAAGAGTCCTTTATCATGCGGGAAGCGGGATCGGGAACTCGGCAGGCGGTGCAAAAGCTGTTTGATAAGCATGAGATTAGTGCCAGGGTGCGCCTGGAATTGGGTAGTAACGAAGCGATAAAACAGGCGATTGTTGGAGGTCTAGGTATTTCTGTCCTGTCCCGCCATACCCTAGCACCAGCGGCAGAAAATAGCGAACTGACAACTCTGAATGTTCAATGCTTTCCAATTCAGCAACGCTGGTATGCAGCACACTTGACGGGAAAACAGCTTTCTGTTGTGGCTCAAACGTTCTACGAGTATTTGTTAGAAGAAAGCAAGGCGATTTGTCCTTCTAGCCCAAGTCTTGTCTAGAAAATTGGCGTTTCCAGGAAATTGGCGTTAAGTTATTCCTCTGGATCAATCCCCTGAGCACGAAGCAACTCAGCCAATCGCTCAGTCCGCTGACGTTCTTGCTGCAGTTCCAATTCAGCTTGATTCGCTCGTTGAGATTCTTGCTGCAGTTCCAATTCAGCCTGATCCGCCCGTTGAGATTCTTGCTGACGCAATTGATCCAGCTCAACGAAGGTGAGAAATTTCTGGCCATCCGGTCGATAGATTTCCAAGCCAGTATCCATCAATTCAAACCGAATCCCCAGGCGAGGGCTGACCCAACCCTGGATTTCTTCAATGGGTTCCAACCACTTTTCAAACTGCTGTAGACCACTCAGCTCCTGCTGGTGCGGATCATAGATGTAATATTCCTCTACCCCATACCGTTGATAGAACAAGGACTTTTCCGCCATTCGTCCGGGGCGATTGCCGGGAGAAAGAATCTCAAAGACGACTTGAGGAGGAATATTATCTTCCTTCCACTGTTGATAGGAACCCCGATCTCCCTTGGATCGACCGAATACCACCATCACGTCAGGCGCTTGACGAAGTTTATTGTTGCCTTCTACGGGATACCACAACAAATCCCCCGCCACGAAAACTGCTTCATCCAAGGCGAATATGATTTCTAGATTCTCCTGAATCGTGACAATCCAACGAAACTGGAGTGTATTGTCTGCCATGGGTTGACCGTCGCTGTCAGGGTAGAGGATCTCCTCGGAAGATTCAGGCGTGAGTTCTAGATCACGAACCGACGGGGAAGACATAGGCGGTGACAATTGAGGTAATTCGTTTAGTCTAGCGTGCGGTCAACCAGCAAACTGTTGCCAGAATTAAAATCCCACCAACGTCATTCCCGCACAGCGTTACAATTTCTGGGTAGGCAACAGGGGTTTTTCACCATGAAATTTGGTGTGATTGTTTTTCCTGGATCGAACTGCGATCGCGATGTCGTCTGGGTCATCCAGGGGCTACTTGGCCAACCCACGCGAATGGTCTGGCATCAAGAAACAGATTTGTCTGACATTGATGTGGTTGTAATTCCGGGCGGATTTAGTTACGGAGATTATTTGCGATGTGGCGCAGTAGCTCAGTTTTCCCCCGCGATGAATGCGACCCTGGAACACGCAAACCAGGGCAAGTTAGTGGTTGGAATTTGCAATGGTTTTCAGATTCTGACTGAAATGGGTTTACTACCCGGTGCATTGGTTCGGAACCGCAATCTACACTTCATTTGCGACCAAGTTCCTGTTACCGTGACCAACACCAATACCCCTTGGACAAGAGCCTACGCTGATGCTGAAGTGCTAACTCTACCTATTGCCCATGGTGAAGGTTGTTATTATGCCGATACTCAAACCTTAGAAGATTTAGAATCCCATCAACAAATCGTTTTCCGCTACGAGGGGACGAATCCCAATGGCTCCCTGGATAACATTGCCGGAATTTGCAATCGCCAGGGTAATGTTCTCGGTCTCATGCCCCATCCTGAACGAGCCTCAGATTCAGCCCTGGGTTCTGTAGATGGCCTGCGATTATTTAAGGGATTAGTAGGCTGACCTGGAACGTCTCTAAAGCTACTGGAGTGCGGGAGATGGCGGCGCACTGCACCGCCACCTTTCAAATCCATAATTCACGCGATTGAAAATCACTATATGGGTAGAAGATTGGTTAAGATCTGTGAAGGAAACTGAGAACGGAACCTTTACCTGAAATCAAGTTATCTGGGGATAGATTGTTATGAAGTTCGTCTCTGACCCGCCGATCTTGACCAAAGTTCGCAAGATGCAGCAACGAGTTCGGTGGCAAGAAAGGTCGATCCGGCAACGCCAGATTGATCAAACTCAGCTCCAAATTGATGATGGTCAAGCGAACAAGGCAGAATTCTCATTTTTAGTGATTGGGGATAGTGGAACGGGACACCACATGAATCATAGTCCCCATCGAAAAATCGCTGAATTGCTGGTAGAACAGGCCCCAAATTGTCGATTTCTGCTGCATACGGGCGATGTGGTCTATCACGTTGGCTCCAGTGAATACTATCAACGAAACTTCATTGCTCCCTATCGAGAATTCTTGGTCAATGGGCAGAACTATCAGAAAATTGCCTACGACCAGATGGTGTTTAATTTCCCCTTTTTGCCTGTTTTAGGGAACCACGATTACTACGACCTACCGCTGGTATATGGTATGTTATCGCAGCTCACCTGGTTACCCCGGCGATTAGTGCGAAATCAAATTGAGATGGATATCGGCTGGCATGGTTCAAATCAAGGAGATGCCTATGCAAGGGCCTTCTTAGATTATTTGCAGAACCTAGAGGGAAAAGCACTGGAGCAACATCTGGATCAACACTACACAGCAAAAGCTGACACCGGAAATTGCTTGCGTTATGTTCCGGGACAATTTACCCGTTTACCGAATCGGTATTACAGCTTTCGATACGGTGGAGTCGATTTTTTTGCTTTGGATTCCAGCACGTTCAATGCTCCTGCACCAATTCCTGATACGGAAGCAGGAAATACCCTGCGTTATCGCCTAAAGCAGCGTTCTGAAGAAATTGACCGCCAGAAACAATGGCTTCAAACAGAGGTAGAAAAACTATCGAATAGCGATCAACCGGAAGCCCTTGATGACCTGGAAGATAATCTGGCCAAGCTGGAATATCTAGAAGAAAGCCAGATAGATATCGAGAAACGATTGCAGAACAACCAATCTGTCCAGATCGACCTGGAACAGCTCGATTGGCTTCAAAGTCGCTTAATCCAATCCTGGCAAAATTCCAACGTGCGGGGACGAGTTCTATATTTTCATCACCCACCCTATGTCACAGAGGCAACGAAATGGGAGCAGGGACAGACCTTAGAGGTACGGTTCAATCTGCGTCGAGTTCTCGATGAAGTAGCCGTCGCAGTGGGAGAATTAGCGGGAGATCGACCGCTGGTGGATCTGGTGCTAAATGGCCATGCTCACTGCCTGGAATATCTGCAAACGGGTGAAACGGGTCATGGCGATGCAAATATGCATTGGTTGATTTGTGGAGGGAGTGGTCATAGTTTACGATATCAACGCTCAGAAGGCCCGGAGCTAAAGGAGTTGCGGACAGATGGGTCTAAGACAGTAGCTCAGTCCCACTTATTTATTGGACGGAATAGTACGGGCCGTAAGCCCTATTCTGGCGCAAGAATTGATGTCCTAGAAGGAGAACCGTTGAAGTTTAGAGTGCAGCCTTTAGTGGCAGAACGAACTGAACATTGGTGGCGATCGCCAATTTATGATCCCTTCGTGATTTCGCCCCAAGAGTATTCTTGTCAGTTGGTCTAGGTCATGTTCAGGAAGTAAATTCCAGACAGTCATTAGTGGGGAGGACAAAGACGAATGCAGGATATAAGTGTCCTAAATAGCCTCCTTTCTGACTGGGAAAACGATGAATGTCCAGAGGTACAAAACTTTTATATCGCCTCTCAAAAATTTCAAGATGAACTGCCACAGCTCTTGGAAACGTTACGAGCTAAATTCAAGCAAGCGGAGCAAGAAAGTCCACAATTTCGAGAACGATGCAACTTATTTTTGGAAATTTGCCGCCAGTCGATTAACCCAAAAATTGAGATTTCTGGCGTCTATGAATTGTTAATCCAGCATATTTTGGCAGAAGGTATCGTTCAAGCCCTATTTCAAAAGACACAGCTTTATCAGACTAACAACATTGCCCAGGAAATCTCAGCAATCATCGCAACAGTTTTCCCGGAATCAACTCATCGTAATATTTTAAGTAGCATTGAGCAATACTACAGGGCGATTCAACTGATCTCTGAGCAGATTACTGATATCCATACAAGACAGAAATTTATCGCGGTAATATATAAGATTTTTTGTAGAATATATTCCTCCAATATGGGTATCAACTTAAGGCGAAAAAGGTTGACTGTGTAAAGGTTTGGGCTGACATGGTTTATATGACTGTCTTGGCATAGGCAGCTCAGTAAATGTACTGAGAATCGAC
>JBHJGO010000066.1:0-47373 GCA_050331715.1 Microcoleaceae cyanobacterium
TCATCGTTCCCTGATTTGATTTGCAAGGGTTACGATACATTGCTCTGGGATCTTCCGCAGAGCTTTTTTTACTTTTAAGCTATGTGTTTATTTATACCTGGATTCGTAGATGGGCTTTTTTCGCCTTAAGTTGATACCCAATCCGTCCTACTAATGTAGGGAAAAGCAGGCATTAGATTGTAGTGAAATCTTGATCGGTAAGCGGCTCAGTTACGTTTTCTAAAATGGCTAAAGTCTCGTCGCCCACGAGGATGCGAGTATTACCATTGACTTGAACAATCGATAACTCGGAGAAGGTCAAATCCCCTGCCAGACCAATCAGATCGAGGCCCGGTTCAAAGTCAACAATTGTATCGGTTCCCTCATCCGCTGCCAGGATAAATAGATCAGCCCCGCCGGAAAGATTTCCAGAATCACCATGCAGCTCATCATTTCCCAGACCACCGCGTAGGGTATCATCTCCCTGATCGCCCCACAGACGATCTCTGCCCTCATTACCGAAGAGTTGATCATCTCCAGCCTTGCCGCCGATGCGATCATTGCCCGCTCCACCAGAAATTGTATCGTTTCCGCCTGCTTCATCAGAGGAACGGTTGTTGACATCGCCCCGTAGTAGATCGTTACCCGCATTCCCCTCAATTCGGTCATCACCCATTAGCCCAGCAATTGTGTCATTCTCATCGGTTCCCAGTAAAACATCATCAACAGCCGTCGCAACGGGAGCAATTAAAATGGGAGTCCCTGTGACACTGATGTTGTCAAAGGCAAAACCATCCGAGTCAATCGGAAAGTTACCAAACTGTTGGAATTTGATTTGAATCTCTGAATCCAATGTCAGATTGTTATCCGCAGCGATCTCACTCAGGTCAAAGGTTTGAGTTTGATAGGTCTCCGTTGAGTCTGAGCCCGTCAAACTAATCAAACGAATCCAATTAATGCCGTCTGTGCTGAGGGCGACGCCGTCCGCATTGACAGATCCCGTAAATGTTGCTGGCATCGGGTCGTCTTCATCTTCAAACTCCCGCTGATCAAAGCTGAGTTCAATATTGGCGAAATCCGTTGTGTCAACATTCAAAATCACCTCATTCAGAGAACTGGAGAAACCCAAATCAAAAGAACTATCCAGCGTCAAATGCTTTGTATCAATTGGCCCATTTCCTTCCGTAACCTGGATGCGTCCGGCTCCGTTCGAGTTCGTTGTATAGGCTAGAGAAAGATCACCGTCTTCAAAGTCGTCCTCAAAGGGTAGAGAAACAGATTCAGGAGGGCCAAAGATCGCGTCGTAGGCATTTGCCAACCCTGCACCGGTGAGAGTATCATCACCTGGCTCACCCAGATCAATCGCAGTCTCCTGCAATCGGTCATAAACTTCTTGCGGAGTAAAGTCGGGATTGGCTTCCAGTATTAGCGCGGCGATCGCAGCAACATGGGGAGCGGAGGCAGACGTTCCAAAGATATTGGGAAAGCCGTTGTTATCTATATCATTACCAAAGAAAGTGTTATCCGCTCCATCGATTCCAGCAATATCAGGAGTCTGGCGAATCTCTGGTGAGTCCAGTGGCGTCCCATCCGGCTTAAACAAGAAGGTAGTCGGCCCTGTGGAGGTAAAAGGAGTAGGGACAGTCTGGGTAAAAAAAGGCACTGCCCCAACTGCCATTGCATTCGTCGCAGCACTATGACCAACGATAGTGTTGCTCTGGGTATCGAACTCGTTAAAGGTGATGGGATTGAGAAAATTAACGTACTTGATGCGTTCTGGTTGTGGCCCGTCCACAATAGGGATCATCACCTCAACCTGAATCGGGGTGTCATTACTGTTGATGAAATCTAAAACCTCAAGCGGAGTCTGCGTTAGGACATTGAGACTATCAGCCTCTACGAGGACATTGCTAGTGCCCGGCTCGACCAACAAAACACCCAAGTCAGTATCAACTCCATCCAGGGTATAAAACGGGTCATCCCATTGGAGGCTGAACAACGTCCGACCAGGGCTTAGGGTAATCAGTTGACGGGTATCGACTCCGTCTGTTGGATCAAAGTCATGGAACGTTAGGTCATTAAACAAACCCTCTGAATCAGGCGTACCCTCAAAATTAGTCGATTCATAGGACTGATCGGCTCGATTACCAGCGGCTGAAAAGTAGGCTACGCCTTGATTTGTAACAACTTCATCAATAGCCTGGGCTATAATTCCGTCCTGAAAAAAGGGTTCTGTAACGTAGGAAATATCGTCAACCAGAATATCGGCTGATCCAAGATCCGGATCGGCCAGATCACGAATCTGTTGAGCGAAGTTTGTTTCCCCAAACGCGACTGAAGAAAAGGCCAAATCAGCCCCCGGCGCAAGATCATGAATCAGTTGTGCCATGGCCCGACCTTCATCGCTCAGTCCGCCTGATGGCCCTTCCTGCAAAATATTAATGTTCTCCGGTAGATCTTTAGATGCAATATCTTCAGCGGCAGAACCATTACTAGAAATGTCAAAACTATCGCTCATGATACCGACGGTGAGTCCTGTACCATCGAAGCCCTCTGGCAATGTAGATCGGACTCGGTCTGATTCATGGACAAAGTCAGCCTGGCTCGTAACCAGCCCTGTACTCGTTATGGCTTGAGACGCTGGAATCACCCCCATGATTTGATCCATTCCATTTAAGTCGTCAAGAAATTCAATGGGGAAAAAAGCTTCCAAAAAATAGTACTCTGGAGCCGAGCCTATTACTTCAAAGCCTTCGTAGGATGCTTCCAGTTCCTGGATCAGTTGATTAACCGCAGGGCTTGTCATTCTAACGAAAACCCTATCTTCATCAACTAATAATGGAGAACTTTCTAATACATTTTGAACTGCTGTTTCCGACTCTGGCAAGGTATGGTGAAAATCTGTTAACGCCAATATCTCTGAGCTAACTATTTGCTCTCCTGAAGATTGTATTGGCTGTTCTTGCAAAGTATCTCCGTTCATTGAAATTCCTGGAATAAGGTAAAAAGTCATGCCCCATACATTTTCCATGCTTTGTCCCATCACATGGAAATACCAACCTCTTCTTCAATTAAAGATCAAAATCCTGTAACCCCATAGATATCTATACTGCGACCCACCGCCCAGAAAGTTATTTAAATCATTTAAGTGCTTATGCGCTTGATCGTAGCATGATCACAGCTACGTCAGTTTTACGGTTAATGGGTTAATGTAAAGTTCCATTCAAAAAGTCCATGAAAATCTCTGTAGCTTCATAATTAGCTGATTAATGTAAAGTCTATTTAAAGGTTTTGTAAAACTTTCGCCTTTGCTGGGACATAATATAAAACCCATTTCTTCTAGGAATTGAATCGGGTTAAAAAACGAAAATATGAGCTAAGCAAAATGTTTTTTAACGGTGTTTCCAACGGTGGTGGAGTGCAGGAAGTTGGAGCGCACCGCAACCTAACCTCCAACCCTGATCTCACCAGACCTGAAAAAGCTATATAAACTATGTGTGTTATCGTTTCTTTATTCCTGTTACCCAAGTAAGATAGAGGGTCGTGCATCCTATTATCGCTGCGTACTTTCCTAAGTTTTGTAAAGTCCTCTGCCTGAGAGTTTTTAGTCTCATACTCATTGGATTCCTCCTTTGTCCCGTAGCAGTTTGGGCAATCGAATCCGCCCCCGGCCCAACCCCGCTAACTGTGGAACAACTTCAAGAGCGTCTGAAGCATCTGGTGCATCAAGATGGGGCGCTGTGGATTGACCTGCAAAATTTCACCATCGACCTGCGGCCTGAAAATGCTGAATTTCGGGATTCCTTCTACCAACTTTTGCAAAAAACCTTCAGCCAATCCCAGGATCGAATTAGCCTGAATCTGAGTCATTCTCGCATTCAAGGAGAATTTCTGGGTAACCGTCTGGGAACCCGCGTGCCGCTCCTTGCTGAAACCTTACAATCGGTCTTCTCTGAGGCGGATTTGCTCGATTTGCTATCAGAAGCAGCTCATCTGCCGCTGCAAGTTCCTCATAATCAAACCACTTCTTTGCCAGAAATCACTGTGATCCGGGGCCGAATCGCCTGTAACCAGACCCAGTTTGAACGGGCTGTTAGTTTTCAGCATACCTTTTTCCTCAGGGGATTCAGTGCAGTTGAGGCCAATTTTCAGCAGAAAACCGACTGGCATGGGGCACGATTTAATCAAACGGCCAACTTTTCCCAGGCTGTATTTCAGCAAGACAGCAATTTTCAAAAGGCCGTTTTTTTGTCCAATGGCCAATTTCGTCAAGTTAATTTCCAAAAGTCTGTCATTTTTGAGGAGGTTCGATTTCAGACTGCCCATTTCAATGAAGCCCATTTCCAGGAAACTGCCGATTTTCAATCAACTCAATGGGCCGACAGAGCGGACTTTCGGGAATCCTGGTGGGAAGGACAGGCAATTTTTTCCAAATCCCGCTTTGCTGTAGATGTCGATTTTTCCCAGGCTCTTTTTCAGCAATCCCTTGATTTTCGCAGAACTCAATTCAAACAGGGTATCAGTTTGAAAGAGGCAAGCATTCAGCAACTTGTTGACTTCAGTGACGTCGGTTTTAGCCATCCTCAAAGTCTGAACCTGGCCAATCTGATGTTCGATTCAACTTCTGCTCGAATTTTAGGAGATCCAGGTTTCATTGGTCGGGTAATTTCAGTTCCTATCCTGCAGGGGAATGAGAATTTACTCCGCAATCTAATCAAGAATTTTCGCCAACAAGAACAAATTGAAGATGCTAATCAGATTGAGTTACTCAGAGCTGAGTTACGTCTCAAGATGCTGAAACGCAATCTGCTAGGAATCAACTTGAATACAGCTTCGATTGCTCAACTTGTCCGGGTCGGCTTCAGCTCAGAACAAGCCCAAGCCATTCTTCAAACCCGCCAAGAACAACCCTTTAGAGATCTGACTGAAATCCTCCAGCTTCCATCCATTGATTTGACAACCTATCTCAACATCTATGATCGGGTGGTTGTGAATCCCCAGAAGTTACTACAACCCGCTAAAAAGCAGTTTCAGTTTTTTCAGCAGTACATTCTGCCGATCATTCGTTGGTTCCTCAACAGTTTGCGATGGTTGAGTCTGAGTATTTTGCTGCTTCTCAGTGGCTATGGAACTCGGTTTAATCTGGTTTTTGGTGTGGGAATTGTGGCGATCGCCTATTTTGGCCTGCTATTTTGGGGAGTTGATCGATATCGCAAATGGCGACCCAGGCCGATTCTACCAACTCAATTTGAAACGATAGCAATGGCTGCCAGCTTTGGCCTTGCCTTCATCCTGGGATTGCTTGAAATATTTGGCAACTCCCCTCAGCCCTGGTTAACGCTGATCAGTCTGGGATGTATCTTGCTTCCCATTCCTGGAATCTTGCTGGGTCTGCTGTACCAACAGGGTCGTTATCATAACCTGATGGAAGTTTCCTATCTGTCAGAGGATGCCAGTTTGAGGCAGTTGCGACTGATGATTGGGCGATTGCCCGTGCTGCCACGATATCCTCTGTTCAGGGAACGCTACATGCCAGTTCTGTGGGAGAAGCGCTGGAGTTGGCTCAATTACTATGACTTTAGTTTGAATAATTTTCTTAAGTTCGGCTTTAATGATGTGCGATTGCGGGACGAATGTTTGCCCGGATTGGTGACCTCGTTGGTTTGGTATCAGTGGGGTTTAGGGGTGATCTATCTCAGTATTCTCTTCTGGACACTCTCCCGTACCATCCCCGGACTGAATTTACTGATCTATCTGAAGTAGGATCATTTTTAGGAAAGCTCTGGCTTAACCGGGAACCAGATTATAGAACAACAGCGATAGGAGCCGAGTTTGTCGGTCGGCTAGATTGGTAGAAGAGTTACCCTAGCGATTTAGTCCCAGGAGAAAACTACAAATGTCAAGCCTTAATCCGAACGATCCCGTTACCCTATCAGGGGATAATGACCTGTTCACCATTCCTGCCAGCTCAGGTGCAACTACAGCAAATATTTGGCTGGCACTGGACGGCAATGATACTGTGCTTGGCTCCGCAGGTGCAGAGACAATTAATGGCAATCAGGGAAATGATTCTGTTGACGGGGGAGGTGGAGCAGATTATATCTATGGCGGGAAGGACAATGATACCCTCTCTGGTCTCCTGGATGCCGACACCCTGAGCGGCAACAAGGGTTTCGATTTTCTAGAAGGGGGAGATGGTGACGATTTGATGTATGGGGGTCAAGCCGCAGATGTTTTGATTGGTGGCACAGGAGATGACACGCTCTCCGGCGATCGCGGTTTGAATGGTTCAATTGGGGGATCAGGCAGTGATGTGTTTGTTCTCCTACCTGGCGATCCAGCTCAACCTGAGACAGAGGGAACGATTATCTTTGACCTAAATCTGCAAGAAGGCGATCAGATTGCCCTGGCAGGGGGCTTGACGGAGGCTAATCTGCTGCTGCAAGAGGAAAATCGTCCTATTTCTGAACTGTTGGATTTGGGCAACGGGTTGCTTGACGCATTTGGGGTTGATATCCCTTCCAACCTGTTACCGTTTCTCTCCAATTCAGCCGCGATTGAGCAGTTTATTCAAACTACTGTTGGGGTTAATATTAGCCTTGATCCCGATCAGGATGGGAATTTAGCAGGTACCCTAATTATCGACAGCACAACAGCAAAAGAGATTGGGTTGGTGCTGAACGTTGCCCCTGATGATCTTTCAGGGAACTTTACCACCATCTAATGCTAAGAATCGCCTAGGACTGTTGAGGGGAGCGGCAACCAATATTGATTTCCTGGACTTTCGGATAACTCCGCAGAAATCGCAGAAACGTCTGCTGGTTAAAACTGCGTGGATCGGCCCGTGTTCCAGTTCGATCCACAATGGCATGGGTTGTAATCCGGTCTTCGGGAACTCCTGTGCGAGCAATCAACCAGGCCAGAGATTGATACTGGGCCGTTGTATATCCGCTGTGGGTTGGGCCATTCTTGTAGCCATCGGGGGGACTCTCCAGAGAAACATGATAGGCAAAGTTATTAACAGACGGCTCCAGTTTTGGGTCGGTCTTCACTGTTTCTGGGCCAGCCTTACCCACGAAGACTGAATTGCCTGCTCCAAATGCCCGTAAATCTGGAGGCACGATGTAGACAATGTCACACGTCAAAGTAATAAAAGAGTGATAGCTGACCTGATAATCTTCAGAGGCATGATAGGTGCGAAACAGTTCCACAGTTCCCCAGGCACTTCCTGCCGTTTCATGGATGACGATGATCGGCTGATTCTGGGTTGGCCGCCCCTCGATATCGTAGAGATAGCGCTGACCATAGTTGGTTCGGTCGGCAATGGCCTGATATTCCTGCGGCGCATCGAGGCTTTCTGCCCCATAAACTGGAACCCGAAACCGTTGCAACGGAGCCGGAGACTGAATCTCTGGGCCAAGTTCTGGAATAGCAGGGCTAGAATTGGGTTTCATGCCACAGAATGCAGGAGCATCCGGGGATTGGGGTATGGCGGCTAGATCGGCGGCGGTGGAGCTAGTAACGGCCTGGGCCTGATCCGCTTGCGGTTCCTGCTCTGGATCAGTAACCTTCTCTAATTCCGCTTCCGCTGTCACAACTTCAGCCGGTTCAGAAGCACTAGAAAAACCTTCCCAGGCCGTTACCTGATGGGAAGCTTGACGCAAAAAATCAAACTCATTCACCAGGAACATCGTGAGCAGACCCAACACCACTAACACAAGGGGGGTAAGTTTAAGTTTCATACAAGGGCATTCTGGGATAGCTTTTCCTCAACACAGTATATCCAATGGCTTCGGGAATCGAAACGGTCGAAGCGCCTAAAATTACAGAGTTCGGAAGAATCGTTGTAACCGATTGGGGGCTGAAATTCTGGGGCAGAGATTGATCAATAATAGGAATGTCTTGTCACTCACCTCCTAGAATGCAGAAATATCAAGCTCAAATCTACGTCACCCTACAACCATCTGTACTGGATCCGGCAGGAACCGCTATTCGTTCAGGCATTCAGCAAATGGGATACTCCGATGTCGAACAGGTCAGGATTGGTAAATATATCGAAGTTAAGTTGAATGCTGCTGACGAAGCTGAGGCCAAAAGTCAGGTGAATAGTATTTGCGATCGCCTCTTGGCCAACCCTGTGATCGAAACCTATCGGTTTGAGTTGACGCCTGTGTGATGATGCCATCACAATTGGAGTTCTTGGCGAAATCTATCTGCGTCAGGTTATTTTTAAGTCGTTATCGTTAAATTTGTTACTTTTTAGGGTTAGTTGTAGAGATTATGAGAATCTTAATTATCGAAGATGATCCAATGATGCAGTTGGGTCTGGAGCAGGTGTTGTCGGAATGGGAAGAGATTGATCTGATTGGGATTGCTGAGGATGGCTATGTAGGTGTGGAAAGGGCGATCGCTGAGAAGCCAGATTTGGTCTTAATGGACATTGGTCTACCTCGGATGGATGGGATTGCTGCCACTGAAAAAATTAAGTCAGAATTGCCAGAAATTCGAGTGGTCATGCTGACTTCCCATACCGATCAAACTGAAGTTGTAGCAGCGCTGTCAAGTGGAGCCGATGCCTATTGCATTAAAGGAGCCAGTGTTGAACGGCTTCATGCAGCAATTCAAGTGGCCAGTGAAGGGGCGACCTATCTTGATCCAAAAGTGGCGCAGATAGTTGTGAATCATCTCCGACCTCCGGCCACGGAGGATAGTGAGAAGGTGGCCAATCTCTCTCAACGGGAACTGGAGGTGCTGAAACTCATCGTAGAGGGCATGAGCAACACGGAAATTGCAGCTCAGCTTTTTCTCAGCCCGAACACGATTAAGACCCATGTGCGTGGCATCATGAATAAGTTCGCGGTGGATGACCGGGTGCAGGCGGCGGTGATTGCCATGCGCTCAGGGGTTATGAATTAATTCAGATATGCGTTGATTCAAAGGGTTATAGGCAGACTCACCTGGGACGGATAGGTTTCTCCAGAATAGATCCGAACGGTTATCACCTTTGCATCCATCCAATTCCCTGGATAAAACTGACCTGTTCCTGGATTAACTGAATAGCTAGGGAAATATGCTCCACTGAGACTGAGACGAATTGAATGGCCTGGAGGAATCTGAATGCAAGTTGCTTGTAATTGAATGACTGTTTTCTGAATTTGCAAATTGGAAAGCTCTGCGGTTCCAGTTTCAAGTTGGATTTTTTCCGAAGTTTCTGGGGGGTACACCCGTCGATAGCCCTGGGTAAAGTTGTAAACTTTTCCATCTGGATGAACATCCGATACAACAGCGCAGAGATCGTAGCTCATTGCCTCCACTTCACAGTAAACCTCAACGATTCCACTACCCGCAAAGTGAATTGACTTTTCCAGTGGGGCTGAAGTATAGGTCAGAATATCGCTACGACAGTCCAATGCAGAACGTTCAACACTACCACTTGGAAATCCTGCATGACCTCCTAGAGAGGGAACGGGTCTCCAGGGATCATGGACAAAGGTATCGTAGGTGATTAATGCTTTTGTTTCTAAGTTCTCATCTTCCAAGTTCTCGTCTTCCAAGTTCTCATCTTCCAGATTTTCTGCCTCAACGATTTCTAGTAACGTCCCCGCCGCCTCCTGAATTCCGGCCAAGCCTGTACTGAATAGCAGATAGGATTGCACTGTTTCATCGGGCCAGGTATCAAATTCTCGCCATTGATTGCTGCCCATTTCAAACAGAGAAACGGCGGGTTCTTCCAATAACCCGGTATCAATCCCCTTCAAAAACTGATCAAACCACCGAATCTGTAACTCATCAATCCGGTTGTCTGCGGCAATTCCATAATTCATTGCCCCCACCCTCCGGCCCCAGGGCAGATGTGCCCACGGGCCGATTACCAAATATTGGGGAGCTTGAGCACATTTGGTTCGATCCTGATAGAACTGAAGTGTTCCCCTGAGATAGGCATCAAACCACCCCCCAATATGAAGCATCGGCAGGTCAACCTGGCTCATTTGTGGATTGAGGGCTTGCCAGTATTCATCCGGTTGAAAGTGACGCAACCAATCGTGGTAAAAGGATTCTGGAGCCAGGGTTTGCAGAACGCCCGGATCAGCCGGTAGTCCTTCGTACAGCGGTAAATTCCGAGAGGCTTGGTAGAGTGCCTGATATGCTCCGGTATCTCCCGAACGCCGCACTGTTTCCGCCGCCAACTGAATTGCCCAGGCCAGATTCGCCTGTAGACAAAAGGCTCCTCCCTCATAGGCCCAGTCATTATACAAATCATAGCCAATCATGGCAGGACAAAGCGTTTTCAGTTCTGGTGGAACCTGGGAAGCCGCATAGAGTTGGGTCATCCCCTGATAGGAAAAGCCGTACATGCCCACTTGACCTGTGCTACCGGGCAAGTTCGCGGCCCACTGAATTGTGTCAATACCGTCCTCCACTTCTGTTTTAAATAGATCAAATTCTCCCTCAGAGCTACCTCGGCCCCGGACATCCTGAATCACTACCACGTATCCCTGAGCCGCATACCAACTGGGAAGGGCATAAACCACCGTGGAGGCAATTTTTCGGCCATAGGGTTGCCGCATCAGTAGAACTGGAAAATCTCCCGCTTGTTCTGGACGGTAGATATCAGCGTCTAATCGCAACCCATCACGGGTTAACATCGAAGCAGTGGTTTGGATCACCATGAACTAAAACTCCCCGGTTAAGGACGGTTCCCTTACAGTATTTCAACATCAATATTTCAGCATTAATTCTCTAATCTATGGCTTCCATCGCTCGCAAAAACTTATTTGAAGATATTCCTCGGTTTATCGCGGCTCAGGCTGGCATTATGTTTGCGGTGAGCCTGGTGACCATTCAGAATGGAATCCTCAATGGTTTCGTACAATCCTCATCCATCGTTATTGATAATTCCAGGGCTGATATTTGGGTGGCCTCCGAGGACATGATTAACCTGGAACTCACCCTACCGCTGGCCCTGGAACAAATGCTACAAACCCGTGAAGTGGAAGGAGTAGAGCAGGCAGAGGCCCTGATTTTTCGGAGTGCGCGCTGGCGAGATCCCGTGGACAATCAAATCCATGCAGTGACGGTCGTTGGGTCAGATCCAAACGGGGAATTATTCAGCCCCTGGAATATTATTGCGGGAGATCGGCAAGCTCTGAAGGAACCCTACGGCATTATGGTCGATGAGAGCAATTTAGAATCCTTGAGGGTAAACCAGATTGGGGACACTGCTACGATTGGTGGTCTGGAGGCCCGAATTGTCGGGATTACAACCGGAACCCAGCCCATTGTCAGCAACAAATTAATCTTTACCTCCTTGAAAAACGCCAATGCCTACGTCAATGCTCGGCTACAAACCCGCAGCCAGTGCAGGTTGGAGGATGGGGATCTCAAATGTGTGAATACCTTCGAGGATCGCAATCCCGCCACCGAGTCGCAAATTACAGAATCCGCACCCAAAAAGTTAGATGCAACCTCTCCGATTACATTTATCCTGGTGCGGGCTGAACCGGGTCAGGATCTTCAGGCCCTTAAGCGGAAAATTGAAGACTCCGTTCCCAAAGTAAAGGCCTACACTACAGAAGAAATGTCTAGCCAGACTCGGGTCTACTGGAAAAAACGAACCGGAATTGGATTCGTGCTGAGTCTGGGGGCAGGGGTGGGAATTCTAGTGGGAATTATTGTTGTGGGCCAAATTTTGTATGCTTCTGTGGCGGATCATATTAAGGAATTTGGAACACTAAAGGCAATGGGCGCGCCGGATCAGATGATCTATGGGGTGATTCTGGAGCAAGCCTGGTGGATGGCGGTACTGGGTTACATCCCTGGAATGGTGCTCTGCTTCGGCGTTACGGCCTGGGCCGCTGCCACCCAGGGAATTTTGATTTTGATCACGCCCTGGTCTGCTATTGGTGTATTTGGCCTGACTGTCATTATGTGTGCGGGTTCGGCTTTTTTTGCCATCCAAAAAGTAACCCGTGTCGATCCTGCAATCGTCTTCAAAGCCTAGGATTTTACAAGCTCAGAAATCCCAACTTCATTCCTACGTAGACGGGAATCCAGGGAATCGTTGCTCAAATATAC
This sequence comes from Microcoleaceae cyanobacterium, assembly GCA_050331715.1. Lineage (GTDB taxonomy): Bacteria > Cyanobacteriota > Cyanobacteriia > Cyanobacteriales > Microcoleaceae > JBHJGO01. The sequence goes on from JBHJGO010000066.1 coordinate 12,055, forward strand.
CTTAAATCCATTCAAATCAGATTTAGTCGTGTTCAATCCTGTTTTAGAAAATCCCGCCCTAGAATTTTTAATCAATGATCAGGTCAAATCTCCAAATAGATTCCAGCCGATGATCGATGAAGCAGATGAAATGTACCTGGTTGCCCTGGAAAATCAAGCTTTTCCAGAGCGGGCCTATGTGCGATATTACTTCAATGGTCGTCGAATTTTTGATGCGTTAAAACAGGTCGTTGACTGGTATTTTCAGGGATTTGAGAATATTGAAAAATTCTTTGACTTTGCTAGTGGCTATGGGCGATTGACTCGATTTTTGACTCAGGAAATTCCCCCCGAAAAAATCTGGGTAGCGGATATCCTGGCTCCTGCGATCAGGTTTCAAACCGAACAATTTCAGGTCAATGGAATTGTCTCCCAGTCTGATCCCAGTCAACCTTTAACTTCCCATCAATTTGACTGTATTCTGACCTGTTCTTTTTTCAGCCATATGCCAGAGGAAACCTTCATCGGCTGGATGAAAACCCTCTATGAATGCTTATCACCCCAGGGAATTCTGTTGTTTAGTGTACATGATCGGGAATTGTTGCCGGAACATCTGAAGATTCAATCCGCCGAAATTCTATTTGCTCCGGCGAGTGAAAGCCGCTCCCTGCCAGGGCAAGAATATGGAACTACCTACGTTGGTGAAGCATTTGTGCGTCAAGTGGTTCAAACGGTGAGCCAGGGAAAAGCAGAATGTTATCGAATTTCCAGGGCCATTTGTCGCTATCAAGATCTATATCTGGTCACAAGTGATCCAAAGCGTGATTTGTCCAGTCTAAGATTTAGTCATCATCCCCAGGGGCAGTTGGAGAAATTTTGTCTTACTCCAACCGGGGAACTGCATCTACAGGGCTGGGTCTCAGAAATCAATTCAGGGGGGCAAATTGAATTGATTTCTGTCCTACGAAATGGTGAGATAACTCATCAGTTTTGTCCCGCTTTTTCAGCCTCTAATAGCCGTCAGAGTTGGTCTTTCCAGCTACCAGCAGGGGCAATTTCCGCACAGGATGACCTGCTGATTAAAACAGTCAACCGTCAGGGTCTAGAGTGGGTCTTCGATGCTGCTAGTGTAGAGGTATTGCACTCAAGGCTCTGTAACGTATGACTAGCTATTGGTTGGGTCATCGGGGAACTTTGATGATGGGTCTACCTGTCATCCTACTCAATACTTTATCGCTTGATACTGCCCCACCGAACACCGGGCCACAGTTTGATCGTCTGCTCAATTTGTGCCATGTTGCTTCTGGGTCTATCAGTGAATCTCAGCCTGCCCCTTGTCAGATTTCATGCGGTATTGATGCTGGGCAGCAAAGCCGACCCACATTCCACCAAAATGATTCTGGCTGGAGCAGAAATCAAGTTCTATCTAGTCATCAAGGATTAATCTCAATGTCCAGCGAAAATCCAATTATTTTGACAACCACAGAGGTTGATACGCTTTTGGGAGGAGTGGGCCAGGATACATTTTCCCTGCGCAACAATGGCGATCAACTCAATATTGCCCTTTTCCAGCCTCCAGCGACGGAACAGGGCAGTCGCAATTCAGAGTCACTGGTCGGTACACTGGGCGAGGACGTGATCTACCCCGACTCCGGAGATGATACCGTTTCCAGCTTCAAAGGCAATGACGTTTTGAATGGGGGATTTGGGAGTGATTTACTCTTCAGCGGTCAGGGAAATGATATTGGAATTGGCGATGTCGGCGACGATACGATCTTTGGAGATATTGGAGTAGATAGCCTCTATGGGGGCGGTGGTAACGATGTGCTCTTTGGCAATATTAACCAAGACACCGTATTTGGTGATCAGGGCGACGATACGATCTATGGCGGGGCCGGAAATGATAACCTTCAGGGCGGCAGCGGTAGTGATTTGATCCTGGGCGATCGCGACGATGATATTCTGACTGGTGTCAGTCGGCGGGGCCGAGGCGTTACCCTGATCAGCGACTTTGACCCCAATGAAGACACAATTCTTCTGCCTGGAAATGCAACTCAGTATCAACTCACACGCTTTGAAGACTTGGAAGTGAGTCTGACCACTGACCTACCGAATGGGACAGCCATTGTTTTCTTCAATTCATCGGGTCAAGGGGAAGTTATAGCAATTGTTGAAGGAGACCTCCAACTTGACCTAGCTGACAACTCCTTTGGCTTTATTTAAAGAGTCTGTTGTTGGTTACTTAATTGCTTGTTGTTCATCACGCCCTCAGTCAAATTAATAGCCAGTGACTGATGACCAATAACCAATAACTAATAACTAATAACCATTCCGTAATTTCACCAACGAGAATCAAGCTTGGGATTGGTGTTTGAAGATTTTCTCCAGGTAAACTCGTAGCTGTGGCTGACAATTGATACTTCAGTTAAGCTAATATAGTGTTTACAGGTTCTCAATGTGCTGTACAGGCTGATATAGGATGATCAGAAAATTTTTCTAGGATCTGGCTGGACAGGCGTTAAATGCCATGGCAAATGTTATGAATAACCGTTTATTGCACTTGATTTAATTGGAATTCTGTCGGGGTGTTAGTCTTTATTGCATTGTATTTCATCAAAATTTGCTACGTCATTTCCTGATCTGGTGAGGCATATCTAGAAAAAAATCCTGTGCAGCAGTCTAGAGGAGAATACTTGAGCTTTATCAACACCTTTATCATGCTTGATTAATAGGAGAAATTTATATGATCACTCTCAGTACCCCTTCTGGAGACGGCAGTCTTCAAGTTAGTGTTGATGGCTTTGGATCATTTGGTTCTTCAGTCAATGGTGAAACATCAGACGCGTTTTACGATCCAATTGGTGATTCAGAAGCGGCGGGAACCGTTTTTGCTTCGAGTTTGGCCCTTCGTGTGGGCGATGATGGCGATCGCACCTATCTCACGACGGGCAGTATCCTGGAGTTTGAGCCAAGTCAACTTGATGAGCCTGATCTCCTGCGTCAGGATCAAACCAGTGCAGACAGCACCTTTGAGATTGAGGGGCTGGATTTTGCCTTGAATCAGGGGATTGCTCAACTTTTGGCCGATGATGGGACTGTAGTGGGAAGTACACTGGTTCAAACCTACGAGATCACCAACACCACAGATCAGACGGTTGAGTTTGAGTTGATCCGTTATCTGGATGGTGACCTGGAGTTTGATGGGACATCAGCAGATGAGGATGCAGGGGGTCGATTGGTTCAGGACAACCCTGATATTGACCCTGAAAATCAACAAGAAATTTTGTTTGAGACCGATTCGGTCACAGACGCTGAGTCTTCCGCTGATTTTGTTGGCATCTCTGCGACAGGAGTGTCAACTGAGTGGCCAGGTCGGTTTCAGATTGGTCAGTTTACTTCAGTGCCCTTCAGATTTGTCGTTGCTGATTTGAGGACTGGAATTGCAGACGGCACACCTTTGAATGATTCGATTCGGGAAGATGGGCCAGATGAGGATGAATTTATCGACGGCAGTCCGTTTGATGTTGCTCTGGCGCTCAACAATACATTTGTGCTGGAGCCTGGAGAATCCACTGTCTACAGCACTCGAACGCTATTCGGTTCCGCTGCACCTGCCGCAGTGATTAATGAACCAACAGAGGTTGAGTTTTCTCAACCTGAGTATCAATTCGCCGAAGACGATTTAGCATCTGAAATCACGATTGAACTCAATCGTACTGGTGATACGAGTTTAGGTTCTACAGTTCAGATTCAGTTGAACAACGGGACAGCAACAGGCGGAGCCTCAGGCACAACAGCACGCGACTTTGACAATACCCCCATTTCCGTGAGTTTCGGGCCAGGTCAAACCCGTGCAACCGTTACTCTTCCTCTCAACGATGATGAAATCGATGAACCCAGGGAGGTTTTTTCTCTCTCCCTAGGCTCCAACTCAGGGGTTGCCCTGGGTGTTCAGGATACCGCCACCGTTGAAATTCTTGATGACGATCAGCCTGCGCCCGAGGTGGCAAGGGTTGAATTCTCTGAGGCAGAATATCAATTCAATGAAAATGCCCCAAACCTGGCAGTTGTTACCCTGAGACGAACTGGAGACACCCGTCAGGTATCGACTGTGGAGGTTCAATTTGCTGATGGTACTGCCACAGGCGGTGCAACCATCGCAGACGGGGTTGATTTTGATAATGATCCGATCACCGTCGAATTCGAGCCGGGACAAACAAGCGAAACAGTGACGATTCCCATCAATAATGATGAGATCAATGAGCCGGATGAAACCTTCAACATTACGTTAGAAAGCAACGATTCTGGGACAGAAATTGGTTCTCAGGCATCTGCCACGGTTGAAATTTTAGCGAGTGATGAGCCAACGCCCATCCCTGCACCCCCACCCACACCCAATCCCGCACCAATACCCATCAGCTCATCGGCTCCGATTCCTAGTTTTACGTCTTTGATCAACCTGCCGCCGTTTATCGAGAACTTGATCCAGACCATTGACAGCACCGATACAGAATCCCCCGTACCGATCGAACTGACAGGGATCGACATTGGCGGAAACATCAGCTTCTTTACCATTACTGATACGCCCGATCCATCTGAAGGGACTCTCTTCTTCTCTGGTGTTCCGGTTACTGATCCAGAACAGGTGGCCGAAATTCTTCCAGAACAGGTGGATCAGCTCTCCTTTGTTCCAGCAGCGGGATTTGTCGGAGATGCCTCTTTCTCCTACACAGCAACCGATAATGATGGTGCAGAGTCTAGTACGTCCAGAATCACCGTGACCGTTCAGGATCCAAATCTACTCTCCCGTGATGAAGATACGGAAGATTTGGGGGAAGACCTGAGATTGATTGAGGAAGATTGTGATTGTCCACCGCTTCCAGAGATTCCAGAAGTGTCCGGTGCAGCGTCCTCTGATTTGACACTTTCCAATGAATTGGTTGGGACTGACCTGGATGATGCCATTACCGCCCTAGAAGGGAATGATCTGATTTTTGGCAGTGATGGTAATGATCTGTTGATCAGTAATGTGGACAATGACACCCTCAGTGGTGGGGAAGGCAACGATACGCTTCACTCCGGTCAGGGGGATGATTTGGTTGTTGGAGATCAGGGAGATGACCTGCTCTTCGGCGAGTTGGGCAATGATCATCTTTGCGGTGATGCAGGAAACGATACTCTCTTCGGTGACCAGGTATTTGACAACGCTCAGCTAGGTCTGGAGTCCGATATCCTATCAGGTGGGACAGGCAATGATCTGTTGTTTGCGAATATTGGAGATGACAAGCTAGCGGGTAACGAGGGAGAAGATACCCTCTTCAGTGGTCAAGGCAATGACACCCTCTTCGGTGGGGACGGAGCAGACGTATTGTCCGGTGATGATGGCAACGATCTGATTTCAGGCGGTGCAGGTAATGATCTATTCGTAATCTTTATAGATGATGGACTGGATACAATCGATGACTTCCAGCTTGGTGTGGATCAAATCGCCCTGGGTGGCGGGCTGACCTTTGAGCAGTTGACATTTACCCAACAGGGAACATCGACTATTATTGGGGTGGAGGCAACGGATGAGAGTATCGTTGTCCTGAGAAATGTTGAGGCTAGTACGCTCACGTCTGGTCAATTCACCACCTTTACAGCCTAGAAAATGGTTTCCCAGAAACGAACCTTTGCCACGCTTTTTTTCACATTGCTTCTGATCACAATTGTGTTCTGGATCCTGCGTGGCTTAGAGATTCTGGCCTTTTTCCCAGGAATGACCCTGTGGATTTTAATTTTACTCACCATTTCAACCGGGGTTCTTAGCCAGATTAGTCGATAAAATCTGTTGGCTAGCCATCCTGATCACAGCAGGAAGATTTAACCTGGATTGAAGCAGCTTTGGAAAAAGATTCATATGCCGTGGTTTGTCAAAATTGAGCAAGGAATAGTTGAGAAATCAGTCTTTGACCAATATGTTCCTGATCATATTGCCTACGTGAAAGGTCTAGCCAATCGGGGATACAAAGCCCGTAGTGGTTACTGGGAACGGCGAGGCGGTGGGATGCTGATTTTTGAGGCCGAATCGATGGAAGTGGCCAAAGCAATTGTTGAAGCGGATCCACTGGTCAAGAATCACTGCGTTTCCTACGAACTTTATCATTGGTGCATCGTTGCTGAGTGATGGAGCGTGCTATGATCGTAGATGACTCGGATCTATGCGATTAGAACGCCCAAACCTTGTCAGAACCGGAAGGTAGCAGCAATACGGGATGCTTCTGATAGGCGTGGTCTCCGGGTCACTTTTATTTGAGGGAGCTACAGAGACGATGCCAGGTTTTGGAGATCTTGTTCAAAAAGCTGTCTATCTCGGTGTTGGACTGGCCTCCGTTGCAGGAGAAAAAGCAACAAAAACCCTCGCAGAGCTACGCACGGAAGCCCAGAAGTTGGCTGATGAGTTGGTCAAGCGAGGTGAAATGACGGCGGATGAAGCCCGTCGATTTGTGGAAGACGCTCTCCAGCAAGCCCAGGATGCCGCTGGCCCTGCCAACCCCGGTACGAGTTCACGTTCTGAGCCTCGCAGGATCGAGATTCTAGACGACGAAGACAACGACTCAGGCGGTCGTTCAAACCAATCAACTGAAACCGATTCGGTGGATCAACTCCGTCAACGGGTTAAAAATCTTCAAGACGAATTGCAGCAACTCCAGCGGAAGGACGATATCTAAAAAGTTTCACTGAAAGTTTCACGGGTGATTTCTTAGAATTGAGATAGGTAATTGAGGTAGATAACGGTTAAGCCGATACTGATAATGGAAGATTGGTCAAAGGAGTTTTTTGCAGCCGTGGAATCAACCGTTGAGTCAACGGTTGCGGAGATCGATAAATTTTTTCAGGTAGCGGGTGAAGAGTTTCAGGGTGTGGTTGATGAGCTAGCTGAAGCGTCTGAGGAAATCACCCAGGAGATTCGTGATCATTGGATTCCAGAGCTAGAGGTCTATTTTGCTGAAATTATGGAACCGATTCTAGACGTATACCTGGATCTTGAGTTTGACTTGGCGGATGACGAGTTTGAACCCTTCGTCACCTATTCTCCCGCATCGCGGACGAAGCATCCAGCCTGCCGAGGATGCCAACATTACCACGGCCAAATCTATGGTGGGAATTTGCTGGTTTGTGCCATGCACCCCCATGGCGTAGAAGGAGAAAGCTGCCCCGACTGGGAAAGCAATTAATCGGGTTGGTCTATGAAATTTAATCTGCCAATCACCCTCGCCCAACCTGTTACTCAGTCTGGACTAGGCTTGCATACAGGGCAGTTAACAACTGTTCGGATTTTGCCGACGGAGGTTGACAGCGGCCGTTGCTTTGTTCGGGTTGATTTACCGCATGCGCCCGTAATTCCTGCTGTGGTCGAGTCGGTGGCACCTACAGCTCTTTCAACAGAGTTAGTTCAAGCGAATTCGGATCAAGACCCTTCACCGAGTGTCCGAACCGTTGAGCATTTACTTGCAGCTCTGACTGGAATCGGGGTTAGCCATGCTCGGATTGAAATTGATGGGCCGGAAGTTCCCCTACTGGATGGCTCAGCTCAACCGTGGGCCATTGCAATTGCTGAGGCGGGTTTAACTGCTGTTTCCCCTGCTGGAGAATCCTTTGAAGATCAAGTGACCGCTGAATTCAAGTCCCAGACTCTATCCTCCCTCACCCATCCAATTTCGGTACAAAGAGGAGACGCCTTTGTTGCAGCCTTTCCCGGTGAACAGATGCGATTTACCTATGGGATTGACTTCCCTGATTCTGTAATTGGTCGCCAGTGGTATACCTGGTGTCCAGATATTGAAGATTTTGCTGAAGCGATTGCGCCTGCCCGCACCTTTGTCCTGGAAGCCCAGGTGAAACAATTGCAACAGATGGGGTTGATCAAGGGCGGGAGTTTGGAGAATGCGATTGTCGGTGGAGAAACAGATTGGCTGAATCCACCGCTCAGGTTTGCTGACGAACCCGTTCGCCACAAATTGTTGGACTTGGTGGGAGATTTGAGTTTGTTAGGAATGATCCCAACGGCCCACTACGTTGCCTACAAGGCTGGCCATGCCCTGCACACAGAGTTGGCCCGTCGCATACGGGTGGGTCTCAATCCCTGAAAATCACTCTGACAAGAACCCTGCTAGAGTATGGATAGCCATTCAACTAGCCATTCAAAACGTTACCCCGTATGAGCAATGTTGTAACGTTGACTCGCCTTGATCCGCAGCAGCAAAAACCGCTAGAGCACTGGAAATTTTCCCATCAAACCTGCATTCGGGTTGGTCGTGCTCCGGACAACCATGTGGTGATTGTGGATCCGCTGGTCTCGCGTTACCACCTGGAGCTGTATCAACAGTCCCATCCAACTATGGGTCAATCCTGGCGCTTGGTCAGCAAAGGAACTAACGGTACTTTTTTGAATAAGGTGCTGACTCAACAGGCATGGCTAACCACTGGTGTGACGCTGGAGTTGGCCCAGGACGGCCCCCTACTGCGATTTGAGCTTGGGACGGCAGTCTCCACTGCTCCGAAATCCTCTCCGAAATCCTCCAATTGTGATCATGCGGGAAATCCACCTGGCAGTCTGTTCTGCATTCATTGTGGTAATCCAGTCAAGATTGAACGACAGATACGGCACTATCAGGTACTCAGAACCCTGGGTCAAGGTGGCATGGGTACAACCTTACTGGCCTGGGATGGTCAACAGCGTTCCAATCAAGCGAATGGGTCTGCGGCCCCAAATTTGGTGGTTATCAAAGAAATGAACGCGGACATGGCACAGATTGCCAAAGCCCAGGAGTTATTTGAGCGGGAGGCTCGAACCCTAAAGACGCTGAGTCACCGAGGAATTCCTCAGTTCTACGATTTCTTTGTTGAAGTGGGTAAAAAGTACCTTGTGATGGAGATGATCCATGGCCAGGATCTAGAAAAATTAGTACACCACCAGGGGCCTGTCCTACCACACCAGGCAATTCAGTGGATGCTGCAAACCTGCAAGATTCTGGAATACTTGCACTCCCAAACCCCTCCCATCGTGCATCGAGACATCAAGCCCGCAAACTTACTGCTACAACGGGCGGAACAGCGGATTGTGGTAATTGACTTCGGGGCAGTGAAGGAGATTGGAACACCGCTAGGAACTCGAATCGGTGCTGAGGGATACAGCGCCCCGGAGCTAGATCGAGGTCAACCTGTGACGCAGTCAGACGTATACGCGATTGGTTCGACGTTAATTTTCCTGCTGACGGGAAAACACCCACTGAACTTTTATCAAAAACTTTCCAAGGGCTATGGATTCGATTTGGAAAGCATTCCTACAATTCCCACTGAACTACAAACCGTCATCCATCGAGCAACAGAATACAGAGTTCGCGATCGCTACCAAACTGCTGAAGCCCTAGCTGGTGATTTGGGCCGTCTCCAGATGTAGCTAAACGTCGCTTCCCAGCCATTAGCTGTTTCTCGATTCCCAAACTGTTCATGTCCAACCTAATCTTCATCCCATCCTTCAACCGCAAGCAGCTCGCAGATTGGATCTTGCATTGAAAACCCAAACTCTAGAAGTTCCTGCTTCCAGTGAGTCCAATCTTTACCGAATAGAAGTGAAATCTTCCAGAGGCTATCAGTGGGCTGAACAACATCAGACTTAATCAGAGAAGCAACCTGACGTTGGAACTTCTCCATTGGATGCAAAACCTTTTGGCTCATAATACCAATTCGCAACTAATCTTCAGGACTAAAATACTCCGAATCCTTAGTTCCCTGAACGTAACCCCACGAATGTGTAGACCGTGTACTAAGGAGACCTCATAGGAAGAGAGTATAACATATCTAGTCGGACATTTCATTGCAATGCTCGGTAAAATTCTCTCCAGAATCAGGAGACTGCATAGCAACAGTCCAAAAGGAATCTGGGCAATACGGCTATCTACCATTCGGGTTAAAGATAATCCCTCCAACGATCCCTCTAAAATGTAGTAAGGATAACGTATTCCTATTACATCTCTAATTTGTTTAGAGGTATTTTTCAGTTCATGCTCGTTAGAAACACTTTAAACCTCAAACAATTCAAATTATTATGGTGAAACAAAAATTAGAACAAATTAGAGCGTTATTTGGCGAGATGGATCGGGCACTGGTGGCCTACTCTGGAGGCGTTGACAGCACCCTGGTCGCAAAGATTGCCTTTGATGTGTTGGGCGATCGCGCCCTGGCTATGACAGCGGTTTCGCCATCTTTGTTACCAGAGGATTTAGAGGAAGCTCGATTTCAGGCCAGAACGATTGGAATCATCCATGAGGAAATCAACACCCAAGAGATGGAGAATCCGAACTACACTTCAAATCCGGTTAATCGCTGCTACTTCTGTAAAAGTGAACTGCACGATACCCTCAAGCCACTGGCCCTAGAGCGCGGCTATCCCTACGTAATTGACGGGGTGAATGCAGATGATTTGCGAGATTATCGTCCTGGCATTCAGGCGGCAGTCGAACGGGGGGTGCGATCGCCCCTGGCCGAAATTGGGGTGACCAAGATTGAGGTACGCCAGCTCTCAGAATTGCTTGGTTTGTCCTGGTGGGATAAGCCCTCGCAGCCCTGCTTGAGTTCTCGGTTTCCCTATGGCGAGGAGATTACCGTCGAAAAGTTGCAGCGTGTCGGTCGGGCAGAGGTTTATCTGAAACAACTGGGTTGGCAAAATTTGCGGGTTCGCTCTGCTGGAGAGACTGCCCGGATTGAGCTACCGCCAGAACAGATCAAATCCTTCGTCCTGGAAACTGACCTGCCGCAATTGACCGAAAAATTTCAATCCCTGGGATTCCTCTATGTCACCCTCGATCTGGAGGGCTATCAAAGCGGCAAGTTAAACCGAGTTTTGGATCAGGCAAAATTAGTCTGAAGGGGTGCAATTCTGGCCCAGGCCAGAATTGCATTAATCTACGGTAACCCCAGGTGAGGGCGGCTGCCGAAATCAGGCACCTTGGGTTGTTGTTTGTCAATTTCCGCCAGAATCAACTCCAGTGCCTTCTCCATCTGAGGATCACGGCCCTCTGCCCAATCCCGGGGAGTAATCTCCACCTCTATATCTGGATCAGTGCCATAGTTCTCGACTCGCCAGCCCACATCCTTGAACCAGAAGGAAAACTCCGGCTGGGTCACCCAGGTTCCATCTACCAAGCCATGGCGGGGCCAGATGCCAATCACTCCACCCCAGGTGCGTTTTCCAATTAATGTTCCCAGATTCATCAGTTTGAAGCAATGGCTAAAAATGTCCCCGTCAGAACCGGCCTGTTCATTCGTGAGGGCTACCATCGGGCCAAAGGGAGCTGCATCGGGATAGGGTTCGGGCTGGCCCCAGCGAGAAATGTCATACCCAATCCGTTGTCGCGCCAGCTTTTCCAGCAACAGTTGAGAAACGTTACCGCCGCCGTTATAGCGAACATCGATAATTAATCCCGGCTTATTCACTTCAGCCAGGTAATAGCGGTGAAACTCTGCATAGCCCTCGGCTGACATATCGGGAATATGGACATAACCGACTCGGCCTTGGGTCGCCTCGTGAACCCTGTTGTAGTTGGTCTCAACCCATCCTCGATAGCGCAGGGGAGTTTCCCGCCTCAGAGTTTTGACGGTAATAGTACGGGGCTGATCCACAGCTTCTCTAGCCAGGGTGAGACTAATCTCCGTTCCAGCCTGGTTGACCAACTGGGTTTCAGGGGCAAGCTGCTGACTCAACCGTTGGCCTCCAATGGATAGCAGCAAGTCTCCCGGTTGAATATCCAGACCAATCTGACTCAGGGGTGAGCTTTGCTTCTCATTCCAGGCATCTCCCTGAACGATCCTCTCAATTCGATAGGCATCCTGGGCTGGGTCATAACTCCAATCTGCACCCAGATAACCCAAACGATAGTTAGGAGGATGGCGATAGTCTCCACCGCTTTCGTAGGCATGGGATGTCCCGAGTTCACCATGCATCTCCCAGATCAAATCGGAGAATTCCGAGCGAGTGCTGACCCGTTCCAACAGGGGTTGATAGCGAATTCTCACCTTGTCCCAGTCCACACCGGACATGTCCTCTGTCGAGAACTGTTCCCGCTGCAATCGCCAGATTTCATTAAACATCTGCTGCCATTCCAGGGTCGGTAGAATAGAGACCTTGACCCGACTCAAGTCCAACCAACCTGATTTGCGGCCCGGTTCTGAATCTTCCTCCTTGGGCTTTGATTTAGAGGATTTCAGGGTATCTACAGTGCCCACTCGCAGTTGCCGCTTGGAACGGTAAAGGATGGTTTCATGGTCGGCGGCTACTTTAAAACAGCTGATCCCGGTCGCCACCTAGTCCCGCTTCTGTACTTCAAAGTTGTAGACATCCAAAATTGCCTTGGGATACTCATCATCCTCGGCATCATCTCTCAGTCTGCTAGAAATCGGACGAGAACTGAAAAGCACCTTGTCTTTGATTGCTTGAATTTTTAGATAAATTCCTTCGGGAACCGGAAACCTGACGATTCGCTGTTCAATGCCTTCAAAATCAATTGTGATAGGTTCTGAGGGGGTGTCCTCTGAATTATCTTCTGTTGCACTATCTGTTGGGTCATCTATGGAATTCTCTGACGCTTGATCATCCGATTTCTTGCCATTTTTGTCCCCTTTACCCTTGGTCAACGGTTTAGGTTGAGGAATGAAGGGAGACAATGTATCCTTTTGCAGTGAAATTAGATAGGGACGGGTTCCCTTAGGGAAATTCAGGTCGAAATAGAGGTTGTCGTAGACTGGGTTGAAATCTCGGGTTGACAGAAAATACAGGAACCGACCCGCCGGATCAAAACTCGGCGAGAAATCCCGAAAGCGAGGTGGGGTCAGGCAGTAAGCCGTTGCAGAACTGACCTGGACAAGTTTAATGGATGTGGTGCTTTGGTTCTCTGAACAACTGTAGGCAATCCATTCCCCATCCGGCGACCAGCTAATACCTCTAATTCGGTCATGATCACTATGGTCACAAATTCGAGATTCGCCAGTGACCAGGTCAACCCAGATTAATTCCTGGCGATGGTTTGTGAGGGCAACTTGATCTTGTTTGGGAGAAATAGCCAGAGAAATTACCCGTCCTAGATCAAGATCAGGAAATTCTTTGACCGGAACATTACTGTCAGCGGTGTAAATCTCTAACCCCTCCTTGCCATTACGATCCGTGATCGTTATCCAGCGCTGACCATCATTCAGCCAATGGGTGAGGCGATAGCGGATGCCTTGGGGTTGACCCACTAACGTCACGGCTCCTTCCCAATTACCAAAGCTAAAACTTTGACCCCGAGCCGTAATCACAGTGGAATGTCCCTCAGGATGAAGTGAATAACCCTGGAGGAATTTTCCCGGATCAACGAACTTTCGCTGGCGCTGCACCTGGGGAGAATAGAATTGAATTTCGACCTGTTGATGGGTTTGCGTTTCCGGCTCAAACCAGAACAAATCTGCTCCCATTTGATAGACAATCCGCCGACCATCGGTCTTGGCGAAGCGCACGTAGTATTCTCGATGTTGGGTCTGGGCCTGTAAATCTGTGCCGTCGGGATTACAGGAATAGAGATTGCCAATTCCCTCGTGATCGCTGATGAAATAAATTCGCTCCCCAATCCACATCGGCGAGGCAAAGTTCCCCTGTATGCCCAGACGTTGGCTCAAACAATAGAACTCTCCTGATCCGACAGGGTCAATCCAGAGTACTCCGGCTGTTCCACCCCGATAGCGTTTCCAACGGGCAATATCGGTCGTGTTTCGCCCCAGAACGATTCCACCATTCGCCCCATAGGCAATATTGTGGGCAGCTCCCCAGGGTAGTTGTTGGGGTGCTCCATCGGCAGGGGAAATCGTGTAAAGCATGAAAATCCGCCGAAACGGTTGCTTAGCATTGCTGGTAAAGATAATTGACTGGCTATCGGGCGTCCAACCTACAACCATGACCGCTGAACCCAGAAAGGTGAGCCGTTGGGGCATTCCTCCCTGGGCTGGCATCACATATACCTCTCGATTCCCCTCTTCTTCCCCCACAAAGGCCAATTGTGTGCCATCCGGCGAGAAAACAGGATGGGAGATCTCGCCCAGATTTGCCGTTAATCGAATGGCCTGGTGAGTCGAATCGGAGATCTGCCATAGATCATCTTCACAAACGAAGACAATGCGATCGCCGTTGACAGTGGGATGATGATAGTAGCCAAGTTGCTGAGTCATGGTCAAAGGTTTGGTAGCGGGTCAATATACCAGTATCGTACTTATCTACGATGATCGGCTAATTGCCTGCTTTCTCTACCGGAATCTGAATCTCGGTCACGTATTTGGCCGGATCGCCCTGGCGGTCATATTCCAGATAAACCTCGCGGGCAGACCCGATAAATTTATAGCCCTGAGCGAAAAGCTGGTCAAAGATGAAGTTGTAGGCAGCCTCCAGGTTGTCAAAGGAGCCATAGTGAGTCGTGCAGATGGCCTGTTTCACACCGGGCAGTTCATAGACCCAAATCCCTTCTCCGCTTGGAAGTTCTTGGGGAAGGGTAACTAGAGCTTCAACAGGGATATTGTGCTCGCGCACTGCGGTGTCGTGATACATCGACAACCCCATTCCCACCTGCTGGATCCCTTGCTTCAGAACATAGTCGTAGACCTGATCGAATAAACGGTTAAAAATCGGCCCACAGTCCGGGCGTAAAAAGAGGTTGGGGGAACCCCCAAAGAAAAAAGGGTAAGGGAAAATAGATCCTGTACCCCAATTTAAAAGTTGTCATGAGTTTAACGTCAAAAGTAGCAGTGTGGCTAGAAAGCGAGGAATGTCAGGAGCAAATCAAAGCACTCAAAGCTGCAGGCAGTCTGGCTCAGATGGTGTGCATAGCATTGCAGATTGGATTGCTGATGGGGCGAAGGATTCTAGAGGATGAACTGTATGAACGGGCAAAAGAGCAACAGAAGTGGCCAGATTGTCCCAAGTGTGGAAAACGGTTGAACTCAAAGGGATGGCAAGTCCGTCAAATCCAAACCCTGGTGGGAATAATCCACTGAAAGCGACGAGTGGGTCGATGTGGCAAAGGATGTAAAGGGAGCCTAAAGGTACCACTAGATGAGGCGATGGGGATAAAACCCTACCAGCAAAGCAGCGAAGAGCTGATGCGTTTGGGATGTCTGTTAAGCGTGGTGATGCCATACGAGACGGCAAGTTGGATGCTGAGTCAGTGGAGTGGATTATCAGTGAGTGCTGCAAGTTTGTGGAATTGGGTGCAACAGATGGGAAGCCAGGCTAAAGAGGAGCTAGAAGCGCAACTGCAGCAGCAAGCCTCAGGAGTGGAGGTGAAATCCGAATATCTGGAAGACAGTTTGGCCGCATTGCCCTTGGCGATTGGGGCTGATGGGGTAATGGTACCGTTTCGACCCACTGCCAAAACAGCCAAGGGAAAAATCCAGTGGAGAGAAGTCAAAGTCGCCATCTTGGCCCGCTTGGGCACTCGGGTGACCCGGGCGCAAAAGCAGGTTCCTCAACTCTTAAACCGCAGACTGGTAGCGGTTTTGGGCAATATTGACCAGTTCATCCCCCATCTGCAATTAGAGGCTAAAAAACAAGCTTTTGAATCGGCTCCTCTGCTTGTCTGGCTCAGTGATGGGGGTCGAGGATTTTGGCGGGTCTATCACACCTGCTTTTCCCATTGTGCCATTGCTGTGCTCGATTTCTTCCATGCTGCGGGTCATTTGGCTCGCGCTACACAAGCCTTGTTTGATGACTCTTGTCATCCAGAGGCTAAAGCTTGGTTCCGTCGCTGGCGCCATCTTTTACGTCATGGGCGCACTCTTGAGCTGCTCCGCTCTTTGACATGGCTCATTCACTCTGGTCTGCTTTCTGGCACTGCTTTTGAGACTCTGATTCATGTTCAGGCTTACTTTCAGACACATCATCGTCACATGCGTTATCACCATTTTGAGCACCTACAGATTCCTCTTGGTTCTGGCATGGTCGAAAGCTCTTGCAAGTGGTTGATTCAGCAACGCTTTAAGGGGGTTGGGATGCGTTGGAGTGAGGATGGTTTTAATCATCTTCTACTTCTCAGGCTCGCTTTGGTCAATCACCGCTTTGATTCCCTTTTTCCCAATGTTCCTCTCGGCACTACCTCCCCCTTCCCCAACCGCTAAATACGCCCCCACAGTCCTGGTAATTTGGAATCACCCCAAAGGCTGAGGCGACTAACTGTGCTTCCAGCGGTTTAAAAGAAACTTGATAATCAGTCATTTTTCTCGCTCCGTAGGTTATTTTTCAACAGACCCAAAACACGAAAGTTGACTTTAACATCAATATTGTTATCGACTCACTGTATAATTGTCAACACCCAAGGAAATTCTACTGCGATGACCTCAACTCAAGCGCTCAATCTGGAAATCACCCGTAACGGAATGCCCAATCTGTGCGGCTTCGAGCGGGAAATTCATCAATTGACCCGTTCCAGTGATCCAGTCTTCTTACCCAATACCCCCTTCAAGCTGGAGCAGATTACCGCTGGATTTGCCTGTGCCCTCCACATGCATCAACCCACGATTCCCGCTGGCCCAGACGGAGCATTGATTAGCAATATGCAATACATGTTTGAACATCCCAACGAAGGCGACAACCACAATGCCGGAGCCTTTGCCTGGTGTTACAGCCGCATGGGAGAGTTCATTCCTCAGCTTGTGGCCGAAGGGTGTCAGCCCAGAATTATGCTGGACTACTCAGGAAATCTACTCTGGGGCCTGCACCAAATGGGTCGAGAGGACATTCTCAATTCATTGAGAACAATCACCTGCGATCCACGATATTTTCCCTGTGTTGAATGGTTGGGAACGATGTGGAGCCATGCGGTGGTTCCTTCTACCCCGATTCCCGATTTGAAATTACAGATTCAAGCCTGGCAACAGTACTTTGCTACGCTTTTCGGCACAGCAGCCCTGCAACGGGTGCGGGGATTCTCGCCACCAGAAATGCACTTGCCCAATCACCCCGACACCTTATTTGAATACATCAAAGCTCTGAAAGATTGCGGCTATCGTTGGCTTCTGGTTCAGGCAGATTCCATTGAACAACTCGACGGTTCTCCCTTGCCGCAGGATCAAAAATACATCCCCAATCGGTTGATCGCTCGAAATTCTCAGGGGGAAACAATAGAGATCATTGCTTTGATTAAAACTCAGGGATCAGATACAAAGTTAGTCGCCCAAATGCAGCCCTATCACGAGGCTAAAACCCGTGGACTTCACCAGATTAATAACGTATCGATCCCCACCTGCGTGACTCAAATTGCAGACGGAGAAAATGGCGGCGTCATGATGAATGAATTTCCCCGTGATTTCCTTCCGGTCTGGCACGAAATCAAACTGAATGGTCAGCAACAAGCTGGGGTCGTGGGACTCAACGGCACAGAATATTTAGAACTATTGGAGGCGGCTGGAGTTGATTCCCAAAACTATCCAACCTGTCAAGCGGTCGGGCAGCACAAAATCTGGCAACGAATTGATCCCGATCAGGCAACTCCGAAGGCAGTTGAAGACGCGATTGCAGAGTTGAAAATAGCTGATACCCAATTTCACATGGAGGGAGCCTCTTGGACAAATGAAATTAGCTGGGTCGAGGGCTATGAAAATGTTCTCCAACCCATGGAGCAACTGAGCGGATTATTTCATCAAAAGTATGATAGTCAGGTTCAGCAAGATCCAACTATGACTCAGGATCCGGACTACCAGGCTGCGTTGCTGTATCTCCTCCTGCTAGAAACCAGTTGTTTTCGCTACTGGGGTCAGGGAACCTGGACAGACTATGCTCAGGAACTCTATCGGTGCGGTCAGGAGATTTTGCAGCGTTAGGATTGATTGAATCTCTAAAGCCATCCCTGGTCAGCTCGTTGCAGAACGTAGGCTGAAACTTGGGCAATTTCTTCTGGGTTCAACCGTTGCTCATAGGCAGACATGATCCCCTTGCCATGGGTCACGAGATTGACTACAGATTCCAGGGAATCAACACCATTCCGTTCCAGGGCCTTCTGTTTCAGGGTCTTGCGCCGCCGCACAATATTGCCGCCCCTGGCATGGCATCCGGCACAGTTGGCCTGAAAAATTTCTGCGGCTTGAATGGTTTCCTGTTCTGTGAGTGGCTGAATTGTAGAGCTTTGTGCGGCTTTTGCTGTAGTGATTGGAACGACTAGAAGCAACACCAGCCCCAAGCAGACTGGAATAAATCGGTTGATAATTTCTCGAAATTTCATAATTTGGCGAGTTCGGTAATTAATGTGGCCTCTCATCTTTCTACGCTAGACAATAATCGCATTCATTTTAGTTTGTGCACAACCTCCTTCACATAGTTATCCAACCTGCATTCCTTCGATTTGACCACCCTACTAGAGTAATCTAACCAACCTACAGGCGATCGCACTTCTTTAGCTTTTGTAGTTCTGATGGATCAATATTGAGAGCTTTTGCAGTTTGCTGGATATCATCGGGAGTGACAGTCTCCCCACTGACCAACTTCTTCAAAAAATTGGCTGGATAATCAGGAGTTGGCTCTGATACCTGAGAGCTATCGACACGTCCAATATCTAGCGGTTTCCCCGATGTTTCCCATACTTTTATGTCAGCACGAACAAATTCCATAATCCTCTGACTCATTGTTGTAAGGTGGAGCATGACACTTTTTTCACAGAGAATTCACGGGAAATTCTACGTCAAAGATTGCGCTGGCTTGCTCAACCGATAACGAATTGGCCCTTTTACCTGGTTTGGATCGACAATTTGACCTTTTTGTAGAACAACAATTTTGCCTTGACAGCTCAGCTCAGCTCCAATCTCTCGCACGATTGGCATCAAGTCCCGCCACGTTTCACCGCCTAGTTCTCGTGCTACTTCGGAAGGACAGATTGTTTTTTCAGTTCCTCTAGTCCGAACTTTTTCTAGAATACATTGTTCGACTTTGTCTCGGTTGATCATGAAAATTACACCGCATGGGTTATGATGAGATGCTTAATTTGGTTTAGCGTCAGAATAACGACTGTCTAGCCCATCCTACGTTTTGATTTTTTGTTAGTTTTTAAAGCGCTCTTAACCGTTCTAATGTCCGTTGGTTTTCGTCTGGTGTTCCAACTGTAATTCTCAGTCCTCCCCCTGTATGACGAATCAGAGTGCCCTGGCTTTTGAGCTGTTGTAGAATTTGAGCCAATTTCTGCTCTGAATCTTTTGGGGAACCGTTGACCTGGGATCTCAGTCGGGTGTAGAGGAAATTGCTTTGACTCGGCCACAGTTTAAATTTGGAAGTGAATTGAGGATTTTCTCCCAAAGCAAATTCTAACTGATGACGCTGACTGAGAATTTCTGGAATAACCGATAGCAATTCAGTCTGGTGAGCGAGCGCTAATGTGGCAGCAACACTGGAAAATGCAGGTAAGTTGTAGGGCAAACGAATCTTTTCTAAGATGGCAATCAAGTTAGGATGAGCAATTGCATATCCCACCCTCAAAGCAGCAAGGCGAAAGGCTTTAGAAAAAGTTCTTAAAATTACCCAATTAGGATGCTGCGCCAATTCTCCAGCCAGAGTTGTCTGACTGAATTCGAAGTAGGCTTCATCAATGACGACCAGAATTTCTTCCGGTAATCTTCTCAACCAATTCAGTTCTATCTCGGTTAGAGCATTCGCTGTCGGAGAGTTGGGATGAACCACGAAAACGACTCGAATCGATGGGGTTTGAGTTTCAGAGATGGCTTGGTCGGCTGCTGCTAAATCAATCGAGAAATCAGTTTCAGAGCGGCCTACGGAAATTACGGGAACTCCCAGCGTTCCTGCCAGAATTCGATACATGGAAAATGTGGGATTTGCGACTAAGATTGACCCTTCTCCACCCAGGCAAGTGGCGATTAGTAGAGAACGGATGAGTTCATCTGAACCATTTCCAATAGAAATATTTTGGGCTTGGATCTGGGCTGATGACTCCAGGCTGGTATTCACATACTGGGCAATTGCTTGCTTCAACTCTGCATGACTGCCGTCAGGATATCGATTGGTTTCGATTTCATTCTGATAGAGCCAGGCTAGCTTTTGTTTCAGGACTTCTGGCAAATCGTAGGGACATTCATTGGTATCCAGTCGATCCATCACGACTGGCAGGGACGAATCGGCCACTTCGCCGCCAGGGTGGGGGGTGTAGGCTTGCAACTGGTTCAGGTCACTCCGAACAAAGGACAGCATAGTGTGAAGTTTAGATAAAAGATTGGATTAAGCCTGACATTATCCCTCAAGATAGGGGAAGGTGGAGGAAAATTCCGATTAGAATCGGATTGGTCACACGCCAAAGCAGAGTTAGGTTAATTTGTTATGTCTGACTTGAATCGCGGCATTATGAAATTTGAGGGAGCAGACAAGCCGATTGCGGTACTGCTTTCAACAATATTAGTACTGGGTGGGGTAGGGTTCCTGATTGCCTGGGCACTTCAAACTGCCTACACGTTCTAGAGAGTTATATTCTAGAGAGTTATACGAATTCTAAATGAGCCGCCCTGCGGCCCTTCTGACTATCTCAAACAAGATGCGATAATCGCGTCTTTATTTTTTTGAAATTTTTGTATTATACTTGTAGTCTATCAATGTCACACGGCGCATTCTACCTAGACCTATGGCTACTGTACGAGATATCGGCAACTATTTTCGCCAATACTGGCCGCTCTCACTCCTTAGTATGGGCGCATCCAGTCTATTTGAGATCTTGGATCTGGTTGTTCCCTATGCAATTGGTCAAATTTTGAATCTGCTTTCAGGACAGCCGATGGATCAACTCAGCCAGGGATTAATCAATACAACGGCTGAGGTTACAGGCTTTTCTGTGGATACTCAGTTTTCTCTGATTGTGCTGCTGAGCCTGATTTTCCTTGTGAGCGTCGTCAAAGCTCCAATCCAGCCCTGGCTTGGTGATTGGTTTCACTGGTTAATTCCTCTGTCTGCACGCCGGGATCATCATCGAGCGGCTATTCAAAAGGTTCTCACCCTACCGCTGGAATTCTACGATGAGAACAACCCCGGTCGAATTGCTGGACGAATTGCGCGGGGAGTTTCCAACCATACCTGGACATATCCTGAAATTGCGGGAGAACTGGTTCCCAAGCTCGTTCGACTGCTGGGCATCTTTGTTGTTCTGTGGATGATCCAGTGGCGATTGGCCCTGGTGTTTATCGCGTCCTTCGTTCTAATTCTCAGCTTTACAATTCCAACCTTGAAAAAGCTGGTGGATATGGAAGAAGTTCTGGATCGCTATCAGGAAAATACAGAGAGTCGCAACTCTGAGCTGATTACCAATATCAAAACGGTGAAAGCCTTTGCGACTGAAGCGGAGGAATTGCAGCGTCAGAACACTCGACTGAACCGGGAACTGAAGATGGTGATCCAGCGGATTCACAAGGGCTATGTCAAGCTGATTACGCGGCGTACTACAGTGGTTCAATTCTGTTTATTTGCGGTTCTGGGTTTTTCTCTGGCCGCAACGATGGCTGGTCGAATTTCCCTAGGCTACTTCGTCACCACCTATACTCTGGCTAGCATGGCCTACTCAGAGTTAACGCCGATTAGTAATCTAGCGGAGATGTTTGCTCGTCGTTACGCTTCGATGGTTCGATTCCACGAGTTCATGCAGCAGCCGGTGGGAGAGGATGCCGTTAACTTGAACGGGGTGATTCAGATTCCCGGTCAGTCTGAGATCCGAACGATTCCGACCTATAGTTTTACGGGCAAGATTGAATTCTGCCATCTAACCTTTGGTTACAGCCCTGAAAAGCCCGTTCTCAAGGATATCAATTTGTTGATTAAACCTTGCCAAACCGTTGCCCTTGTGGGTCGTTCCGGTTCAGGAATATCGACTTTGGTGAAGCTGCTGTTCCGTTACTTTGAGCCTAATCAGGGCAAGATCCTAATAGACGGGGATGATATTCGCAGCTTGGATGTGACGGGCTATCGTAAACGGATGGCCATCGTCCACCAGGATGTGGATGTGTTTAATGGAACCCTACTGGATAACCTGACCTACGGTAATCCCCAGGCAACCTTTACAGAGGTGGAGCAAGCCTGTCAGGTGGCGCGGGTCGATGAGTTTATTCATCTGTTGCCAAATCGTTACCAGACGATTGTGGGAGAACGGGGGGTACGGCTTTCTGGTGGACAGAAGCAACGGCTGGGCATTGCACGAGCCCTATTGGTCAATCCTGATGTGCTGATATTTGACGAGGCAACTTCTAGCCTGGACTACGAGTCGGAACGATCCATCCAGTTGGCCATGCAGAATATTCTAGGAACCCGGACAACGCTGATCATTGCTCACCGTCTGAGTACGATTCGGGAGGCCGATAAAATTGTGGTGTTGGATCAAGGACAGATCATTGAGGTCGGGAGCCACGAAGAACTGCTGCGTCACCAGGGAATTTACCAACGGCTGCACGCCTTGCTGGAAACGGGGGATTTAGTGAGTTTAGGAGTTCTAAAGTAACACTAGCTGTCTAGCCAGGGGCGGGTGACAACCTCTAACTGTTCCCACTCCTCTGGCGTCATCTGCCAGCCGAGCGCCCCAACATTATCCTGAATCTGTTTGGCTGTTTTTGCACCCGCAATGGCAATCATGGAGTCCTGAGCATTGAGCCAATTCAGGGCAACCTGGGGCAGGGTGCGGTTGTATTTTTCTCCAATCTGTCGCATGACAGATAGCACCGGTTCAATTTTTTCTAAACCTTGCTGCGTGAACTTGGGATCAAACTGACGGGCTCCGGTGGGGGAATTGGCTTTAGTATATTTCCCCGTCAATAATCCCTGGGCTAGGGGGCTATAGGCCAGAATTGTAATGCCCAGTTCACGGGCTGCTGATAGAATTCCCTGACTTTCAACCTTGCGGGACACGAGGGAGTAGCGGACTTGATTTGTTGCCAGGGGAATATCGCGACGGGCCAGAATTTCGTGGGCCTGTCGCATCTCGTCCGCAGAATAGTTACTGACGCCAATCGCCCGGATTCGACCCTGTTGCACCTCATCTGCAAGGGCATCCATCAGGGTTTCTTGACTCATGAAAAAACTTAGGGGCCAGTGCACTTGATAGAGGGTGACTTGAGAGAGCTGTAATCGCTTGAGGCTATCCGCCACAGCTTCCTTCACCGCTGAACCCCAGATTCGCCAGGGTAAGGGGCCGTATTTTGTAGCGACGATCGCAGGTTGATTGGACTTCTGGATGAATCGACCTAACAGTTTTTCTGAAACCCCCTGCCCATAAACTTCTGCGGTATCGAAGAAATTCACCCCAGCCTCCATCGCTGTGTCAAAGGCTTGTTCGACATCGGTTTCGCCATAGTTCTGGCCGTATTGCCAGAATAGGCCATCTCCCCAAGACCAGGTTCCAATGCAGAGGGCCGGAACAGTGATGTCGGTTTTTCCTAAGATTTTGGTGTCGGTGTTCAGCATGTTTAACCCGATTGGTAGTGCGAGGTCTCAATTAATTGAAGTGCCAACCATAGGTTAGCTTATCTCAAAATTTCGGAAGCAAAGGGTTGTTAAAACGAAGTCATTATGAGTATGATTTAGAAAAGGGGTAAGGAAAAACCTCGAAAAGCTGTTCTCCCCTGTTCTCCCACGGTGAAGGGTTACTGAGCTGGATTCCTGTTTATCCTGGAAGAACGGTAGTTATTCCAATATTCCAAATCCGAGAAGTGATGTCACCAGAAAGATCTTCCTCCCCTAGAGAGATCTAAAGTAGATCTGGAGCGACTAAAATCCAACCAACTTAGGAGAAGTTATTATGACCATGACTCAAGATATGACTCAAGCCCTGAAG
Organism: Microcoleaceae cyanobacterium; assembly: GCA_050331715.1. Taxonomy (GTDB): domain Bacteria; phylum Cyanobacteriota; class Cyanobacteriia; order Cyanobacteriales; family Microcoleaceae; genus JBHJGO01. The sequence continues at coordinate 35,889 of JBHJGO010000066.1, forward strand.
CAGAAGCTCTATCCTACCCGCATCGATTTATCAACCGAGGTGCGCCAGCCCGTTGTGGGTTTACTGAATGCGAGCTTGGCCACGACCCTCGACCTCAAAACACAGATTAAGCAAGCTCACTGGAATGTGAAGGGCATGAACTTCTACCAGCTCCATGAATTGTTCGATGAGATCGCAGGAGAAATGGAAGGCTATGTTGATATGCTGGCCGAGCGGGTAACAGCATTGGGTGGCTTGGCCATGGGAACAGCGCGAATCGCTGCCGCAGATTCTATTCTGCCTGAATATCCCTATGAGATCGTTGATGGCAAAGACCATGTGGCTGCCCTGGCTGAGCGCTTAGCGATTTATGCCAATCATGTTCGAGAGGCAATTGATAAAACCGAGGGTCTCGGAGATGCAGATACTGCGGATTTGTACACTGAGATTTCCCGCACGGCTGACATGCGTCTGTGGTTCCTGGAAGCCCACCTGCAAGGTAACTAAGGGTAGATCGCTGATAAAAATCTACAAACTTGACGAGGGGGTTGGTCTGGTAAATTAACCCCATAGATAGATTGTTAGGAGCAGGTTAGGCAGAATGAATTCGCCTTCGATTCCAGATTATGGCCCCCAATTGCAGCAATTCATGCGGCAAGTGGGGCTACTTAGTTTGTCAGAACTGAGCCAGAAAGCTCAGGTTTCAGGGTTACAGTTGTCACGTTTGCAGAAGGGCTTAGCAGCACAGATGCCCCTTCCAGTTTTGGTCAGGATCAGTCAGAGCTTACAGATGCCCATTACTCAATTTCTGGCCACATTTGCGCCGGAGTTAAACCTGGGTCAACCAGCAGTGTATGTTTCAACTGCTCCCGCTTCAGTGGCTAGGGACTCAATGCCTGACCTGGCAAATTTGCAGACAGAGTATGAACGATTGCAGCAACAGCTAGAAAATCAAAGAGAAACCCTGGAGCAGGAATTTCAACGTAATACCATTCAAGCCTTGGAAGCATTCTTGCTACAGTGGCCAACTGTCGCCCAACGCACCCAGGAAAATCCCCAATTACCCGCAACCAGACTGCTTCCTCTCGCCCGTCCGATTGAGCAATTATTACAAGAGTGGGGAGTGGAGTCCATTGCCCAGGTAGGTCAGGTTGTGAACTATGATCCTCAAGTCCATCAACTGCTGCAAGGCAATGTTCAACCGGGCAGTCCAGTTGTGATTCGCTATGCAGGGTATTTTTACCAGGGACAATTGCTCTATCGTGCGAAGGTTAGCCCTGCGGATTAGTCAGGAAGCCGTTAGGAATTGAGCAAGCTAGCGGTTATGATGGAGCAGTGAATGACTAAATTCGGTGTAAGTATTGAGCTGCACGGTTTTTAGCATTTGTTTTCTGCTGATCTCGAAGCTATACTAGCGAAATCTGCAAGTCACATTCAGGTCTGACGACAAAATTATGAGTTCCGACTTTCAAATTGTTCCACCCGTAATGATTCTCACACCCGGAGGGCTGCTGGACGGTACCAAAGCAACCTCATTCCGTCAAGAAATCAACAAGCTTGTGGAGGATGGAGCAAAGACCATCTTGATTGATTTCAAAGATGTAAGCTTCATGGACAGTTCTGGCCTGGGAGCTTTGGTATTAGCGCTGAAAAGTGTGCGAGCAGCCGGAGGAAAGCTAGCAGTTTGCTCAATCAATGAACAAATTAAAATTCTATTTGAGCTAACAAGTATGGATCGAGTATTTCCAATATTCGAAAATCGGGCAGCATTTGAAGCATCCCCCCAGGTATCTGCTTGAGCATTGGTTGCCGATAAGGTGAAAATCCGAAGTAATCCCCCAGAAGTTCAAGGCTTACTGGGGGAATTATTGGCTCAGCTTTGATTTCCAAATGAAACCACAGGCCAATCCGGGCCTCGATAGTAATCGCTCATATCATCAAATTTGCGTAACTGTGCTTGATGAACGATGAGCTCCTGGGGTGAGTCAATCCATTGATGGTTCAGTTCAGACAGGGCATCACTGATTCGTTGTCGATCCAGTTGCTCCGGAATTGGGCCAAAGTAACCCAATGTCACATGGGCAGTAAAGTGATACTGCTGCTCGATTCCCAACGCAATTAGGTTGGAATTTTGATAAACCGTGCGTCGGAACTGAACTAGACTCTCGTAGGTTGATTTATCCTTTGGCACCAGGCAGACACCAACAGCCCTGGCCATTACCAAAACACCAAAAATTTGCCAGGTCATTCCAGCCTGAGGATAGTTGGCTGAAAATTCAGCGAAGGACTTGCCAACCGTCTGTTGGAGTTGAGTCTCAAAGCTATCGTTCTTACACGCTTCTTGATAAGCATTGTCCCAGATCAAATCAGCCAAGGTTAAGTGCAGACTCTGAGGAGGAACCGGAATCATTAGCGCTTGGCCAAAGATTTCGATGAGTTGACCCTGACAGGCTTCTACACTTTGATAAAACTGCTGATTCTTCGATTCCTCCGCTTGGGGAGGAGTAATGATGGTATAGCCTGGAAATGTGGCCGGGACTCGTTTTCCCTCAGCATCAAGCTGATACTTTGGGGATTCCTGAATATGCTCTAGCTGAGACAGATAAGCCTCCGGCAGAGTCATATGTGCCACTCGGCTAACATAATCTTGATAGATATCGTCCAAGGTGGCCCCCTTTACGCGGTTAAATACAACTGATGCCAGTTTACCTTTACTGGGGAGATGATGGCTTTTTGATGACGAGAGCCGTTAAAGCCCTGCAAAAATCCGTCCTTGACCCCAATTGGTCTAGCTTTAATTTTGACAAAATTCTGCCTGAACAGCCAGATGCCCTGGTTCTTGCCTTGAATCAAGCCGTTACACCCCCCTTTGGTACAGGTGGGCGGTTTGTCTGGTTAGCCAATTCTTCCCTGGTACAGCGCTGCTCCGCAGATCAACTTCAGGAACTTGAACGAACCTTACCAAAAATTCCAGACACAACAACATTGCTGCTGACGTCACCGGCTAAACTCGATGCTCGACTCAAGTTTGCGAAACTCCTGAAAGCCCATGGCACAATTCAAGAATTCACTCGTATCCCCCCCTGGAAAACAGACCAACTGCAACAACAAGTACGCAAGCTAGCCCAGCAGATGAACGTTCCCCTCACCCCTACTGCTGTTACCAATCTGACAGAGGCCGTCGGCAATGATACCAGTCAACTCTATAACGAACTGGAAAAACTCAAACTCTATAGTTTGTCTCATCAAGCTCCTTTGGATGAGGAGGCGATCGCCACTCTCGTTTCATGCAGCCAACAGAATAGTTTAAAGTTGGCGACTGCAATCAAGTCCGCTCAGACTGCCGAAGCACTTGATATTCTCAATGCTTTACTACAGCTAAATGAGGCGGGTTTAAGAATTGTTAGTACCTTGGTCAGTCAGTTTCGTACCTGGCTTTGGGTTAAGCTTCTGATTCACCAGGGAATCCAAAATGATCAGGAGATTGCCAAGGCCGCAGAAGTCAGCAATCCTCGTCGGATCTATTATCTCCGGCAGGAAGTTCAATCCGTAACATTGTTGTCATTGCAACAAACACTGCCACATCTACTAGACCTGGAACTGAATCTAAAGCAAGGTGCACAAGAACGATCCATACTTCAAACAAAAGTGATAGAGTTATGTCGTCTATTTAATCAGTAAACCTCTTGCACATCAGGGCAGCAGTGATAGTATTATTGAATTGCCAGCTACCGTAGAGAAATTTAGCTATGTCAGAGCAGAATCAGCGGGAACTTGCTAGGCAGGGCGATCCGCAGGCCATCGCCGCCGCCATTAATCATTCATTGAAGCCAAAGGGCATTGTCGCCGACGTGATGCGGGATAATGGTCGGCTTCATGTTTCAATTTCGGGGGATCAAGTTCCAGGTAACCAGCGCGCCCTGGTCAGCTTCATTCGCAATGGAATGCAGAAGTTGGATGTTGATTCGATTCATACTGTTAAGGTGTATGGCCGCCGCCAGGACGGGGATCTGCCAACTTGGGAAGAGGATATTGCTCTCAAGTCTCCCCTGGAAGAAGAGTTTGTACTGCACTCTGATCCTGAGGATGAGGATTTATCTGTATCGGACTATGAGACGGGTGCAGTTGGAGTTAGGACAGACTACGACCCAGAGGAAGTTAGTACGGGTGAATTCGAAGACGACGTTGCAGGTTATGACCTCGTTTCTGACGATGAGCAGGAATTCATTGACCAGGAGTATGATTACAATCCAGAGGAAGATGACGATCTAGAAGACGAAGAAGATATCAATGAAACAGCTAGAGTACAATCCAAGAGCCGAAATTGGTTGCTACTCCTGCTCCTACCACTGCTATTACTCGGTTTATTAGCTGCGCTGCACTACACCGGAATCCTTTCGCTGCCATTCCTTCCTCCTGTCGGAACTCCACAGACGACAGAAGAAACAGAGACAGAAACTGATGTGGAAGCAGAAACTGATGTGGAAGCGGAAACTGATGTGGAAGCGGAAACTGATGAGGTACAAACAGAAACTGAACCTGCACCGGAAACAGAAGCAGAAACAGAAGCTGCTCCTGCCACAACTCCTGAGACTGCTGAAACTCCTGCACCAGAGGCAGAAACAGAAGCAGAAACTCCTCCTGAGACAACTCCTGAAGCAACTGAAGCCCCAGAAACCCCAGCAGAGCACCCACCTGGAACGCCAGCCGTTGATGACATTGCGTGGGTCGAGGGTGTCAGAGCGGCAAGTGGTGCAGCCGAACTAGCGCAAACTGCCCAAACCAGGGCCGAGTGGGATACTGTAGCCCAGGAATGGCAACAGGCGTCTGACTTGATGGGGCGGGTGCCTGAGTCCAGCCCGAATTACCAAGCTGCACAAGAACGAGTTACCACTTATACCAATAATCGTCAGATTGCTCAGGAGAGAGCTGCAAAAGCTCCTAACTGATACTCCTGATTAACGCATTAGGTGGTCAGACCAAATCTATCCCTCACTAAATCTGGAAAGGATATATAACAGTCGTTTCACGGATTGTTTGTGTTTGGTACATGTCTGATTAAATAGCCAAAAAAAGTGGGTGGATTACGCTACGTTGCTAATCCGCCCCATATAGCAATCCTGAATCAATCCTGAAAAGTATTACGGGGGGGTTGGAACTTCGTCCCAAGAAGGGGACAACGCCCCTTCACCCCTTTTCACAAATCATTTGTGATTGCTATAGATTAATTAGATTGCTTAATTAAACTGAAAAACCTTGAAGCCTAAGCTTTCTTGAAGTTGCTCCAGCCTGCATAGCGAGCCTTGCTACCCAGTTCTTCTTCAATTCTGAGAAACTGGTTGTACTTAGACAAACGTTCACCCCGACAAGGCGCGCCTGTTTTGATTTGAGCCGCAGCAGTTGCAACCGTGAAATCAGCAATGAAGTCATCGGTTGTTTCACCAGAACGATGACTAACGTAAACGGTATATCCAGCTGCCCTGGCAACTCGGATGGCTTCTAGAGTTTCGGTGATGCTACCAATTTGGTTTACCTTAATCAAAGAAGCGTTGGCAACGCCGTCATTAATTCCCTGCTGAATAATCTTGGGATTTGTACAGAAGAGGTCATCACCCACCAATTGAATTCGATCACCCAGGCGCTTTGTCAATTCTTTCCACCCTTCCCAATCTTCTTCGCCCAGAGCGTCTTCGATAGAAACAATTGGGAATTGATTGACCCAGCTCTCCCACATATCAATCATTTCCGTAGACGTTTTGTGGCCTTCTCCGGACTTGGACAGCTCATAGCCACCATCTTTCCACAACTCGCTGGTCGCAGGGTCAAGTGCGATCGCCACCTCATCCAAAGGTTTGAACCCAGCCTTTTCGATGCCTTCTAGAATAACTTCAACCGCCTCTACATTCGTCTTGAGGCTAGGTGCGAAACCCCCTTCATCGCCAACACCCGTACTGTACCCTTTACCTTTGAGAACTGACTTCAGTGCATGATAGATTTCAGCTCCCATCCGTAATGCCTCAGAGTAATTAGGCGCACCCACAGGAACCATCTTGAATTCCTGGAAATCAACGCTACTATCAGCATGAGCCCCACCATTGAGAATATTGAAGCAGGGAACCGGTAGAAGTGTTGCATCTTCCCCAGTTATGCCACCCAGGTAAGCGTAAAGAGATTTGCCTTGAGATACTGCTGTAGCACGAGAAGAGGCCATTGAAACCCCCAGGATCGCATTTGCGCCCAGATTAGTTTTATTTTCAGTGCCATCAAGCTCTAGCATTTTGTTGTCGATGGCGGTCTGATCTGTTGCATCCATACCCTTCAAACCATTGGCAATGGTCTCTTTCACGTTAGCAACAGCCTTTTGAACCCCTTTACCACCATAGCGGTTTTGATCGCCATCACGGAGTTCCTGAGCTTCCCGAATTCCAGTTGAAGCACCAGAAGGTACCGCTGCACGACCTTTTGACCCATCTTCTAGAACAACGTCAACCTCTACAGTTGGGTTTCCACGAGAATCCAGGATTTCGCGGCCATGAATTGATGCGATTGCAACCATAAGAATACCTCTATGAATTGAAGGTTTAATTCGTCCTTAGCATAACTTCTTATGCCTCGTAAGTTGTCACTATCGGGTTAAATAAAGGTTAATCTTTTGTTAATTCATGATGGGATTTAGATATAATCAGACTCGTATAAATTGTGAAAAATTTGGGAAGTGGCTACTACAAGCCATGTGATTTGATGAAAATACTTCACAAAAATACATTGAACTCTAAAGAAATTATGATTTTCAGGGTTTTATAATATACAAAAGACTCACCAATCGAATGTCTCAGTTACCACTGGCCCGATTTTCTATTGCCCAAGCATCGTACAGTCAGACCTAGATACTTTCAGTGCTTCGGCCTAGAGTTGTCAGTTTACTTACTGGATGGCTACATGGGGTTTATCCCCTTTTCGGTTAGGTTCCATCTTCAACTCTTTGGTTTATGAAAAATGCTAGTTTTGCTGTGTTTGTGGCGATCGCTGGAATTACTTCTAGGCTAGTATTCATTTCTGGAATTCCACAAGCCGGATTAAAACTCTTTTTCCTGGGGATGATTACAACCTCAATTCCCATGATAGTTGCTCTGCTAATTGATCATAATATTTTCAAGTTTGATCCTGCAATTAATTTGAGGTGCCGCCCAGGCGCACGAACAATTCCATCAGCTTATCTAGTGACTACGAAGCCCGATAGTTCAATCTGCAAGACAGTTGCCCATATCCTTGGTAAGGTTGTTGTTAAAGATTTACTTTAGAAATTAGCGCTGAAACGTGGTTAATCACAACCAATCTAATCCCCATTTTTCTGAATCTAACCTTAAGATTCCTACTATCAACTTTACTGAAGGGTGGTTTGAATATCTTACCCATGCCTTTCCGCATCACACAGATTATGCGGGGGTTGTCTGGCATGGAACCTACGTCAGCTGGTTGGAGGAGCTTCGGGTTGCAGGGCTGCGCCTGGCAGGTTTGGACTATAGCCTGCTCGTGGCTGCCGGATGTGATTTACCTGTGGTGGAGATGAGACTGCGATACCACCAGTCCATTAGGATGGGAATGGACATTCTGGTTCGCGGTAGAATGATGAAACATTTCGGCGTGAGGATTCCGTGGGAGTATTCCATTGAGTCAGTGGATCGACAAGAACGCTATGCAAGTGCGGAGATTGTCCTGGTTCCTGTGGATCGATCAACAAACAAAATTCTGCGTCGTCTGCCAGAAAACCTAAAGACAGTATTGGAGCCATTTGTGAACGATTTAGAAGAGGTCAGAAGCTGGGAATAATATCAAGAAGATTCACCTGGCTGAATTAAAATACTGAAACATCATTCCCGTGCAGGCGAGAACCCAGGCAAGCTATCCTCACTGCCTGGGACAATCTGTCGAGAAACCACCTGAAAAGGTCGTGGGCAATGGAACTGCTCACGCCCCCACTCATCCCTCACCAACCGATAGACAGTTTATCCAGAACTGACTGGGTCGAGACGACGTGTCGATTCAAGCCAAGCTGCTTCGGCTCAATTCCTAAAGCCAACGCAATCAGTTGCGGGAGATGAAGCACAGGTAAGCCCAAGGATTGACCGATAACCTTTTCCACCTCCGGTTGGCGAGAATCCAGGTTCAAATGACAAAGGGGACAGGGTGTTACCAGGCAGTCTGCTCCATTATCAATGGCCTCTTGAATGTGATTACCTGCCATTTGGAAGGAAATCTCGGTCGCATAACTCGACAAGGGCCAGCCACAACACTGGGTACGGCCCCGATAGTAAATTGGTGTGGCCCCTACTGCTCGGAAAACGTTCTCCATGGATTCCGGCTGAAATGGATCATCAAACGGTAGGTTTGCCTGGGCCCGCAGCAAATAGCAACCATAGAAGGCAGCACACTTGAGTCCAGACAGCTTACGAGTGACCCGTTGTTCGATTTCATCCAGGCCATAGTCGCCAATCAAGGCCCATAGAAGATGCTTTACTTCCGTTGCCCCCTGATAGGGTGAACAGCTTTCCTGGTTGAGTAGGGCATTCACCTGGCCGACATAGCCTGGATCAGTATCTTGGAGTTTCTTCAAACGGTCATCGACTCGACCAATGACTCCTTGGCAGGTGCTGCTATGGGTGAGCAGGGGAAGGTTGAGTGCTTCTGCCAAAGCAATATTGCGCGCATTGACCGTATCTTCTAGAAGTTGGGAATCTTCTTTGAAGGTTCCGGAACCGCAGCAAGACGCCTTTTTCAGCTCAACTAGTTCAATTCCTAAACTTTGAGTCAAAATCCGAGTAGAATCATATAACTCCCGACAAGCCCCTTGGGAGACACAACCGGGAAAGTAAGCATATTTCAGTGGATGAGGTGATGGCATATTGGTACTACTTCTTTAAAACTGGAAGGCATTTGCGTCTTTTCTAAGATCCTATCGCGTCTGCGATTGACCCAGGAAACTGCTAGTTTATGTTAACTTCTGCAACCGATGAATTGAACAAAAGCAACAAACTCTTCCCGAAGAGTTGCATCTTTCGGATAAGATGGTATACGCAGTATTGAACAAGGATGCCATTTAGATGGATACATTTGAGAAAGTGAAAAAGATTGTTACTGAGCAGCTAGAGGTCGATGAAGAGCAGGTTAAACCGGAAGCCAACTTTGCCAATGACTTGGGTGCAGACTCTCTGGATACCGTCGAGCTGGTCATGACTCTGGAAGAGGAATTTGGTATCGAGATTCCTGATGAAGCAGCAGAGGAAATTTCAACGGTTCAGGCGGCTGTAGACTACATCGATAGCAAAGTCAAAGCGTCAGCCTAGAGCTTTAAGTCCTGAAACTTAAGTTTTTAACTCAGGTCTAGAACCTTAAAACTGAGCGAGAGGAGAAAGCTAGATATTACTCTCACTGAAATATGTTGTTCTGTATTCAGAGCACTTAGCTGCTAAAGACAAAAATCATGACTGAGATAAACCGCAAGCGTGTTGTTGTAACAGGTCTGGGTGCGATCACTCCAATTGGAAATACCCTAGCTGAATACTGGGAAGGGTTATTGAGCGGGCGTAATGGTATCGATTCCATTACACTGTTTGATGCCTCTCGACATGATTGCCAGATTGCAGGCGAGGTGAAAGGGTTTAAGGCCAGCGATCACCTCCCGCGAAAAGAAGCCAAGCGGATGGATCGGTTTGCCCAGTTTGCGGTCGTCGCTAGTTTACAAGCGCTTGAGGATGCAAAGTTCACGATTAATGATCTGAATGCAGAGCAAGTGGGTGTCATCGTTGGCACTGGAATTGGAGGTCTTAAGGTTCTGGAAGATCAGCATGAGGTCTATTTAACTCGTGGCCCAGATCGGTGTAGCCCATTCATGATCCCTACCATGATCGCCAATATGGCAGCGGGTTTGACAGCGATTCACACCGGGGCAAAGGGGCCAAACAGTTGCACTGTTACTGCCTGTGCTGCAGGTTCCAATGCGGTGGGGGATGCGTTTCGATTAATACAGCAGGGCTACGCAAAAACGATGATTTGTGGCGGTGCTGAAGCTGCGGTGACACCGCTAGCCTTGGCGGGTTTCGCTTCCGCCCGTACCCTGTCTACTCGTATTGACGTTCCAGCCCTTGCTTGTCGCCCCTTTGATCAGGATCGAGATGGATTTGTCATGGGCGAGGGATCAGGGATATTAATTTTGGAAGAATTGGAGTCAGCCCAAAGTCGAGATGCAAGAATTTATGCAGAGATTGTCGGCTATGGTATGACCTGTGATGCCTATCACATGACTTCTCCTGTTCCAGGGGGAGAGGGGGCTTCGCGGGCAATCTCCCTATGTTTGAAGGATGCTGAGCTGACACCGGATCAGGTTAGTTATGTCAATGCCCATGGGACGAGTACGCCGATGAATGATTCTAATGAAACGGCTGCAATTAAGCGGGTTCTGGGAGAACACGCCTACAATGTTCCGGTCAGCTCAACCAAATCGATGACAGGTCACCTGCTCGGCGGTTCCGGTGGAATTGAAGCGGTTGCCACGGTGATGGCGATCGCCAACGACAAATTGCCCCCAACCATTAATCTACAGCACCCCGATCCAGCCTGCGACTTGGATTACGTGGCGAACCAAAGCCGTCCTCATCCTGTGAATTTTGCCCTCTCCAATTCCTTTGGATTTGGAGGTCACAATGTGACTCTGGCATTCAGAAAGTTTTAATTGCAATTATCGATCGCAACAATCAACTGTAATCATGCTAGATACTGGTGAACTGCTGGAATACTCAAAATGGTTTGGGATTGCTACTCTGGGTTTGGCCGTAATTACTGGCATTGGATTCCTATTCAACTGGGGTTTTCGCTTTCGTTTGGTGGGAGTGACTGCATTTACAGGAGTTTTGACCGCCGGTATCTTTGGCCTGGGTTTGGGACTGTTGACTCGTACTGAAATTCCTGGGTCTGTTCAATACACCCGGGTGTATGACGATGGTGCTAGACAAATTGTGCTAAGGGTTTCGCCAGAAATTACAGAGACTCAGGTAGAAGCCACCTTACAGGAAGCGGCTGCTAATTTGTTTTCTCCGGGTCGGGTGGGTCGTCCGGGTGAAGAATTCAAAATTCGTGTCAGAACGCTGATTCATCCTCAACCGGGTGTTTCACAGCCAGTGTACCTGGGAGAGGTCAAGCGAATTGCAACTCGTGAGGGAGGGATCAACACAGAGATTGAGTTGTTTCCAGAAGCAATTGCTACCCTTCAAGCCGCTAATGGTGAGCCATCAAGCCTCTAAGCTTACTCTTCAGCAGACAAAGTTTCTGAGCAGGGGCAGACCTGCCCCTGTCGCTTCCATTGAATAATCACAGGACTTACGCATTGACAAAATACGAAGAATGTAGGTCAAGGAATATTGAGCAAAAGGGACTCCTGCACAATGAATTGACGAGCCACCTCCAGGTACAATTCGCGCTGGGGTTGATACCAGTTAGCGATTTGCTGTCG
>JBHJGO010000067.1:0-6834 GCA_050331715.1 Microcoleaceae cyanobacterium
AGCTATGGTATCCGCTACTGGGATCAACGGAGCAGTTGTCACCGCTGGCAAGCGATCATTAGATCCGGTGAGCCCTACCCCATGGTTCAACGCACAGAATTGGTTCTGGGGGCCTCCCGTGAGAATCAACCTAGCATTGAACTGATCATTGGAGAATTGGGGGCCGAAACAGGCGGAACGGAAGTATTCTTTGATGGGGGTCGCCTGGTAACCCGCAACTTAAGTTCTGGGCAAGGTTCAGTACAACCCCTAAACGATACGGATACAGGCCGTAGCATTGCTCAACTGACACCGCCGGGCTATCCGGGCAGCGATCGGATTCGGGTTTTGTTTGCTGTCGATCCGCAGCGTTTCCTACGAATTACCGTCGAAGATTTATTAACAAATGAAATGCTGCTTAGTGATCAACCTGTGGTACAACTGAGTTGACATCTGGAGGAACTAGTCAGTCATGAGTGAGATAGAATTGACCATTGGCGATGTAGTTGCTGCCAAGCGAATCACATTCAGGGACAGCTATGGAAACGTCCGCCATGCCAGTCCCATGGGTTTCTCTGAAGAAGAGGAAATGATTATTATTGCAGCGGAAGATACCCCGGAAGGTCAATGGGAGCAGATTGAACTGAGCCAAGTTGTTGAAATTGAACGTTTCGCCTAGATTTCTAGAACTTCTCTGATATCTTTATCAATTCCCCAGGCATCTCGGAGAATACTCTGAAGTGTATTTCCCTGAACCATCTTGCTACGGTACAAAGTAACGAGTAACTGCTTTGCACCTGCTTCGTCCAGGTCTTGAATCTTTTGTTCAAACGCCCGCAACTCGAACTGCTGCTCTAATGAAAGTTGTCCACTCATTGCGTTGACTCCTTATAACTACAAGTTTGTTGCTTGGGCAGAGAGATTGCAGCATACCCCAAGGCTTGTCTGAAGCCTGGGAAGAGCAACTGGCACAATTGCCACAGCAACAACCTCTATGTATCTGAATTGTAACAAATTATTAAAAAACTTGTCGATATGTTAAGTAGCAATTGTGTAGGTGACTTGCTTGCCCCTAAATTTCCCTAGAACGGCGTATAGATCACCGAGAAATAAACTCGGTCTTCAAATCGGCTCCGACCTGGGAAAGAAATATCTGTCCAGGGAAATCCAATCCCGGCTCGAATGCTGAGGCTATCGCCCTGTTGCCACTGTATCCCAAGGCCGACTGAGCCAAGATCTTGAGGATTGGGATCAAGTCCAGAATCATTCCAGCCCCGTCCGTATTGAATAAAGGGGGTAACTTGCAGCAGAGCATCCCATTCTGAAATTCGCAGAACAGGCAAGCGGGCCTCTGCCGAGAGTAAGAGGCCATTATCAGTTAATAGGGTGTCCTGTTGATAGCCCCGCACACTCTCCAAACCCCCCAAACGAAACTGCTCTAAACCCAACAGGGCATCATTGGCGAGTTGGAGATCCGTTCGTAGTAGGAATAATGTATCAGGTGCTAAGCGCTGTACCCACTGTCCCTGAAATCGCCAGGTAAAAAACTGACTATCAGGCAGCTCACTACTGTTAACCGTTGCTCCAAATGCTCCGCCCCCAAGACTAAACTGCGATCGCAACGCAATCACGGAGTCAGAACCCCGATTTACCCATTCTTGAAAAAACCGAACTGCGGAAACCTTAGTGCGTCCTTCATCATCTGCTCCAGCCGCAATTGGGAAGGCTTCATCCAGTAGCTCAGTTTGATTGGATTGATGGGAGGCCGTCAGACCCAGACTAAATTCGTTGCTTGGCGTTTGGATGATCGGCTGCCGCAGTGTTAGTTCATAGTAGATAGAATCCGACTCAATATCCAATTCTTCGAAGGGCTGAGAAATGACGTCACTGGGGCCTAAACCAAAGCCGAGGCTGATTGTGCCGTTGCGGGGATTAAACGGGATAGTGTAGTTAAAGTCGACATTATTACTGCCGTCTGTGTTGGCATAGTCAAACCGGAATCCATCGCCGAATCCCAGTACATTCGCAGCAGTAAACCCCACGCCTCGGCGGAAACTACCAACACTGGGGCTACGCTGATTATCGACAAACAGCCGGACTTGAAATGAGTCGGCCTCAACCACCTCAATATCCAGAATACTCAGACCGGGCTGAGGACTGGCCGATAATTCACTGGTGATCCCTTCAATCAAGGGATCGAGCTGTAGCAACTGCAATGCCTCCAGCAATCGATTAATATTCAGAGGTGTTCTGGTAGCCAGGGCCAATCGATCCCGCACATAGCTGGGACGCAGTCGCTCTGTTCCTGAAATATTAATGGTTTCAACCCCGCCCTCAACCACCTGGATGGTGACAATACCCTCATCTAATTCCTGGGGTGGAATGAAAGCTCCAGAATTGACATAGCCCTGGTCGGTGTAGAGCTGAGTAATGGCTGAGCGCACTTCATACAATTCTGCTAAAGCAATTGGCCGATTAGTAAAAGGCTCGGTTACTACCGCCAGTTCCTCTGGGCTAAAGACGGTACTACCAACCACCTCAAACCGCTGAACGACGGTTGTTTCTGGAAATGTCGTCTCTGGGGAATCTGACGGATCGCGAGTCTGAGCAAACTCCAAAGCTTGAAAGGACTGAGTATGGGAAAGTGGAGAGCTTGTCGGAAGTGAGAGTTTGACGAGAGGTGGTTCGGAGTAAGGGATTGGCCGTAGCAACAATTGAGCAGTTGATTGAGCGTCTGGAAATTGCAGGCCTGGTGACAGACGCCCTGGAGCCTCTCTTTGAGGGAGAGGCGATGAACTTGACGGCGGTAGACGTTGTTTTGAGGCTTGAGATTTAGATAAACTCAGAGGTAGTGGCGATGAGAATGCAGAAACCTGGGCGATGCAAACCGAAAGCGTCACGAAGATAATACTCACTGGCAGCACTTCCCTATGATTCCGTTGTATCAGGTTCCGAGACTCCAAAAACCGTTGAATTGGCAGCACTATCTCAACACCCGCAGGAAAATTAACAAAACCGTATTATAAGGGTTTTTCCTGACACAGCTATACTTTCTGTGAAGGTTTCTCAAACTCTCTGCTCGAAATTAAGGTGTAGATGCTCCGAGATGCAGCTTAATCTGAGCTGTACTTGTGACTATTTGGTTGCGAGTGATAGGCTACTGGATTGCAGCGCTCAGGAGACTTTATTGATGAAATATGGGTAGAGGGTAAATTCGAACTTGGGGACGCGAGTCGAAGGGATGTCGATGCTAAGCTTAAGTAATAAACAATCTCTCAACGGCTATGTCAGTAATTGAGAGAGTGGTTTGGGAATGCAACACATCGTGTTCCACCTCCCTCTCTTCGCCCTGGCAGTCCCTCATCTGCGGCTGCTCTGGCAGTAGCCATCAATGAGAGCGCAAAAAAATTGACTAGGGAAGCAAAACAAACTATCAATACCCAGCATGATTTAGTTTTGAAGATCATAAGTCGTCAGCCTTTTGAATTAACCCTGGTAACAATTGAACCTTTACACTTCGTCTATTCTAAAAACCAATTCACGGAATTCAGATCGGGGATTCTACGGATATCTATTAATAACTATCAAAATTTACAAAAACTTTAAGAACCCTAATGTTTGTGAAGCTTCTACGAAAAATTTATACTAAACCACGGGTATTTATGGCTCAGAAATTTCGCATTCAAAAGCCATACGGTATGTCCTCGCTTAACATACTAACTGTATTGCTAGCAAGCCTATTTGTTTCAGGAAGCTTGGCTACTGTTAAAGCCATAGGAAAGCTACAGCAGCTTGAATTGGCAGTCTTTGATCAGATGGTAAAGCTGAATGCAGATGACACGCCCGATCCCCGATTACTGGTGATTGAACTAACAGAACAAGACATCCAAAATCAAAAACGATGGCCCCTATCTGATCAAGTTATTGCTGAACTTATTGAGAAGCTGAATCAATATCAACCCAAAGTCATTGGCTTAGATATTTATCGAGATGTTGCTCAGCAACCCGGTAGCCAACGGTTAACTCAAGCGCTGCAGGAAGACAACATTATTGTGGTAACACATCTTGGAGTCGTGCCACCGCCAGCCGCCTCTCCGCCTGATCAAGTTGGGTTCAATGATTTGATTAGCGACCCTGACAACACAATCCGCCGTTCCCTGATGTATGCGGAAGTTGGTTCAGAAAAGCATTATTCTTTTGCACTCCGCTCCAGTCTACAATACCTTGCTGACCAAGATCTACAATTTCAGGTCATGCCGCAGGGATTACAAATCGGCGATGCTTTCTTTCCCAGGTTGAGAGCAAATTCTGGCGGATATCAACTGCCCCCTAGCGAAGCTCAGGGTTGGCAAACACTGCTGCACTATCGTTCTGAGGAAATTGCTCGTCGTCTGACATTAACCCAAGCCCTCAACGAGGAAATTGACCTCAGTTGGGTAGAGGATAAGGTTGTCCTAATAGGAACCACTGCCCCTAGCCTCAAAGATATCTTTCCAACGCCATTTAGTGCCTCCAAAACGGACAATCACCTGATGCCAGGTGTCTGGATTCACGCTCATATTGTGAGTCAAATTCTTGGCACTGTTCTGGATGGTCAGAGATTATTTTGGTACTGGGAAACCTGGGCAGAATGGCTCTGGCTCTGGGTTTGGTGTTTTCTGGGTGGGGTGTTGGTCTGCAAGTTGTATCATCCTTTCTCGCTTGGTGTTGGAACCTTCGTTGCCTTTGGAGCCCTCTGGATAATTTGTTTTTCAGCATTTACCCAGATGGGATGGATTCCGTTTGTCACCCCTGCGCTTGGATTACTGATGACTATTGGCGTCGTCCTGGCTCAGAAGGTACTTTATAGTCTGTTTTATGATCCCTTGACAGGTTTACCCAACCGAACTCGGTTTATTCAGTATCTTCGCCAACTCCAACCCGATCGCCAAGCTCCCTCCCCTCTGTTTGCGGTCTTGTTTCTTGATTTAGATCGGTTTCGCATGATCAATCAGGGCTTGGGATATCAGGTGGGGGATCGCCTGATCATTGCCACCAGCAATCGCCTGAAACGCTGCTTGCCCCAGAATGCCAAACTGGCTCGGGTTGGGGGAGACGAATTTGCGATTTTGCTGCCCAATCTGGAAGAATCCGATGCAACTGAGCTAGCCGACACCATTCAGCAGCAATTGACCCAACCGTTTCAAATCAACGGTCAAGAAGTTTACACCACCGTTAGCATTGGAATTACCTGTAATTCCGTTGAGGAGAGGCTGCGAGCAGAAACCTGTCTTCAAGATGCTCAAACTGCCATGTATCAGGCAAAGGTCTCCGGTAAGGCTCAGCACCAAGTCTTCGTCCGAGGCATGGCCACTCGAAATCAGGAACGTTTGAAACTTGAAACAGATTTGCGGCAAGCCATTAAAAATAGAGAGTTTCAATTGTATTACCAGCCGATCGTTTCTCTACAAACTCTTGCCATTGTGGGATTTGAAGCCCTGGTTCGCTGGAAATCTCCAGAAGCAGGGATCATTATGCCCGGTCAGTTTATTCCGATTGCTGAGGAGTCGGGCCTAATCATTCCGCTGGGAGAATGGGTGTTTCAGGAGGCCTGCCGCCAGATCAAGCTATGGAATCAGCAATTTCAACAGATTCCACCTTTAATGATGAGTATTAACCTCTCCAGCTACCAGTTTGATCAGGTTAATTTGGTGGAGAACTTCTTTGACATCTTGATGGAAACGGAAGTTGACTGCCGCTGTGTCAAGCTAGAAATTACCGAAAGCACGATCATGAGTGATGTTGAACTTGCAATTGCAATTCTCAATCGCTTCAAGGTGATCGGGGTACAGCTTAGCCTGGATGATTTCGGCATGGGTTACTCCTCCTTGAGCTATCTACACCGCTTCCCGGTTGATACGCTCAAGGTTGATCGTTCCTTTGTCAGCCGCATGGGAGAACTACAGGTGAATAAGGAAATTGTTAAAGCGATCATTATCCTGGCTAAGAATCTTGGACTCTCAATTATTGCGGAGGGAATCGAGACCGTTGAACAGATGAGAACACTTCAGGAGCTAAAGTGTGAATATGGTCAGGGATATCTGTTTGCCAAACCACTTCCGGCTAGCGCAGCAACTGAATTACTAAAGCGTCGGGTAATTGATTTGTGAAAA
Source organism: Microcoleaceae cyanobacterium (assembly GCA_050331715.1). Taxonomy (GTDB): domain Bacteria; phylum Cyanobacteriota; class Cyanobacteriia; order Cyanobacteriales; family Microcoleaceae; genus JBHJGO01. The sequence continues at coordinate 6,132 of JBHJGO010000067.1, forward strand.
AGCCGTGAAAATCCTGGAACTACCTCTCTAAAAACCCAAATTCTCAGTATTTGGACTTGCCAATCACCAGGGAAAATTTTACAAAGTTTTTACAGACACTTTACAAAATCTACACCTAATCTAATACCAGTTTCATTTATGCTGGTAAAGATAGATTAACATTTGGCTTCCATAATCCCTCAATCAATTCACGGTTCTACTCAGCTATTGGCTGCAATGGCGAGTGAGTTCTGCATCCTCTTCTCATTGCTATTCGTCTCATCCGTTGCTTCATCGAAGTAGTCAGTGTCCTTACGGTAATTTTCCCATCAGAACTAAGGCTGCGAGGTAAGCAGTCCCGTCTAATTTCAGGGATCTTCTATATTGTCGCTTTTTCCTAAGAAAACTCGCTAAAGTATTATTTGCAATGAAAAGTCATCAACGTCTTCGTTTCGGGTGTCGTTCGTTACTACAAAGCTCATTCCCGTACAATTCGGTTTCGACTCCCCTTGCTCTCGCCAGACAAATTCATCGTCACATACCGTCGGTTCTCGCAGGCTGTGCTGCCGTCGCCCTAGCCTCACTTCCGGCTCAAGCTGAACTCGACATTGAGTTTACCTTCGGCAGTAGTGTTAACCAGGATCAGAAAACTGCCTTTGAGCTGGCAGGTTTGGTCTGGGAGGAATTCCTGGTAGATGATGTCGAGATTAATCTCTACGTTGAC
>JBHJGO010000068.1:0-52094 GCA_050331715.1 Microcoleaceae cyanobacterium
TACACAAAGTGCCTTACAACCGCCCACCACGGGAATTTCAGACCAGTTGTATTGTAGCACACGGCGCTTAAAAGCGCCTACCGCTCGCTACATCTCCCCCATGAATGTGGGGAGTTTTGCTCGCTAGTAAGTTCTATAAAAAGTTTCGACAGATGATCCTATGAAATAACGACCTGACCCACCTGCTGTAAATTGATTAAATTACCATCTGGATCTCGAAAGCAGGATGCGATGAAGCCTCTGCCTGGATAACTAGTCGATGGATTCAGAATTTCAACGTCGTGATTCTTGAGATGAGTAATTACCTCCTCGATATTATCAACTTGAAATGTGAGAACAACCCGCGCACTGTGGGGGTCATAACTCAAAGCTTTATCTCTGGTGATAAATTCATCTAGTTTTTCCCGATTAAATAGTGTGATTACAGTGGAGCCAGTGTCAAACTCTACGTACTCATCCATATCATCTTCAAACTTGATTTTCAATCCTAAAACATCTCGATAAAATTCCTTACAAACTTGAAAATTTTCTACGTTGATATGGGTGTAGATATATCGGAAATTCATCAAACTTGCCTCTACTTTTGAACAATGTAAAATATCACTGCCGACCCCCCAAGCGAAACTCTTGGGACGGAGGTAAAGTGTGCACAGAGATAGTAGCATAAGCTCCCATCTTTTGACCGATGATCATAAACCGAATGAAGTCTGCCATCTTCTCTAGCATCCTGGCATTACGTAGTTTTCCGCAATCAATTGGTACAAAACCGATTTCTTCTGCTAGCTGAGCCGCGATGTGTCGGGCTGACTCATCATCACCTGCAATAAAGCAAGAAACGTTGTAATCCTTAAGCGGAGAAGGCGAAAGCTCAAAAACTTCTTGAGCAAAAGTGTTGAACGCTTTAACTATACGCGCTTGCGGAACTTCACTGGCCAGTTTCTCAGCTAGAGAGTATTCAATCGCTTTGTAATCAAAATTATCGGGAATCTCAAAGTTATTGCAATCAATTATGATTTTCCCGTCAAGAACATCTACTGAAGACAATACTTCAGACGGATCGATTCCACGGATTGTATAGAGCAAAATCTCGCCAAAGGTGGCTGCTTCATCATTTGTTCCACCTTGAGTATGGTTGCTTGCAAGTTCTGCTACTGCCTTCCCTTTTTCTGTCGTGCGCCCTCCAAAAAATACTTCATGACCCTTCTCTGCCCACAAAATACCGAGAGAACGTCCCATGTTTTCACTGCCAAGAATACCGATTTTCATAATTTCTGATCTCCCGAACTTTCCTATATAGTTGCACCACCGTTGATAAGAATATGCTGCCCTGTGATCCATCGAGCTTCTTCACTGACAAGGAAAGCAACTACATCTGCAATGTCTTTTGGTTCACCTAAGCGGTCGAAAGGGGATAGTTCTGCTGCTTGTTCTTGAGTTGTAGGATCTACATTTGAGAACATTCCTGGAACAGTTGGCCCTGGCATAACGCTATTGACAGTAATCTGGCGATGGCCAATTTCTTTGGCTAAAACTTCAGTAAAAATTTTCTCTGATGCTTTACTCGCAGCATAGACAGCCAGGCCAGGATTGGGGTATACCGTTACGCTAGAGGAAACGTTAACAATTCTGCCACCGTTTTGAATGTAGTTCGTTGCTTCTTTAAGAGAAAAAAAAACACCTCGAACATTGACGTTGAAAACTTTTTCATAGTCTTCTTCTGTTACTTCTGAAATGCTAGATTGAGCAGCGACTCCAGCATTATTGATTAAGATGTCTATTTTCTCGAGTCGATCTTTCGTTTCTTTGAACAATCGACGGATCTCTGGGACTTGACTCATATCTGCCTGAATCGCAATCGCTTTTCCCTGCTGCTGTTCGATGGTCTGAACGACTTCTTGAGCTGCATCTGCACTATGGGCATAAATCACAACGACGGTTGCACCCTCTTTCGCAAGCCGCTCGGCGATCGCTTTACCAATCCCACTAGAAGAGCCAGTTACAATTGCAACTTTATCTGTCAGTGATTTCATGTTCATTCCTCATATACGTGTAAACTTAACTGTGGATATTTCTCGATACCTCGTGGTCATGATAGGGGCAATGCTCACGATGAAAACGAATTTGAGAAAGTTACTGATCTAACTTCAGTAAGTCAATTGCTCGCGATAACTTACTGCAAAATCTTTCCACGTATGCGGATCACGCCCCGTAATCGATTTGAAATTATCAAAAGTCACATCGCTTTCAGGAATAGCATTCGCCACGTTCAACTTAAACTGTGTATAAACACAATTCATGTAAGCATTTGGATAAATAGCTTCAAAACCTTCCTGTAAAACATTATTTAGAAAGTCTTCTGGGGAATGAGTCTCGGTATGAAATGGTTGCCCAACCACTTCTGTCAAGGTTTGAGCAACTTCATCCATCGTTTTAGCATCATAGCCTAGAGGTATAGTTTGACCTGCATATTTTTCTGGATGTAACAAAGTTTGAACAACCACCGCAGCCAAATCATAGCAGTCGACCCAACTCCAGCGGGCATCACCGATGTAGTTGGTAATGACTCCCCCCTTTAGCCAACCAAAACCAAATAAGTTTTGCATAAAAGCTTCGGGTCGCAAGTGAGTAAAGCTAAACCCAAACTTTTCGATGTAGACTTCAACGAACTGATGCCAACCCCAGTGAGCCACTTCATTTGTCGGCGCAGTTGACGCACCAATATGAACGATATGGCTTACTCCTGTTTGTTTGGCTGCATCAAGAAATCGCTTACTTTGTCTCAACATGTCAACAGTGTAACCAGTCAGTAGTAATGCCCTATCTACATTTTCTAGGGCAGGAAGGATAGTTTCTGAGTCGTCCAGATCTAGAACTACGCTGCTAATACCTCTGTTTTTAAAAGCTTGAGCTTTTTCTAGCGAACGAACTGCCGCAATCACATTGATATGATCTACACTTGCTAGCTGACTAACGACCTCACCACCAACTTTTCCCGTTGCACCAAGAACTAAGATATTAAGCTTATGCTCTGTCATCGCTGATCCTTTCTAACCTTCACCATCAATGAAAGCTGAGGCTTTCATCGCTCCTTCCTGGCTACCTCAACACATTTAAAGGTACACTATTCGATCTCTAGTTTTCTTGCTCATTCTTGCCGAAAATTTACCTTTCTTGCTTTCACAAACTTTTCCGGTAAGCTCCTGGTGTCATGCTGACCACCTTCCGAAAGGCAGTGGAAAAGGAACTCTGGCTGGAAAATCCACAACGCAGTGCAACTTCAGCAATCATCAGGTCTGTCTGTCTCAACAACTGCTTGGCGCGTTCAACTCGCTGCTGAGAAATGTATTGATAGGGAGTGGTACCTGTTGATTGTTTAAATAAACGACTGAAGTAATAGGGGCTGAGATTGACCAAATTGGCTAGCTCTCCCAAACTCAGACTGAGGTCAAGATAGGTTTGTATATAGTTAACAACGTTCTGAAGCTGATTCGCTGTCAGTCCTGTGGCATCGTCAGCTATCGCAAGGTTAGAACTAGAGTACTGCCGGAGCAGGTGAGCTGCAATTGCCGTTGCGATTGAATCCCCATACATTCTGCCGCCTGGATAGCCAGATTCAATTTCACCTTTCAGAGCTAGGCCGAGTTGGAGCAGTAGAGGATCGCTCTGAGAATGAATAGCCGGAACCAGTTCGAGCGATTCTGAATCTCGCCAATCCTGTCCGATATGGGTCAAAAATTCAGGCTTGAGCTTGATGATGATAAATTCGCTATCATCTTGACTCGCAAATCGATGGTTGACGCCAGCGGGCTTAATGCCAACAGTACCCGGTGAGACCATTATTACCCTCTGGTGCTGGCCATCCATCCAAACATCAGTCTGTCTCACCTGTCGGCTGAGATTGATACAAACAGCATGAATGCAATCACTCGTCTCGGAAATATCTATTGCCCCTTGGTAATGGTACTCAAAATAAATATTTCTCCAACTCGAATCGTGGCTGGTTAGAAGAGGTGGATACGGGAATATCTCGTCAGATGCTTTCCCAAATATACAGGTCGCTTCTGTAGACTGACAGGCTGTCATGGCAGAACCCTTTCTCTCTTATTCTAGATTACAGCCAAAAGTAAGATCACATATCTAGCTAACTACAGACGACTAGACTCTAGTTGTCACTTTTTCAGGTTCTTTTGATTCAGACCTGTCTTCGGAGGAAGCCATATCCCGACAACCGTCTTTCACTCTGCAGAAGAGAGAAGCAATCACAATATACAAGATAGGAACGATAAACAGACTCAGCACCGTCGAGACAATCATGCCGCCAAAGACTGCTGTCCCTAGAGATTGGCGACTCGCAGAACCGGCCCCCGTCGCAATCACTAGCGGAAAGATCCCTAGCAATGTCGAAATCGCCGTCATAATAATTGGTCGCAGCCGTTGTTGGGATGCTTCAATCGCTGCTTGGGTAATGGAAAGCCCCTCATCCCGCAACTGATTGGCAAATTCCACAATCAAGATGGCATTCTTACTGGCCAAACCAATCAACATCACCAATCCCACCTGACAGTAAACATCATTGGGAAAACCGCGTAACGATTCTGCCAGTAATGCTCCCAACATTGCTAGAGGCACAGCCAATAGAATAATGATTGGGTCAATAAAGTTCTCGTACTGGGCCGAGAGCACTAGAAACACAAACAAAATGCCGAGCCCAAAAATAATCGGTGCCTGTCCACCTGACTCCAACTCTTCTAGCGAGATGCCTGACCATTCAAAGCTCATCGTATTGGGTAAGGCCCGATTGGCAATCCGCTCCATGGCTGCGATCGCATCCCCTGAACTGTAACCGGACGCTGGCGAGCCATTAATTTCAATCGAACGGAACAGATTGTAGTGGTTGATGGTTTGGGGGCCGGTGGTAGGAGTCACTGTTACTAAATCTTCCAAGGGAACCATCTGATCCGTTTCGGAGCGAACATAGAGCTGACCAATATCTGTGGGATTGGAGCGGAAAGCAGTATCCGCTTGGATGTAAACCCGATAGGTACGTCTGAAAGCATTGAAATCATTGACATAGCGTGATCCCAGGAACCCCTGCAACGTATTCAGGATTTCATCGATCTCCACCCCCAACGCTTTTGCCAGATCTCGCCGGATCTCAACTTCAAGTTGCGGAGCATTAGCCGTGTAGGTAGTGAAGACATTTTGCAACTCAGGGGCTGCGTTTGCTTCTGCAATCAGTTCGTCTTTGGCCTCCAAAAAAGTCTGAATATCGTTGTTGCCTCGGTCTTGTAGTTGGAATACAAACCCGCTAATGCTGCCCAGACCTTGAATCGTTGGGGGATTGAAAGCAATCACATTTGCTTCCTTGACTTGACCAAATTGGGGCCACACTTGATTCAGAATCGCTTGGGCAGATTGATCGGCTCTGGGGCGATCGCCCCAGGGAATGAAGGGCGAAAAAATTACGCCATTGTTCGGGGTGCTGCCGCTGAAGCCAAATCCGCCCAGAGAAAAAGTTCCCTCCACTTCTGGAATCTCCAGATAAATCTCATCGACCTGTTCAATCACCCGGCTGGTGTAGTTTACTGAGGAACCTTCAGGCCCTTGGATGAGGCTAATGACATACCCCTGATCCTCATCGGGCAAGAAGGCCGTTGGAACGGATACATAGAGCCACGCTGCAGCCACAATCATGCACCCAAACAGAATCAGTACAGTTGTTTTCAATCGAGTTTAACGACCAAGGGAGTAATGCTATCCCCGACGCATCCGATCAATTCCCCGATTAATCCAGGCAAACACCCGCCCCAAAAACCCTCCCGGTTGTTGTCCAGAGCGAATTAATAATGCAGAAAGGGCTGGCGTTAAACTCAGAGCATTGAAGGTGGAAATCGTAATCGAAAAGGCAATGGTGAGGGCAAACTGCTTATAGAGTTGTCCAGTTGTTCCAGGGAAAAAAGCAACTGGAATAAATACCGCCAACAGGACGAGAGAGGTAGCGATAACTGCTCCCGTTAACTCCCGCATCGCCTCAATCGCTGCCAGACGGGGGCGCATTCCCTTGTCTTGAATTTTTCCGGCAATGTCTTCTACCACCACGATGGCATCGTCTACCACCATCCCCGTTGCCAGGGTCAAACCAAACAAGGTCAAGCTATTGATCGAGAAATCAAAGACCTTGATAAAGGCAAAGGTTCCAATCAAAGCAACCGGAATCACCACTGCCGGAACAATAGTAGCTCGCCAGTTTTGTAAAAAGATGAAGAGAACCAATACTACCAAGGCGATCGCTTGCAATAGAGTGCTAATCACTTCCTTACTGGATTCCACAACAAACAGGGAAGGATCGTAGGGGGTTGCGTAGGTAAGCCCTGGCGGAAAATCTTTGGAGAGTTCTGCCATCGTTGCCTTCACTGCATTTGCTGCTTCTAATGCGTTGGTTCCAGGTGTCTGCAAAATTCGATAGCCAATCGCACCTTGTTGTCGATATCGGGCAAAGGTGCCGTAATCTTCCGCACCCAGTTCCGCCCGTCCAATATCTCGTAGATAGACTAATGTTCCATCATCTCCAGCTTTGATCACCAGATTTTCAAATTCCGACACGTCCTCCAAACGACCCTTGGCCCTCAGCGTCAACTGGTAAATCTGTTCCTCCTCTGAAGGAGGCTGTCCAATACTGCCCGCCCCGACCTGAAGATTTTGTTCCTCGATCACGTCTACGACATCCTCAGCCGTTATATTGCGAGCGGCCATTTTGGCTGGATTCAGCCAGAGTCGCATGGCATAGCGGCGCTCACCAAAGGGTTCAATATTCGCTACCCCATCAATCCGTTTCAGCGCGTCTAGGACGTAGAGATCAGCGTAGTTACTGACAAAGCTATCATCATACAGTCCTTCCTCTTCGCTGTAGATGGCCATACCCAAGACCACACTGCTGGACTGTTTGCGGACACTAACCCCCGTTCGCTGGACATCCTCTGGCAATTGGGGGGTTGCGATGGATACCCGATTCAGAACGTCAACCGCCGCGATATCCAAGTTATAGCCCTGTTGGAACGTCACAGTGATCGCGCTAGCGCCATCGTCACTGCTGGTGGAACTCATGTATCGCATACCGTTCACACCATTGATTTCTCGCTCCAGAACCGTGGTGACAGTATCTTCTACTACTTGGGCGTCGGCTCCAATGTAGGTAGCACTAACGACCACTTGGACTGGACTAATATCTGGATACTGCTCTACGGGCAGGGTTGGAATGCTAATCGCCCCCACCATGAGAATGACGATCGAGCAGACCATAGTGAGGACGGGACGACGGATAAAGGTTTCAACGAACATGGTAGATTTTATAGTTCACAAGTGATTAAGCGATTGAGAAAATAATTTGTCATCCGAGATCCATAGGGAGAATTCCACCAACGGGAGGGATGACAGCCTTTCGGGGCATTTAAGGAAAAATCAAGTTCGTCGCACTTACGCCAACGCTCGCCCTCCGGTTTCTTTTGACTCACTCCACTGCGCCAACCTAGTTCAGCCCCCCATCGCTCAATGAGTTGCTGGTCTTCTCCGATCGTTGTTTCCAGATTTCCTCCGAGTGATTGATAAACCTGAAGTTGAACACTAAAGCCAAATCTTCCTTCGCTGTAGGTTGTCCACAACCGATCAATCACTTGAAGTTCTCCACAGGAAAATCCCCGAATATCACGGGGGCTGAGATCCTCTAGCTCAGAAACGTTGGCAATTGCCGCAATCAGATTGACAGTTTCCTTGTCTGCATCGAACCACTGATGGGCCGCAAGCTGCTCATGCAGGGCTTCATAGCGATAGAGGTCTCCGACCACCATCAGGCGACGCTCCAGTTGAGCGATCCGTTCGGGCAAATCGGACAGGCGTCTGATCTCCTGGTTAACCTGCTTGATCTCACTGCTCATCTGGGTCAAGAGCTGCTGAATCTCTGGTAGGAGAGATTGATTATCGTCTGAACTTGGAACTTTAGGAATCGGCTCGGACTGGGGATCGCTCATTGGTTTAAAGATGGCCTGAATAAATGGTCTGAACAAATGGTTTGACCACTGAAGCCTTTGATAAGACTTTAGGAAGAATCTCCATCGACTGTCTTTTTCAATCTTGCGAAAATTTGTCCAAAATTGCTTTTTTCTCTTACTTGTCCAAAGGTAAAGAAACAACAAAACAAGTTCGTCCAGGTACTGATTCCACCATAAAACCTCCATGATGGCGATTTTCAACAATTCTTCTAACTACGTCAAGTCCCAGGCCAGAGCCTTTTCCCATCTGCTTAGTGGTAAAAAAAGGTTCCAGAATCCGATCTTTGATTTCTGGTGAAATACCAGGGCCATTATCCTCAATTTCGACTCGGAGATTGTTGCCCTTTTGACAGGTGCGGATGATAATTTTTGGAGGTGAACCATCTGAGGTTCCCTCATCAAAGGCATCAATCGCATTGTCAATCAGATTTGTCCAGACCTGATTCAATTCACTGCCAAACGCCATAATCTCAGGTAGATCAGACGTAAAGCGTCGCTCAACTTTAATGCCATACTTCAGTTTGAAGGCAAATAGACGCAGCGTATCCTCGATACCATCGTGAATATTCACTTTCTGCTGGGCTGTCTGATCCATATAGGAATAAGATTTCATAGACTGCACCAGAGTAGAAATCCGCTCTGCTCCATCAATGCCGCTCCGGATCATTCCCATCACGTCAAAGGACAGAGCTAACCACCGCAGTCCCATATACCGCAATTCCGTTGGGTCATCTTTCCAGCGTTCTGTTAACTCCTCTAAAATTTCGGGCTGAACGTCCCCGGCAGCCAGCAGTTCAGCCAGCTCCCAAGCATTCTCTAGACCGTAATCCTCAAGCCAGTCCGTCAAAGCATCCTCCCGCTCACTCTGGGCCAGGGAATCATAGCTGGGATTTTGAATTGCTTCATAGCCATGATCGCGCACCTCTAGCCAGCGTTGGGTATGGGCTTCATCGACCTGGCGCTGGCCATAGACCAGATTCATGCGCTCCAGTTCGAGGATGGCCGGTTGAACATCTTTCAGCACCCGCACCAGCGCCGCCGCAGGGTTATTCAGTTCATGGGCTAGCCCCGCCGAGAGGGTTCCTAGAGCGGCCATTTTTTCTCGATTACGAATAAAGGACTCCAGTCCTCGCAATCGCCGCCCCACAATACAGAAAATTTCCTTCTCAAACTCACGACAACTATGGATCACCTCCAGGAAGTCAGCACAATCCAGCCGATACAGATCCGTATCCATATCAGCAGTTAAGGTTACCGGAACCACATCCTCAGTCAACGCCTGAATCTCCCCAAAAAATGAAAGACTTTCATGGCGACCAATTGGCATATCGACACTATCACTCTGACGACTCACTGTGATTTGACCACTCAGCTGGATAAAGAAACCCTTAGCAGGTTCTCCTTCACGAACTAAAACTTCACCCGGCGCAAGCTGAATGTATTCGGCCCGCTCACAGATCCATTCCAGGCGCTCAGGCGGCAAAACTTGAAACGGTTCAACTTTCACAAGAGCAGGAGTACAAAGTGTACAATTTTTTTTCATGGTGAGTTCCTCTATCTGACATCTTTAAGTAAGTTACCTTTCGCTAGCAACGGGCACATTTCCTCACTGATTATGACTCGACAACTCATCAGCTCTGGTTCTTCATTTGAATCTGAAATTGGCTATAGTCGTGCAGTTCGACAAGACCCCTGGGTTTTTGTGTCTGGAACGACCGGGTTCGATTACTCGACCATGACGATCTCAGACAACCTGGAGGAACAGACAGAGCAGTGTTTGAAAAATATTGAAGCGGCACTACATGAAGCAGAGGCCTCTTTGGAAGATGTTGTACGGGTAACTTACGTTCTGCCCAATGGCAAAGATTTTCCCAAATGCTGGCCGATATTGAAGAAATATTTTGGAACAATTCGCCCCGCTGCAATGATGATTTCTGCTGGATTATCTGATTCACGCATGCAAATTGAGATTGAAGTAACGGCTCTAAAACAGTGACGATTACCCTCTCAAAGTTGCGCCAGGTAACGGTGAACAAACTGCACACAAATCGACCCCTCACCGACCCCAGAAGCAACTCGCTTAACTGAACCATGACGCACATCCCCGACTGCGAAAATTCCCGGCACATTGGTTTCCAGAAGAAAGCGATCACGTTCCAATGGCCAAGGCGTTCCCTCTGGTACATCTGATCCGGTGTAGATAAACCCCCGTTCATCCCGCCGTATCACTTCATCCAACCATTCCGTGCTGGGCGTCGCACCGATAAAGATAAACAGAGAATTCGTGTCAAAGGTTTTTACCTGATTGGTTTGGGAATCTTCGACCCGAAGTTTTTCCAGGCGACCGTTCCCCTCTGCTTCAATCACACTGTGAAAGGTCAAAACTTCAAAATTCTCTGTTGTCTCAATCTGGTCAATCAAGTACTGAGACATACTCTTGGCCAGGGATTCGCTCCGTACTAGCATCCGCACCTTTCGGGCATACTTTGAAAAATACATCGCGCCCTGCCCGGCTGAGTTTGCACCGCCAACAACATACACATCTTCATCTTTGCAGGCTGCTGCCTCGGTCTGAGCCGCACCATAGTATACCCCAGCCCCAGTAAATTGCTCGATTCCAGGTACCTTCCGCTTTCGCCAGGAAACTCCCAGGGCTAAAATCACCGCATGACAGCTAATCTCACTCCCATCTGACAAAGTAATTGTGTGGTAATTGTCTTCTGTCTGTAGCTTGACAGCCTCTTGAGGATTGAGAATCTCCACCTCAAACCGCTTGGCCTGGGTCACAGCACGACGGGCTAAATCTCCACCGCTCAGTCCAACCGGAAAACCCAGATAGTTTTCAATTCGAGAACTGGTTCCAGCCTGCCCGCCCGGTGCTTCCCGCTCAACCATCACGGTGCGTAGCCCCTCCGATGCGCCATAGACTGCCGCCGCCAAGCCCGCTGGCCCACCTCCAACGATGACCAAATCGTAGAACGGATTCGCGGCCTCCGTTTTCATCCCCACGCGCTGAGCCAGGTCAGCCGTGTCAGGTTTCACCAATTTCTCCCCGTCCGGCAGTAATACTAGTGGCAAACAGGGATGATTTGCCTCTCCCGCATAGGTCACTAATTCCTGCGCTTCCTGATCCCGTTCGATATCCAGCCAGCGATAGGGAACCTGATTCCGAGCTAGAAAATCCCGCAGGGCATGGGAAGCAGGAGACCAGCGATCGCTAATCACCTTCACCCCTTGAAATTCAGGCTTGAAAGTCGCCTGCCAGTCATTCACCAAATCATCAATCACTGGATAGAGTTTCTCTTCCGGTGGATCCCAGGGTTTGAGCAAGTAATAGTCCAGTTGGGCCTTGTTGATTGAATCAATCGCAGCATTTGTATCCGCATAGGCCGTTAGCAGTGCCCGCTTTGCTTCTGGGAAGACCTGACTCGCTTGTTGTAAAAATTCCACACCGCTCATTTCCGGCATCCGTTGGTCAGCTAGAAATACTGCCACCGTTCCGCTACGGAGTTTAATCTGTTGAGTTGCTTCTATGGCCTTTGCGCCTGAATCAGCTCGAACAATTCGAAATCGATCTCCATATTGCTTGCGGAGGTCTCGAGCGATAGCTTGCAGTACTGCGGGATCATCGTCAAGCGTCAAAATGACTGGTTTGTCCATATCGTGAATTTACCAACTGGAAGCGAAATTTCAGTGGAGAGTAAAACCCAACATCGGCAACTAACAGCTCATGCCGAGAATGTCATACCGATCATAGTAGTCCATCTCGCTATCTTATAGATAAACTCTCCCAATTCGCGTATCTGAGTTACTGTCGTTGAGCATCGGAGGTATGACACTAAGCAATGGATTTTAAGGATCAATGTCCAATCTAATAACGAATTTGCAAGGTAACACTAGCCCGAACTTGTTGTTCCTGGCCGATCACAGGAGTAGGAGGAGCGGGGCTAGCTTCGGCAGCAAGTCTTGCCGTATCAAAATCAACGGGAGCCGGAGTTCCCACCTGATTCACCTGAATATTGATAATTTCTCGCTGAGTCAGATTCAGAGCTGACAGAACCACTTCCGCCTGTTGCTGGGCATTTTGAGTGGCGAGTTGGAGTGCTTGCTGCTGAGCTGCACTGAGAGAGGCATCATCGGCAATAAAACTAATTCGATCCACGCGAGTCGCTCCCGCTTGGATTGCGTCGTCTATCAATGAACCTGCACTTTCTGTAGAGATTTGAAAACTGACAAGATTCGTGGCCCGGTATCCGGTCAGTTGCCGTTCTCCGTTACGAGAGGTATAAATGGGCCTGAGTTGAATTCCTGTGGTTGCCAAGTCCTCGACATTCCGCGATCTTAATAATTCCACCACCGCCGCAGATCGTCGGGCACTCTCCTGCTGGGCCTGCTCCGCTGTTGCAGATTGAATCTCAACTCCCAGGGAAACTTGCGTTAGAGTCGTGGGCAAACTGACAACTCCCTGACCTGTAGCAGTAATGATCCGGGATTGCTGTTCTTGAGCAAGCACTCTAGGAGCAGTGATCAGATGAGCTGAACTGAGACTAAGCACCAGAGCAGTACACCAGCTCAAAGAACTTAGAGACAAGCGGGATAAAAGGTTGCGGTGTGAACGATGACGCTGTGGGATTCTACTGTACATAAATCGACTAAGCCTATCCTTGCAAATAATTTGGACAATTCCCCATTAACGAGTGGGTGCATTTTGGGGAATTATTCTCATAGGGTTTAGATCGATTATTTTGCATCGTTGTTCCATCCAGCTTGAATACTGCTGAAGGAGATCTCTCTGTGCTGCCTACCTGCTGACCCTGCTATCCACCAACTGACCCTGTCTGAAACTTATTTACAAAACTCTAATAAACTTTTGATAACTTCGCAGATCAATGTTTTTTTTACTCTGAACGCGATAAAATACAGCCATATCAATAGTTCTTTTTTTGTTTCTTTGAAAACATTTTTGTTTTGAAAGATTGCAGGGTTAGTCTGCCTTGAGTGAGAGTTTTTCCGAAACCTAAACATCTACCATTTGAGTATCCAAAGTTTAAGTATTTTTTTGATACCAGAGGTTTATTCATCATGTCTCAGTTTTTATGTCCTTGCTGTTCCGAGCGACTGCTAATCCACGTTAGCCATCACAGGAAAGTTGGTTTTTGTATGAGATGTCATCAGGAAATGCCTTTACTTGCAGTTGAGGTACTGGCGCGATCGCCCCAAACAGTTCGTCAAACGTTGTTGTCCCTATCTTGATTGAGTTGATTGTTGAGCAGAAATCGTTATTTGTTAAACAGCTCAAGTAATTTCTTAAAAAGAAGTTTTCGGATAGCGACTTTGGGCAGTACAATCGCTATCCTTGATTCCAGGTAACGATTGCTTGAACAAGTCCAGGGATAGTGTATTCTGTTGCCTCGATATTCACCCGTCCCAAATATTGTCGACAGGCTTCAGAGGTTTGTGGCCCAATCGAAGCGATGATAATTCCTGTCAACAATTCTGGGTCAAGACTCTGCGTCAGGGAGTGAAAGTTTTTTACCGTTTTAGAACTGGCAAAGCAAATTACATCCACCTGGCGCTGTTGCAGTGCGGTCAAGGCAACTGGTTCAATTTTCTCTGGGCAACGAGACTCATAGGCCGGAACTTCTACAACGATTGCTCCGCTTGCAGTAAATTGCTGCACTAGGGTTTCTCGTCCACCACTCTCAACCCGTGGGAATAGAACCCGCCGATGCTTCAGATTTTCAGGAAAATTCTCAACCAATGAATCCGCGATGAAATCAGGCGGGATAAAGTCAGGCTGTAGTCCATATTGTTTCAACACCTCCGCAGTTTTCTTGCCCACCACTGCGATTCGTGTTCCGGCCAGCGCTCGAAGGTCTTTGTCCTGAGTGATTAAGCGTTCAAAAAAATAATTCACCCCGTTGGCTGAGGTCAAAATTAACCAATCAAATCCTGGCTCCGTTGCAGTGGTCAGTTGCATCAGGGCATGATCCAACGGCTGCCAACTTGAAGGTGGCCCAATTACTAAAGCAGGCATCTCGACTACCCCTGCCCCCTGAGCGATTAATAAATCCCGGAACTGAGTTGATTGGCCTTCAGAACGCGTCACTAGAATGGTTTTGCCTGTAAGTGGGAGAGTATCGGGATGGGATTCAGATGAGAACATGGGTTTGATATCTGGAACTCCAGTGGTAAAAGACCACAATTCATCTTGCAGAGTTCGATCTTGAACAACCTGATCTTGAACAACTTGACCTTGAATGAATCGTTGCAGGATGAATTGCCGCAGTTGCACAACTTCCCCGATCACAATCACACAGGGGGATAACCGTTTATCTACAACTTGTCTCATCATATCCCGCAACGTTCCTATCCATACTTGTTGCTGCGATCGCCCTGCTGACTGGATAACTGCGATAGGGGTTCGGGAAGATTTACCGTGTCTTTGCAGTCTTTGAATAATTTCAGCGAGATGACGACCGCCCATCAGAATGACCAGGGTCTCCAGCTGGGAGAGGGTTTCCCAGTCCAGTACATCAAGTTCGTGGGCCGTAAATACTGCAAAGCAACGACTCATCACCGGATCAGTTAGAGGAATACTGGCCAACAGTGGCGCAGCCAGCACCGAAGAAATACCTGGAACCACTTCAAAGGTACATCCAGCGTCTATCAGAGCTTGCATTTCACCCATGGCCCGACCAAAAATAAAGGGATCGCCCCCCTTTAAGCGAATGACTCGTTTTCCAGTGCGAGCCTGTTCAACAATTTATTGGTTAATCTCAGTTTGTGGCGTACTGGATTGACCCCCCCGTTTGCCGACATGAATTCTTGAACACCGGGATGGGGTCAAATTCACGATGGAGGGATCGACTAGCGCGTCGTAAATCAATACCTCTGCCTGAGTCAGGAGTTGATAGGCCCGTAATGTGAGATGAGCGATATTGCCCAGACCTGCTCCCACTAAATAAACCTTGCCTTGAGAATTCATCAATTATCTAGCCCATTGTTCGGCTTACTGAAACCTAGAGATCTTCTGGATTAATGCCCTGCGCTCTTAGCAGCTCAGCTAGGCGTTCAGCCCGCTGACGTTCCTGTTGTAAATCCCGTTCAGCTTGCTCAGCTCGTTGGCGTTCGCTTTCGGCTCGTTGGCGTTCGCTTTCGGCTCGTTGGAATTCTCGCTCTGCCCGTTCTGTCTCCTGCTGGCGTAGTTGATCCAGTTCAACGGGAGTTAAAAACTTTTGTCCATCGGGCCGATAGATTTCTAATCCCGTTTCCGTCAGTTCAAACCGAATTTTCAATCGGGGACTAACCCAGCTATTCATTGATTCAATTGGCTCCAGCCAATTCTCGGCCCGTTGTAATCCATCTAACTCTTGCCGCTGCGGATGGTAAAGATAGTATTCTTCTACCCCGTACCGTTGATAGAACAGTAACTTTTCTGCCATTTTTCCAGCACGATTGCCTGGAGAAAGAATTTCAAACACGACCTGGGGAGCAATGTTCTCTTCCTTCCACTGTTGATAAGACCCTCGATCTCCCTTGGGACGACCGAACACCACCATCGTGTCTGGAGCCTGACGAATTTTGTTGTTTCCCTCTACTGGATACCACAACAGATCTCCTGCCACAAACACATCTTCAGTATTCGCAAACAAGATCTCTAGATTTTCCTTGATCACAACAATCCAGCGAAACTGTTCGGTATTGTCTGCCATCGGTTGCCCATCGCTGTCTGGATAAATGATTTCAGTTGGAGTTTCAGGGGTGAGTTGTTGTACCATGGCGGCTCCTGGATTGGATTGGTGGTTTGATCATAATGTCCCACTACCCTAATGTAATAAAAACACGAGAACAGTCAGCTCTCGGTTGCTGCATGAGACGGTCGAATGGGGCAGCAATCGGTTCAAACTCGGCAAGGACATGGTTCAATAAAGAAAAGATTAAGATAGGACATTAACAAATGAGTATCACCAGTGCGATCGTATACGGGGGAATTTATGTTGGTGCGCTAGGGGCCGCCGCCGCCATCTTCTTCACGCTCAAGCTGGTCAAGCTAATCTAGGATGCAGTTTAGGAGGATTCTTCGGGAACACTTTCGGGAACACTGTGCCGCGTTAGCTGTTGAATTTTTTCAGGGGTGAGTTGTTCGATGTTCTCGATCACCCACTGAGCGCCAGCGCTTTCTAACTTTTCTCGATAACTTTTGGCTCGTTCAGGATCTACCTGCACGTGGGGAGGTAATACGCCAACGCCGATCCATCGGCGATTTGGCTGCTGTTGCTGGGCAAGTTCAGTTGTCTTCAGATCCGCAACTGTATCTCCGGCGTAGACGACGGGCAACATTCCTTGAGTTTCCGGAGTTAACCCGAACTGGGACTCGACCAACTGAATCACCTTAAACAAACCCGTTGGATCAGGCTTGTCCGGTGCGTCTTCCATGGCCATCAAGCAGGGAGATTCTATTCCCAATCGACCTCGCAGTGCATACAGGGCCTCATCTCGCATCGCACCGCTAAAAAATCCCCAGGCAATTTGGCCGTGGATCAATTGTTCAAAATATTCAGGCTGACAGAGCAATGGTTCCGAGCAGATATAACCATTCCACTGTTCTGAATCAGTCCCCTGGTATCGGGATTGAAAAAATTCAACCAGGGCCTCATAGTCTAGACCCAACTGTTCTCTAGCAATTCCTTGATGCTCGACATGACGATAGATCAATTCCTGGGAAGCGTGCCAGTCGTTGTTCCAAATTCCCTCTGATTTAAGTTGATCAATATCCGCCATAACAGGACGGTAACTTTTGGGCGTGAGAATGGTCGTAAACTTCTCTACAGTATCCATGATGGCTTGACGGTAGGAACCGCCCACATCACGCAACACACCGTCAATATCAAAAATGGCGATCGCTTTCATTGGTGAATTTGACTATAAAGTTTACTTTCACAGCTATTATGGGGTATAATCGAACATTGTGAATTTTATTTTTGCCTACTATGTCGGAGGTTTCCACCGCAAGGTTCGTTCTTAAAGTTCTATGGTTGGACGATAACGTTGCGCTTGCAGTTGATCAAGTGGTTGGGAAAGGTTCCAGCCCCCTAACACAGTATTTCTTCTGGCCCAGAAATGATGCCTGGGAACAGCTCAAGGATGAGATGGAAGCGAAGCACTGGATTTCAGAAGTTGAGCGGATTGATCTATTGAATAAAGCAACGGAAGTGATTAACTTCTGGCAGGAGGAAGGCAAGGGTCGTCCGATGTCTGAGGCACAGACCAAGTTCCCGGAAGTCATCTTTACAGGCAGCAGTTGAACGTTGTAAGCCGGACTTCCTGCAAAAATCAGATAGAAAGTTTACTGCTGATAGACTCCCAACTCACCAGCGACCAACGGCTAATGACAAATAGCCATCTAGCCTTTGGCGCTAGCCTTTGGTATACGATATCTTTTAGATGAATCGTTAGGTAACATCAGCTAGAGAGGTGAATATGACTAATGCAGTTAAGATGGGGTACACTCCAGAGCAAACGACCGCCTGGTTGCGCGGCCTTTTGGCGTTAGCTTGGGCTGATGGCCATTTCGATGAGGAAGAGCAACAACTGATTACCGCCCTAGCTCAGGAAGGGTCGGTAATAGATACAGAGGTATCTGAGTTGGAACCCATCACACCTGACGAATTGGCAACGATTCTAGGCAAAGGAACTAAGACTGCGGAGAATTTCCTCAGGACTGCGGTTATGGTTGCCCTAGCAGATGGTGTCTATTCGCCCAGTGAAGACGAGTTGCTGCATCAGTTCTGTGAAGCCATGGATCTGAAAATAGCAGCACTCGACTCGTTACGGCACACGATGGAGGATTTAGCCGAGTCCTTTGATGAAGTACAGGTAGATGCATCCGCTGCCTCTCCACTAAAGCCGCCAGAATCTACTACTCCCTCGGTTAATCTGCTTGCGCCTGTCAAGTCCTGGTTAGACGATTGGGAAGTCCATGATCCCAAGGTAGCTCGCTTCGTTTGTAAAATGATTCCTCCCCAATGCCCCTTTGAGCGGGATGTGAAGCTATTTGGGCGCAAGATTGTCCATATTCCTCCCATGTGTCAGCTCAATCCTCTATACGAGCAATTGGTCGGGTTAAGATTTCGAGCACTGTCTTACCTGGCCGATGATTGTCAAGAGGATGTCTCCAAATACTGTTAGCAGGTTTTCTGAACCCAAATTCAAACCGAATAATGCCCTTGACCCAACGTTTCCAACTCCAAAACCTGGGCCACCTTCTGGTATAAATCCTGAGCATGTTGAGGCGAATTGCCAATACACGTTAGCCCCAACTTGCCAAACTGCGATAGACAACCCATCAGGTGAAACACCGTCCCCGTTTCGGTACTATTATCAAAATGCAGTTGATGCTCCGCCACAATATCCATCAAATCCTCCGGCAAAAGCCCCTGATAGCAAGGATTGTGGAGATTGTCAGACGCCACATAGAACTTGGGCCGATCTTGACGACTGTAGAACAGGCCGACCTGCTGGTCATAATACCCATTGGTTAACAGCTTCAGCGTCATAAATGGATGGGTCGTACCACCCCGACGCAGATTAATCTCAATCCCATAAATCTCCCAGGTTGCTCCCTGTCGAACGACGATGAAGTCAAGCCCAAATCGTTCCAGAGCCCCTTTCCGCGCCAGATTTTCACCCACCCGAATGCCCAGCTCTTGAAGCTGCAACCGATAATCCATGTCGGCAGGAAAATGACATCCCTGGAAAATCTGACCATCCGGCCCCCCCAAAACCTGTTCATGGGTGGACAGTACTTCCACCTCTTTGGAAGGGGGGATCAGACACTGAACGCTCGGCGATCGCTTGATTTCCCCCTCAACAAAGGCCTCCGCAATCACCCCCAATTCAGGAATTCGAGCGCTGAAGTTTTCCCAGGTTTCATTACTGGCCAGGCATCGACTCTGGAGCAAACTGGTCTGCATTTCCTTAATTCGGGCTGCACGAGTTTGAGGCATCACTTCTGGGAGTTTCAGCACCGCATTGCCCTCACCGGAGAATCCCTCATTTAGCTTGACCATGATCCGCTGTAGCTCCGGTTGCCGTTCCCAGAGATCGGTGGCTACTTCAACGAAATCTGTTGTTGTCCAGACCAAGGGGCTACCGTCGGGATGGGGAATCTGACACTCAGCAAAGATCTCACGGCTACCGCTCTTCGTTCCCCAGTAGAGCAATTCCGGATCTGAGGCCAGCAGGGGCAATCCCAACTTCACCGATAGCTCCCGTTCAAAGGGTGTGGCATTGAAGCAAACCATGTAGGAACGATCCGGGCGTAGGGCGCGAGCAATCCGTTCCACCAGACGGGGTCGCTCTAGTACCTTTTCAGTCAAGGATTTGTAGGATGAATCGTAGGCTGAGAACAGGAAGAGGCGCTCACGGGCATGGGAAAACGGAATTCCCGGCATCAGATGCAAGTAATAATCAATCACACTCGGATGGAGCGGTTGCGAGGTGACATAAACTAACCGCATGCGGGGATTTCGCAGACGAGTAAGGGAAAACAACAATCGCTCTTCATATTGATGCACCCCCTGAACCTTGCGAAGCTGGTACTGATCTAGCGTGATAGAAGGAATCACTAGCACATCGTGCTCTTCTAAACTCAAACCCTCAGTAGACTGCACCCGATCACGCAATTGCGCTTGAAGGCATTGAAACTTTTCAACCACCTCATCAGGGGTTGGATTAACGTCTGGCATTACCGTATCGGCCTCATTAAATCGATCTCACCGAAGTATGGGCAGCGCCTGAGCTGCGATGGCAATACATCAAGCGGTCAACCTCAATACCCCATCTTAATCGACAATCTCTTCGGCTGAGAGACGATAGCGTCAGAGGTTCATATTAATTGACAAAGACCACTCATTTGTGGGTCTGACCGGTCAGAATTTGGAAGAACCCCATAACCTGTCTGGAGGTCTGGGCAATTTTATTGCCTGCTTTTGCCTGAATCTTGCAGGCGGTAAAGGTTAGGCGGGCTTTGACGACACCTGCAGGTAGGGTAACCTTATCAGGTAGACCGACTGAATTGGAACGAATACTTTCAATGTTTTCCGTTTCTATCAAGTAGATCCGTTCCCCTTCCCCATCTTCATCAAATAAATCCAGATTAATGGTTAACCCGCCCATGGGCGCAGGTTCCCGCAGGGAAAGCACAAAAGAAACAACATGGCCCGCACTCTCAAGGAGAACTTCAACTCCATCAGCGATACTCGCCGTTAGCTCTAAAGACATAACATTAGGCACAGTAAATCAGTGTAATTCAAGGGTCAAAGGAGTACGAATGGAGTACTCGCAGTGAAGACGATACATGAGCCAAAAAAACATCTGCTGACTGAGAGCGCTGCTCAAAATGCCAGCTACCAAACATTAGTTGCTACTATTCGATACAACCCCAAAAACTACCCAGGTGAAAACTTCAAGACCAGAAACGGTAGAGAACCTAGGGAAAAGCAACTAAAGCTGCCTGAAGCAAAATTCTAGGGACACAAATGCACCACACAAATGAACCATTGATGCACGATGGAAGACTAGCCCTAGGGCTTGCCATCTCGTATGACCTATAACACTCTGTATCAAACCCGTCATCCAGAATGTTACGTAACATCATCGCTAATCTCTATGTAATTGTCAACCATTTATCTGATTATCAAATCCTTTTAACGTCACCTTAAAGTCCACCCCAAATCTTGACAGATATAAACAAAAATTCTAGAGAGAAAAATCTCCACATTCCTCTCTGTGGAGCAGTTTTGTTCGATAGAATACAAATTTTGATTTTTAAGCCCAATCGATCGTGACATTTTTATGAGGGCTATATACCTGTCTTTGTGGTAGTCGTTTCTTTGTCACAAATCATACGAAATCAGTAGAATATGAACTTCTTAAGCAAATTTATTCGAGTCTTTATACTTAGGCTCAGATCACACCTTGTATCATTTTAAATCTGATTGCCGATAGTTTGCTGGCTTCTCACCCCATGGGAGAAGATGCTTAAAACACTGTCCTTACAGGCTAAGCCCCGCAATCTTCTTGACGTTTCTGCTATATTACTTTGTGTTCTAGTATTAAAGAAAACATATTTCTTCCGTGAAAATCTACGATTGGATTGTAATTGGAGCAGGAATCACAGGAACTGCATTAGGTTATGAATTGGTAAAGGCCGGATTTCAAGTTCTGCTTCTAGAGAAAGATCAGGTTTTTCAGGGTGCAACCCGCTACAGCTACGGGGGGTTGGCCTATTGGTCAGGTACAACGCCGCTGACTCGTACCCTCTGTCAAGAAGGTAAAGCACGCTATCAGGAACTCTCCGAGGAACTAGCAGCAGACATCCAATTCCGAGAGATTAACCTGTTGCTAACCGTGAATGGCGATCGCGATCCGCAGCCCTTGATTGATGGTTACCAGAAATTCGATACTTCCCCCAAATTTCTAGCCCCAAAGCAAGCCTGTGAAGTAGAACCCTTGCTGAGTCCGGCAGGAATTTCCGGCGCATTTATGGTTCCCCATGGCCATGTGTCTCCTGAAAATTTGAATCAGGGATATCTAAGTAGCTTCCAACGGCTTGGAGGAACTTTGGAAATTGCTCAAGTCACAGAATTTCTTCAGCAACAGGATTCGGTTATTGGAGTACGGACTGAACAGGAATCTTATTTCGGGCAAAACATTGCGGTTTGTGCAGGAGGATTGACCCGTCAGCTTTGCCACCAAGCAGGAATCCCCTTGCGAATTCACTTTACCCACACGGAGGTTCTAGAAACTGATCCAGTCGATTTGAGGCTAAAAGCAATCGTTATGTCTGCGGCAATGGAGCGGTTCCAACTGGAGGCAGACGCGACTCGACAGGAACTGGAACCCCTGTGGAATTTGCCCAATCATGAATTGAGTCCAGTCACAATTGATAGCGGAGCCGTACAGTTACTCGATTCCCGAATTCGGATTGGTCAACCCTCCAGAGTTCTGAGTGATCCTGACGCTCAAATCGACGCTAGAGCCAGTGAAGCGCTGATCCGACAGTCAATAGGCCAAATTTTACCGACATTAGCTGATCTGCCGGCCCGTTGGTACCATTGTCTGGTGGCCTTTAGCCACGATAGTTTGCCCTTGGTGGGTGCAATTCCGCAAATGAAGGGGCTTTATGTCTTCTCCGGCTTCAGTAATCCGCTGGTTTTTGTGCCGCCCATAGCCCAGAGATTTGTCCAGGCGATGGCAGGA
The DNA here is from genome assembly GCA_050331715.1 of Microcoleaceae cyanobacterium. Taxonomy (GTDB): domain Bacteria; phylum Cyanobacteriota; class Cyanobacteriia; order Cyanobacteriales; family Microcoleaceae; genus JBHJGO01. The sequence continues at coordinate 22,311 of JBHJGO010000068.1, forward strand.
CAACCAGATGAGATGCTTCAGCAACTCTCGCCCCGCCGTCTGATAGATGATCAATCCTAATTCAGTCGTCATCGGGAGAAAACCGAGTCTAGTATAATACTCTTCGATAGAGAAAAATGGAGAGAATCACTAGAAAAATGGGTGGTTTAGTCGGTTTATTGAAAATTGGCCCGATCAGTTCTCGATTGTTTCAGCAGCTTATTTGTGTCTCGCTGATCTTTCTCCTGAGTTTGGGATTGGGTGGGTCAACGAAGAAAACTCAAGCAATCAAGGTTCCCATTTTTGGATTTCACGACATTGTTGATCTAGCAGATGTGAACGACGCTCCGCCCTACCGAAAAAAAATTGAGAGCGATTACACCAAGCAAGATTTATATCCATTTCTCAACTATTTAGTGGATCACCATTATTGGTTTCTCTCAACTCAGGATCTCTACACCTACTTTATTAAAAAATCTCAACCGATTCCCGACGAATACTTAAACCGTAAGCCTGTGATGATCACCTTTGACGATGGGTATTACAGCATTCGCAAAAATGTACTCCCCATTCTCAAAGACCTGGACAGAAACTATGGCGAGACGGTGAAAATTGCACTGTTCGTCAACTCTAAATATGTTGGCTCGAAGATAAAAGGTCACTTGCCCCATCTCAGTTGTGAAGAACTACAGGAAGGTTACAGGGCCGGATTCTACGATATTCAATCCCACGGTCATGGCCATAGGAAATTTACCCGGCTGAGACTTAAGAGCTTGAAAACGGATCTGGCAATTGCTAAGGATGAACTGAGAAAGTGTATGCAGGAGTTGGATACAAAAGCCTGGACAGCGTCCCATATTGCCTATCCATTTGGAGCGATTTCTCGACGAGTTGAGAAGTATTTGCCGGAGTATTACTTGACGGGTTACCTCTATGATGATGTGATCTCCCGTCCCAACAAGTTGCGAAATCCCTACCGGATTTCCCGCATTCGGGTCAATCGTTCTCTGAGTCCCCGGCAGCTAATTAAACTGGCAGAGAAAGCAACTGTGATTCAGTCAGCCTCGATTTGATTGCGGTTTCGTTGCAGATCCACCCGCAAGTAATGTGAGAGAAATAACCCAGATCGTAAATGTCCCTTAAGACAGCAGCGGAATCACTGAGGAGACTGCTACAGTCGTAGATATGACTCAAGTATGGACAACCTGCTCTCAAGGTTTTGACTCTCTATGCAACTTGCCCAATCCACCTCAGACCAACGTGCATCCATCCAAGCGACGACTGAAACTTCGATCCAAGACGTTGGGGGAATGAAGTGTGCTGGATGTGTTAAGGCGGTTGAACGACAACTAACCCAGCAACCGGGCGTGATCTCCGCTACGGTTAACCTCGCCACCGAGATCGCCACTGTGGACTATGAAGGCGATCAGATTAAGCCAGAGAATTTAGCTGAGAAACTCACCGCTGCCGGATTTCCCAGCCAACCGCGCCAGTCAACCCTGGCCAGTCGTCAGGAGGCTGAAACCTCTCATGGGAATCGCCACACCCAGGAAATGCGGCAACAAACCTGGCGGATTGTGATCTGATGCATTCTGATTGTGCTCTCAGGATTGGGGCTTTTGCATCACTTGGGATTTGGTCATATTCCAATTCTCGGCAGTATGTGGTTCCACTGGGAATTGGCCACCTATGCGTTGCTATTTCCAGGACGGCAGATTTTAGTGGATGGGTTCTGTAGCCTTTTCCGCAATGCACCCAATATGAATACCCTGGTTGCTCTCGGCGTTCTCACGGCCTATGTTGCCAGTTTTATCGCACTTGTTTTTCCTCAGTTGGGCTGGGAGTGCTTCTTTATGGAGCCAGTAATGCTGTTGGGGTTCATCTTGCTGGGAAAAACCCTGGAACAGAGAGCCCGTTATCGAGCGGCGAGAGCGTTACGTTCTTTGCTGGCGCTTCAACCTGTAATGGCCCGATTGGTTCCCCAGCCAGAGGTGAGCGATCTACAGGATGGGGATGAGCAGGCGCTCGCTGCGGCAGATTCGATTGAGATTCCAGCCGATCATGTGCGGGTTGGCGAATGGTTGAAGGTGTTGCCTGGAGAGAAGATTCCCGTCGATGGAGAAGTGCGCCAGGGCAAAACAACAGTGGATGAGTCGATGTTGACCGGAGAAGCCATGCCTGTGGTCAAACATTCTGGCAATCCGGTCAGTGCTGGAACCCTGAATCACTCTGGCATGGTGCTAATCCAGGCCACCCGCACCGGCGAAGATACAACCCTGGCCCAAATTATTCGCCTGGTGGAAGCCGCCCAAACCCGCAAGGCTCCGATTCAAAATTTGGCGGACGCAGTTTCAGGCTACTTTACCTACGGGGTGATGGCGCTGGCAACTCTAACCTTCCTGTTCTGGCAACTGGTCGGAACTCGAATCTGGCCAGATGTCCTGAACGCGATCCAAACGGATGTGGTGGCCTATGCTCCATTTTTGCTGAGTTTAAAGCTGACTATCGATGTATTGGTGATTGCTTGCCCCTGTGCCCTGGGATTGGCGACACCGATGGCGATTCTGGTGGGTTCAGGATTGGGAGCGGAACGGGGATTATTGATTAAGGGGGGAGATGTGTTGGAACAGGTGCATCGCCTGGACACCGTTGTGTTTGATAAAACGGGAACTCTGACCACTGGAAAATTGCAAGTCACAGACTGCGTTGCTGATTCTGCAATATCCTCCGATGAACTGCTGCAATTGGCAGTCACGATTGAAGCGGGATCAGAACATCCCATTGCCCAAGCGATTTGTAATGCAGCTCAAGAACACGGTGTGTCTCCACTGAAAGCCAGGGATTTTCACACAGAGCCGGGCCTAGGCATTTCGGCTATTTCATCAATTAACTCAGAATCCCAAACGCTATTGGCTGGAAATGCGGCTTGGTTGTACCAGAATGAGGTTGAATTACCAACAGATTTGCCTGAATTTTCTGGAAAAACATTGGTTCATGTGGCTGCTGGAGACCACTGGGTTGGCACGATTGCAGTTAGCGATACCTTGCGGCCCGACGCTAAATCGACGGTTAACTCGTTGCGCAAGCGTAAATTGAGAGTGATGTTATTAACGGGCGATCGCGCTGAAGTTGCTGAAGCCATTGCAAAGGATTTGAACCTTGAACCGGCAAACGTGATTGCTGAAGTTCGACCTCAGGATAAAGCGGAAGTGATTGCTCAAATTCAAGACCAGGGGCAACGGGTTGCTATGGTGGGTGATGGAATTAACGATGCGCCTGCGCTGTCTCAAGCAGATGTCGGAATCAGCCTACACACTGGAACTCAAGTGGCGATGGAAGCAGCGGATATTGTATTAATGCAGGACTCCCTCACCAGCCTGGAGGAATCGATTCGCCTGAGTCGTGCCACCTTTAACAAAATTCGCCAAAATCTGTTCTGGGCCTTTGGCTACAACGTCGTTGGCATTCCCGTAGCAGCCGGTCTTCTGCTACCGAGTTTAGGTATTATTCTGAACCCAACCCTGGCCGGGGCAATGATGGCCTTCAGCTCAGTCAGTGTCGTCACGAATTCCCTATTGCTAAGACGGCAGTTTCAATAGGATTATGGTCAACGATTTGGGCGCAAGGTTTTGATCTGCTGTTCAGGTACACCCCAGCCCTTGAGCAGAGTGTAGGCAATCACCTGATGACCCGCAATATTCGGGTGAATGCCATCCCGCGTGAGAATATTTTGTCCCTGGCCTGCGTACTGTTGATAGGTTGTGATGACTCGATAGAAAGGAACATTCAGGTTAATAAATTGACACCGATTCTCAGTCGCAACTTTTTGCATCGCTGCAATGTACTGCTTCAACCGTTGATTTTCCTGGGTTGTAAAATCTTCAGAGGCCAGAATCGGTGAAAGTAACAGCACTGAAACTTGATCCACCTGGGCCAGGGTAACCATTTGGCTGAGAGTCTGGGAGTAGCGATCTATGTCTGCCTTTGGATTAGCGTTCGAGTTGCCAGTTCTCTGGAGAGCATCGTTCACCCCAACCTGAATGATCACTAGATTTGGATTTTCGTTAAGAACATCCGTTTGGAAACGTGACAACAGATCCGTCGATTTTTCTCCTGAAATACCTGCACCCTTCAGGTCAAACTTTTCTTCCGGATAGAGAATACTCAAGTAATTTTGAACCAGCCAGATGTATCCTCCGTGTTGACTTCCCGCTTTTGTAATGCTGTCGCCGAGGATGACAATTTTTTGCTTGCCTTGTAACGGGATTGGTACAGCCGATGTTGTTGAGGTGGAAGCCAGTAGATGGGTTGTAGCGCTAAATAGTACGATACCCATACAAATGAGCAGACCAATTCGTGGTAAGACTTTTAACAGTTTAGGCCGCAGGAAAGTCCTGGTCTCTTTTGAGAGGGCATCCGGGCTGCGTCGCATACAGATCCAAATTCAACGAAGGCCAAACCCTATCGTACACTGGAAACTTCAGATCTCAGTCAATCGTTTAAAATTTGCTCAGTCGTTTACGTTGTCAGGCATTCAAGAAAATTATCAATGGCTTCACCAAAACATGATGAGAAATTCATGCTAGCACTTCGGCAAATTCAAGTTGTTGTTTCAAAAATTTTGTCCCTAGCAATGGTGGCGGTTATTCTCGCTGCCACGGCCCAGCTCATTTGGTACTTGGGAAATGAACTGTTATTTAATCCTTCATTATTAGCGAAAAGAAACTTGTTTGATATCTTCGGCCTGTTTCTCAATCTATTGATTGCCTTAGAAATCCTGGAGAATATTTCATCCTATCTGACGAACCATGTGATTCAGGTCGAATTGGTAATCGTTACATCATTAATTGCGGTTGCTCGTAAAATCATTATTCTAGATTTGGACAAGGCTTCTGGCATGACTGTAATTGGATTGGCCTTTGCAGTTTTTGCCCTCTCGATTAGTTACTGGCTGGTTCGTCAAACCATTGCTCAGCGGAAACATTGAGCAGACTGCCAATCCTAGGGGATTTATTTGAGTTGCCAAGTCTTGTGCCGCAAGTCTGTTTCCAGGGATTTGGTATAATCAGAAACCTGCAATCAAATGAGCTTCCACAGACAACGATGCACCACTTCAGGTTTGAATCAGATTTTGTAGAATCCTGGCGTTGTATTCCGATGAGCGTTCGCTACAAGCTCGATACCTGTGGGATCAAGCTCAAGCTCGATCACTGGAATCACATGAGCTATTCAGAGCGCGAAAGACTGGTTCAGCAGCCAATTTCCACATCGAAAGACGTGCAAGCCTATCGGGAGTTATTGCACTCCCTCGTAGAACAGCAAAAAACTGACGTTCCGCTCAAGGATCTACCGATTGATCCCAATCCGGCCTGGGAAGTGGAGACAGTTCTGCCTGAGACGGTGCAGCAGAAAGCAGAAGAATTAGACGTTTCAATCACCCTCAGTCAATGGCAAAAATTAACGCCATTGCAGCGATTCGCTCTGATTAAACTGAGCCGTCCGAGCCATGAGAACAGTAATTTTCTACCTGCTCTCAAGGAATTTGGGATTCTTTAGGTCAATCAATGATTAGGGGCAGGGTGACCCCGCCCCTACTGAGTTCCTGCCTGTACGTTGGAGGCGTTGTTGTCAGAGAACGGAAGCAGAAAGGTGTTGCAATACCAAAACAGGAGTTGGAGGTCTAGCCATGCAAACCACATCCCCACTACCCATCACCACCACACCCAGAATCCACGTTACCGACCGACTATTCTGGGAAATTTGCCAACAGAACCCAGAGCTGAGACTAGAACGCACTGCCCAAGGAGAATTAATTGTGAATCCACCAACCGGAGGCGAGACAGGGGGATCCAATGCCGATTTGATCATTGATATCGGTATCTGGAGTCGCAAAGCCAATCTAGGAAAGATTTTTGACTCCTCAACAGGCTTCAGGCTTCCCAATGGAGCCACTAGATCCCCTGATGTTTCTTGGGTTCTGTGGGACAGGTGGAACGACTTGCAGCCAGAACAGCGCCGAAGTTTTATCCCCCTGGCTCCAGATTTTGCTTTAGAGCTGATGTCTCCCAGCGACAAATTGAGTGATGTTCAGGACAAGATGCAGGAATACATAGATAACGGCGTTAGACTTGGCTGGTTGATTAATCTGGATGGCAAAACTGTTGAGATCTATCGGCTAGGTCAACCCGTTCAGGTTGTGAATATTCCTTGCACTTTGAGGGGTGAGGATGTTCTGATTGGGCTTCAGTTGCAGATGAGTAAATCTGAACAGCAACACTAAATCTCATGCTCCCTCTGATCTGGTGTGAAGGAAACGAGTGTCATACAGCTACAAATACAACTGAAGCTTCAAATACCAGTGATCTTGCTGTCGAATCAGCTCAATTTGCCGAATAAATTCTCGAAAATAAAATCGGCGTTCAGTTTCAGTTAAATCAAGCCAGAACTCAGGTAGGGAAACTGCCTGAGCTGTTTCTTTCAGGTTCACAGGGGGCAATTGAGCAATCTTTTTCTGCAACTCAGCAATCTCCGCTCGGAGTGTGTAGGCTCGCAGATCCGCTGTCGCCTGATCCAGGATTTCCGTTTCAATTAAACCAGGCAGTTGCTCTAGAATCGCCTGTTTTCTGATAATTTCTTGCTGAATGGCTGTCTTGGCCTGTCCTAAACTCGGCAGGGCAAGATTCGCAACCGCACGGGGTAGATCCTGACAAATGTTCTGGATCGTTGCTGTGAGAATTTCCTCGTAGTTAATCCCCCTGCACTTCGGTTGTTTGGGGCAAGCGGTTGGGCGCAGGTAAAGATATTCTGTAGCTTTGCGATGAGCCGTTACACGGGTAATCGTCATCAAACATTGACATTCACCACAGACAACTAAGCCAGACAACGAACGAGGCGCACTGGCAGATCGGGGGGACATTCGTTGATTTCGTTGGAGCAATCGATCAACCTGAGCCGCTTCTTCACGGGAAATAATCGGTACGTGAGTATTAGAAATCACCTCACCCGTCTTATAGGCTAAGTCTCCTCGATACGCTGGATTCAGCAGCCAACGTCGTCCCGTCGTCACCGAAATTTTTTTGCCATGGCGTTCCTCCAGATAACGAACCGCCCCTCGTAGAGAACCATAGATTAGAAACCGTTCAAAAAAATCCTTCACAATATTTGCCGCACTTCGATCCACGGCATATCGATCCTTCCCTCGACGATAGCCATAGGGCGCTTTACCAGGGGGAGGCAGGGCCTTAATCCGATTCTGAGCATGACCCTGGGTGATCTGGCGACTACGTTGCCGTTGTTGGAGTTCACTGAAAAATTGAATCAGGTCAATTCTGGGAATCGCAGCATTTTGTTTCTGATTTGGCTGTCCCTGACGCAGCCCGTGAGCTTCCACCAGAATTAATTGAACATTCAGCTCCGCCAGACAGAGCAAACAATCATTCACCGCTTGAACAGAATCCCCCAATTCCTCCAAACAACGGACAAGCAGGTAGACGGAAGACTCTGTAGCATAGACGCTTTGGCAGTCCTTCAACAATTGTTCGAGTTGCTGTCGCGCTCCCAAATCCCAGTACACTCGGTCAACCTCCCATCCCCAGATAGTTTGATCAGGGGTGTTCCCGATCAAGGGATCGCTGTAGGAATAGGCAAGAATTCTGACCAACCTCACATTCTTTAGCTGACAGCCCTCAGGAGTCAGCATTCAGTTTAGCAAGAATGAACGGATCTATAATGATTACCTTGAAAACAGTTTCCGACAACAAAACCTATGACTTCCCCAGTTCTGTCTCCAAATCCTGTATCTCCTGAGACTGTACTTCAACAACTCTACTGGCGCTACGCGGTTAAAAAGTTTGATCCGACTCGCACCATTCCCGAAGAAACCTGGAAGATTTTAGAGCAAAGCTTAGTGCTTGCCCCATCCTCTTTTGGGTTGCAGCCCTGGAAGTTCTTTGTGGTACAGAACCCTGAACTGCGGCAACAACTGGTTGAGCATTCCTGGGGACAAACCCAGGTTGTTGATGCCTCCCATCTGGTGGTTCTGGCAATTCAGAAGGATGTCGATGCGGCTGATGTGGATCGGTATATTGATCTGATGTCTGAAGTTAGACAAGTTCCTACAGAGAAATTAAAAGGATTGTCTGACACGATTAAGGGCTTTATGAAACAGCCACCCTATCCCCTCGATCTGAACGAGTGGTCAACTCGACAGGTTTACATTGCGCTAGCTCAATTCATGGTCTGTGCCGCTATGCTAGGCATTGACACTTGCCCTATGGAAGGATTTGTACCTGATAAGTACGATGAAATTTTGGGGTTGCCGGCTCAGGGATATCATGCAGTTGTGGTTTGCACCGCAGGCTATCGTGCCGATGATGATAAGTATGCAACCATGACGAAGGTTCGTTATCCAACTGAGGTTGTAGTCGAGTATATCTAATGGTTCTAGAGGCAAGTGAGAAACATATCCCCATTTGCCTTTTCCGATTAACCTGCACAATGTGTTAGATCCTTCAGAGATTTTGTCTATAATAGAGAGTCATTGCTGTTGAATTAAAAGAGGAGCAGCAAGCTCTGGAGAAGTGGCAGAGTGGTCGAATGCGCTCGACTTGAAATCGAGTGTACGGCAACGTACCGTGGGTTCGAATCCCACCTTCTCCGTTAGGTTTCAGGGGTGGATCACCTGAAAAAGGGCACTTGAAAACCCAGTTTGATGTCAATTTGATGTCAAACTCCTCAGTTTAGTTTCCCTACTTTTGAAATTTTTAGCCCCATGAGTGGATCGTGGATCACCTCATGGGGTTTCGCTGGATCGGATTTAAAGTTCGGGGATCGTGATTTCTCGAATCAGGCCAGCGTAATGGCGATAGATGATTTCTGAAGAATTCCCCACCAACTTGGCCACCTCTTGCACGGGCAAGCCCTTCTGTAAACAAAGTGTGATGAAGGTGTGACGGGTTTGATAGGGTTTCCGGCGCTCCAGTCCGAGATCGCTAAGAATCGCATACCACCGATTTCTAAAGGAGCGACAGCTAAACATATTTCCCTTCGTGCTGGGGAATACCCAGAGAGAGTTATGTTCTGATCGCTGATCATCCAGAATTTTCTGCAACTGTCGATTAATCGGAATTGAGCGTCTGGCTTGAGTTTTCAGTCCTTTCACCAATTCTCGACCGTTTTCTCCTTCGACTACGGCAGAGGAAAATGTCAGCTTATCCCCTCTAATGTCAGGCCAGGTCAGAGCTGCTGCTTCGCTGTGGCGGCAGCCAGTGAAAAATACAAACCGGACAAACCCATAATAGTGAGGATAGTTTTTGAAGGCTTGGATGATAGAGTCCCGTTCTTCAACGGTGAAGGGATTGATATCGGTATCTTCTCCGTTTCCCTTTGTCCTGGGGACTTTAAGCCGCTCAAAGGGTGAGCGTTCAATCTCGATTAATCGACTGGCGATCGCCCAATTTAAGCAGGCATTGATCTGAACAACCAAGCGGCGGGCAGTGTCTCTGGAAAGCGTGAGGATTGCCCAATCAATGAATTTTTGAGCATAGCCGTCGGTGTCCACACCAGGCCTAATTCTTGCATAGGGTGACCGGGACAAGTGTCTCAACATCACCTGATAGCCATTTTTCCAAGTGCCCGGTCTGGCAGATTTCCGTTTAGTTTCAATGTAGCGTTCGTACAGCTCAACTAACGTTAATGTCTGTTCCCGAATCTGGGGTTTTTCGATGCGATACTTTTCTAGAGTCGGGTCAAATCGTCCGTATAGGATATCGTGTTCGATTTCGAGTGCAATTGTTTCAGCAACTCTGTGATTCTCTGGAGTATCTTGTAAACCGAGTGATAGGGACTTTTGACGACCACCAAACACTGCGCGAGGCAAAGTCAGACGTAGGCAACCATAACGGCTATTGATTCCAACTTTTCCTTTGTATCTTTTTGGCATTTATGAAGATGACTGATAGCGCTCCAGAGCAAATTTCAATTGACGGAGTTCAGGAACCGTTAACGTGCTGATGTATTTCTTGCTGAAGTGGTGGCTCAAGAAGTCCTGGAATTGCTGTTCTGGGATGTTGAACCGATGAACTAAAGCCTGACACTCGGCAATTAACTGATTTTCTTCCGTAGGTGGATCGGTTTCAGGTGGGGGATCCTGGCTGTCGCTGGTCTCCGGTGGAGTTGCTGGAGGTGGTAACGGTTTTTGTTCAGGCTGCGGTTCAGACTCGGGATCTCGACGATAACCTCTCGGTCGGCGTCCATCTCTGACCAGTCGGCAAGAGCGCCACTTCAGTCGAGACATGGTACGCCTCACCTGTTGTTCTGCCGAACGGATCTCGCGGGGATTATTCAGGTCAACTTGCAGCGCATCTAGTAATTCTTGGGTGGTGGCTTCCGACTTATCGGCAATGAATTCCTCAATTCGGTCATCTAGAACTGAGAAACTGTAGAATTCTTCGTTGGCTTGGTTAGACATCTTTTGCTCCTCCAGTGTCAAATGCCAGGGATAGCATTGGTGGAATAACTCCATCGCAGCCCCCCAGATCAAATCCCGTTCGCGTCTGAGTTGTTCAATTGGAACCACCTGCTTCACTGGAATAATCCAAAATCGCCGCGAGCCTGTCGGGTCGGTGAGGAGATCCTGTTGATTGGAGGTTCCGACTATGATTGACTTTCTGGGCATCCGCTTGAGCTTTCGAGCATAGGGAGGCCGTACCCGATCTTCTGTACAGCTGAGGAAGGCCTTCACAGCTCCATTCATTTTGCGACCGACCACGGTTTCTAGTTCTGCCCATTCCAGGCACCAGCTGGTGTGTACCTTCAGAAGCTGGTCTTTTTGATTGAAGTCTCCCATGTCGTCACAGAAATTCTCTTCCCCAAACAACACTTTGAAAAAGGTGGACTTGCCAATGCCCTGCTGTTCTGATTGGAGAATTAAAGTTGAATCATGTTTACAACCGGGGAAGACAATTCGAGCGATCGCCGCAATCAATGTCTTTTTCAGATAGATGTCGTGGATAGGGTCTGTTGTGCCAAAGTAACGTTTTGATAGATCATCCAGAAAGCTGACGCTTCTGGCAGATTTTTGAAACCGTTCATGGCATTGCTCCAGGTAATTCCGAATGGGATTGTAGGCATTCTCTAGGGCAATCTTGCTAATCATACCTTCCAGTTGACGAGTGCCTGTTTTGATCTCTAGGCCGAAGTTCATGGCAATTTCGAGCTGGGGATACTCCAAATCTGTGGGCCGTCCATCAATTTCGATTTCCTGGGTCATCTGATTGAAGCGAATTCGGTTTTTCACCGTGCGGCGGAGGAGAAGAAACTGTTTCAGCACCTTGGGGAGTTCGGTGATCTGATTGTGTTTCTCTTGTTCCTGGTAGGCTTCCTCCAAGCCATTCTGTATTGCTTCTAGCCGTTCCAACTGCTCAGCTGTAATGTGACCCTGATTAATTCTGTCAATCCATTGCTGATATTCTCGGTCTGGCTCAGTTAGGATTCGGGCAATTCCTTTCGTGTCCCCACAATTGAAGCAATTGTACTTGCCAGTTTTGAGATTAATGCTGAGGTTATGGCCGGAACAAACTGGACAAAAGTACTTACTGGCTTCCTTGGCCTTAACCAGTTTTTCTAAATGGTCTCGAATGTCGAAATCTAAAGTCTGACTCATGATTGATTTATCCAGATGAGATTAATTCTGGAAACCCGTTATGTGGATTCTGGTTTTTGCTAAAACACCCAAACACCCTGAGATCCAACCACAAAAAAACAGGTGAGATGATTCACCTGCCTTCAAGAAGTTGTGTTGTCTTCTTTCCCTATTGCGGTTTTCTGAATGTGCTTCAGAAGTTCGGTAATTTTGTTGAGCCGCTCAATCCGATCATTCGCTTCTGCGACAACTTTTTGCTCTTCGACAACCAAGTTATCGATGGTCTCCAAGACCATGGGAATGAGGGCTACTGCGTCTTTCCCATACCCAGTGCCCCCTCGCCCAACTGGTTGATCAGTTCGTTGACGGAGACCTGTTGAGACTCGGCCAGAGCTATCAACCCCTGTTCGGCAGTGTAACTACTCAGGCTTATGCTACCTCAGATTACCTTTACCAGACTTGATAGGATTGCCTCGGGGTCGGCTCGACCCTGCTTTTGCTTCCCTTAAGAAGAAAGAGTATCTGACTACTCGTATTGAGTTCTCCAGAGTCACTGTTTTCTAAGTACTTCTCTTGCCGGTTTTCAAAAGTTTTCTGCACCACCAAGGATATCACCCTGAATAAAGAATGAAGCCGCCCATCTAGTCAAAAGATAGGTGGCCATTATTTTATCGATTGATTGTCTACCCCCGCTGCATTGGCAAATCCCGATACCGCTAAATGTTTCTTCAGGGTTGCTTCAGGCAATGGGCCTTGCAGATGGCTCCAGGGAAGCACTTGATCCAGATCCCAATCCTGATGCACGTAGAATTCAAATTCTGGCAATTGGCCCTTGAGTTCCTTGAAGGCCCGTTTGTAGCTACCTAGGGATTCTCCATGATCTCGAACCAATTCCAATAGATGAGACAACCGCCTATCTCCCCTGGAAATTAGCGCTTGAATCGCTGACCACTTATAACTTTCAGGCCGAAAATCAATGCCTTGGGAACGCAGCTTTTTCTCTAAAAATTTCAACCGTTTCTCAGCCTCTCGATTCACGCCGTACCACTGGAAGGGGGTGTGTGACTTAGGAACAAAGGTACTACACCCCAGAGTTAACTTTAAACCTGGAGCTGCCTGTTTCAACTGTTGCATCATCGTGACAGTTGCCTCTAAATCTTCCGGTTCTTCCCCTGGAATTCCGACCATGCCATAGAGCTTGATCCCCTTCAACCCTCCGGCCTTCGCGTTGATTGCTGCCTGAACAATTTCATCGGTGGTTAATTTCTTATTAATCACTTCGCGCAAACGGTCACTTCCGGTTTCAACGGCAATTGTAATACTGCGAGTATCTCGCTTTACTAAGGTTTCAACTAACTTGGGCGTCACGGTATTCGTCCGAACGGAGGCAATACTGAGGCGAATCCCATCATATTTCGGTTGACTGAGGTATTCAAGCAATGTTTCAAACTCTGGATGTTGCGTGACCGATGCCCCTAGCAAACCGATTCTAGAAGTTACCATTAATCCCTTCTCTATCGCTGGAATGAGTGAACCTTCTAAACTAGCTGTTCTAAAAGGCAAAGTTAAATAGCTAGCCAAGCAGAACCGACACATTTCTGGACAACTTCGTACCACTTCCACCATGTAGATATTTTCCCAGGCTGCTTTCTCCGTCACCACCGTTGACGCGGAGAGAATATTACTACGGTAGGTTTGTTTCTGCACCTGGGCAGCAATCTCTGAATCAAGCGGTTGAATTGACTGAATTGAACCGGTGGGGGAATCGTATTGAATCTCGTACAAACTTGGAACATAAATGCCAGGAACTTGAGCCAAATGTTTTAATTGAGCCGCTCGATTATCTGCTCTGACCTGTTTATAGGCTTCGATAAATTCTCCCAGTAAATTCTCTCCATCTCCCAGTAAAATGACATCAAAAAAGTCAGCAAAGGGTTCAGGGTTTGCCGTCAGAACTGGGCCGCCACCAAATATCAGAGGATGAACATTCTCTCGTTCAACTGCTCTCAAGGGCAGATCAAATTCTTCCAACTGCGACAGAATATTGGTATAGTCCAATTCCCAGGAAAAAGAAAACCCGATTAATTCTGGCTGTGTCGGTAAGGGTTCATGAATATCGGTAAAAAATCGACTCACCTGAACATCAGGACGTAGCGCCAAAGTTGCCCAGATCAGTTGATAGCCCAAACTCGTAATCCCAACACTATATTCATTGGGAAAAGCAAAAATAATTGGAACAGCATTTACATCGGGCGTGGTGGGTGTAAAGAGTAGCCGTTCGAGATCAAATGGATTCGTATTCTGTGAGTTTCCCACTAGAAGGTATCAGGTATCAGGTATCAGTTTTTAGCTATCAGGTTTCGAGTTTCTATCCGTATCTTAGCTTGAAGAATAGGATCGTTGTGGCGAGCAGGAAGGTAACGATGTTGGCGATAACGAGTGGAAAATCTCCAATTAACAGACCATAGACCAGCCACAGAAAAACACCCGTACAGAAAATGACGAACATTTCCAGCGAAACATCCTTGGCTGACTTTGATTTCCAGGTTTTGATCACCTGCGGTAGAAATGCAATGGTTGTCAGGCTTCCAGCCAACAAACCGACCCCTTCGACAAAATCCATGAAAAAATAGATATGCTGTTAGCCTCTTTATTCTAAGTCTTCTCAGCTCACACGACGGTTTGCAAGATTACCTATGACCTCAACTCAACCCCCATCTCCGCCGCTTGACCTTGACCGCATCGCTACAATTGTCGGGACGCATCAGGTTGTGCCCTGGGATCAGATAGAAATAACCCTACAGAAACGTTTTGCTCAGTCCGTTACCCCTGACACCCAGTTAGAAGCCGTTGCCTATCCTGAAACCCCTGAACAGCTCTCAGCTTTGGTCGCCTATGCTCAGGAACATCGAATTCCTTTGCTCCCCTGCGGCAATTGCAGCAAACTTCACTGGGGGGGTCTAGCTCAAGGAACAACCTTAGCCATTAGTACTGCTCGATTGAACCGTTTGATAGAACATGCGGTGGGTGACTTAACGGTAACGGTGGAAGCAGGAATGAAATTTGATGATTTACAAGCAACTCTGGCCCAGGCCAATCAGTTTCTTGCCCTTGATCCCGCCTATTCAGATCAGGCAACAATCGGTGGTATTTTGGCGACGGCGGACACTGGAACATTACGGCATCGTTATCGAGGAGTACGGGATATGGTGCTGGGAATTTCCTTTGTGCGGGCAGATGGCCAACTGGCCAAGGCAGGCGGTCGCGTGGGCAAGAATGTAGCGGGTTATGATCTGATGAAATTATTCACAGGTTCCTATGGCACGTTGGGAATTCTAAATCAGGTGACGCTGCGAACCTATCCCATCCCGGAAACATCGGGGACAGTTTTGCTCACGGGAGAATCCAACAAAATTCACCAGGCAACTCAAACGTTATTGGCCTCTGCATTGACCCCTGTAACCGTTGATCTACTCTCGCCACAGCTCCTTCAAACGTTGAATTCTGCGGGAAACCCAGAATCCCTGTTGGGCTTGGCGGTTCGATTTCATAGCTTAGGAGAGAGCGTTAAACAACAATCTCAAACATTACTGGATGTGGGAAAAACGTTGGAATTACAGGGAAATTTAATTGAAAACGAGGCTGAGTTTTGGCAGGGTTCCCAGGAATTCTGGCAAGCAGATAACCCAGAGAAAATCGTTTGCAAAATTGGCGTCTTGCCGACCGCAGCCGTTGAAACGTTAGTACAAGCTAAGGCTCCTGGAAAAATTCATGCAGGTTCAGGGCTAGGTATTCTGCAATTACAGGCTGACATCGCTGTAGAAACCTTAGAAAGGCTGAGACAATGGTGTGCAGCGCAGGGGGGTTTCCTCTCAGTTCTAGAAGCACCCAGAGAATTAAAGGATAATATCGAGGTGTGGGGCTTTTCCAGCAATGCGGAGAACTTGATGAAACGGATAAGGCAGAAATTTGACCCAAATTCTCTCTTCAGTCCACAGCGGTTGTTGTGAGCGATTGATGGGATCACTCAAGGATTTGACGCAGATGCAGTTCACTTTCCAAGGGAGGCTCCTTGCTTTCTAGGTTGCCAGGAGGCCACTGAATCTCCTCAGCGGTTGATTCAGACAGCTCAGATTCGGATTTCAGAGCGTCGAGATCCTGGGCCGCTATATCTTGAGCAATCGTCATGGTGTCCTCCAAGGCAATACTATGTAGTATAAAACATCAACTTCCCCACGCTCTTCTTAACCTCTATCTTAAAGACGGGTTTCTGTAAGGCACAAACAAATCCAGCGTCCGGAGTCACTTTGATACAGCAGCGGTTCAACCCGTTTAATCGTCGGATCTATAGCAATCGACCTGACTTTTCCCAAATCTAACAGAGACTGTTGTAGTGCTCTTGTGACTCAGTAAGAAACGTCAGGTCAAAAATAGATGATTTGGGTTGTGACTCGATCTAGAAAATCTCGAAGTCATCCACAGTGATTTCAGGATTGCCGACGAAGATCGCCACCTGTTCGCCCTCGAAGAATAACTCTCCCGTTTCCCGCACATAAACCAGTGGTGTATCTGCATCTTCCCGTTCGGAATCTGTATCCACCACAGTGAACTCGCTGTCTTCAACACTCGCTCCCAAAGATGAGAAAGTATCAGTTCCCAGAACAATCTGGTCAGTTCCAGGTTCAAATCCTACGACGGTGTCTGCATTGTCGCTGCCTGTGAAGCCGAAGCCAAAGCTATCGGAGCCGCCTTCAGTATCCACTAAGCGGTCATTGCCCTTGTCGCCAAACAGGGAGTCATTTCCACTGCCCCCTTGAATGGTGTCATTGCCGCCACCACCGTAGATTGTATCGTTGCCTGCTCCACCTTGAATTAAGTCATCATCTTGATTACCGAAGGCAGTGTCATTTCCATCACCACCCAGGATTGTGTCAGCACCATCAAGGCCAATCAGAGTGTCATCACCCGCTTCTCCAACAATGACATCATCACCACCATCCCCAAAGATTCGGTCATCGTCTGCTCCGCCGTAAAGCTCATCATCACCGGAACCCCCATAGATTTGGTCAACTCCGGCACCACCGTAGACCGTATCCGCACCACTGTAGGCGAATATCAAATCATTTGCAGCACCACCAACAATAGAATCCGCTGCATCATCGAAACCTGTCTCTAGAATTGGTGAGACACCCGACAGCCTGAGTCCGGTGGTTGCACCTGCGAAGGAGAGTGTATCTGAACCAGATGAGCCTTCAACGCGATCAATTGGGTTGTCCCCGGTACTTTGAGAATTAGAGAACTGAACTCCCACCTCAAGGGCATCAATAGGTAGCAGGATCGTTCCACCAGAGATAACGTTTGGTATACTAGGGCTAGGAACTTGTGACATAGGGTCTCCTCACATCGAAATTCAAGTTTTTAGAATTATAATAACTGAATCATACAAAAAATTAAGTATCGCAAATATCGCAGTCGGTCAAGGGATCAGGCGGCTTTGCTGACATTCATTACGCTCATTTAATAACAATGCAAACTTCAGAGAACACGACAGACAATCTGAGTTCCAGTTTGACTCCTGCCAAGGCCAGTAATTTTCTGGGCCAAAATCCCCATCTTACCTCTCCAGAACTTCTGCCAAAATTCGACAGCACTAATCCGCCCGATCCAGATTTAATCAACACTTGTGTTCACTGTGGATTCTGCCTTGCGACCTGTCCGAGCTACCGCGTGATTGGCAAGGAGATGGATTCTCCTCGGGGCCGCATTTACCTGATGGATGCGATTAATAAGTCAGAAGCACCCCTCCAGGAAACCACCCGTCAACATTTCGATACCTGTCTGGGGTGCTTGGCCTGCGTTACCGCTTGTCCCTCTGGCGTTCAGTATGACCAGCTCATTGCAGCAACTCGACCCCAGGTAGAACGGAATGTACCTCGCAACTTGGGCGATCGCCTGATCCGCAGCTTAATCTTCAGCCTCTTCCCCTATCCCCAACGATTACGGGCGTTGCTGATCCCATTAATGTTCTATCAGAAGTCAGGGGTTAGAACTCTGGTACGAGCCACGGGATTGCTGCCAAAGTTGGCTCCTCGACTAGCGGCGATGGAATCGATTCTGCCGGAGTTAGGCTTGGACTCCCTAAAGAGTAACTGGCCAACCGTAATTCCCGCTCAAGGTGAGAAACGCTATCGAGTGGGATTAATTCTGGGTTGCGTACAACGGCTGTTTTTCTCTGGCGTGAATGCGGCCACAATTCGAGTTCTGACGGCCAATGGTTGTGAAGTGGTGATTCCTCCAGGTCAGGGGTGTTGTGCAGCCCTGCCAGAACATCAGGGGCAAACGGAACAGGCCCACGATTTAGCCCGACAGATGATTGATAGCTTTGTCGATACCAATGTGGATGCGGTGATTATTAATGCTGCCGGATGTGGACACACCCTGAAGGAATATGGTCGGATACTTCAGGACGATCCAGACTACCGGGACAAGGCCGAGAACTTTGCTGATCAGGTACGGGATGTGCAGGAATTCCTTTCAGAAGTGGGGTTGACCGCTTCCCTATCTCCTTTGACAAAGGAACCAGAATTCCCTGTTGTATACCAGGATGCCTGTCATCTTTTGCATGGCCAGAAAATTAGTGTTCAGCCTCGACAGCTGTTGCAGCAGATTCCAGGGGTGAAGTTACGAGAACCGATAGATGCGGCCCTTTGTTGCGGGAGCGCAGGAGTTTATAACTTGCTGCAGCCTGAAGTAGCGGAGGAACTAGGCCAGCAAAAGGTCGAGAATTTAGTCCAAACGGGAGCGCAGTTAATCACATCGGCTAATCCGGGGTGTTCTCTGCAAATTCGTAAACATCTAGAACTGCAAGGGCAGCAGGTTCCTCTGATGCATCCCATGGAGCTTTTGGATTATTCAATTCGAGGAGAGAAGTTATAACGTTTCTAATACTCCCTTTTAACGCGCTTCTTCAACTCCAGAATCAGGAATCCATAAGGTAAAGGTTGATCCCTGGCCGACGATGCTTTTCAGGGTAATGTCTCCGCCAATAGCTTGGCAGAGGCGTTTTGCAATGGCTAAGCCCAATCCCAGACCTTCGTACTTGCGGGTGGTTGATTCTTCGACCTGGGTTAATGGATCAAAGATACGAGCTTGTTGCTCAGGGCTAATGCCAATTCCAGTGTCATGACAGGTAAAGATCACTACCTTTGGATCTGGCACGGCATTGAGGTTCAGTGCAGAATTAATTCCATCGCATTCTGGAGCAACCTGACTCTGGTGTACGACCCTAACCTGAAGTGTAATGAATCCCTCGCGGGTAAACTTGCAAGCATTGGTTAGAAGATGGGCTAGAGAGCGACGGAGCTTTGTCCAATCCGTTGTGATGGAACCTGGAGAATTAATATACTGAATATCCAAAGTATTATGATTTTTCTCAGAAATTGGTCGTACCTGGGCAACCAGCTCCTGAACTAAAGGTTCTATTTCAACCATCGTGAGTTGCAGATGAATATTGCCAATTTCAAGCTGGCTCATTTCTAGAACTTCGTTGAGCATCTGGAGTAGATGTTTCCCAGATTGATTGATCTGCTGTAGGTCAGGAATGAAATCTTCCAGTTGCTGATCGACAGCATCCATTTCCAACAACTCACTGTAGCCAATAATTGCATTCAGCGGCGTTCGTAGTTCATGGCTAGCCAGGGCAAGGAATTGACTCTTGGCCAAGTTAGCAGCTTCTGCTGCCTGTTTAGCCTGGGCTAGTTGCTGAATTGACTGTTTTAGTTCAGTTTGGGTTTGTTGCAAATTCTCCAGTGTATGGGTGAGTTCAGTCGTTCGTTGTCTCACCTGAGCTTCCAGGTTTTGTTGCAAACGCGATAGGGTCAAGTGCGTATCAACTCGTGCCAGTACTTCTTGAATCTGATAGGGTTTGGTAATGTAGTCAACTCCCCCCACTTGAAAGGCTTTAACTTTGTCCAGTACGTCATCCAGGGCACTCAGAAAAATTACGGGAATCTCGCGGCTGGCCTCATCGACCTTCAATTGACGGCAAACTTCATAGCCATCCATCACTGGCATTCGAATATCCAACAAAATCAGGTGGGGCGGTTCTAGCTTAATCGAACGAAGGGCCATTTCACCATTCACGGCTTTCCGAACGTTATGGCCTTTTTCCAGTAGGATTGCAGAAAGAATCCGC
This sequence comes from Microcoleaceae cyanobacterium, assembly GCA_050331715.1. Lineage (GTDB taxonomy): Bacteria > Cyanobacteriota > Cyanobacteriia > Cyanobacteriales > Microcoleaceae > JBHJGO01. Next base: position 42,125 of record JBHJGO010000068.1, read on the forward strand.
AAGTTTTCCGGAGTATCATCAACGATGAGAATATCTGCGCGGGGGGACAGGGTTGAATCTTCTGTCATTGCGGTTCTAGGTCTGAGTCAGTTGAATGATCCGCTCAAAATCAAATTCTGCCACTAAGTGCCCTAGTGAATTTGACAACTGAGCCTGTTCGATTGGAATTTGCTCAACCAACTCCTGCATCCGACAGTCATTTCCCACAATCGCTGCTTGATGCAGTTCAGCTCGCCATTCTGCTGGCATGATTTGTAGATTGGCTGACGTTAGCTCTGATAACGATTCAGAAGTTGGTGCTGTTGTTGTTGGGGGTGAAACCGTCTCCTCATAAAGATATTGTACCTGTAGATATTCGGCCATCTTGGCAAAAATAGTTTCTTCTCGAAAGGGCTTGGCCACAATGTCATCACATCCTGCCGCCAGAATTTCAGCCTCCTGCTGCTTGAGAGCATTAGCGGTCAGAGCAATAATCACGGGAGCTTGATCTTGCAAGTGTTCTTGAGAGCGTTCTTTGATTTTTTGGGTGGCCTGGTAGCCATCCATCACTGGCATTTGCATATCCATCCAGACTAAATGGGGATGCCAGGTTTCACAGGCTTGAATCGCTTCGAGTCCATTTGCCACCTCTCGAAGCTGGAATCCAATGGGGGCGAGTAGGGCATTCATCAACTGTCGATTGGTCGCAACATCATCAACGATGAGAATTCGGTATTCTGGCTGGTTTGCAGCAAGACCGATGACCTGCCCTCTGGAGTGTTCCGGTGCAACTTCAGCGTCCGAAACAGAAGTTGCCAGGATATTCAGATAAAACGTTGTACCCATCCCAACAGCACTGGTAACAGTTAGGTCGCCTCCCATCATCCGGGCAAATTTCTAGCTAATCGTTAACCCCAAGCCCGTCCCTTCCTGGGATTTGCGCCCCGTTTCCGTCTGAACAAATGCCTCAAATAGATTCTTCTGTTCTTCTGGGGAAATGCCCTGGCCCGTATCTGAAACGGCAAATTGCAGGGCAATTGGGTCTGAAAACTGGAAATCAGTCGGTTGGTTGCCGATTGCTGAATGTGCTTGGTTAGGACGGGGATTGGGACTTGGGTTGACAGTGGAACCATTGACTGAATTGTTGAAGGTGTTGAAACTCCGAGAAACTCGCAGTGCAATTTCTCCAATTTCAGTGAATTTCGTGGCGTTGCTGAGTAGGTTTGTGAGAATCTGGCGCAACTTCCCTTCATCGGTTTCGATAAACTGCGGAACATCAGCCTCTCGCTCAAACCTGAAATCTAATCCCTTTGACTTGACTTTCAGAGAAAAGGTCTGCTCTAGAGTCTCCAGAAGTTGATACAAGTCGAAACTGGAGGTTTCCAGGGTCATCCGGCCTGCCTCAATTTTTGAAACGTCCAGAATATCGTTGATTAGACCCAGTAAATGCTGGCCGCTATTGTTGATAATTCCCAGATTGCGTCGTTGCTCTGAGGAGAGGGAGCGATCGCGATTCATAATCTGGGCAAAACCGAGAATCGCATTCAGGGGCGTTCGCAGTTCGTGGCTCATATTGGCCAGGAATTGACTCTTGGCTTGATTGGCCTGGTTTGCTCTAGCGGTTGCCTGTTTGAGTTGTTCCTCGGTTTGTTGATGTTCCTGAATTTCTTCCCGCAGCATCAGATTGGTATCTTTGAGTTGGAGGGTGCGTTCTTCCACCTGGGTTTCCAGGGATTCAAAGGAATGTTTCAATTGATCGGCCATCTCATTGAAGGAATGACTCAAATTTTCCAGCTCACGGATGCCGCTCACTTGAACCGTTTGGCCGAGATCCCCGTCAGCAATATTCTGACTGGCCTGAACCAGTTTACGAATCGGTCGAGTGATCAGATGAGTGGTCAAAAGCCCTAGTATTGTTGCCAACGCTAGAGTGGCAGCACAGAGAAAAATGGTGCGGCGAACTGCTTCGTAAATTTCCTGATTGAATTCTGAGCGTGAAATGACTAGAACAACCAACCAGTCTAATCCTTTACTATCCGCAAAAGGAACAACTTGAACAGGAATGACATCAATGGATTGAAATTGATCCACCACTTGGGCTCTGAAGTGGACTTCCGTATTAATTGCATCAAGTGAATCAAATTGCTGCTCGATCTGTTGAGCTGTTTGCTGAATTAAAGTGTTCTTGCTATCCGTTGCCAGAATCCGCTCAGGTTCTCCATCTGGAGTCTTAGTCATGAGTTTGTCTTCTGGATTGGAGGATGCCACCAGCAGGCCATTACGCTCTATGATAAAGATCTCGCCTGCTTTTCCCACTTCCAACTGTTGGATAATTGCTCCAATTTCATCAAGTTTGATGCTAACCGATGCAACTCCCAACAATTCGTTCTGAGAGTCATAAACTCCCTGACTAGCTGCAATCACTAACTCATCAGAGGTCGCGGTATTGTAAATTTCACTCCAAACTGGAGATGACGTTTGGGCTGCCACTTGATACCAAGGGCGATCTCTCGGGTCGAAGGGCTTCGTCTCAATTAGTTTAACGGGATTAGCCTGTTCATCCACACCCCATATTCTCAAGGTTCCATCCTTCGCTCGAAACAACACATGGGGATCAGCACTAGTAGACCCTTCAAAACCTGCTGGCCATCGATCAATCCCAATCACTTCTCCATCTGCAGTTCCGAGACCCACTCCCAATGTTCGCGGATGGGCTTGACTCGACCCGAGGAAATATTGTCTGAGTTCCGTCTCATTCTCTAGAGACAAAACCTCAGTCCTGAGATTACTGATCAAAAATTGATTAATCCGATGCGCTGAATTCAGGTAGGTTCTTAAATCGATTTCAACCTGTTTGACCACAATTTCGTTCAGTTCTCCCAGGATGTTATCTATTGCTTGTTGACCGTTGCGAAAGGCAAACCAGCCCGTTAATCCAACCGCTAGAAAGATTTGAATCAGAAATGGCACGGTGATCAGACGAGCTAGAGGAGTCGGTAGAAGTTTAGCGCGTGGTGGTTTCATCAGCTTGACTCCCTGTTCCTAAGCAAGATCAGTAGTTGTTGTTAACGCGGCAATCTGATCAAATTCAAAGTTCTCCGTTAGCTCCTGAAGGTGATGGGCTAACTGTTGATGTTCGGTGGGAATCTGCTGAATCAGGTCTAACATTTGCTGGTCTCGACCGATTAGTGCCGCTTGATGCAGAGTTTCAATCCATTCCTGCGGCATTACCTGGATGGCTACTGAGGTAATCTGTTGAGCAGGTTCAGAACTTTGACGGGCTGCGGTGACATTCCCTTGGGCACTAGCGTCCTCCGCATAGCAATAGCGAACGCCCAAATATTGAGCCATTTTTTCAAACAAAATTGGTTCTCGAAAGGGCTTGCGAACAAAATCATCACAACCCGCTGCCAGCACCGCCCCTCGATCCTGCTCAAAGGCACTGGCAGTCAGGGCAATAATGATCGTAGAATCCCCCTCTGCTCGAATTCGTCGAGTAGCTTCGTAACCATCCATTACGGGCATTCGCATATCCATCCAGATCAAATCAGGTTGCCAGCTTTGCCAGCAACTCAGCGCTTCCTGACCATCCTCTGCCTCTTGCACCTGAAACCCAACCCCCTCAAACAACTTGGTTAAAAGCTGGCGATTTTCCCAGCGGTCATCCACCACCAGAATACGATATTCTGGCTGATTCGGGGCGAGTCCAGTCACGGTTTGGGTAAACGATTGGTCAGGAACCAAAGTGGCATTTCCCGACTCGACTCGGATCGAAAAGACAAAGGTTGTTCCCTCTCCTAAAACACTGTCAACGGTGATATCTCCGCCCATCATCTGAATAAATCTGCGGCTGATTGGTAGTCCTAACCCTGTTCCCTGCTGCGATTGACGACCCGTTTCCGATTGGACAAAGGATTCAAAAATGGACTCTAGCTCCTCCGGCTGAATTCCTGGCCCCGTATCAGAAACTTGAAAATCCAGCCGAATAGCCTGTAGGGGGCTGTTAGCGAAGCGTGACGCGCCATCGGTTTCTTGCGCTCCACCAGATGGTTCCTGCACCAAAACATTCAAACTCACCCCACCTCGCTGGGTGAACTTAATCGCATTCCCCAAAAGATTCATCAAAACCTGGCGTAGTTTTCCCTGATCCCCATGAATGAACTGGGGTAACTCTTCATCTGCAACAAATTCCAGCGTCAATCCCTTTGCCTGAGCCTTGAGTTGAAACAACTGTTCTAGGCTCTTGAGCAGCCGTAGTAGATCAAAATCCGTTTTTTCCAACTCCATCTGACCCGCTTCAATTTTTGACAGATCCAACACATCATTGATCAAGGCCAGCAAATGTTCACCGCTGCTATTAATAATGCCAAGATGCTTCTGTTGTTCAGGACTAAAGCTGGTATCGCGGGCCATCAGTTGTGAGAAGCCCAGAATCGCATTCAACGGTGTCCTCAACTCATGACTCATATTTGCCAGGAATTCACTTTTTGCCCAATTTGCCGCCTCTGCCGCTTCTTTCGCGTGTTCCAGAGCTGCCTCCGATTGCTTCCGTCGAGTAATATCTTTCAGAATGGCTGTAAAAATATAGCCTTCCTGGGTCTCTAGTTTAGAAATTGAAACTTCAGCCGGAAATTCCTGGCCATTTTTCCGTAGCGCCAGCACCTCTTGAGTTCGTCCGGTTTGAGATGATTGGCCACAGTCTGAACTGCTGTATTCCGGATCAAAGTAGTGGTAAATCTGGCAAGACACCGCAGGGAGTAATATTTTGATGGGCTTACCTCGAACTTCCGCCAGTTGATAGCCGAAAATCCGTTCTGCACCCTGGTTAAATCGTAGAATTGCCTGATTCTGATCCACTGAAATAATCGCATCCTCAGCATTGTCCAGAATGCCTGCCAATTTCTGCTCACTTTCTTTCAGGGCTTGGGCGATAGCTTCTCGCTCCAGACTAATCGCAATAATTTCTCCAACTCGCTGTAGCAGTTTAATTTCCGTGTCATTCCAGGTTCGCTGGGCATGGATACTGTCACAACCAATGCAGCCGACCAGCCGACCGCGCCTGAACATTGAGACCAGTAGAAACGATTTGGTTTTTAACTCCTGCCAATCCCGTCGATGGGCGATTTGTTCGGGGGGAAGTTTTTCAAGATCGCAGGCATGAACCATGTAGTGGGTTTGTAACTGTTGATAAAACCAGGAGTTCGGGTTCAGGTTGATGTCTTGAATCCACTGGGCTCCAGATGCGATCCCCGATCCGCACCATTCATGGGTAATGCTGTACTGATTCTGCTCCGTAGAGTACTGAATAATATAAACTCGGTCATTTTCAATAAACTGACCCAATTGCGCCAGAGTAAACTGAATTGCTGCATTAACCTCTTGTTGGTCTAGAAACTGCCGTGAAATTTGGCTGATCAGCCGATCCACCTCAGCCTGACGCTGAAGCACTAATTCCGTATTCTTGCGATCTGTAATGTCATTCAAGACAACCAGTTGACAGGTCTGGCCCTTAAGTTCAATTAGTTCCGAAGAATACAACACAGTCTTGACTTCCCCAGAACGGGTTCGCAGTCGAGTTTCAAAGTCTTGAACAATACCGTGACGCTCCAGACGCTGTATCAATTGCTCTCGATCCTCTGGGCTAGCCCAAACCTTAAGTTCCAGAGGCGTTTGTCCGATAACTCCTCCCGCTTCATAGCCAAAGAATTGAATTGCACTGGGGTTCATGTCGATCAGTTGATTGGTGTCAACCTGGACAATGAGGCTGGGACTGGGATTCGAGTGAAAGGCTTTAGAAAACTTGTTTTCTGAGAATCGAAGTTCTTGCTCGATTTGTTGACGGTCTTGAATTTCCTGGCGGAGTTGTTGCGTCCGTTCCTCCACTCGGTCTTCCAAGCTCCCAATCGCATTTCTAAGCTGGTTGCCCATGTGGTTAAAAGATTGGGCCAGAATTTCCAGCTCTTTGACACCCGTTTCTCTCACTTCTTGCCCCAGGTTGCCCTTGGCCATAGCCTCGCTAGCCCCTACCAGTTGTCGGATCGGCTTAGAGATCCAGCGGGAGGTGAGATATCCGATCAGAACTGCTGGAATCAAAGCCAGCAAGCAAAGCAGCAGGGTCGTGCGCCGATTGGTTTCAATTTGTTCCATGAAGTCAGTTTCCGGCACGACCACGACAATCAACCAATCCAAATTTTCAGCATTGGAATAGGGTACAACCCTGAGAAAACGCAATTTTCCCCGATCATTTCTAAAATTGGCCTGTTCCACCTCGCTGATTTTTGTCAGATCAAAGCGATTGATCAAGTGGTTCAAAGTTTCCTGTGTCAGTGGATCTTGACTCTGACTCCCAGACAATCGCCTCATTTCCTCACTACCGGGCGTCTCAATGTAGGGAGTTTCCGTCGTAGAAGTGGCCACCAAATCTCCCGAACGCTCCAAAATGAAAACCTGCCCCGAAGAGGTGAGGGACAGAGAGCTCAAAAATTCACTCAAAACCGTCAAGACCAAATCAACCGCGACGCCTCCCTGTTGATTGCCTTTTGGATCAAAAATAGGTTGAGCTGCCGTTACCCCCAAGCCCCCTTGAGTAAAGGAATAAATTGGACTCCAGGTGGGTTCATCGGGTTGCTGTGCCGCAATTTACCAGGGCCGCTCACGTGGATCATATTGCGAACCAAAAATATTCATTGGGGCGGCTTCATTGGCAGTTTGCTTTGCGAGCTGCTGTTGAAAGGCCCTAGAAGCTGCGGGTTGGAGTTCATCTGAATCGGTACGAAAGACTCCTAAGAATTGCCCCTGGGTTGTTCCCAGATAAACCCCATCAAAGGATTCAATCTGCCGCATTTGAAGCAGAAACCGCCGCTGCACCGTTGGTAAGTCAGTCAGACTCAACTGTCCAATCTGAAAGGCATCCGCATTGATCCGAGCAATGAGCAAAGCATTACCCAGATAACTATCTAACCGCTCATCTACCCGTTCTGATAGTTCTGCAATTAACTTATTCCCCAAGTCGTAGATACCTCTTTCACCATTGCGGTAGGTTAGATAACCTGTCAAACCCACGAAAGCAATAATCTGGGCCAGGAAAGGTACGATCAGAATCACTTGGAGAGGAATCCTGACATTACGGAGTGGAACAGGCTGACGGATCAACAGGGAGGGTGGCATAAGATGACATTGCCTTAGTGAATACTTAAATAATAGGCTAGCGAATTTTGTTCTCAGAGACGTAATAGACTCACCCTCACCACCTAGACCCCTTCATCGAATACAGCCCCTAGATCTATCTAGGAGGTTAGGTTGCAGTGTGCTCCAGCCTCCTATACCTCACCAACATTGGGAACGTTGCGTTGATTTTTGAATCAGTTGTCTAAAAAATCATTTATAATAAAGAACAACTCGAACACGAGACTCCATCCCTAGTACTGATACAAATCTCCACATTTATGGTTGTAGCAGCAAAGACAAGTATCGAATACACTAAATACAGACCCCCACACCAAAGTTCATCCGAACCCGGGGGAGATGTAATTGAATTCGTAACCGTGATGAAACAACAGGACTGCTCGGTCATCTTTGAGGAATTGGTTGAACTGCTGGATCAACTGAACCTGGGATGGGTCGCACTCCATGTTATCGATACGATTCGGACGGGCAAGATTCTTCAGGAAACAATTTCTGGGCGAAAGTCCCCGGATTTAAAGCTGGTTGACTATACTCCGGCTGAAAAGTTGCTGCTGCTAATCGATGCAATTGATCGAGCAGTCGTTGATACGGCTGAGATTCAGCTTGAGATGGTCGATTACCTCAACCAGGAAATCAATCACACCCCAGTAATCTCATCTGAGATTCACTTCGCTTCACCCCTGAGATCTCAGAAAACCATCATTCAACTGGCATCGGAAGATACAGCCCCAATGGATCAAAAACAACTCAAGAGCTTGAAAACAACCTTGAAAAAACTACAACAAGAGGTGAATCAAATTGGCGACTAATTCGAGTTTATTAAAAAATATCAAAACCCAGTTGCAGCAGATTGCAACAACTCAAGTCCAGTCCCAATCAGAAATCGTAGACCTATACAAATTCTACATTCTGAGTCTCATCGTCAAGGCCGCACAGAACGAGGGCGCACTGGTTCGTTACCAGGATGCGCTAGGGCACTACGATCCTGAGCAATTAGTCTTTCGTCAACGGGCCGGGCAACTCTACGACGTTTCTGAATCCTACACCCATGCGGTGATCCTGTTTGATAACAAACCCCCCTTAGAACTTCACATGGGGGTTAAAGTTCAGGGCCGACTTCAAATTTTATACGATTGTGATCTATGCATTATTTACAAGATTGAAGCGGAGGGCTGTCGAACCAATCAACGTATTCCCAGGGCTTCTGGAATTTTGATGACAGTAGATTGTCAATATCATACGGCTGAATTACCTTTGGAATCTGCTCAGGCATTTGTTTCGCTATCTTCAGAAGTCCGAGTTACAGGAAACTGTTATTTCGTCTCTAATACGACATCCGATCTTGTTGCAAAGTTACTGGCGAATCGTAAGCGAAAATGGGACTATGACATCGTTCCTCAGGTCGAAAATAATGTAAATCGTCTAATGTATGATTTCCAAAATACCTTCAAAGACTTCAAAGCAAAATAAACATCCTGTGTAGGGTATCACCGGAGAGCCAAGACCCAGGAGTGAACCTACTGAATCACCAGTAGGTCTAAAAATATGTACATCGCTGATGTTAAAGGATGGGCAGTATCGCCGTCCACCCTTCTATCAAAGTTGCCTCGCCTGTGGCGGGAACAATAGATTAATGTACATTAATTGAAACATCAGCAAACACGATTGATCCTGAGGAAAAATGAAGATTAAATCGACAGCTATTGCATTGGGTATTCTGGGTTTTTCCCTACTAGCACCTGCAATTCATCCTACCGTAGCTCAGGCCCAGGCTAATCCTGGCGCACGACGGGAGCAAATTCAGCAAGAACTAGAGCTAACGAATGCTCAGCGTCAGCAAATCCAGCAAATCCAGCAATCCACACGAGAACGCCTGAGCGCTGTTCTCACTGATAGTCAGAAAGCACAACTCAGGTCAGCCCTGGAGCAACAAACTGGAGACCAGGGACGCGGTAGTCTCCGGCAAGCACTGAGAAATCTAAATTTGACAGAGACTCAGCAGAAGCAGATTCGTGCGATTCGGCAGGAGACTCGTCAGCAGATGCAAGACGTTTTGACCCCTGAGCAAAAGGAGAAAATTGAGCAGCTCCGCCAACAGCGCTAGCAACGTTAGGGATTTTTATAAGTTGTTAACATTTCTACAGCGTTTCCAATGCTGCTGAAGTAGGGGAGATGGCGGCACATGTGTCGTCACTCCTCAGAATTAAAAAACTTGAAGATTAGGCTTTACAAAGTTTTTACAGAAGTTTTACAAGAGCTACACCTGATCAAGATTAAGTACATCTATTCTGGAAACAAGAGAGTGGTAAATAATCCCATAGATCACTGAATCCAGCAACGAGCTTAAACACATACCACCCCAAGAACATTCGAATTCTCATACCCTTATGCCCCCCATGTATATCCGTTGCTCCATCGGGCAATGGTTAACTCTGCACTGATTTTCTTGTCAGATGGGGTTGCTTATCTCTCTGTTTCCTATAAAGGATCACTAAAATTATTAATTGCAATGAAAAGCCATCAACATTTTCAATCTGGGTGTCGTTCGTTACTTCAGGATTCATCACTGAAAAATTCGACTGCAACCGCCCCATCTCTATTTGGACAAATTCATCGGCAGATCCCGTCAATGCTTGCAGGTTTTGCTGCTGTTGCGTTTTCTGCCCTTCCGGCTCAAGCTGAACTCGACATTGAGTTTACCTTCGGCAGTAGTGTTAACCAGGATCAGAAAACTGCCTTTGAGCTGGCAGGTTTGGTCTGGGAGGAATTCCTGGTAGATGATGTCGAGATTAATCTCTACGTTGAC
>JBHJGO010000069.1:0-6005 GCA_050331715.1 Microcoleaceae cyanobacterium
GCCCAAACCTTTACACAGTCAACCTTTTTCGCCTTAAGTTGATACCCAAGGAGGGCTTCAATTATTTCGTTTTTTACGTTTGATCACCCATGCTATAGAAGCGATCGCTAAAATAATTAGTACTACTGAACTAATCGGTGCAATAAATCCTTTGACTCGATCATAGTTTGCGCCCAAAATATATCCTGCATAAGTTAAAAATCCAACCCAAAGCGTCGTTCCAAGGGTTGAATAGAACAGAAATATTGGTAAGGACATCTTACTAATTCCTGCAGGCACAGAAATATAAGTCCGAACCCCTGGAACCAAGCGACTAAAACAAGCTGTTTCCTTTCCCCGATTGTCAAACCATTGCTTGGCTCGCCTAATATCTTGACTAGAGATTGTTAACCAGCGTCCATAGCGATCTGCCAATCGTTCAATCCGTTCTAAGCCCCAAGCTCGTCCTAGATAATACCAGGGTAGTGCACCTAGAACTGAACCTAATACCCCGGCAATTAAAACATAGAAGAAATTGAGTTCCCCCTGATTTACTGAAAATCCTGCCAGAGGCATGATCAACTCAGAGGGAATCGGCGGAATAATATTTTCTAATAGCATTAGAAGGGCGATCCCCACATAGCCTAGCGCATTAACGGTATCTGTAATCCAATCAATCATGAACTGCTTTTCTCCACGATCTAGCAACTTTCCAAATCTATCCAATGACAAGCGGGATAAAACTCATCCCAATTGTCAGTCCCCTCCATAGCAATCACAAATGATTTGTGAAATAGGGGTAAGAGGCGCAGTGCCCCCTCTTGGAAAGCCCCCAAACCCCTTTACTTTTTTCGTGATTGATTTAGGACTGCTATATCAGATCAATCACATCACGTTTAAACCAGTCAGTGGTGCAGGAGTCGCGTTGTAAATTCCCCAATCTTGAATGTTTCGATATCTGAGGACTTCCTCGGCTCGATCAACCTCTGTTTGGGTTCCTTCCATGAGTAAAATGTACCGACCCTGAGCAATCATCTGGTCATAGTAACGAGCACGGTCTTCAGGAACACCCCAGCCGATCAAAGCTCCAACCATGCCACCTCCGGCAGCACCAATTCCACTACCCAGCAACGTATTAGCAAGAACAACTCCCAACTCAGCGACGGGGCCAACACCAGGAATTGCAAGAATACCCAAGCCGCCAATCAAGCCCATGATACCGCCAGTCGTTGCACCTGCCGCTGCACCTGCTGCTGCTCCACCCTTTGCTTGCTCGCCTGGCGTTTTGACTTCTACGTCAGTCATCGGCTCTTCGGATGCGGCATTTCTAGAAACAATCGAAATTTTATCCATATCGAATCCGATGTCTCGAAGCTCTCTCAAAGCATGTTCAGCATCTCTTCGAGCTAGAAAAGTGCCGATAGCATGCTTAGTTTCGCTTGTATTCATGTATTTGCCTCATCGTCCTGTGGCCTCATTTTGCTATAACTTCTTCAATTTTTCATCTTTCGTATGGAGTACTTACACCTAACTTTGCATTTCTTTAGATATGGCCTAATTTAGGATACTATGACGTTCCAAGAAGGGGGCGGTGCCCCCTTCACCCTCTTTTCACAAATCATTTGTGACTGCTATATGCAACACGCTATTCAGTATGAAGGGGTTAAAAATTGCCTGGAAATAATCAGTAACGATAAATTCTCCATCGACTAATTTCACTCCTGCGGGTGTCTGCAACCAGGAGTTGGCAGACAAAATCCAGAAGGTTGAGAGGTTTGCACCAAAAGCGACCAGAATTGTAGCGATGTAGTGAATCACTGGATTTACTCGTTCCCAGCCGAACAGCATAATTCCTAAAAATGCCGCCTCCAGCATAAATGCCCAGGATGCCTCAAACCCGATCACACTTCCGAAAAAGTTACCAATTGCTTCGGAAAGAGGTGCCCAGTTGGTTCCGAATTGAAACTCCATCGGAATTCCACTGGCAACATTAAAATAAGCAGAATAATCTTGATCCCTCATCAGCAAAAGATTTGTTTCAGTTTTCAATATTTCAATTTCCACTCCTCTCTAAAAACTCAAGATGCAGAAAGTTTCTCAGACTCCCTGCATCTCTGACTATCTAGGAATAGCACTTCATCACTAAACTAGTAAACTAGAACCTGGCCATCAGCCTGAACTCGAATTGTTAGTTCACTGCTACCGACATTAGGCTCTTCATCCATACTAATCTCTAGCTGACCCATCTCAGAGGATGTGGCCTTAATGTCAATCAATCCTTTATCCTGCCGAACGGTAGTAATGGTTGTCGGCAAAGGTAATCCCAATAATTCAGCCTTTTGTTCGCCTGCCAATGTCCGTTCATCAGTTTCACCAACAACTGCATAGGTAATATTTGCACCCGTGTCGTTCATTAGGGTAATGTTCACCTTCCCATCCATAGGTTGAACTCTTGCTACAGGAGGAGTTTGAACTTCAGGCGGCGGAGGTTGAATGACTGGTGATTGGGATAGTTTGACGGATTTTTCAGAACTGGTGGCAGGTATGGTTCCAAGTCCTAAAATGCTTAACAGGCCGACAAACAAGAAGGAAAATGGGATGAAAAATTGTGGTTTGATTTCCCTACTTTTCATTACATTAAATTTCTCTTAAAACTACACTCTCTACCTTCATGATACTAGACTTACTCTTGATTCTTCAGTATCCTTAGAGTGATTTTTTGATCTTTAACAAACCGGACTCGACGTCAACTTTGAAATTAAGATGCATCAAAACAGCGAAGCCCAGCTCCTCAAGAAACTGGGCTTAATACCTAGCAATAAGCCATTTCAGAATTATTGGTAGAGAGTATTGACACCTAGCTGCTCAGCCAATTTCTGTTGCAGCGGTTCTGGAATCAACACGCGGTTCACCTGATGAATCACACCATTGCTGGCTTGAATATCCGCTTGAGTGATACTGGCATTATTGATCACTGGCTTCCCTTGATAAGTCCCTACAGACAAACCACCGTTCAGAGTTTTGACTTCTCCAGGAGAGAGTTCATTTGACATCACTTCACCGGATACCACATGGTAGGTCAAGACCTGAGTCAGAAGACCCTTGTTCTCTGGCTTCAGCAGAAATTCCAGCGCACCCTCTGGCAGGGCAGAAAAGGCATCATCGGTTGGCGCAAAGACGGTGTAAGGCCCATTACCAGACAGCGTGGAGGTCAAATCAGCCGCCTTCAGCGCCTGTACCAACGTTTTGAAGGAATCGCTACCGCTGGCAACATCAACGATTGTTTTTGATGACACACTGCCACTGGTTGACCCAGACGTTGTGTGATGGTCAGCCATCTGTAAATTTGGTTCAGCCGTTGCTGGCATTCTGGAAATTAGACCAGCACCCAATAAACCCAACATTACGGCAGCGCTCTTCTTTAGAAATTGTGAAAACATGTAATAGGTTCTACTTTTCAATTAACCCATTAAATCTAGTAAACTTTTACTTCGTCTCACCTCTTTCGTTTTGAAGAATTTTTATCAGGACTTAGACCGCTTAAATCCTTCAAATGGTAGACTTGGTCAGTTGTTCAGGGCAGTTATCAGGTTGCTGATTCAATTGCTGGATTAGCTTTTCAAGCTGCTTTGTGTATCTCAGCAGATCAGGAAGGGCGATGTGCAACATGCCATCATTAGATGACGGGTTAATCAATTTTCTACTGCCACTGCGCGTTCATTGACCAAGCGGAAATGGATTGTCAATGCCTTTGTATGGCTGGAACTTGGAGAATTGGTACAAGATTGACCCATGCATGGTCACAAGAATGCTTTACCAAAGCTTCATAAAAAACTTGCTTTTTTAAAATCCGAGCTGGTTTTTTTAAAGATTTAGTAAAACGAAGATTTTATACTTTCGAGCATTTAGATATTTGCATAGAATGTACCTAGAATCCCCTCTGGATTATAGATTCAGGGTGAAGGGTAATGACCTCTACATCAAAGTTTTTTATGAGTTCGGTAAAAGAGCTTCACTTTCCTCCTTCAGATCTTCCGTCTTCTTTTTCTGGCTCTGTTCATGCATCTGCAGATAGCTCCAGCAAACGGATAATCGACGTTATTATTGCACTGCTCGGCCTAATTATCACGGCAATTTTGCTCGTTCCAATTGCCATTCTAATGCAACTCGATAGCCCAGGGCCGATCTTCTATGGTCAGGTTCGGTGTGGGCTGCGTGGGAGATACTTCAAAATGTGGAAGTTTCGTTCCATGGTTGTCGGCGCAGACAAGATGAAGCATTTGATTGAAAATCAAGCAAAAGGCCATATTTTTAAGAATGACTGTGATCCTCGTGTGACTCGTGTTGGACGATTTTTAAGAAAGACAAGCCTGGATGAATTTCCCCAGTTTTGGAATGTTCTCAAGGGTGAAATGAGTATTGTTGGGACTCGTCCTCCCACACCCGATGAGGTGGCATTTTATAACCAGCGCCATTGGAAACGGTTAGCAGTGAAGCCTGGGATTACTGGGGAATGGCAGACCCACGGACGTTCCAGCGTTGAGGACTTTGAGGATATTGTTGACCTTGATCTGAGATACCAGCGCCGATGGACTGTGACCTATGATCTACTGCTGATTTGGAAGACCATCTGGGCCGTTTTGGATCGGAGGGGAGCGTACTAGGTGTTGATTATTGGTTGTTGACCATTGGTTGGAAGTGATTCCAGGTATTGCTTTAGCTCTGCTGCCATTTTGGTCATTCCTGCTTGTTCATCTGCGGCCATGAAGGGGAAGATTAAGCGTACTAGCCAGCCTGAGAATATTTCTGTGTGGATGTAGCGGGTGGACTGAGCGTTGATATCTTGAAGCTCAAACTGTGACTCTACCTGGAATCCTGTTGCTTTGGCTGACCAACTGAGAATTGATTCCGGCTGAACCTGCTGAACATTGGGCTGAAATGCAACCTTTCCTTCTCCGAGGCTGCGACAAACCATCAGATGAGTTGACTTTTTTTCTGTAAAAAGGGGGTTCAGTTCGGTATCGACTGAACCCCCATCAAATAGAAAGGTATTCCAATACTGCCAACTTTTTTTGTCGCACAAGGCTGCCCAAACCATTGATTTAGGCGCTTGAATCTCGATTTCAGCACGTAGGGTCGGCATGGGATAGATCCGGGCCAATAATGGACAGATAGGGATCTCGGTCAAAATAGCGACGAGCAACAGAATGGGCCGTTTCAGGTGTAACCTGAGCGATTTCAGACTGGAACTGGGTGTCAAACTCTATGCCTAATCCCAGCGTTTCATACCAGCCATAGATTTGAGCCAATTGCCCGTTGGTTTGCTTACCAAGAGCATATTGCCCTAGAAGTTTGTTCTTGGCAACTTGGAGTTCTTGATCACTTAAGGGAGCAGCGACTAACCGTTTTACCTCCCGATGCAATCCTTCGGTAGCCGTTTCAGTATTTTCCGGTGCAGTTCCAATGTAAGTGACGAAGTGGGAGGGGTCTAGGCGGGTTGGAAAAAAGGCAGAAACGTCGTAGGCTAAACCTCGCTTTTCTCGCAGCTCTACAAACAAGCGACTTGATAGACCAATTCCCAGATAGGTACTGAGCAATTTCAATGCTGAATAATCATCCTGATAGACAGAACTGGCCAAATATCCTAACAAGATGACAGATTGCTGCGTGGCCTGAGAAATGATGGATTGCTGAGGATTTGAAATAACTTCCGGGAGTTCAGGTTGGGAAAGTTTAGTCTCTGGCATCGGCCAATCTCCGAATGCAGACTCAATTCGTTCTAGGGCCTGTTCTGGGCTGATGCGACCTGCAATCGCAACCACCATATTGTCCGGTCGGAAGTGGGCTTGATGATAGATTTGTAAATCTTCTTGGGTCAGTTGAGCGACGGTTTCCTCTGTACCTAGACTAGAAATAGCGTTGGGGTGATCTTGATAAAGCATTTGCCTCAGAGCATTGAAGGCAATGGAAAATGGCTGTTCCTGTTGGGAGCGATTTGCTTGAATCGCAATCCGACGTTCCAGATC
>JBHJGO010000070.1:0-94774 GCA_050331715.1 Microcoleaceae cyanobacterium
ACATGACTATTAATCATCTGCAGATTCGCGACTAGGTGAAACTCTTTCTGAGTTTTCCGCGCCGGCAGTACCTATGCGTTAACCATTACCACGAGGCAAAACTTGTTTGTTTGTGCGGCAATCTGAACTGAACGATATAGCAGTGCCCGACGTTGACGCTGTTCGGCCTCCTGAGCAATTCGATAGCACATATCTGCCAGGATGCCGTGAGCTTCTGCCATCTGAATTAGACTCACTGTCCACCGATCTACTAGCCTTGAAACCTGGGCTAGGGCAGCCGCAAAGCTATCTCCTAGAGACATCGCTACGTGGACTCGATTGAGGTAGCGTTCCTGCTTCGCCGAGCTCCCGCGCATTATCCGCTCTAAGCTCTGCGTCACCGTCAAGCCAGAATCTAGCAGCATTGCAAGCTGAGAAAAAAATTGAGCCTGCTGATGGGGGGTCATGTGTTCTACAAATTGACCTTCAATAGTGTGTCATAGGGAGAAACACAACACAAGGCCATCACTGAATTCAAGTAATTCAAACTTGCAATGCTAGAGAATCCCTGCCAAGCCGTTGTCTGGCCACATGGGTTACAGAAGCAGGAGTTGACACAACCTGAGAAATCGACAATAATAATAGTTAGTGCAAAATTGAATTAGCCTGGGACTGTAGTTCAATTGGTTAGAGCACCGCCCTGTCACGGCGGAAGTTGCGGGTTCGAGCCCCGTCAGTCCCGTTTGAAACTTGATTCTGTCCAAAACAGATTCTCAAGTAAGAATATCTAACTCTCGAACAGTTACAGAGCCGCATTGGCTGGAAGGGAGGCTTCTGGAATATTGGCAGTCCTTCCAACTCTGGTTTGATCCGTATGGGAGTCATACGAGGTTAGAAACGGTGTCCTAAGCCGCTAGCCTTATCACTTTACACTTTTTAACTTTGCGGTCTGAGGGGGGTAGATCTTTTGATTTCTCAGGGAATTTTAGGTTAATTTTCAGAAATATTAACAAGAAGAGCCTTAAATTACATAAAAGTCTAGCTAGACTAGGTATAAGTGAAACTGACTTCAAAAGATGCACCCGGGCTGTCAAATGGCAGGCAATTGGTGAGTCTTTTGCTTGATTCATGTTTCCTGTTTCCTTTAAAGCGGACTTCAAGTTAGCCCGACTTAAGCTATCTTTTGAACTAGTGGCTCCATTATCATCTGCCGAAAAGCGTTAACTCTGTCTCTCCTAGCTCTAGGAATTCTTTGTTAACGCAAATTGCTAACCCAGTAAAGCTCAATCTAGCTGTTTTCCCGCATTGATCTTGTTCGCCGGTCATGAGGGGATTAGAGTGACGAGGACGACTTAATGACTCACGACACAAAACATTTTTCTCAATTTCAGACAACCCTTTTCACAGGGGCTCTTGCTGCTGTCTCTGCTTTGGCTATTCCGGTAGTCATTCATCCAGTTAGTGCAGCACTTCAAGATAACCCGAAGGCCATTGTTGACGAGGCCTGGCAAATTGTTAATCAGGAGTACGTTGATCCTACTTTCAACGACACTGATTGGCAATCTGTGCGCCAGGAACTCCTGAGTAAGGAATATATCTCTCAAGAACAAGCCTACTCTGCTCTTAGGGATGCCCTCGAACAATTGGACGACCCCTACACCCGTTTCATGAATCCCAAACAGTATGAGCGCTTGCTAGAGCAGGTCTCTGGAGAACTGTCCGGGGTAGGAATGAGACTTAAGCTGGATGAAGATACCCAAGCTGTGACTGTGGTCGAGCCGATCAAAGGGGCTCCAGCAATCTCAGCCGGCATCCAGACTGGGGATACGATTTTGGCGATTGATGGCCAGTCAACAGAGGGGATGACAGTTGAAGAAGCCGCCAAAAGAATTCGTGGGCCTGTCGGTAGTCAAGTAAATCTGCAGGTTGGGCGCACTGGTCAGGATGACTTTAACGTGAGTCTGACACGGGCAAGGATTGAAATTGAAGCTGTGACCTCTCGGATTAACGAAGAGGGTGGCCGCCGCATTGGTTACGTCCAACTGCGGGAATTCAACTCCCATGCTTCTGAGCAAATGGAGGCAGCGATTAAGGACTTGAATGACCAGTCTGTAGATGCCTTTGTGCTGGATCTACGGGGTAATCCAGGTGGCCTATTGCGTAGCAGCTTGGAAATTGCTCGGATGTGGCTAGATACGGGTGGTATTGTCAGTACCGTTTCTCGGGATGGCGGGGTACAGGAGGAACGAGCAACTCGGACTGCTTTGACCCAGTCTCCTGTGGTCGTTCTGGTTGATGAAGACTCCGCAAGTGCCAGCGAAATTCTTGCGGGAGCCATGAAGGACAACAAGCGGGCCATTGTTATGGGCGATCAAACCTTTGGGAAAGCCCTGGTTCAATCCGTTTTTCCACTTTCTGACGGTTCGGGCTTGGCGGTAACTATCGCTCACTATTACACTCCTAATGGAACTGATATCAGCAAGAAGGGTGTTACACCTGATGTCAAGCTAGAGTTGACTGACAGCGAGAAGAAGGAACTAGCGAGTAATCCAGACCGGTGGGGTACTTCAGCCGATCCGTATTACTTGCGAGCCGTTGATTTGTTGCTAGCTGACCATGGCACGCGACCTATCGCCGTGTCAGGACAACGTTAACTTATTACGTTTCCTAATTGTCAGGGTTGAGAAGAGGGGGTAATCTGAATTCGTGACGTTAAATTTATGACAAGTGTTATGACACAATCACCTCCCCCAGAATCTTCTTCACAAGTGTCGCCGGAATCTGCTCGTCGTATTCATGATGAGTGGATTGCGGTTGTTGTTGCGCTTCTAGCTTTAGGTAGTATCTTTTTCTGGATTGTCGGTCGGCAGCAAATTGGTCGTCAATTTGGCCTTTCCTCATCTGATACAACGGCAGACGTGGATCTTGAAGATGGTGATCGAACCAGTCGATTGAGCCTTTCAAGAGAAATTGATGACTCCCTCAGCAGTCGTCCCGAAGCAGATCGCAGAGAGCCATTAACTCAAACCTCAATTACTCCACGGCCAACGGTTAATCCTGGACTAGCAACGGCGGCTGCGGGGTCAGCGGTTGTGGCACAGGATGTGGTAGAGAGACCCACGGTTAACCAATCTGTTGCAACACAACCCGAAGCTACTGCGACACCCACCGAGACACCAACTGAAACGCCAGAAGCTACTGCAACACCTACTGAAACCCCAGAGGTTGCAGCATCTCCGACTGAAACCCCGACTGAAGACCCGGCTGAAACCCCAGAGGCGACCGCGTCTCCCACAGAAGCGCCAAGCGTAGTGGCTTTTACAGATGTTCCAGATGACTACTGGGCCAAGGATTTCATCAATGTGATGAATGAGCGGCAGGTCAAGATCGGTGATCCAACCCCAGAAGGTGTATACAAACCTGACCAGCCTATTACTCGTGGTGAATTAGCTGCGGCAATTCAGGATGCGTTTGGGCTTGAAGGAGAGCAGGCAGCAGCCGAATACATCGATGTACCGGAGGGATATGAGGAGGAGCAAGCAATTGAAACGGTAACAAAAGCGGGCTTTATGTCCGGATATCCAGATGACAGCTTTGATCCGAGGGACGAGGTTCCTCGACTGGAAGCCCTGGTTGCTTTAGCAAGTGGCTTGAATCTCCAACTTCCTGATAATCCAGAACAGGTTCTTCAGACTTACCAGGACGCCGATCAGGTTCCAGACTGGGCTGACCCTAAAATTGCTGCGGCAACGCAGTCTGGCTTGGTTGTAAGTCATCCAGATACTTCAGCACTAAACCCCAAGCAATCTGCAACACGAGCAGAAGTTGCAGCAATGCTTCACCAAGCATTACTTGAGTCTGGCCAAGTTCAAGAAAAAATTGAGTCCGAGTACATTGTGCAACCGACCCAGTAGGATTTGTGAAGATCGGATTGGGTTGCAAATTGTTGTCTTAATACTTGCAAAAGGTTCCGAAACAATGGGGAAGCAATCGTACCCATTGTTTCTTGTTTTCAGAGTATTCAAAGGATTACTCCACCGATGCTTGGGGTGGAAGAATAACTGAATCAACGACATGAATCACTCCATTACTTCCGGCAATGTCAGCCTGGATGATCCTTGCATCTTCAACGGTAATGAGTTCCCGAGCGTCATCAGCTTGAATGCTGAGGGAAGTTCCTGCAACGGTTTCCAGCACACCAGATTGCATATCGGCAGCGATGACTTTTCCCAGTACCATGTGAGAGGCCAGAACTTTTGTCAACTGCGCTTTACTCTCAGGTTGCATTAATGTTCTTAAGGTTGCAGGTGGCAAAGCGGCAAAAGCTTCATCTGTCGGAGCAAAGACCGTATATGGCCCGGACTGGGACAAGGTATCTGCCAGACCCGTGACCTGTAGCGCTGCTAGTAATGTACTGAAAGAACCATCCCCGCTGGCAATAGCTACAATCGTTCCCTGCTCAGTCGAGACGGGTGTAAGCGGCATCCCCAAACTCAAGTCTGGGGGAATTGTTTCGGATTCAGGAATATCGGCAGAACCCGGAATTTCAGGAATCTGATCGGTCAATTCCTCTGGCTGATTTTCGAGTTGATTGTTCGATAGATCTGTAGAGGGATTGCTAGAATCCGATGAGGATAATTCTGTGATCTGATTGACCTGTTCTCCAGATGAATTACGATTAGGGGGTTGATCACAGGCGACCAATGCTCCTACGGCGCTGAATGCGGCAATAAACCCTAGCGGTATTTTTGTGAGCTGAATCCTTTTGAGTTGAACTGTTGTGAACGGAGTCACGATAAACCAAGTCATATATCCGAGCTACCCTGATGTTAAGATCAACACTAATTGTTCTGAATATATCAAACGTTAAGGTATTGTCTGTGTTGCATTGGGACAGTTGAGAAGTGGCCCTTTGGAAATAGGACAGTCGAGAATCTATGCCGCAATTTTTACTGGGTTGTGCTGTTTGGGCCTACAAGGACTGGGTGGGTGAGTTCTATCCTCCTGGGAGTCGGGCAAGTGACTTTCTGAAACTCTACAGCAACCGTCTCTATACCGTTGAGGGCAACAGCACCTTTTATTCCACTCCCAATGCTGAGACATTGCTGCGCTGGGTTGCGCAGACACCACCAGAATTCAGATTTTGTCTCAAGGTGCCTCAAGCCATCACCCACAAGGGCTTACTTCAGCCCAAAATTTCTCAGGTTCTTGAATTTCTGGAAAATATGCAGGTTCTAAATCCGCGTCAGGGGCCAATGTTTGTTCAGCTTCCGGCTCGGTACGGGCCAAACCATTTTGATGACTTGCAGGCTTTTTTAGAGTCCTGGCCCCAGGAAAAAGCGTCTGTGGCTTTGGAAGTTCGGCATCTAGATTGGTTTCAGGAACCCTGGGAAAGTCGGCTCAATCAGTTACTAGAAACCTTGAATATTGGACGAGTGCTACTAGATTCTCGCCCTATCTATCTTGAGCCAGTGGATCAGACTTTGATTGATCTGGAACGCAAGAAACCGAATGTTCCTGTCCCCTTTTGCCTGACTGCACCCTTCACATTAATCCGGTTTATTTCCCATCCGAATCCTGAAGTGAATCAACCGTTTTGGCAAGAATGGAGTCAGCAGATTCAGCAGTGGTTGCAGCAGGGAACCCAGGTTTATTTTTTTGTGCATTGTCCCCTAGAGGAGCGATCGCCCTACAATGCCCGTGAGTTTCAGCACATTCTGGAACAAACTTGGGAGTCAGATGGGGATCATCGGTTGAAAATTCCACCATTACCCTGGGAACAGCTTATCGGTGATCCGGTTCAGCTTAGCTTGTGGTAGCTTAGCCGATCGTGATTAACCTTCAACCAAGGGCCGAATTTTTTCAGCAAGTTCAGTCCGATTCACAACCAGGGTGCGATAGGGACGGCTACTGTAGTCCTGACCCACTTGTAAAGGAAAGTAATTGTCTGATCCAAGGGGCACCCAAATGGCCCCAGCAGCATGAACAATCACCCAAGCCGCCGCAATGTCCCAAATCCGTGGTGTAGCCTCTAGACCTGCGGTTGAAATACCAGAGGCAACCATGAGGAAATTATAGGCCGCCATACCCACCATACGAACTTTGTAGGGCAGACGGGGAATGTACTGAGTACTGCGAGCGCAAACATTGAAAAACCGCTGGGATTCAGTTGCATCAGTTACAGGAGCAATGGGTCGATGATTGCAGAAGGCTCCCTGGGGGCCAGTTAAATTGGAGGAGCCGTACCAGAACCCATAAAAGGCTTGATTCAGTGAAGGGAGATAAACATAGCCGAAAATGGGAGTGCCACAGTACAGCAAACCAAGAGAAATCCCCCACATCGGGATGCCAAAGGTGAAATTACTGGTTCCATCAATCGGATCAATAATCCAACACCATTCTCGAGGCGGGAACCGATGGTCACCTTCCTCACTGAGTACGCCATGGCTGGGGAAGGTGGTAGCGATCGCCTGTCGCAACTCTTGATCAGCCCAGCGATCTGCTCGGGTCACCAGGCTACCATCCCCTTTCCGCTCCGCCACAACCGAGCCAAAATCCTGTAGAAGCTTCTGACCGACTCGATCTGCAGTTGTTTCAGCAAAGTCTAGAACTTGATTCCAAAAGTCATCCATAGTTATCGCTGATTGCTGTTCTCCTCCATTGAGTCTTATCAGGCCACTGCTAAAAGCAGATCTCGCACTCTTTGGTTGCAGAACAACTCAGAGAATCAAATTCGGGAGGATGTATCTATCTAGCCTAATTGTCCCATTAATCTGGTTCAAACAGAATTTGGACTGAATTTCAGCTCATATAGCTCTACAGGGCTAGGTTTGAGGATGGATCCCCTTTTGAATAAAAAAGCCCCACTCAGCAGGGCTTTGGAAAACTAATTCAATTAGAAGGGGCTATTCCTTGAGCAAATTTATGGGCAAATTTAGCTGAGAGCGGCGTGGCTCCGGTCGTAGTCTACGCGGAAGTGCTCACTAGGCTTTCCCTGGATAGTGCTATGGTAATCTCCGACTTCAACGCCAACCTCCTGGGCCGCACGGTTCAGCAGGGATTGTTGACGGTTCTTGATCAAGTGGTGGTGGCGCATCATCAGTGCACGAGCTTGTTCTTCAGTACGCATTTCTCTATTCCTCCAGAAAAAAATTTTAAAGAGATTTGAATGGGCAGTGTTTTATCTCATGATTCCATTATACACTAATCTGTAGCGAATTTAACAAAACAGATTTATTCAAAAAAACTTAATAAATTTAATGCCATCAATCCCTGACAATCTCCCATCCAATGCAAAGCTAGGGGGCCAGCAATCCTGGCCCCCCGATTTCTAGAGATTAACGTAGGTGAAGGTGGGCAGTGGAACTACCCATATCCTGCCGTTCTATGCTTGCTTGCGACGACGAACTCCAGCAACTCCCGCTAGACCCAGACCGAACAAGGCCGCTGTTGTGGCAGGTTCAGGAACATCCTTAATGGCATCGATATTCTTCTGACCCAGTTCCAGGGCGAAGACCACGTCGTTGTAGTCTCTGTCGCCACCCCCCTTAATGTCTTCCCAACCCATCACGATATACTCGCCGATTGCATAGGCCATTGCGTGTCCTTCGGGCAGTTTATCAAAGTCAGAATTGAGGGTAGAGTCAGTGTAGAAGGTGTCGAAACTATCGCGACCGTAAGCATCCCTGTTTAGGAAGAAATCAAGCTGAGTACCAGCCTCTAGCGTACCCAAGCTCTTGTAATCACCCTTACTTAGGACTTCGTTAGCAGCACCTGCACTGCCACGATAACCAGTCAAGCAAGGAGACTCACGACAAACAATATCTTCAAAGATTAGACCGGATTGCTCACTGGCACCAGTCGCGGTGTAACCCAGTTGATTTCTATACCATGCCCCTTCGTGAAGGAAGTGAACTTTAACTTCGTAGTCATCAACGAGCTTGAGTTGGCTCAGATCAACTTGATACTGCTCAACGATATCGGAGTCAAGGTTTTTCCGCTCAGTGTTGATAACATCAAAGCCTTGAGATTCAAGTACATCTAACTCTTCTAACAGTGCGTCAAAACCAGCGATATCTCCGCTGTTATACTTGACTAGCTCTCCTGCAAATGCAGGAGCAACTGCAGTAAGTGTGCTAGCAGTTAGACCAATTACAGTTGCGATGAATTTGATTTTCATAATTTAAACTTTCCTCTTGAGATTTCCTTGGATTGGAATACAAGCATCTTTCATAGGGCTTTATCTAGAAGCTGGGCTTGCAGTTCAAAATTTCTTTTTTCCTCTTACTAATAATCTAAGATAAGAAAAAATTCATGCCTAGCACTTGCAGCTTATTTTGCATAAGGTTTACAGTCTATTTCTGTATTGTTTCAGCGGAAATACAGAAACTATTTCTCAAGTTCTAATAGATTTTATTTGATGTATATCGGTGCTTACACTGATAAATTATGAATAGCAAGCCTAATCGCCATAAAAATATAATTATGTCAATTGGCAAATAGAAAATTTACCAGAAGTAATACTCAAAAAAAGCCACTTACGCGTATTCAGGTAGGTTAAATATTCTCCTTGAAATCCCTGAACTTTTCCAAAAACTGATACAGCAGTCAAATTATGAAGCGATTATCAAGCTCTAGCGCCGCTGCCGTTGAACTTCGTAGAGTAGTAGGGCCGCGCAAATGCTCACATTGAGAGATTCTACTTCCGCTTGCAACGGGACTTGAACCTGATGATCGGCTAATTCAATTAGGGATGCTGACAAACCTGCTCCCTCATTTCCCAATAAGACAATAGTGGGTTGGCGAAAATCCATATCCCAGTAGGTTAAAGACGCAGTGGGTAAGGTCGCCGCAATCTGAATCCCTTGATCTCGGTAACTCTGCAATTCAGCCGCCAGATCAGAGCAAACTTTGATAGGCACTCGAAACCAGGCCCCGGCTGAGGCGCGCAATACTTTTGGGTTGTGAATATCTACACTATCTTTACTAATCCATAGAGCTTCAACCCCTGCTGCCACTGCTGTCCGCATCATCGTGCCCAGGTTGCCGGGATCTTGGATCGTTTCCAGGGCCAGACCTAGACTTGGCTTTTGAGGAATTGCACTGGATTGTTGGGGGCCAACGGCAATGACTCCATCGGGATGAACAGTGGTGGCTAAAGCCTCCAACACAAATTCATTCACCGTTTCAGCGCGATCGACTTGATCTGTAACCTGTTGCCACAGGGCTGAATGTTTCTCCTGCCAGTTTTGAGTCGCGCAAATTGTTGTCAAAGGATAACCCGTTTCCCAAGCTTCTTCCAAAAGGTGGGTTCCTTCAATCAACAATGCCTGTTGCTCCCGCCGTCCTTTGGCCTGGTGCAATTTTCGGATTTGCTTAACGAGGGGATTTTGGAGACTGGTCAGCATTGGGGTTTTTGTTCAAAGCCAACTAGGCAATAGTAACTGCTTCTGTCGCCAGGGATTGCACGTCAACCAGGCCCATGAGAAGACTCATGGCATCTGCTAACTGTTCCCTTTGGCTTTCCTGAGAGGCGCGAACGTAATAGGGCAAGTCAATGTTTTCTACCCGATAAGTCTTGGGATTGTAGCGACAGACGCAACCATCCAAGAGTTCATCAATCTCCTGACCAATGTAGCGATCACAAGTGTCTAAAGAAAGAATATCGTTCTCGAGGATAATTCTTAGGTCTAAGGGAGTGTCCATATAATGTCTCCTTTTTGAGGTCGCCTGGAGGGGTACGCTGTAACCAGGTCAAGGTTTCTATTGAGCCGACTAGTCACAACCACGATAGGATACTTGCCTTTCAAGATGTGGTCGAACCATCGCTCGAATATGATGGCCGGGTCATCTTTTTTGTGACTTTTTCTGATCGTATCGGGCCGAGAAACAGTTTGTCGAATTTCCAATAAAAAATCAGGATAGATTTCTGGATGCTGTCTTTGAATATGCACCTTTGTCTCATCTGACAACACCACGCAATCCTGGAAATACGGCTGGTAAATTTGTTCCATGACCCTACAACAGGCTTCTCCTCTGGAATTCTTGCAGCACCGTTCGACCTGCAATTATATGACGCATCTCCTTTTCGCATTCGCTGAACTACTCTTTTAGAATAAATGTAAAGAAGGTTTTCGCAGAGGGGCTATGAAACGGATTGTCTTAATCGCGGGGTTTGAATCCTTTAATGCTGATCTGTATCGTGAAGCTGCTAAAGTAGCTACCCAACGTTGTTCCGATTTGCAGATTGACGTTTTTAGCGATCGCGCCCTCAACTCCGAACCTGAAGTTGTCGAAGCCGCTCTGGAACAGGCAGACGTTTTCTTCGGGAGTCTGCTCTTTGATTACGACCAGGTGCTCTGGCTGCGGGAACGAGCCCAGCACATTTCTCTACGACTCGTGTTTGAATCGGCCCTGGAGTTGATGAGCTTAACCCAGATTGGAGCCTTCCAGATTGGGGACAAGCCCAAGGGAATGCCCAAGCCTGTGCAATTTATCCTGAGTAAGTTTTCCAGCGGTAAAGAAGAGGACAAACTGGCAGGTTATCTCAGTTTTCTGAAAGCTGGCCCCAAGTTGTTGAAATTTGTCACGGTCAAAAAGGTTCAGGAACTCCGCAATTGGTTAATCATCTATGGTTACTGGAATGCAGGGGGCCAAGAGAATGTTGCTTCGATGTTCTGGACAATCGCTGAGAAGTATTTAGACCTGGAAATCGGCGAGATCCAGCCTCCAATTGAAACCCCAAACATGGGATTACTACATCCGAAATACCAGGGTTACTTTGAATCTCCTCGAAAATATTTAGCGTGGTATCGATTGGAGTTCAAGAAACCTGCAACCCCAAAACCCGTTATCGGCATTCTGCTCTATCGCAAACACGTGATTACCCAACAGCCCTACATTCCTCAGTTGATTCAATCCTTTGAACAGGCAGGACTAATTCCCCTGCCGATTTTTATCAATGGGGTTGAGGGACATGTGGCAGTACGGGACTGGATGACGACCCGCTACGAAACGGAGCAACGGCAACAGGGCAACAACGCAACCCCTTCCCTGTCAAAAGAAGCAGCAGAGGTCGATGCAATTGTTTCCACGATTGGGTTTCCGCTAGTGGGTGGCCCTGCGGGTTCGATGGAAGCTGGACGCCAGGTAGAAGTGGCCCAGAGGATTCTAACGGCAAAGAATGTTCCCTATCTAATCGCTGCACCTTTATTGATTCAAGACATTCACTCCTGGACACGTCAAGGAATTGGCGGACTCCAAAGTGTCGTTCTGTATGCTTTGCCAGAACTGGATGGGGCCATCGATACCATTCCCCTTGGCGGTTTAGTGGGCGAGAAAATTTATCTGGTTCCTGAACGGGTGAAGCGCTTAACGGAACGGGTGAAGAGCTGGGTGAAGCTGCGACAAACGCCAACCGATGAGCGCAAAATTGCTGTGATTCTCTACGGCTTCCCGCCGGGTTACGGTGCAACCGGAACAGCGGCACTGTTGAACGTTCCCAAAAGTTTAGTGAAATTTCTCGCAGCGTTAAAAGATCGGGGCTATGACGTTGGTGATCTCCCAGAAGATGGGGAAGCATTAATTCAGCAGATCAAACAGGCAGATGAAGGAGATTTGGCGGCGGTTCGTTCTGAAAGAAACACCACAACCGTTCACGTTGAGAAATTAGAAAAATGGCTTGGTTATTTGCTCAGAACCCGAATTGAAAACCAGTGGAAATCCTTGACTCAAACGGGAATCAAAACGATTGGCGAGGAGTTCCAAATTGGTGGCGTTCAATTGGAGAATATTTGGATTGGGGTGCAGCCACCGCTGGGAATTGCTGGCGATCCGATGCGACTCATGTTTGAGCGAGATCTAACGCCCCATCCCCAATACGCTGCTTTCTACAAATGGTTACAGGAGGAATTTCAAGCCGATGCAGTGGTTCACTTTGGAATGCATGGAACTGTTGAATGGTTGCCCGGATCGCCTCTGGGCAATACAGGATATTCATGGTCGGACATTCTCCTCGGAAACCTGCCCAATCTCTACATTTATGCTGCCAATAATCCCTCTGAATCCATCCTGGCAAAACGTCGCGGCTACGGAGTATTAATTTCCCATAATGTTCCACCCTACAGCCGGGCTGGGTTGTATAAGGAATTGGTCGCGCTGCGAGAACTGATTGCAGAATACCGTGAAGATCCCCAGAAAAATTCAGTTCTACAGGATGCCATCACGCAAAAAATTCTGGATGTAGGTCTGGACAAAGATTGCCCTTGTGATGCAGTCAAAAAACTTGGCATGGAATTCAGCTTGGAAACCGTTCGATTGTTCAGTGTTGAAGTTATCAGTCAATACTTCAGCCAGGTTTACGAATATTTGCAAGTTGTCGAACAACGGCTGTTTTCCGCTGGTTTACACATTTTGGGAGAGCCACCGAATGACGCTGAGTTGAATGCTTACTTGGAAGCTTATTTTGGTGAGGAAGAGGCCCAACCAGAAACAGCGGATCAGATTCGGAATTTGTTATTGCAAACTACGGATGAACTGACCAACCTACTGCGGGGCTTGAACGGTGAATATATTCCGCCTGCTCCCGGTGGCGATTTACTACGGGATGGGCCAGGAGTTCTACCCACAGGTCGCAATATTCATGCCCTTGATCCCTACCGGATGCCTTCCCCTGGGGCCTATGAACGGGGTCGAGAGATTGCCCAGAAAATTATCGCTCAACATTTAACCGAACAGGGTCAATATCCTGAAACCGTTGCCGTGATGCTCTGGGGACTAGATGCAATTAAAACGCGGGGCGAGTCTCTAGGAATTTTGCTAGAACTGGTGGGGGCTGAACCTGTGAAGGAAGGAACCGGACGGATTGTGCGCTACGAACTTAAATCCCTTGATCAATTAGATCATCCCCGCATCGATGTTTTGGCAAATTTGTCGGGAATCTTTCGAGATAGTTTCGTCAATATTCTGGAGTTGCTGGACGATCTGTTTCGGCGGGCCGCAGAATCAGATGAACCGGAAGAGCAAAACTTTATTCGCAAGCACGTTCTAGAACTCAAAGCCCAAGGGGTTGAGAATTCTTCGGCACGGCTATTTTCTAATCCAGCCGGGGATTTTGGTTCCCTGGTAAATGATCGGGTAGTGGATGGCAACTGGGAATCGGGCGATGAACTGGCGGACACCTGGCAGGGTCGCAATCGCTTCAGCTATGGTCGTCAGGACAAAGGACAGGCCCGACCGGAGGTGATGACCCAGCTTTTGCAAACCACAAATCAAATTGTCCAAGAAATCGACTCGGTGGAGTACGGCCTTACTGATATTCAGGAATACTATGCCAATACAGGCGGCTTGAAACGGGCCGCAGAAAAACAGCAGGGTCAAACGGTGACGGCCAGTTTTGTGGAGAGTTTTTCTAAAGACACGACTCCTCGCAAGTTAGACGACCTACTCCGAATGGAATATCGCACTAAGTTGCTGAATCCCAAGTGGGCCGAATCGATGGCGGATCAGGGTAGTGGCGGAGCCTACGAGATTTCTCAACGGATGACAGCCTTGATTGGCTGGGGCGGAACGACAAATTTCCAGGATAATTGGGTGTATGATCAGGCGGCTGAAACCTACGCCTTTGACCCAGAAATGGCTGGGAAACTTCAACAAGCAAACCCAGAGGCATTTCGGAATGTTGTGGGGCGAATGTTAGAAGCGAATGGTCGGGGATTGTGGCAGGCCGACGCAGAGAAGTTACAGAAGTTGCGAGAACTGTACGACAAGATTGAGGCCGAGATTGAAGGGGTTGCAGTTTAGAGTTATTCGTTAGGGTTATTCAAGGATTCCTTGTTTATGGTGTTAAAACGGCGGCAGATACTAATGTTGGCAGGGGGTTCCCTGGGTTTGGGAATGGCTGTTTCCCTAGGCCAGCTTTTATCCCAATCCTCTCGTCAGAGAACCGCTGAAGACTCCATCGAACCCACTGCTCCGGTAGAACCAACCCCTGACCCCAGTCCAACACCAATAGCCATTGCACCAGCGGGGATGTTCGCTCCGGTCAGAGGAGATGTACGACTGGTGGTGATGAGTGATTTGAATAGTCGTTATGGCTCCACGACCTATGAATCCCAGGTCGGGCAAGCGATTTCCCTAATTCCAGATTGGCAACCGGATCTGGTGCTGTGTGCCGGAGACATGGTGGCCGGGCAAAAAGTGTCCCTGTCAGCCTCAAACATTCAAGCGATGTGGGAAGGGTTTGATCGAGTTGTGGCAGAACCGCTGCGCCAACTGGCAATGCCCTTTGCGATTACCATGGGCAATCATGATGCCTCTGGAAATGTGGACAGTTCGGGAGGATTTATCTTTCAGCAGGAACGGGAGCTGGCCCAGGCCTACTGGGATGATCCCCGTCACGACTTACACCTGGAATTTCTAAATAAAGCGAGTTTCCCTTTTGTTTACAGCTTCAGACAAAATGAGATTTTTTATTTAATTTGGGATGGTTCCAGTTATCAGATGCCAATTCAACAGATTCAGACCCTTGAGGCCCAGCTTGCCAGTGAGCCAGCACAGTCAGCAAAATTACGAATCGTGATGGGTCACCTCCCCCTCTACGCGGTTTCACCTGCGCGGGACAAACCGGGGGAAGTATTGCAGTCGGCGAGTGAATTGCAGCAGTTACTCGAAACGTACCAGGTTCATGTTTATGTCAGTGGCCATCACCACGCCTATTTTCCTGGCCATCGGGATCAATTGAAGCTGCTATTTTCAGGGGCTTTGGGGAGTGGCCCTCGTCCCCTGATTAATAGTGATCTGGAACCACGCCATACGTTGACGGTGGTTGATATTAACCTTGAACAACAGACCAGTCGCTACACCACCTATGACATGAAAACCCTCGCTATGATTAAACCGGATAATTTGCCACAGAAAATTGTTGGGACTCAGGGTTGGGTATTACGAGAGGAGGCTTAGAAGGTTTGTAGGGTTTCTGCTAGAATTGCCCAAAATTTGCGATGAATCGCCAGGATTTACAAAGAATTTACAATTACTTTACACAAACTACACCGCATCAGCCATAGCCTCATCTAAAATCGGAAGAGAGGTGTGCTAGGTTTGGCTAAACCCTCATAGCCTAATATCGGGCCATTTAGGAAATCTTAGGAAATCTGTAGCAAGCTTATTCAGCATGACCTCAAGGTTTCCATACACCTCATCTCTCATTTGTGTTATGGGTCTGAAAGTCTATCAGTGCAGTGTCTTTTGTGCGGTGTAAGATCTGCTTCGCAAATGTTAACTTCAGATACTATTGGGTGGTTAATCAATGAAAACTCAGCAACAATTCTGCGTTGAACGTCAGGACATTACTCAAGACTTCAGTTCAGAGCCTTCGTCTGGACTTGCAAAACTTGGAAGACATTTACCAACGATTTTGGTTGCGAGTGTCATTGTTCTTATTGTCTCACTTCCTGTTCAAGGTTTAGAACAAGATGAGGAAGAACCCCAGGGGCTCTCCAACTGGTTCGTGACGAATTCCTGCATTTGGTTCCCTTGGATTCCTGGCTGTAATGCTGGCCTAGGTTGGTAAGGAAGAGAAGTAGTGCTATCGGTTCAGATAGCACTGATTATGCATTGGATTCTATCTAATTTACATCTGGTTTGTATCTAGTTCTGAATCCTCTCAACATAACCCCAGAGGCTATAGTCACGGCTCAACCAGCCGTGAAAAAACGCCATCTGGCTCGGATCTTCCTGAACTCGCTTATAGCGATAGAGGATACGTTCGTTGACCATCTGTAGAGCAGTGTATTTGTTATTCCCAAGTCTCAAAGCTTCGCGGGTTGCAGCATCAAATCGCCCAGTCTGAGGTAGTCCTAGGGCTTGCTGAAGAAAGGTAACGGAGTTTTCGATACCAAAGTTGACTGCGGTATCAAACATGACGATTGCCAGAGATGGATGCATTGCGGCAGCTTCGCTGCCATCCCAGTAACCCCGATAGATTTCTAATAGCTCTGCATTGGACATTTTGGCTACGTCCAGGGGTGGCAAGCCACGACGTGATCGATAGGCATTGTATTCCGTTTGGAGAATTCCCCGATAGGTTCGACCTCCTTTATCAGCGGGGTGGTCTGACAATCCCCCCTCAAAATACAATGTAAACGCTAGAGCAGCATCGAAGAGTTTCTGTTCATAGCTTTGACTTTGAGCTTGCAGCATTGTCTGCGTTGCAAAGGGGATTGATACTGCTAAAGCCAGGGACGCAAAACCTCGAATGAGCTTAGATTTCAAGTTGGATCTCAAGTTGAACTTCAAGAAAGATTGTGGCTGACTCATCAATTCACTTTTCCTACAACTGACTGACCGTTTCTGGATTGAACCTGATACGTAATGGATACCTGCTCATCCTAAAATTGGCCGAGACCATTTTAACGCCTGACTGCAACCGATGGGTACGAATTCCGCAGAAGATTCAATTGCCGATGGAATCCAAAAATTACCATCAAACGGCTAAAAAACTTGCTATGGTGCATATTACAGTATGCTTTGCACTGATTTATAGGGGTTAGCCTCTCAGGCCGACCAGGGGTAAATTTCGCTAATGTTTCCTGATTTCACTCCAACTTCTGAAACATCTAATCCTTCTCCCAAATCACTAACCCAAGCGGCCGAGTACTACCGCACCCGTGGGAAATGGTCTGAAGCCTTGATCCATTGCCAACAAGCGATTCGACAGTTCCCAAATTATGCTCCTGCCCAGGTGACTCTGGGAAGTGTTCGCTATGGTCAGGGTGATATTGGTGCGGCGATCGCCTGCTATCAAACCGCGTTAACCCTGGACGCTAATCTTGCTGAAGCCCATACTAACCTGGGAAGCATGTTCTATAAAACGGGGGAACTGGAGCTGGCCATCGAACGCTATCGCCAAGCCATTGCGATTAAACCTGAGTTGACCGCAGCCTATTGGAATCTGGGTTTAGTCTTAAGGCAACAGGGCAAGTTTGTAGAAGCAGAAGCCATCCAGCAGCAAGCCTCGACGCAACAACTGAAACCGACCTCAACTGCATCAGACGCTCCAACCGATCCCACCGCATTATTTCAGGCAGGAAATCGGTTAGCAGAACAGGGGAAGCTAGCAGAGGCAATAGAGCAATGGCAGCAGGTGATTCGTCTTCATCCTGATTTTGCCGAAGCCTATTGTCAATTGGGGACGATCTTTCGCCATCAGGGCAAGCCCCAGTCTGCCATCCCGATGTTGGAGAAAGCGCTGGAGTTACAGCCGACCCTAATTCCAGCCCATCAACATCTATGTGGCATTACACGAGACGCGGGAGATTTTGCCGCCGCTCGCCAGGCAGTGAGCCAATATCGCCACGCCTGTGGTGATCAGGATCCAATCATGACGGCAATTTATTCCATCAGTATTCATCAGGTTTCCGGACTAAATCAAATTGCGCGGGAACAGTTTCTGGAATTAGAAGCGCAGTTAGAGCAAGCCCTACCCAGGGCGACGCGGATTGAACTGAAATCCCTCTATGCCAATCTCCTGTTTAGCCAACCCTATCTCAGAGATGATCCAGAACGGAATTTCCACCTGCGACGGAAAATTGCAGAGCCCTATTTGAAGCACATTATCCAGCCCAAATATGTTGGCTCTAACACCAAGACGTCTGGGCCACGGTTCTCAGTCCAGTCCTCCCCAGATTCAAAACCTGATTCAACAATCCCGATGCCACCGTCAGATTCAGGGAGTCGTACAGGCCGTTCCCAGCTAAAAGTTGGCGTTATTTCCAATCACTTCAAGCGGCATTCGGTGGGGTGGTGTAGTGCTGATGTATTGGCAGCATTGAGCCAAAGAGTTACAGGACTCTATCTGTACAGCACAGATCGCCTCGGTCGAGATGATCAAACAGAGAAGTTTGAACAAATGGCTCAGAAATTTTATCAGCCCATCCACTATCCCAACGGTCAGGCCACGGCGGAGGAGATCCTCAAGACAATCCAAGCGGATCAGATCGATATTTTGCTGGATCTGGATTCCTTGAGTATGCCGCTGCACACAGAAATTCTCTCCCAACAACCCGCAGAGATATGTTTATCGTGGTTGGGATTTGAGGCTCCCTGCGTCTGTGATCGGAACTATTTCATGGGCGATTGGCATACCCATCCGCAGGGGTACGAACGCTACATGACTGAGAAGCTGATACGAATGCCGGAAACATTTATGGCGGTTTCAGGGTTTGAGCGACAGTCCGTTGATCCCACTGCCTTTCGTCGGGCCCATCGAATTGGTCAAGATCAGGTTGTCTATCTTTGTGTCGCCCCCGGTCGGAAGTTCAGCCAAGCTCTAGCTGAGGCTCAGATCAGCATCCTCCAACAGGTTCCCAATAGCGTGTTAATCCACAAGGCAGCAGGGGATCGGCAGGTATTTCAGGCCGCTTACTGGAAGTGCTGTGAAGCAAAGGGCATCAGTAAGCATCGGGTCAAATTTTTTGATCAACTGCCAACTGAGGAAGAGCATCGCAAAATCTACGCGATCGCTGACATTCTGCTAGATTCCTATCCCTATAACGGCGGAACCCACAGTCTAGAAGCGCTCTGGTTTGGTGTGCCGATAATAACGTTGAAAGGCCAGCAGTTTCTGTCGCGTATGGGCTATGCCTTTCTACAAGGAACAGGAGTTCAGTTTGGAGCGGCTAGATCCTGGGCAGAGTACGTCGAATACGGTGTTCGCCTGGGCAACGACCGAGCACTCAGACAGCTAGTTCAGTCACAGTTGGCTCAAGCTAAGCACCCTGAAACGTTGGCACCTCTGTGGAATCCAGATCGGTTTGCGGAAAATCTCGTGCAAATTCTGGAGAAACTGAGCGATGTGCGCTGAAATAGGATATCCATTGACGCCGCAAGCTCTGCCTGGATTTCCGTACAGGCGAAATGACGGCGGGAGTTTGTTTGCTTGCAAGCCCCTAAGAGGATTTGCGCTGCATGGCGAATTAGAGTATGGAGCTCAGAACTCACGTGCTTGTGAAAGCTGCAGGGAAGCTCTCTGCCTTAAAGCCCTGCCGCTGCGTAGAGCTGTTCCCGAGACTCCTGACGAACTTTGCCATCAATCGCTGCATTTTGGAGGCGAACAAAGGCTTTAAAATCAACCTGACCATACTTCGTGGTCTGTAGTAAATGCCTTAACCTCGCTTCTCGCTCCAAAGACAGGTAGCCACTTTCAAGCACCTCCTGAACTAATTGAGAAATTGTTTCCATTTACACCTCCCACCTAGACTCGCTGATTTAACATGAGATCCGAACTACCCTGAAAAATCGCTTAGTATTGAAGAGTAGCATGGTTCACTAAACTTTACAAGTTTTTAATTATTGACACAAATCGAAGTAGATCGTTGCTAAGGCTGGGCCTGATATAGGTCTCACAGGGGTCTATGTTAAAGACGTAGTGACTCCAAGCCTTGATCTCAAGTGAAGTTTAATTGCCAGCGAGTGAGTTAGTCAGTTGAGTAAATAACTGAACGTTATAGCCATACTCTCTGAAATATCAGCAATTCAAGATCGGAAATCAGTTACTACATAAAGTTTATATATCTGAGAGTTTAAGTTTTTATTAAAAAAACGATAAGGCTAGTTTAAGTTTCTTTTGAAAAAACACATAGGTATTTCTACTAAAGCCGTGTTAGCATTTAGCTGGGGATCAAGGGTTTCAGCAGAGTATCCTATCGGGGATCAAGAGGAATGTGTCGTGAGGTAGATCAGCCTACTACATCTGCTCTGTTAATCTTAAGAAAAGCTGAATTCGTTTTAGGAAGTACACTGCCTTCTACCGCAGCGTCGCTGCCTTGCTGAGAGTACTTGGGATCTCTCAGTTTCAGACGATAGGACTTTTACTTTA
Organism: Microcoleaceae cyanobacterium; assembly: GCA_050331715.1. Taxonomy (GTDB): domain Bacteria; phylum Cyanobacteriota; class Cyanobacteriia; order Cyanobacteriales; family Microcoleaceae; genus JBHJGO01. Next base: position 19,856 of record JBHJGO010000070.1, read on the forward strand.
AATGATTCGAATTTTATCAAATAAAACTGTTGAGGATAACAAATGACTATACAACAAACAATTAGATGCCCAAACTGTGGAGCCTTGGCGGAGCGATGGCATTATGACCAGACAACTCAAACAGAATGCTCAGTTTGCGACTACTTGATGGTCACATGTGCGGAAACGGGTAATGTTCTAGAAGCCTATGCTCCTGGAACCTCAGCTCAATATCTGAAATCTGTCCGTAAGGTGATATCGTTGCAGCCCCTGGCTCAATCGGTGAGTCGCTAGATATAGCCTTACATCTTCATACTGAAACGTCCGATAGGTGTAATACACCCTCAAGCCCAATCCTGTATGGCTATACAGGCAAAATTTAACAAAAGTTCCGGGGAGGTCTGAATTGATCCTCCCCGATTATTGCTGGGCTGTAGTTCTATTGCTGCTTGCTATCTGGAGTTACAGGCTTATTAAGCCTTAGATCGTCTACTGGCTCTTGCCACTGAGGCCAGGAATTATCTACTGATGAATCATCATAGTTTGAATCATCGTAGTAACTGTCTCCGTCGCTATACTCTGTAGTTGCGGCTGGTTCAGAAGAGCCCACAGGGGGTGGACTCAGCCATGCCTCCCAATCCTGGATTCGTTCCTGGGCTGTATAGTAGGCAGAGCTGCCGTAGGGAATTTTGCTGAGTGTTGCGATTGCCTGCTCCAGATTATAGGTGGATTGATCCAAACCAATCTGAAGTAACTGCTGACTCCAGTCATCGATCAATTGATCCGCTTGACTGCGCCAACGACTGGAAAGTGAAACCTCTGAAGCGCGCTGAATTGCCACCCCAAATGCGTCTGTGGTTCCAGCTTCAGCAGTACTCCTGGCACTCTCAAGGCTTTGGATGTCCTGGAGTTGAGTCTGCCAACGACTGATATCATTTTGCGCTTCGCTGTACAACACGACACCAGGCCGAACCTGCTTAGCCACAGCAATGGCCTGACCTAAATTCCCCTCTGAAGCCAGTTGTTGAGCCTGATCCAGCACTGGCTGATACTCCATCCGTTGACTGCGCTCCAGCCATTCCGAGATCCGGGCTTGGGCTTCTGGGTAGAGGGCGCGATTGCGACCAATCTTCTCAGCATGGGAAATGGCTTCCTTGAGAGAGGCTACATCCCCATAGCTAGCCACCTGATCTGCTGTTTCCAGATAGGGCATGTCTTCAATTTCCTGGATCTGGCGTGTCCAGCGTTGGGCCTCTGTAGCCGCATCCGAACCCCTGGGATTGGAGACTGGAATTGCTGTCACTTTAGCAACAGCCGCCTTCAAATCCTGAATTTCACCCGTTTGAGCTAATTTCCGAGCCCTTTCCAGAGTTGCCACGTCAGCAATGGCCTGCTGCCAATTGCCAATATAGCGTTGGGATTTCAAATAAAACGGTCGGCTCTTGGTGATTTTGCGAACCTGGGCGATCGCATCCTTCATTCCTGCTACAGTGTCTAGGGCGGCAGGAGCATGGGCCCGTGCAATGATGGCCAGATCTTCGGTTTGCAACTGCAGCTTAGCGCGGCCAGGAATCAGACGGACAATCCGTAGCGCTCGCTGCCAGTCTCCATCTACCAAAATATCCACGGCTGATTTCAACATTTTTTGACTATATTTACTGATGTCTCCATTGGCCTTGTCATAGAGGTAGCTCTGACTTCCAACTTCTACCGCTTTGTCAATTGCCTCCGTCAAACTGTCTATCGTTCCAGTGGCAGCCAGTTCTTTAGCCTCTGCCAACTTCTCGCTTTCTTCACGGGTGATTTGCACAGCATCTGTGAGCTTGCGGTATTGGGCAGTCTCCCAGTATTGATTGCCAACCTCCAAAAGCTTAGTGGCTTGACGAAAGGCAGGACTCGTGGCTTCCTTGCGCAGTAGATTCTCTGCCGTTTTAAAAATCTTTTCGGCTTCTTCCCAGAGTCCTTGCCAATCCTGAATCCGTTGCTCGACTTTGGGGTGGGCTGGTGTGCCTGCTGGAATTTTCCGAGCATTGGCAACTGCTGATTTTAGGTCTCCGGCCTGGAAAAGTTCTTCACTCAGCACCAAAATATCATCTGACCACTCCTGAATCCGGCGGTTAATTTCCGGACGCAGTGGGTGATCCTTGGGTAATTCATTGACGAGCTGAATCGCCGAGAGTAAATTCTCCGTTGTCTGCTTGGAAGCCGCAATGTCAGCACATTGAAGTCTGAGGGAAGCTGAAGCAATCGGCCAGAAAATTTTAGGGCAGTTGGGTAACTGAGGCGACTTGAGTAGTAGGTTACTCGCCAGGTAGCCGATTCCAGCGGGAGTAACAATCAATAAAGCAATCCATAGGGGGGTCAACCGCATCAAGAGCTTGAGGGAAAGGCTCAAACGGGGCGGCTGGAAAGCAGGAAAAGGTCGCACAGGAACCACAGATGGCTGTGATTTCACGGTGGCTGTAGTCGCGCCGACTTCAGGATGCTGATGACCCTTCAGTTCTGTAGCGATAGGATCTGTCTCGTTGACAATGTCGGAGGTATTTTCGTGAGTAATGGCTTGATTCTGAGTCACGCTCTGATGCTGAGTCATGGCCTGTTCGGTGGAATCAGTTTCGACAGCTCCATGGACTGTTTCAGGCAAATCTTGTTCAGGCAAATCTTGTTGTGGTTTCAGATCAGACTCCAACAAAGTCCGTAACTCCTTTAAACGCTCAGCTCGACTCTTGCGCGAGATAGACCGAGAAGAGAGTCTGGAAGTTGACTGGGAAGCAGATGAAGCCGATCCATAGCTTTGTCTGTTGTACTTTTTGCTCATGCGGATGCCGAATTGAACACAACTCTCGTCACACCTTAACGTCGAAACCCCCTGAACCTCAGTAGAAGGCTGGAGGCTCGTATTATTTTCTCAGATTGTATCTTAATCTGCCAACCCTGCAATTGGTGATTGGTGATTGGTCATTAGTGCTCAGTTGGGCATGAGGCTTGAATTTTTGGGGTATGTGAACTGATAACGATGGATGATTTGATTTTGCGTTAAATTCGAGAAAGTGCATCCTAACGTTTTCAGCATGACCCGTTCAGACGCTTCTCTTCCTGATGATTCTCTGCCAGACAAGTTACTGCCGGACAAGTCACTCCCCCCCAACTCAGACTATACCCAACTCGATCACAGCAAGTTGTCGGAGATGATGCAGCGATACATTGAGGTGAAGCAGGAGTATCCCCATGCGCTGCTGTTTTTTCGGGTGGGCGATTTCTTTGAGTGCTTTTTTCAGGATGCATTAGTGATTGCTCAAGAATTGGAGTTGATTCAAACCACAAAATCTGGCGGGAAAGAAATTGGTCGAGTGCCGATGACGGGCGTACCCCATGAACACGTTTATCGCCATAGTTCCACTTTGCTGGAGAAGGGCTATGCCGTTGTCATTTGCGATCAGGTTGAGGACGCTGCCATTGCCTCCAGGGAGAGACGACAGGTGCGGCGGGAAGTAACCCAGGTGCTCACTCCGGGAACCCTAACGGATGACAGTATGCTAAAGGGTCGCCAGAATAATTACCTGGCCGCTGTCGTGATTGCGGGGAATCATTGGGGACTTGCCCACGCCGATATTTCCACTGGGGAATTTCTGACAACTCAATCCCAGGACTTGGAACAGCTAATCCAGGAGATCATGCGGTTACAGCCTTCTGAGGTTCTAGTGCCAGTCAATGCTCCCGATTTAGGGAAAATGCTACGACCCGGAGAATCCAGTGACGAACTACCGGATTGCTTGCCGAGCTGCTTTTGTTACTCGCTGCGGCCCCAACGTCCCTTTGAATTATCTGAAGCCCGCTCGCAAATTCTGGAACAATTTCAACTGCGTTCTCTGGAGGGAATCGGCTGCGAATCTTTGCCCCTGGGAGTAAGGGCGGCGGGTGGATTGCTGAAATATCTGGAGGAAACCCAGAAGGACAGCCCGGTGCCATTACAACAACTCCGAACCTACAGCATTACCCATTACCTGATTCTGGATCATCAGAGTCGGCGCAATCTAGAAATCACCCAAACGGTACGGGATGGAACATTACACGGTTCGCTACTATGGGCAATTGACCGCACTAGTACGGCCATGGGAGGTCGGGCCTTGCGGCGTTGGTTGCTGCAACCATTACTCGATCTCAATGGCATTCAGGCTCGCCACGACACGTTGCAGGAATTGGTGGAGAATAGCGAATTACGTCAGGATATTCAGCATCTCCTGCGGCAGGTTTACGACCTGGAACGGCTCACCGGACGGGCTGGAAAAGGAACAGCCAATGCCCGTGATCTGGTAGCTCTGGCCGATTCTCTGGCAAAATTGCCGGAACTCGCTAATCTAGCAGCAGCAGGTCAATCTCCCTATCTCCAAGTGCTACAGACGGTTCCAGCGGAATTGGAACAGCTTGCGGCCAAGCTTCACGCTCATCTCGTCGAATCTCCACCGATTTTTCTCAAGGAGGGGGGATTGTTTCGTTTGGGTGTCAGCCCGGCCCTGGATGAAATGCGCCACCAGGCCACCGATGATCAACAATGGCTTGCCAACCTAGAGGTTCAGGAACGGGAACGAACGGGCATTACCAATTTAAAGGTCAGCTTCAATAAAGTATTTGGCTATTACATCAGTGTGAATCGTTCCAAGGCCGATCTGGTTCCGGAGGACTACATCCGCAAGCAAACCCTGGTGAATGAGGAACGTTACATCACTCCCGAACTGAAGGAACGGGAAGCCCGAATTCTGACTGCCAGAGAAGATTTGAATCAACTGGAATATGACCTGTTTGTTGAACTCAGAGCTGAAGTTGCAGCACAAACGGAGGGAATTCGGGAAGTGTCACGGGCAGTGGCTGCGATTGATATTCTGTGCGGCTTGGCGGAGATTGCCGTCTATCAAAACTATTGCCGACCAGACATGATAGATAGCAGAGAATTTCAAATTGTCGCCGTACGGCATCCAGTGGTAGAGAAATCCCTGCCCCCTGGCTTTTTCGTTCCCAACACCGCACAACTGGGTAATTCAACCTCAGACTCCACAGCGGTTCATCCTGGAAACTTTCCCGATTTGATCATCCTTACCGGGCCAAATGCCAGTGGTAAAAGTTGTTATCTACGACAGGTGGGATTGATTCAACTAATGGCGCAGATCGGTAGTTTCGTCCCGGCTACCTCGGCACGGTTAGGGATTTGCGATCGCATTTTTACTCGGGTTGGAGCCGTTGATGACTTGGCCACGGGTCAATCCACGTTTATGGTAGAAATGAATGAAACGGCGAACATTCTCAACCACGCCACGCCCAATTCCCTGGTGTTGCTAGATGAGATTGGTCGGGGAACGGCGACCTTTGACGGGCTTTCGATTGCCTGGGCAGTGGCGGAATACCTGGCAACGGAGATTCGAGCCCGAACTATTTTTGCCACCCACTACCATGAATTGAACGAGCTGGCATCAATGCTGGCCAATGTGGCCAACTACCAGGTGACCGTCAAGGAGTTACCGGACAAAATTGTATTTCTGCATCAGGTACAACCGGGTGGAGCGGATAAGTCCTATGGCATCGAAGCCGGACGATTGGCGGGATTACCTGATGTTGTGATCCAACGGGCCCGTCAGGTGATGGGGCAGATCGAGAAGCATAGTAAGATTGCTCTGGGGCTGCGCAAAGGGACGCAGAAGCCCCACGTCAAGGAAAAAGCGGCTGAACAATTGAATATTTTTGAGTGACAAGCCGAGTGACAAGCCGAATGACAAGTTGAGTAATAAGCTTCTTGAGAGAATATTTTTCTAGAAACCCAATGAAAATTGCTACCTGGAATGTTAACTCTGTTCGGACTCGTAAGGATCAGATCCTACAATGGCTAGCAGAGAATCCGGTTGAAGTACTATGTTTGCAAGAAACCAAAGTGGTTGACGAGGATTTTCCACGAACCCCCTTTGAAGAGATTGGATATCATCTGAATGTTTTCGGGCAGAAGGCATATAATGGGGTAGCTATTTTTAGTCGAGAGCCGCTAGAAAACGTTAAGTCAGGGTTCTCCGCTGTTATTGATACGGAAACAGCCCAGGAATTTGATCAGCAGAAACGCGTGATTTTAGGAACCCTAAAACAGGTTCAGATTGTGAATTTGTATGTTCCAAATGGGGAAAGTATCACCAGTCCAAAATACAGTTATAAACTCAACTGGTTCAAACTGTTAAAGGAGTATCTCGAAACCCTGCTTCAGGAAACCGATAGTCTCTGCATCTGCGGTGACTTTAATATTGCTTTGGAAGACCGCGACATTCATGATTCAACCGGGCGGGAGAAGCATATTATGGCGTCCGATGAGGAACGTCAAGCCTTGCGGGATATTCTAGATCTAGGGCTAGCCGACGCCTTTCGTAAATTCACCCCGGATCCCGGCCACTTCAGTTGGTGGGACTACCGGGCTGCCTCCTTTCGCCGCAATCGAGGCTGGCGGATTGACCACCATTATCTGACCCCCAGTTTGTACGAAAAGGCAGTGAGCTGCACAATTGACAAAACTCCCCGAACCTGGGAAAAACCTAGCGATCATACTCCAGTGGTTCTGGAACTTAATGTCTAAATTTCTAAGATTATCCTGTGCCTAGTCATCACGGCGACAACCCAGATCAGAAGGGGGCCGATCATTGCTCCAGGCCCACCAGGGACAGCCACACTCACATTTGTAGAACTCCTGCCACTTGCGTTTTTGATTTTCGATATAGACGGGCGATCGCCGATTAATCCACACTTGCTGGGCTGAGCGACTACTGGCACCGCACTGAGGGCAACAGAATTGGTTCGCGTGGGTAGCTTCGGTTGTCCACTCTGGAGAAATTGGCTGGAAAGCGTCCATTACATACTCGGAGATTAAGCGACCATTTACTGCAATAATTGTAATGCCTAGAAAAAAGACCTTTGGTTCCGGATCGGTGGCCTGACCATTTACGTTTAAGATTACTTCTTGTCAGAGCAGATGTGAGACAATAAGCCTCAAGCAGGAAAGGTCGTCTGGTATGAATCCACTGTTAAACTTAGTTTCTCTCCTGGGAATTGTTGGCCTGTGCTTTATTGCGTGGCTTGGGTCAGAGAATAAACGCTACGTTCCCTGGAATACAATTGTCTGGGGGATTGGCCTTCAGATTGTCGTTGGATTGGTTGTTTTCGTCTTTGGCAGCAATTTAGTTGAAGGACTGAGCACCGTATTGAATTCGATTTTGGATGCCTCGGAAGCCGGTGCACGGTTTCTTTTTGGTGGAGGAAACTCCATTCTGATCAGGGATCCGGACTTTGCTGCTGGGCCAGGCCCAGCTGGCCGATGGATTGCGCGGGCCGTTGGTACTCCCTATGTTGCCGTTCATGGCGATCGATTGGGGCCTGACAACATAGATCCTGGCTTTGCCTATATCCTGGCTTTTCGAGCCTTACCGCAGGTGATTTTCTTTTCAGGACTCATCAGTTTGCTGTATCGCTTGAATATAATCCAGCCCATTGTCAGACTGTTTGCCAAGGTGTTTCAAATCACAATGCGAACCAGTGGTGCAGAATCCCTCTCAGGAGCTGCCAATATCTTTGTGGGAATCGAGTCAGCCATTGCAGTCAAGCCCTATCTACCAGACATGACCCGCAGCGAGTTGTGTGCAATTCTGGCCAGTTGTTTTGGGTCGATTGCCTCCTCTGTTCTGGCACTTTATGCCGGGTTTCTCCGGCCTACTTTCCCGAATATCACAGGGCATCTGGTTTCTGCCTCAATCATGACGATTCCTGCTTGCTTCGTCATTTCCAAGTTGCTTGTGCCGGAAACCGATGAACCCAAGACCATGGGAAGCCTGCCACAAGAGATACAGGACGGGACGACCAAGCGACCCAATCCAATGGATAGTCTTCTGGGAGGAGCAATGGATGGAGTCAAGATGACTGTTGGGATTGCTGCTGCCCTGATTGCAATTTTGGGGATGGTGGCCCTGGTCAACCTAGTGTTTAGCAGTCTAGCGGGTCTGTCAGAGAGTAATATCAGCTTTCTAAGACCGATTGGAGACGTCTTCCAGGTGATCACCCTACAGAATATCTTGGGGGCATTGTTCTTGCCTTTGACATTTCTCACCGGTATCTCGCTGCAATGGGTAGAGTTGTGGCAATCTTCTGTGCTGATTGGTCGGCGATTGTTGGAGACAAATGTTCCCCCCTATCAATCTCTGGCGGCCCTGAATGCAGCGGGAGAACTGAGTGACCGAGCCATGTTGATTGTGAGTTATGTTTTGTGTGGGTTTACTCACTTCGCGTCCTATGGCATTTTTGTGGGGGGAGTTTCCCGCTTAATTCCGGGTCGGAGTTCCGAGATTTCCTCTTTGGGTCTGAAAGCTCTCTGGGCAGGAACCCTGGCAACCTTAATGACTGGATGTATTGCTGGGTTGTTCGATTTCGGTAATCCTGCTGTCTTTGGATCTTAAAGTTGGGTTTTAATGGTTACGTGCATTAGGTTGATGGCATAGGAGCAGAGCAATGAGACGAAACCGACTTTGGCTAATTAGAATTGGGGTATTGACAGCTTGCCTGTTGATTGGGTTGAGCGCTTTCGTTGACCGGATAGCGTTTCACTCTACCTCAGCACCTCTCGTCAGAATTCCTACAGTTGGAATGCCTGTGGCAGCTCAGCAGCCATCTCCCTCCCCTGCCCAGTCTCCAGTTGTCAAGCCTTCTCCCAGTCCCGAATCAAAGCCGACCGAGACGAAGCCAGCCACCGAGTCAAAGCCGACTCCCGAACCAGCGGCTTCTCCAACTCCGACTGCATCACCTGCAACTGAACCAGCGGAACCAGCAGAATCAGCGCCACCGTCAGCACCTCCAGTTTCTCTACTGCCCTTGAGTGAGAGCAACTATCAAGATCCTCAAGGCAAATTCAAACTTGGCATTCTGGAAGGCTACACCGTGAGCGCCGCTGGCAATGTTCCCTTGATTGAATCTCCGGATGGGAGCTTGGCCTACACTGCACTGACCAAGCTGCGGGAGAGTGATCGGGAGCTACCTGCTAGTAGCTTGGCACAGTTGGCTATTGAAACCTTTGAACGGGGTGAAGGATTCGTTCCTGGGAACTACCAGGTTACTGGGCCGCAGGAGATTCGTCTGCTGTGGCAGGGAAGCCTCAAGGGGAGTCAAGGAACCCAGCCGATTACGGGTTCAATTCTGGTTCGCCAACAGGAGCAGAAAGTATTGATTTTACTGATCTCAGCCACAGATGCAGCAAAAGAGCAAGTAGAGGCTGCTGTCATAACCTTGGCGGAAACGCTCACCTCGGTGGATTAGGGACTGACAAACAAATTTTGTATTAAACCCATTCACAATGCCTAGCAATCCTTCCCTCAATTCAGATGACGAAATTCGGCACTTACTGGATCTCATGCCTGCCTCTGGGAGAATGCTGACCCAGATTGTAGACAATTCTCAACAATCTGTAGTCATTCAAGCCCCTTTTCCCTACCCTTGGACGAACACCCGACGAATTTTCATCAACTTTGATCTGTGGCAGGATCTTGCCAGGGCGCAGCGAGATTTAGTTCTCCTGCGAACAGTCAGTTGGTTGTGCGAGGTTCGCTGGTTTGCTCCTAATTTGAATCAGGGAGTTGCCTTGGCTGGCGCTGTGGGAACGGTGCTGGAAACGATGCAGCAGGATGCAGTGGGTGTTGTGCTGGCCGGGGGGCTATGTGCATTGGGGCTACGTCAAATCTGGCGAGATAACCATCGCTCACAACTGGAGCTGGAAGCTGATGAGGTTGCCATTAAGGTGGCTCAACGTCGCGGGTACAGTGAAACTGAAGCAGCACAAGCCCTTTTACAAGGTATCGAGCAGGTTGCGAAAATAGAGAATCGTTCTGGATTAAACTATCTGGAGTTAACGCGATCTCAAAATTTGAGAGCACTTGCTCAGCTCTCTCCCGTAGGGGTTCCCAGCACCATCCGCGAGGAAAATTAATAATCAATTGGTTCAGCAGCAGGGTGTGAAACAAGGGTTAAGACCGCACTTCTCTAGGGTAAAATCTCTCCTTCGTCAAGGTTAGACAGGGCCGAGATGAAGTCGCTATAATGAGCCTAGGTTTGGGTGCGGCGTTGGTGACTGCCAAAATGTTTTATTGATCTATACCTTTAAAAACACGGGAGTCGAAGGAAATCCAAGTGGCAGTAGACTAGGCCCGTACCTAGAAACTTTAAGCTTGGCCATGACACCCTCCTGGCTTTGTCCAGGTCAAAAACTGAGGTAAGACGGCGTTGCGGTTAGCCTACCCCCCTCAAGTGATTGATTCCAGAATGGGAGAAGATTGGTGTATGGTTTCCCCTCTCACTGAATTTTACCGGGGGTCTTAGGAAAGTTCCCATGTCAGAAACTCATTACTTTCAAAAGCAGCGTCGTCACGTTCGATCTAGCGATCCATTGTGCTTATCGTTGCTCCAGCGCAACATCGGATGGATTGCTGTTATCGCTTTGAGTCCCGGTTCAGCTTTGGCACAGATCGTTCCTGACAGTACGTTACCGACCAATTCCAATGTGATTCCAAATGGTGATGTCAGTGAAATCATTGGCGGAACCCGTGCTGGCAATAATTTGTTTCACAGCTTTGAGCAATTTTCTGTACCAACCGGATCAACTGCATTTTTCAACAATGCGACCACGGTCGAAAGTATTATCAGTCGGGTAACGGGGGGTTCTCTGTCCAGTATTGATGGCTTGATCCGAGCCAACGGGACGGCTAATTTGTTTTTGATTAATCCAAACGGAATTGTTTTTGGCCCCAATGCTGCGCTTCAAATTGGTGGGTCATTCATCGGTAGCACTGCTGAAAGTGTGCTGTTTGCTGACGGATCTGGGTTTGGCGCTGTCAACCCTGAAATTGCCAATCCTTTGCTAACCGTTAGTATTCCAGTGGGTTTGCAGTATGGTGCAGTTCCTGGCGATATCGTGGTACAGGGAGCTGGTAGTAATCTGAGTTTCGGTGACGTCGGCAATATTGTTCGAGACAATCGTCCCGTTGGATTACAGGTTCCCACTGGTCAGACCCTAGCTTTAATTGGGGGAAATCTGAGTTTATTGGGTGGCAATCTGACGGCTGAATCTGGGCGCGTCAGTTTGGGAAGCGTGAACAGTGGAACCGTTGGCCTGTCTCTGGATGAACTGGGTTGGTCACTGGACTATAGCAATCTACAAAGCTTCCAGGATATTGTCTTGCTTGAGTCGGCATCGGTAGATACCAGTGGTGCTCCGGGGGGAAATATCCAGGTTCAGGGTCGTCAGGTAGCCTTGAATAGTGGTTCTGCTCTCCTATCTGCCAGTACTGGCTCCAATGAAGCCAGCTCGTCCATTGATATCAATGCCTCAGAACTGTTCACCGTTGCTGACACTAATGCTGATTCAACCTTTGTCAGTCTGGTCTCTGCTGAAGTTTCACCCGGTTCTACAAATCCGCAGGGGGGTGAAATTAATGTTGATGCTGGTTTTCTGGCAGTTGCGGGTGCAGGGCAAATTTTCAATTCTACATTCTCATCCGGTGATTCCGGAGCAATCAGCATCCAAGCTGATCAAGTTTTAGTAACAGGCGGGGGCTTGCTTTCAGGTCTTTCAACTCCCAGAGGATTCTCAAGTGCAATTTCTACCAGCACATCATTCCCTGGGGAAGCTGGAGATGCCGGCAATATCCAAATTAATGCTGAGAATCTGCAGGTCGATAATGGAGCAGTTATTAATACCGATACCCTTTCAAGCGGGAATGCCGGTAACATTACGGTCAATGCAGCGAATATTGAATTGAGCGGCACCTCACCCTCAGGGTTGACGAGTAGTGGGCTGTTTTCCAATGCAACCAGCATCGGAACCGGAGCCGCAGGCGATATTCAGGTGACCACAGAGCAATTATCAGTTTCAGATGGAGCCCAGATAACAACGATTACGGCGGGGCCAGGGAACGGTGGTGACCTGACCATTGATGCAGTGGAGGTGGATCTGTCGGGAGTCGGAACGATTGCACAATTCGGGGTTGAGATTCCGAGTGGCCTACAGGTAACGTCTGAAGATCCGGGATCTGGTCAAGGCGGGAATCTCAGCCTCAATACAGAACGTTTAATTGTTCAGGGTGGAGCGCAGATCGCAGTGGCAACTTCAGGAACAGGGCAATCTGGATTGCTGGAAATTCAAGCAGACCAGGTTAATCTATTGGGTCGTTCTGAACAGTTGCGGAGTGGCCTGTTTTCTAACGCAATTCAGAGGACGGGGGACGGTGGAACGATTGTTGTTGATTCGAACCAATTGACCATTCAAGCGGGTGCCACCATTAATGCCAGTAATTTTCCCAGTCTAGATACCGATACTCGCGCACCAGGAGAGGGGCAGGCAGGTAGTATTCTAATTCAAGCCAATACGGTGTCCCTGGATAGCCCTGATATCAATGACCCCAGTACCATCACGGCTACCACCTTTAATGGAGGCGGTGGAAATGTCACTCTAAATGTACTGGATTCTATTGGGGTTAGTGGCGGCAGCCAGATTCTTGCGGAAACGCGAGGCGGCGGGGAAGGCGGTAGTCTCAGCTTGAATACAGGTCTACTGGGCCTTAGTGATGGTGCTTCCATGAGTACCAGCTCTCAAGGAAGCGGGAATGCCGGTCAAATCGAAATCACAGCGGGTACTGTCGTGATTAGTAATCAAAGTCAGATCCTGAGCGAATCGCAGGCTGGAGCTTCGGGCAATGGGGGCAGTATTATCGTTACGGGGCCGCTTTTGAGCTTGGTTAACCAGGGCATTTTGAGTACCAGCACAGAATCATCTGGTCAAGCGGGGAATGTTAATATTCAAACCCAAGTGACCCAGGTTGATCGATCCAGCCGAGTTCTGAGTGAAGCTGAGGAGACTGCAACCGGAGCAGGGGGGAACTTAAATTTGACAACCGATCAACTCATTCTCACTAATGGTGGTGTGATCAGTACCAGTACCCTGGGGACAGGGGATGCTGGCAGCACAACAGTGAATGCAACTACCGTCGATATTGATGGCGTGAGTACTGATAGCTCCAGTGGGATCTTTAGCGGCTCTAGTGAAGGTACAATAGGTCAGGGAGGACAGATTGTATTGAACGTGGGCCAACTGAATCTGGCAAACGGAGGCGTGGTCAACACCAATACCGGGGGAACTGGAAATGCAGGAAGTATCCAAATCTCTACGGATTGGGCAAACTTGCAGAACAATGGCAGCATTCTCAGTGAAGCGAGAACGGGTTCAACTGGAGATGGCGGCAATATCAATGTATCAGTGAATAATATTCTGACCCTCAGAGATAGCGGCCAGATCTCTACCAGCAGTGAAGGATTAGGCCAAGCTGGGAATATTACTGCTAATGCTAGTCAGATTCAACTGGATCGAGGGGAAATTACTGCCACGTCGGTGGAGACGGGGGGAGGTGATATCGGCCTGACAACGAATTTTCTGGAAATGCAAAATGGTAGTCTGATCAGTACCAGCGTAACCGATAGTACGGGTGGGGGGGGTGACTTGACTATTGAGAGAGATTTTGTTCTGGCTCAAGCCGGCAGTACCATTGAGGCCGATGCCGTATTTGGGCCTGGCGGAAATATTACGATTTTGACCCAAGGAATCTTTCTAGCAGGGGGGAGCCGGATTACTGCCAGTTCAGAGTTCGGTGTTGATGGAATTGTTGACATTTCCAATCCTGATACGGAGCGAAAAGTTGGAACGGTGCAGCTACCAGAAAAGGTGACCGATGTCTCTCAGTTAATTGCCACCGGATGTGCCACGGATGCCCGCAATAGCTTTGTGGTGACTGGTCGAGGAGGGTTGCCAGAGGATCCACAACAAATCCTCCAAGGAGAGGTGGTATGGTCAGATTTGCGTTCGGATTTGCGTCAGTCCGAGGTAGTGACCCAGCCCAGTTCGTCAGGTAATCGCCTGGGTCTGACCCAAGATCCTGATCAAGGGCCACAATCTCAAACTACTTCTACTCCTATCGTTGAAGCACAGGCTTGGATTATGAATGCCCAAGGAAATCTAGAGTTGGTTGCTCGGTCTCCTGGGGTTGCCTATTCTTCTAATCGTCCCATTCACCAACCCTTAAGCTGTGTCGGGGTGAGGACTCACCATGAATAGATCAAGGGCAACTTCGTTAAAAATAGCGGTGGTGCAGTTTGGCAATAGATTCCGAAGCAGCTTTAGAAATAGCTTCAGAAATAAAGGGATTCGCTTGCTGCGACGAACGCAGTTCAGTCTTCTGCTGGGATTCTTGACCCTGGCATTGGTGACCCATCCCATTGACTTGGTGCTGTCTGCCCTTCCTTCTAGTCCTTCCAGTACTTTGCAGGTTGCGGTGTCTGCAACCGATTGGCTAGATCAAGGACGGATTTCCTATCAGGCTGGTCGATATCTAGAATCCAAGCAGGCTTGGCAGGAGGCGGTTCGAGCATTTCAGCAACAGCAGGATACCGTGGGGGAGGCTTGGAGCTTAAGTTATCTTTCGCTAGCCCACCAAGCTCTAGGGGAATGGTCAGCAGCAGAGTCTGCAATCAATCGAAGCTTAGGAATTTTGCAGCAGACGACCGATGAACCGAAAATTTTGGGTCAAGCGCTGATGACTCAAGGACAACTCTATTGCGCCCAGGGGAAAACTCTAGAGGCCCTGGAGAGTTGGGAAGCGGCAGAGGCCATGTACCAACAAGCACAGGATCAGGAGGGACAGTGGGGCAGTCAGATTAACCAGGCCCAAGCTCTTAAATCTCTAGGGCTCTATCGACGATCGTATAAACTCTTGAGGAATCTTGAGTTAGACTTGGTAGAACAGCCTGATTCCCTACTCAAACTTCAAGGACTACACAGTTTGGGCAATACTCTAAGGCTCCTAGGCAACTTTGACTCAGCTCAGCAGATGCTAGAGCAAGGTCTAGAGATGGCTGAACGTCTGGATGCAACTTCAAAAATTGCGGAGATCCAAATGGACTTGGGTACAGTCTACAGGAGTCTCCAGCAGCCTCAAAGTGCTTTAACCCTCTATCAGCAGGCGATCGCCAATGCCCTCACCCCAGCTCTAAAGTTGGAAACGCAACTCAATCAACTCCGCCTCCAAATTCAATCCCCGGACTTACCTAACGCTAGTCCCCTGAATCCTCTGATTGCTGAGCTCAGTACTGAGCTTCGCAGGCTTCCCGCTAGTCGGGTTTCTGTGGATGCTGCCATTAACTTTGCCACTAGCCTTGCGGGTTTACAAGAGGAGTCTGAGTTCCCTGCTCAGTCCATTGTTATGATGCAGCTTGAGATTCTAACTCAAGCACTACAAGATGCCCAAACCCTGGAAGATCAACATGCTGAAGCTGCTGTTCTCGTTCAATTGGGTCGAGCCCAGGAGCAAGCTCAGGAGAGGTCTGAGGCGCTGGCGTTGACCCAACAAGGGTTGCAGATTGCTCAGAGTATTAATGCCTCTGAGGTAGCGGCTCAAGCCGCTTGGCAGTTGGGTCGGCTGCTAAAGCAGCAGGGGGATCTCTCCAATGCTCTGATTGCCTATCGAAGTGCTTATGATATCCTCCAGGTATTACGCAACGATTTGGTCGCAGTGAGTGCTAGCGTTCAGTTTTCCTTTCAGGAAACGATTGAGCCTGTCTATCGGGAGCTAGTTTCCCTCCTCCTGCAGCCAACAAACCCCTCAACTTTGGTGTCAGAAGATCAGATTCGAGAAGCTCAGACTGTAATCGAAGCCCTACGAGTCGCCGAATTGGACAATTTCTTCAAGGAAGCCTGTCTCATAACTGAGCCGATTCAGATTGACCAGGTGGACAAGACTGCTGCGGTGATCTATCCCATACTCCTCCCAGATCGGCTAGAGGTGATTGCCTCTCTACCTCAACAGCCATTACAGCATTACGCTGTTCCTTTGCCGCAAGAACAACTGCTTCCCATTCTGAGCCAGATGCGTCAGTCCCTCCATCCTGCCTTCTCTGATCAAGAGCGTCTGGAGCTATATCAAGCAGGCTACGATTGGATGATCCGTCCCATTGAACCCGAGTTAGAACGGCTTGGCATCGAAACCCTTGTTTTTGTCCTGGATAGCGAGTTAAGAGATCTGCCAATGTCAGCACTGTTCGATGGGCAACAATACCTGGTTGAAAAGTACAATATTGCTTTGAGTCCTGGGTTGCAACTGTTTGAGACCCGTCCTTTAGAGCTGACGAAGCAAGAGGCGATCGCTGCTGGGCTAAGTGAGGCCCGTCAAGGGTTTTCTCCACTGCCCGGTGTTCAGCAGGAGATCCAGCAGATCTCAACGGAGGTCTCCACCGAGGTTATCTTGAATCAATCCTTTACAACAGAGAACCTAAAGGAAGCCATTCAATCATCTCCAGCTCAAATTGTCCATCTTGCAACTCACGGTCAATTCAGCAGTCAGGCAAATGAAACATTTGTGGTGACCTGGGATGGCAGGATTAACGTCTTGGATTTTGATACTCTGTTGCGATCAAGGGAAGTAGGCAGTCAGGTTCCAGTTGATTTACTGGTGTTGAGTGCTTGTCAAACGGCTCAGGGAGATCGACAGGCAGCTCTGGGTTTGGCTGGGGTAGCCGTTCGTTCTGGCGCACGGAGTACAGTTGCCAGTCTGTGGGCGGTTTGGGATGAATCAACCACTGAGTTGATGGCAGAGTTCTACGAGCAGTTGGGCCAGCCAGGAATGACCAAATCAGCAGCACTGCGACAGTCTCAGTTGAAGCTGATTCAAGGGGGTGAATATTCTCATCCGACCTACTGGGCCCCCTTTGTTTTAGTTGGCAATTGGCAGTGAACAGTAGCCAAGATGTTTCAGGGAAAGATCTATGATTGATGCGATAGAAAGTTTACATGACCTTTAACAATATCGCATCAGATTTGTCAAGAATTCACATGATTCCCGTCTAATTTCAAATAAGATAGTTATGGTATCACGTATCATGCCCGCTTCACAAGCATACAGGAGGTTAAGGGTGCTTTCCAATATCAGCACAGTTCTTCTTAGTCCAACGTCACTTCGATTGGCGATGTCACTCGGTCTCATTTTCTCAGCCTTTTTCGCCGATCCTGCATCTGCCCAATTGTTTAAGCCTCAAAGAAATGGAGCTCCTGCTACTGCTAGAGGGGGAGGAGCCAGGGGTGCTTGTCCAACTGATCTAGCTGAGGCAAAGCCTCTAATTCCCGTACTTCCCGAGGCTCAGGCGAGTCCCACCATCAGCGACCGCCCCGCACTCTTCGTTTATGTGCCTGAAGCTTCGGTTCAGAGGGCTTTCTTTAGTCTTGAGGATGAATCTGGGCAGTCCGTGTATCAAAGTAAGTTCGAGCTGCCTCAGGATTCCGGCATTCTTAAGATTACTCTTCCTAAAACGGCTCCAGCTTTGGAAATTGGTAAGCGGTATCTCTGGTCTCTGGTGATGATCTGTGGAGAGGAACTAGAACCGGATAGTCCTATGATTACAGGCTGGATGGAACGTCAGCAACCTCTAGACGGTTCGACCAGTGCTCCTGTCTCCCTCAATCAAGCCGCTATTCTGGGCCAGGCGGGGCTATGGTATGATATGATCGATGTCCTTGCTCAGCTCAAGCAAACGCAACCTGACGATTCAACCATACTTCAGGTTTGGAGAACTGAGTTGATCTCTGCCGGATTGGAGGAAATCGTAGACCAACCCTTCCTCGACCCAGGTGATTGACGACGCGTTAGACGATGTACCCATTCTTGTTGCACCCGCCATCTTTATCCGTTGGGTTCTAGACGTTCGGTGAACTTAGATTTTTCATGTTGACTTCAGTTCGACAGTGGATGAAGCAATGGCGATTTGTGTTGGCGATTGCTCCCAGTATCACAGGCTTAATCATGCTGGGAGGAACCGTTGGTCTGTTCCAGTTGTTGGAATGGACTAGCTTTGATCTGATGTTTCGGGCACGATCACCGGAGCCGATTGACAAACGGATCCTGGTGATCACAATCAGCGATGAGGATATCAATGATCTGGGAAAATGGCCCCTCAGTGATGGATTAATCGCCCAGTTGATTCAGAAAATTAATGCCTACGGGCCTCGAGCGATTGGTTTGGATATTTATCGAGATTTGGCCGTTGAACCGTGAAATCAGGAGTGGCTCGACGTTATCCGCTCTACCCCAAATCTTATCGGCATTCAAAAGCTGACCGGTAACCCAGTTCCCCCCAATCCACTCTTAGCGGAGCTTGGCCAGATTTCTCTAGCTGACATCGTCTTGGATGCCGATGGAACGGTGCGGCGTAGTCTCTTTACTGCGGAAGACGAAACGGGTGAGATAATACCAACTCTGGGAGTACAACTCAGTCTGATTTATCTGGCCTCTGAGAATATTCAGCTAGAAGTAGGGAATCGAAGCGGAGCGTATCACCTCGGAAAGGCAACCTTTGTTCCCTTGAAAATCGGCGACTTCGGCCATCAACAGACTGATTTGGGAGGATATCAGATTCTGCTGAACTATCGAGGTATCCAGGATCGATTTGAAACCCTTTCGGTAACTGAGGTGCTCTCTGGTCAGTTATCGCCAGAACTCGTCCAGGATCGGGTCATCCTGATTGGTTCAATTGCAGAAAGCACCAATGATTTCTTTGCTACTCCCTACTCTGATGCCCAAACTGTTGCCTCAGAGGGGATGGCAGGGGTGATTGTCCATGCGAACATAGTCAGTCTGATTCTGTCAGGTGCTTTGGACGGCAGAACCCTGATGCGACCCTGGTCGCTGTGGGCAAAGGGGATCTGGGTATTGATTTGGGGCTTTATCGGCACAGGCCTAAGTTGGACATTACCTCAGGCCACCTTGTCAGGAATCAGACTGTTTTTTATCCGGCTAATTCTCAACTTCTTGCTGGCGGGTGGCATCGTCATCATCTGTGGTTATTTTGCATTTCTAAATGGGTGGTGGATTCCCATTGTTTCCCCCCTGGTGGCTCTAGTGGGCTCAACGGTTCTCGCTACTAATTTTCGGCATCAGTCGGAATTAATTGCGGCCAATGATCAACTCAAAGATTACTCCCAGACCCTAGAAGTCAAGGTACGACAACGAACTCAAGAGCTGGAGAAGGCAAAGCTGGCCGCAGATCAAGCTAATCAGGCCAAAAGCGATTTTCTAGCCAACATGAGCCATGAGTTGCGAACCCCACTGAATGGCTTTCTAGGCTATGCACAAATTCTCAAGCGCACCTTACCGAGCAATGATCAAGATGGGGTCAGCATCATTTATCAATGTGGTTCCCACCTGTTGAATCTGATTAACGATCTGCTGGATTTGTCAAAGATTGAAGCCCAGAAACTAGAACTGAACTATGACGAGGTTGAGCTACGTCCCTTTCTGACTGGTGTGATTGAAATTTGTAAAATCCGCACCCAGGAAAAAGCGATTACCTTTGTTTCCCATCTGGATCCACGATTGCCAAAAGGGGTGATAACCGATGAAAAGCGACTCCGGCAAGTTTTAATCAACCTCCTGGGAAATGCTATCAAGTTCACTAACCAGGGTTTTGTAACCTTCACTGTTGAGATTCTAGCGTCGGCTCCGTCGGTGTCAACTAGCCGACAGGACAATAGCTTCAACCCTGGCGCTCATCCTGTAGAACTCTTTCCACAGGTGTCAGATGCGGTCAAGCTTCGATTCCAAATTGAAGATACTGGAGTCGGAATGTCCCCTGAGCAACTGAAGACAATCTTTTTACCCTTTGAACAGGTGGGAGAAACAACGAAGAAGTCAGAAGGTACAGGGCTTGGGCTGGCAATTAGTCGTAAAATTGTGCGGCTGATGCAGAGTGACTTGTATGTCGAGAGTCAGCTAGGGCGAGGCAGCCGATTTTGGCTAGATTTAGAGCTAAAAGCAGTTAAGCATCAGCAGACTCAGGCACAGGACGAAGTACCGAAAAAAATTATCGGGGTAATGGGGCAAGCGCCTAGAATTCTAATTGCCGATGACCGGCCTGAGAATCGAACAGTGATTACTGAGTTATTAACTCCACTTGGTTTCACCTGCATTGAAGCAAGTGATGGTCAGGAGGGACTCCAGCAAATCAGCAATACACCGGTTGATTTGGTGATTACCAATATTGTCATGCCAGTCATGAATGGTCTGGAGATGATTCAGCGTATTCGCCAGTCTCCCCAACTCCATCATGTCCCAATCGTGGTCTCATCTGGACGTGTCTTCCAAACGGAACAACAGAAATGCTTTGCGGCTGGAGCAGACGCTTTTCTCCCAAAACCAGTTCAGATCGATCAACTCTTTGCTTGCCTAAAGGAACAGTTGAATCTGGAATGGGTTTATCAAGATCAGCAACCCACACCACGACACTCGACTGTAAAACCATCTAATACAGAAATTCGGTCTGAACGCTTGGAAAGCTTACCCCAGGCGGAAATAGAACATCTACTCGATTTGACCAGGCGAGGCCATGTAGTAGGCATAGAAGAATCCCTGCGCCAGCTCGAACATCTGGGCAATGAACAAAGCCTGATCGCAACGGAACTACGAAAACTGACTCAAGGTTTTCAACTCAAACAAATTCGTCAAATTCTAGAATCCCATCTCAGAATAATCAAGCGCTGATCTCCTAAAGAACCTTAGACCGAAGTAATGCAACAGGAAGACAGAGCATCTTGCGCCACATCGGAACGTAGGCCCGTTTAGTAAAGACATCGTATTGATTCCGTTCTATCGCATCTAAAATCTTGCTGTACAACAACAGGGCAGACCACACTGGCCATCGAATATCAGGGTTAAGCACTCGAATTCCCTGTTCTGCCAATCCGTAGAACTTCCGGGCTCGACGGATTTGAAACTGCATTAAATCCCGCCATCGCTGGTCAACCACGCCATTCATCAGATCCTTCTCGGTGTAGCCAAATTCTGCTAGTTCATCTAACGGTAGGTAAATCCGGCCCCGTCGCGCATCTTCACCCACATCCCGGAGAATATTGGTCAATTGATTGGCAATGCCTAAAGCAATCGCTTCCTTGCGAGGGGTGTGAATTCCTGTTGGGTTCCAGGGTGCGTTGAAACTGGATTGGTCAACGCCCATCACTGCCATGGACATCAAGCCAACGGTTCCGGCAACCCGATAGCAGTACAGCTCCAACTCCTCAAAGGTTTCATAGCGACTGCGATGCAAGTCCATCCGTTGCCCGGCAATCATGTCTCGAAATGGCTGAATGTCCATGGGAAAACGACTTAACGTATCAACCAGTGCCACATCCTCATCATCAATCGGATGACCGGCAAAAACTGACTCCAAGTGCTCTTCCCAATGATTCAACGTTTCCAGCGTGGTTGAGGCTGCTTCAGGCCCATCGACCAATTCATCTGTCCGGCGGCACCAAACGTAGATTGCCCAAATAGCCCGCTGTTTCTCAGCAGGCATCAGTTGAGTTCCCATGTAAAAGGTTTTGGAATACTCGGCTGTTACCTGGCGACACAGCTCGTAGGAGTCCTCTAACGGAATCAGCTTTTTCACGGTTCGGGGGAATTGAGGCAGTTGTAGCATTCGTTATATTCGAGTCCCGGATGATCTAATGGAGTGAGCTATGACTTCACCGAAGGTTGCAATTGAGCTGAACCAGGAGTATTGAGACCTTGGCTCTGATCAGAAGTCGCAGTAACTTGCCTCTGAACTGCTGCATGTCGATGAATCGCCTGCGCCGTTAGTTTACCAGAAAGCACAGCCCCTTCCATACTGGCTAGATAGCGCTGCATGGTGTAATCTCCCGTCAGATAGAAGTTCGAAATAGGTGTGACCTGATCAGGGCGATGAGCTTGCCGCCCTGGAGTGGCCTTGTAGACTGACCGAGGCGTTTTAACAACGTGATACTTCAGCAACTTGGCTGGATGCGGAATCTGGTCGGGGAAGAGCTTTTCTAATTCTGTCATTGTTGCAGCAACAATTTCCTCATCGGACTTGCTAATCCAGTCCTTGGCTGGAGCTAGCACCAATTCAAGCATAGATCGATCTGGGTCAGAATAAGCCTCACAAGTGTTGCTCATGTCAGCATACACACTCAGCAGGGGGGAGCGAGAGAAGAGGAGATGATCCACATTTGTCAGCTTCCGGTCAAACCAGAGGTGAAGATTAATTACAGGTACCCCTTCCAAGCCATCCAATTGCTGGAAATACTCCATTTCCTTCCAGGGCTGAGGCAGCATTAATTTCAACGGATCAACGGGCATGGCTGAGACGTAGGCATCCGCCACTAACAGCTCGGGTTCAGCACCATTGCCCTCACGCATCAGGAAACCCTGAACAGTGTTATCAGAGTTCAGCAAGAATTTTTTCACGGGCGCACTCAGGTGAACTTCTCCTCCCCGTTCGGTGATGTAGTCCACGAGAGGCTGGCATAGACGTTCTGTTGGAGAGCCGTCCAGGAAAGCCATCTTCGACCCGTTCTTTTCCTGGAGGAACCGATTCAGCGCTGTCAAAATCACCGTGGAGGAAATTTCATCTGGGCCGATAAAGTTCAGTGCCTTGGACATGGCGATAAATACTTCCGTTGCCACTCTGGGGGGAACGTTCTGTTTGTCCAACCATTCCATGAAGGAATATTTATCCATCTGCTCTACATAGTTCTGGCCTTGAAGCATAGCCGGAATCAGACCCAGGCCAAACCGAATCTTTTCTGGCCAGGTGAGCATATCGTTGTTTCTCAGAATGGCCACCACGCCATTCAAGGGCGCAGGTAAGTCTGGAAAGTCGAAGCGAGAATAGGTTCCAGGCTTTTCTGGTTGGTTGAAGATCATGGTGTGCTGTTTCCACTGCAATCGATCTTCAATGTCTAACTCTTTGAAGAGTTGCAGCATATTGGGATAGGCTCCGAAGAAAATGTGAAGCCCTGTCTCGTACCAATCGCCATCCTTATCTTGCCACGCTGCCACTTTGCCACCCAGAACATCTCGCCGTTCGAGAACAACTGGTGTATGACCTAAATCCGTTAAATACTTAGCGCAGGATAGTCCCGCCAGACCTGCCCCTGCAATTGCAACCCGCATCGCTAGACCTTAGAATTTACTTCAATTTTTATTTGTTCCATTATACTTTACATCTCGTTACATTGAGATCCTGTCTTTGGGAGTCGAGAAACCGTAAACTCCAGAAACTTAACGATAAAATGGAGGATGCACGTACAATTGTGATTTGACTGGCAGTACGAGGAGACAACCAACACATGGGAAGAGTCGTTGGCATCGATCTGGGGACAACCAACTCTGTTGTTTCAGTGATGGAGGGGGGAAGACCGATTGTCATTCAAAATTCAGAAGGCGTGCGAACTACTCCGTCAGTTGTTGGTTTTACGAAGGAAGGAGAGCGATTGGTGGGACAGATGGCACGGCGACAGGCCGTCCTCAATCCTCAGAATACCTACTACAGTGTGAAGCGACTGATTGGTAATAAGTACGCAGAATTAGCCCCTGCTTCCAAGCGAGTGCCCTACACGATTCGTCGGGACGAGGTGGGGAATGTGAAAATTAAATGCCCTCGTGTTCAACGAGACTTTGCTCCAGAGGAGGTCTCAGCGATGGTTCTACGAAAACTGGCAGACGAAGCCAGCCGCTATTTGGGGGAAGAGGTGACGGGCGCTGTGATTACGGTTCCCGCCTACTTCAATGATTCCCAACGACAGGCAACGCGGGATGCCGGCCGAATCGCTGGACTGGAAGTAAAGCGAATTTTAAATGAACCGACAGCTGCGGCCCTGGCCTACGGTCTGGACAAGCAAGGCTACCAAACTATCCTGGTATTTGCCCTGGGGGGTGGACCCTTCGATGTTTCCCTTCTGGAAGTCGGTGATGGCGTATTTGAAGTTCGAGCTACTAGCGGCGATACACAGTTGGGTGGAACTGACTTTGACCAGAAAATTGTGGACTGGTTGGCGGAGAAATTTTTAACGGAAGAAGGAATTGACCTGCGGCGCGATCGCCAATCTTTGCAGCGACTGACTGAAGCCGCAGAAAAGGCCAAGATTGAACTTTCAGGGGTCGGCTCAACGGATATTAACCTTCCCTTTATCACTGCCACAGAAGATGGGCCGAAACATCTGGAAACCCGCCTCACACGGGGAGAATTTGAAGGATTGTGCAGCGATTTGATTCAGCGACTACGGCGACCGGTGAAGCAAGCCCTGGCCGATGCCAACCTCAGCCCCAGTCAAATCGATGAGGTGATTTTAGTCGGCGGTTCAACTCGGATGCCGATTGTGCAGCAGGTGATTCGGAGTTTGATCAATCTGGAACCGAATCAGAATATTAATCCTGATGAGGTGGTTGCAGTCGGGGCAGCAATTCAGGCGGGGGTTCTGGGTGGAGAAGTGCGTGACATTTTGTTGCTAGACGTCACCCCCCTCTCCTTGGGCCTGGAAACCATTGGGGGTGTGATGAAAAAACTGATTCCCCGCAACACCACCATTCCGGTGCGACGCTCTGATGTCTTTTCCACCTCAGAAAATAACCAAACCCTGGTGGAGGTTCATGTCGTCCAGGGAGAACGAGAATTGGCCGTCGATAACAAGTCCCTCGGTCGGTTCAAGCTAACGGGCATTCCTCCGGCTCCTAGAGGGATTCCCCAGGTACAAGTGGCTTTTGATATCGATGCCAATGGAATTCTGCTGGTAACGGCCATGGATCGTACCACAGGTCGAGAACAGAGCGTTACGATTCAGGGAGCCTCTAACCTGAGTCAGGAGGAAGTGAACCGGATGATTCAGGAGGCGGAACGGTTCTCAAACCAGGATCGACTGCAACGGGAGCGGGTCGAGAAACGCAATCGCGCCCAGGCCCTGACCTATCAAGCAGAACGTCAGCTTCGGGAAGTGGCCCTGGATTATGGAATGCAATTTGCCCAACGCCAGCGCAGCCGGATCGAAACTCTGATTCGGGCGCTGCGGGATAGTCTGGAACGGGACGATGACCGGGGAATTGATCAGATAGGCGCGGATCTGCAAGATGCCCTGTACGACCTGAGTCAGGAGGTGGCCATCTATGCAGACGAGGAAGATGATGATGACCTGTTTGGTTCGATTCGGCGTACCTTTTCCGGGGAGAGTCGTCGGCAGGATGAATATGACTACAGAGATTATCCGCCCCAGTATGGTCAACGAAATGTCACCCGCACTCGCCGCTATTATCAGGCCCAGAGCGACGACTGGGACGACAGGGATGATGACTGGCTCTAGACCAGTCGCTAGAGTTTAGCTGAATTAATCCATGACTGATGACAACTCAACAATGCAGAACTTTCGCAACTACTATCAAATCCTAGGGGTTCCCAGAGAGGCTTCAATTGAAGAGATCAAGAAAGCATATCGGCGTTTAGCCAGACAGTATCACCCTGATTTGAATCCAGGGGATAAGCAAGCAGAAGAAAAGTTTAAAGATATTGGCGAAGCCTACAGCATTCTCTCAGATGACGAGAAACGATCTCAATACGAGGAATATAGCCAATTTTGGAAGCAAAAGAGCAAAGGTTCTCCCTTCAGTGGCTTCAAAAACTGGGGTAATCGGGGAGCAAATGGCCGTTCCCAGGAGATGGACTACGACCAGTATTCGGATTTCAATACGTTCATTGATCAGTTGATGGGTCGGCAGCGAGACGTTCGGACGGTGGTGGCGGATGAGCCTCGACCCGAACCCGTTGATCCTTACCGTTCCCCCCGCACCAAGGCAGTGTATAAGGCCGGTTCCCGTGAGGCAAGACGCGATATTGAAGCTCGTCTAACGATTCCCCTAGAACGGGCCTACACGGGCGGCGTTGAACGAATTCGGATTGAGGATGGCCGTTCAATTGAGGTGGAAATGCCGCCAGGGATGCTGACGGGCCAACGAATTCGGCTGAGAAATCAAGGGATTAACGGCGGAGATTTGTATCTGAAAATTAGTGTCCTGCCCCATGATCTCTTTCGGGTTGATGAGATGAATATTTACTGCCAGGTACCGATTACCCCGGTTGAGGCGGTTCTGGGCGGCAGCATCGAAGTGCCGACCCTGGATGGCCCGGTAAAAATGCGAATTCCCGCTGGCGTTGCTTCAGGGCGGCGGTTACGTTTGGCAAATAAGGGCTACATCAATGAACGGGGAGAACGGGGCGACCAACTGGTGGAGTTGCAAATTGTTGCTCCAGAGGAGCTAAGTCTTCAAGAACAGGATCTCTATGAACAGTTAAGAGATCTGGAAACCTTCAAACCCCGCAGAGATTTACTTCTCTAGTTTTTTGAAGAGTGGATAGTAAGGCTGCCTGCTCTTCAAGCTCATAATCCAGTGACATCTGGCAAATCTGGCCAGTAGAATGGAAATGGATGGGAAAGTCAGGGTTGAGCACGTTTTTTCAATACAGCTTCAGTGCCATTGATCCAGCGGATTATCTAGAGCAATTCGATTCACAATTGATTCAAATTCAGTTCAAATTATTTGACTTCAGCAGGAGTTGGGAGTAGATCGCCATGGCTATGCAATACAGTTACAGCAGCAACAGCAATACCGGGGAACGTTCACCCCGTCGGATTTTAATTACAGGGGGAGCTGGATTTATCGGTTCTAATTTTGTCCATCACTGGAGCAATTCCTATCCTCAAGATCGGGTGGTTGTCCTAGATGCTCTCACCTATGCTGGAAATCGACAGAACTTAGCAGACATTGAAAACCTGGAGAATTTTCGCTTTGTAAAGGGGGATATCTGCGATCGCGAGTTAGTCGATGAGCTACTCCAGGTAGAACAGCTCGACACCGTTGCCCATTTTGCTGCCGAATCCCATGTTGATCGCTCTATTCTCGGCCCTGGCGCATTCGTTCAAACAAACGTTGTGGGAACCTTCACCCTACTAGAAGCCTTCCGTCAGTACTGGAATCGTCAAGATCAGCCTGGACATTACCGCTTCCTGCACGTTTCAACGGACGAAGTTTACGGTAGCCTGGCTCCCGAAGACCCAGCTTTTACTGAAACAACCCCCTACACGCCCAATAGCCCCTATTCCGCGTCTAAAGCAGGCAGTGATCATCTGGCGCGGGCCTACTTCCACACTTACCACATGCCCACGATCATCACCAACTGCTCCAATAACTACGGCCCCTACCACTATCCAGAAAAATTGATTCCGCTGATGTGTATCAATATTCTGTTGGGTAAGCCACTCCCTGTGTACGGGGATGGCCAGAACGTGCGCGATTGGCTGTACGTGCTTGACCACTGCCGCGCATTGGATGCAGTGATTCACAGGGGTCAGCCTGGAGAGACCTACAATATCGGTGGAAATAACGAAGTCAAGAATCTTGATCTGGTGAAGATGTTGTGCAACATCATGGATCAGTTGGCACCCAACCTACCCGTGAAGCCCTCCAGTGAACTAATCACCTTCGTGAAAGATCGACCCGGCCATGATCGACGCTATGCGATTGATGCTCACAAGATCATGACAGAGTTAGGCTGGGCCCCACTCGTCACGGTCGAAGAGGGCTTGCGGCAAACTGTGAGCTGGTATCTGTCTCATCAACATTGGTGGGAACCTCTGCTGTCCGAGGAGTATCAAACCTATTATCAGAAGGTTTACGCATCCTAGTTCTGTTGCAAAATAATCCAGTGGGGGTGCAATAGTGCCCCCACAACAACTCCGATTACCCGAATCGTGAACCTGTATCCCCTGTTCCTCCCGTGCCTACGCCTTCGGGACGGTATTCTGATACGAGCTGGTAATCACCGAAGCCATCTACTACAGGAATCGAAGAACAAGCACCGACAGCAATCAAAATAGTGCAGCATTTCCAGCATGGGTGAATCGCTACGAAGGGCTGTAGTGCAACAGACCACAGTTTTTCAAATCCGCACCTGACACGATTGAAAGTTTTTGTAGATACCGTACTCATACGTATTTGTAGCCTTTCGCCTTTAGAGATAAAAGTATATGCCTTTATAATCATTATCACTGAGATGGTTTGTAGAAGCATACCTCTTTTGATACGTCTTAATGCTTATTAACATATCTTCAGCAAGCGAAAAGCAACAAAAACTATGTCACCCAAATTTGATCCCCAAAGCGACCCTGAGAAATATGCTCGCCTCAAAGCTGAACTGAAAAGCCCCTTCCGTCCTCTAAGACAATTCATATACTTTTCATTTGGCGTATCCGGTTTTATTGGAGCGCTAGTTTTCCTAGTCCAGCTCATTGCAGGCCGTCAAGTTGCTTCGGCCCTGCCAAATTTTGCACTTCAGGTCGGTCTCGTCACTCTAATGATTTGGCTGTTTCGGATTGAGTCACGGGCCAACGAAAAGAGTGTTGCAACAGAGAGACAAAACTTTGCATCTGCAAACAAAAAGCAACAAACTGAAAACAAATGATAATAAAGAAAATATTATGAAATGCCAGACAACAAATTGATCCCTGATATGAATATGTAAATAGGAGGCATGAATTGAGGTCGGCCAATATACAGACCTTAACCATCAATCTCTTTTTCTTTAAATGGGGTCAGCCTATATAAAGACCCTAACCATAGAATCATCGGGATGTCAGGTCTTTATTGAGGATCTGACATCTTGTTTTTGGAAATGGACTTCAAACTTTGCTGATAACATGTGATACTATTGCGTGATATTAAGGATCGTGGCGTCCTTCAAAATTGTTAGCAAAGTGCAGTGAGAGAAATTATGAGTCAGATTTTACTAGCAGCAGTTGCAACAACCCCTGCTTGGAGTCCCAAGGTCGCAATTATCATGGCGATTTGTAATATCCTTGCCCTAGTCATTGGCCGTTCTGTAATCAAGCAGCCCAATGTTGGCCCATCCCCAAGATTGTTTTTCGGTATGAGTTTGGCAGCTTTCATCGGCAGCATGTGTTTAGGTCATATCATTGCGGCTGGAGCTATCCTGGGATTAGCTAATGTGGGCGGACTCTGAGCCGTTCAGGTCTCGTAGTCTTGCCCTGATCCGTATTGCCAAGCCTCTAGCCAGCGATTCCAATAGTACTGCTGAGCAGCGGACAGAGTTGGAATCGCCAATCCTGGAATCAACTGAGGGTTGCTGGCCAGGTCTGTTTCAAGCAGTTTCCTGGCAGCTCCTTCCACCCTCACACCCAAAACATACAGAGCGCTGTAGACCCCTAGATTGAAGTAATGTCCTGTCCAGTCTAGAAGATTACCCAACCCGACCTGCGGAATAATCCTGAACACTAGAGCAGGATGAAACAAACCCGTCTTGAATAATGTTTTGGCCAGGGCTGGGAATTGAACGACATCTTGCAGAAAGGGATCGAGAACAGGCTTACCCAACTGCTCCATTTCCTGAAAAACGGCAGTTAAGAGTAGATTAATCTGGTCAGGGTTCACGGTTTGATCCAGACCAACGCTCATAGAGCGTTGAAATAGCCAGGTGACAGAGAGATTGGGTTGATAGGGTTGTAGCAGATTCAAATCACCAGAACTGAGGCAGTCCGCTCTTAGCGCCTGATCAATCCCATGAGTTAAACGCTTTAAATGACGCACCATTGAGCCAAAGCCACCAAAGCTCAGGGGAGATTGGCTGCCACTACTGTCTCCAACGGGTAGAATGCGATTCCAGGGCGTTCTCAGGGGGCTGCTGCGGTAACAGGGAAAGAAGCCAAACATTGCCCGTTTAAAGCTGAGTTGATCCAGCGATATGTTCTGATAGGCAGGCAGCAGTCGAAGATATTCCTCGAAGAAGAATTCCAGACTGAATCGCCCTGGATCAGCATCCAGATAGGTAAACAAATAAGTCGTCCGTCCATCTCTGGCGGGAAAGGCTTCCCAAAAATATTGGCAGTGATTTTCAATCGGCGTGAAGGCCGCAAAAATATCGCCCGTTTGATTCTGCGTGTACCCCGTCCCACAGGTTCCAACTACTAAACAAACTGCATCGGGTTTCTTGCCCTGACGGGCCTGACGCACAATCGGTGAAAAATGGCCCATAGCATCCAGCAGCAGGCGAGTCGTTAACGGCTGTTCATCCGTTTGAACCATAACGCCATTGGGATGAACCGTTGCCACTTTGTAAGATGTTTGCTCGAACAGTTTTCCCCCCGCTTCCAGAAAACGAGTTTTTAGGGTTTCTAATAAAAACACCGGATCGACGCCAACATTGAGAATATTCTCGACCCAGATATCGGGAGCATTGGGAAAGCTCAAGCGGGCGGGATTGTATTCCGTGGCGATGGCTTGCTCCAGTTCAGCCTCCGTTAAAAGATTCAGCTCCAGAAATGCAGTTAACTCCTGCCGTGAAATATTCCACTCCTGGTCTCGACCCCTGAGAATTCCCCGCTCAATTAATCCCACCTTCCAACCCTGCTGAGCTAGAGCTGCCCCTAGCAAAATTCCCAGGGTTCCTCCACAAATCAAAATGTCATAGTCTGGAGAATTGATAGATTGGGTATCTTGCTGAACGGTTGCAGGAACGGGCAGGGTATTTTCCCGAACGGTCTGCCACAGCTGATCCGCCTTTCGTAAACCCTGCAGCGGATTGCCAGGAATTTGAGCTAAGACTTGTTCCGTTAAAGACATTAATAACCTCGACTACAGCGCTAAAAGATGGCGCAAGATTTGAACCACCTGGTACAGTTCGTTTGACTCTGGATTAACTAGAGTCAACTTTTTAGAAAAAGTGTATTGATTTATCGTCCGGTCTAATTTCAGGAATAAGTAGTCTTCTCCATTCGTCACCATCCCAAACAGAGGAGAGTCTCTGTCTGGATTTGCCATCATATAGACGAGGGTCTGAGGAACGCCGCGAAGAACACTAAACCCAGACTTTTTCGCCTCAATTACGACGAGCCAAAAGTATGATTGCAGGGACTTTTGAATCGTTAGAGCATCAATTCTACCTTCTAGAACTTCGGTACCATCATCCATTTCAACCTCTAGCTTGACCCATTTCTCACCCCGAATTCGATAGGGGAGATCGCAAAGTTTAGCCAGATTAATCAACGGGGATAGGATGATGATATTGACGGTACTCTCACTAATTCCTTCGTCTTCTAGATAACGCAGATAGCGAGATCGAAGGAAATCCAAGGATATCATCTCTGTTTCCACTAATTCAGGCATTGCAGCCTTCCATTCAGAGAAAAATTCAGGATCTCTGCTCTGCCTCAGATTAAATCGACTTTCGACATCACTTAATCGGGTGATCGCTTGAGGGACGGCAATAGTTTCAGTCATACACACTGAATCGTGGATTTTGCTTTATTCTAAATCCTGGTTGCATCCGGTAGGTGCTATCATCGAATTGCTATTTTGCTTCAATTGAATCTCATCCAGTACTAGATCGTTCGTGCCACCAAATCCGTTACACAAAAGGCTTTGTAGAACTTCTCAAACCCGACGCCAGTTTCTCCAAGCGTCGATGACAGCTGCAATGGCTTCGGGACTTTCCAGTTGCGGCTGGACATTGGCAGAAGTTAAAACAACACCCGGAACTCAGGTTTCCTCAGATACCCTGTACATCTACACCTGGGCAGGGTACACCGACCAGGACTTGCTTGATCGTTTTGCCCAGGAAACGGGGTTTAAGGTCGTTGCTGATGTCTTTGACTCCAATGAATCAATGCTAGCGCGGGTGCAGGCCGGTGGCGCAGGAGCCTATAGCGTGATTTACCCATCAGACTACATGGTGCAGCGGATGGTGGAATTGGATCTGTTGATGGAGTTGGATCATTCCTTGCTGCTGGGGCTGGAGGATCTGTTCCCCATGTTTCAGAATCCAATCTATGATGCTGCTAACCAGTACAGTGTCCCGATCAGCTGGGGAACAACTGGACTCATCTACAACACCGAAAAGCTGAGCCAGGTTCCCGAAGATTGGAACTATCTCTGGGAGAATCAAGATGCGATCGCCAAACGTTTCACCCTACTCAATGATGTTCGAGAAGTGATGGGAGCTTCGTTGAGACGGTTGGGCTATTCATACAACTCCACTGATCCCAGCCAAATCGAGGCAGCCTACGAGGGCCTGAGTGAACTCAAACCTGCCATTGCATCCTTCACCACCGATGCGTGGCGACCGCAGGTGATCGTTGAGGATTTGTTAATTGCTATGTGCTATTCCTCCGATGCGGCAGAGGTGATGCCTGAGAATGACGCTCTGCAATACGTTACCCCGCGCAGCGGTTCTTCTCTCTGGACAGATACCCTGGTGATTCCCAAGTTTGCCCCCAATCCGGAGGCGGCCTATCAATGGATCAACTTTATGTTGCAGCCGGATGTTGCTTCCCGGATTGTTGAACGGTTGAGCTTCGCCACCCCCTCTCAGTTGGCATTTCGCAAACTCCCGAAGGATCTCCAGAATGATGCGACTCTATTTCCACCGGAGTCTGTGATTGAGAAATGTGAAGGCATTACTCCGGTGAGTGATGATATTACTGAGGTTTATGATCGATATTGGACACGCCTCACCAGTGGTTAACCTATGAGTGTTTCAAGTCAAACGCCACCCCCGGCGCTCCCTCCTCCACAGTCTAGCCCCCAGCAGCCAATGAAACGCTGGCACTCTAAACTGCTCGGCCCTCTGGTGTTGCTTGGCCCTGCTGGCTTATGGCTGCTACTGCTGCTGGTTTTACCAGCGTTGGTGATTTTTGAGCTGAGTCTGGTCAAAGATATTCGTCCAGGGGATGTGGTGATTCCGGATGGGATTGCCAATTACCTGCGAGTATTTGAACCAACGAATTTACAGGTAATTGGCCGCTCCTTATTTTTTGCCACAGGCACAACGATTCTATGTCTGTTGCTAGGATTTCCAGTGGCCTATTGGATTGCGGTGTTAGCCCCAAGCCGTTGGCGAAATCTCCTATTACTGGGATTTATTCTGCCCCTATGGACGTCTTCTCTGTTACGTTCCTATGCCTGGATTACGATCTTGCGGCCCACAGGGGTATTGAACTCCTTTCTAGGACTATTGGGATTACCGGCCCTGGAACTACTCAATCGCAATCCAGCCGTTTTGATCGGCATGGCCTATAGTTACTTGCCCTATATGGTTACAGTTCTCTATGCATCGCTTGAGAAACTAGATCGACAATTACTGGAAGCGTCGGCGGATTTGGGCGCAAAGCCGAGAGAAACCTTTTGGAAAGTAACAATTCCCCAAACCTTGCCAGGAATTCTTGCTGGATCATTGCTCGTCTTCATCAGTGCACTGGGGGACTTCGTCGATCCAGAACTGTTGGGTGGGGCCTCCAGCATGACAGTTTCTCGGTTGATTTATAACCAATTTTTGGGGGCCACTCAGAACTGGGGCTTTGGCTCTGCTTTGAGCATGGTGCTGATTATGGGTGTGAGTTTAGCGATCGCCCTCCTGTTGAAGTACGGTGATGGTCGTCCCTCAAAGTAATGTTTTGATAGGTTTGCTGTGCTGCCCCAATTGATTTACTGAATTCACAACAGGTTAATGATTGAATCCGATAATCTTGAGCCACCCATGAAGAAAAAAGGGCCACGACTGAAAATTTCCTGGCAGGTGATTTTTGTCATGTTGATGTTTTTCTACATGTACCTGCCGATCTTTGTACTGACTTTCTACAGTTTCAATCAGTCTCGCTACAGTGCCGGTTGGCAGGGATTTACTCTGGATTGGTATCGCAAACTGTTTCAAGACACTCGGATTCTCACAGCTCTACAGAATAGTCTGATCGTGGCCTTCGTCGCCGTTGCGGTTGCGGCAGTGATTGGAACGCTAATGGCGGCGGGACTGGCCCGGTTTCGCTTTCCAGGTAGAGGGTTGTACCAGGGAGTAGCCTATTTACCGCTGATTATTCCAGACATCACGATTGCGGTTGCAACCTTAGTTTTCCTGGCGGCTGTGGCGATTCCCCTGAGTTTGTGGACGATCGTAGCGGCCCATATCGTTTTTTGTTTGTCCTATATTGCGCTGGTGGTTTCGACGCGACTGGCAGATTTAGATCCGAATCTGGAGGAAGCAGCCCTGGATTTGGGAGCTACTCCAGTAGCAGCCTTTTTAAAGGTTCTCCTACCCCAACTGGTTCCTGGAATTGTCTCCGGTTGCTTGTTAGCCTTCGTCCTCAGCATGGATGACTTTTTAATTGCTAGCTTTACCGCAGGCAGCGGTGCGACAACGCTACCGATGGAAATCTTCAGTCGGATTCGGACGGGGGTGAAACCAGATATTAATGCGTTGAGTGTGATTCTGATCGTGGCTTCAGGATTTGTAGCCTTTGCCGGAGAATTTCTGAGAGATCAGGGTGAGAAGTAGAGAAGGAGAATGATCAAATGCCAAGCTAGAACAGCAGCCTTCTAACGGATAGTGAGCGATAGAAATCAGTGCGATCGCTGTCGCCGTGAGTTGATGAAAGCAAACTTATGATGAACAGAGATCGGCTAAGTCAATTGATTAAAATTGTTAACCAAAATCTTCGCCCTGGGGTTAGTCTCGAAAGTGTAAGGCCGCATGATCCAATCGAGGTTCACTATATTCCTGCGCCATGGCAACTTTTAGGCACTGGAAATTACGCAGCAGTTTTTGCACATCCTGATTATTCAGACCAAGTGGTCAAAATTTATGCCCCAAATCGCCCTGGATTTGAAGATGAAGTTGAAGTCTATCGCAGAATTGGCTCTCATCCTGCCTTCTCTCAATGTTTCTATGCCCAGGATGATTTTTTGATTCTCAAGCGCTTACGAGGCGTTACGCTGTTCGACTGCCTGCATCAGAGGTTACGTATTCCTGTACAGGTCATTGTCGATATTGATCGAGCTTTGGATTATACTAGGAGCCAAGGTCTAAATCCTCGTGACGTCCATGGAAAAAACGTGATGATGCATGAAGGACGAGGATTAGTTGTAGATATCTCAGATTTCCTTGAGGAGGGTTTGGGATCGGCTCGGACTGATTTTAAAAAGTTTTATTACTGGATTTATCGACCCTTCCTCTCTCCTGCAAGAATTTGTATCCCTCTAGGGATATTGAATTTCAGTCGAAGGGCCTATCGATGGCTGCGTAGTTTGTTAAAGCGTAAGGCCTGAAAATCATTCTGATGCAGCACATCAATTTCGACCAGATGAGCTTGACGGTTAAAAATCATCTGTCGCTTCAAATAATCCGATAGATCACTGCACCATCTCGCTCTCGATTATCAATCTCCATTAACCCCTCCCGTTGCAACTCTTCCAGCAACAGACGAACATCACTGGGAGCCTGCTTAATTTCCAGAACACAATCCGCTAGGGTCACTTCTCCCTGTTGCTTTGCCAGCTTCAGAATTTGAATTTTAGAGTAGTCCGGCTGTAGTTGTGGTGGATTCTTGGGTTTGATCGCCTTCTGACTTCGTTTTACCGCCCGAACATTTTCAATGGCTGCCCCAGCTCCATAGAACCACATCATTTTCTGGAGAAAATCTTCTTGCCGCTGCAAGGAAGGCTTACTCACCAGGCAGAGAAAAATCGTACCGCAGAAAATTCCAAATGTCGTGATCAGCGCTTGATAACGGGATGTATAGACATAACCCAGGGGTGGACAGAAAAAAGTGATTATTCCTGTAATTGAGGGATTTTTATCCGCCAGATGGTCATCCTGGTCGAAATTTGAAGTCACTTCAGCAGCCTCCTTGTGCTTCAACGGAGAAACCCTGGAATCGAGAATCTAATGTATCCTAACATTAACCTTTTTTTCAATACTTCATCCATCATCTCCTGAAAGATTGATGAACCTAAAATCGACCTACTTTCTCCTTTCCCACGGCAGTCGTGATCCACAGCCACAGATTGCCCTCGAACAGTTGGCTCAACAACTCCGGCAGCGATATCCCCAGAGATTTCCTCTTGTTAGCGATGATTTGACTCGGCCTCAGGCTCAGCAGTCGTCTCTAGGTCAGTTTGGGACAGGCGTCTTGGAGTTTGGTGAATTGTCTTTGCACCAACAACTCCAGAATTTTGGCCAGTATACTCGTGGCCTTGGTCTAAATTGTGTCAAGATACTGCCGCTATTTTTGTTTGCAGGGATGCATGTACGAGAGGACATTCCGATTGAGGTGAGTCTGGCTCAGCAAGTTCTGGGGTCTAAGGTCGACTTACAAGTTCTGCCTTTTCTAGGATCACAAACCCCTCAAATTGTTGAGGTTCTAAAGCAACAAATACACCGTACCGATCTGGAAATTTGGATTTTAATGGGACATGGTAGCCGACGCACAGGTGGCAATCAACCGATGGAACATTTAGCAAAGCAGCTTGCATCAGTTCCGGCCTATTGGTCAACTTCTCCTAGCTTGGAAGATCAGGTTCAAGCTCTGGCTCAGCAAGGTTATCGCCGGATTGGAATCCTGCCCTACTTTATTTTTGCGGGGGGTATTACTGAAGCGATCGCCCAGTCCGTCAATCAACTCTGTCAACGGTTCCCACAGACTGAACTCCACCTCAAAACTTCTTTAGATCAAAGTGGTGCTTTATTCAGGTTAGTTGAAATAATGCTCGGCTAATTGCCACTCATCTTAACTTTGATTAAAACTTTAAGAATAGAGCCTTGTTTTTACTAAAAATTCACGTAATTGATCAAGCTTTCCTTAGTGCATACAGTATATGATGTATTATATAAGTTAAGCGCATAAGCAAAGGCGCATGGGGGATGGTGAGGGTTTTCGGGATTTATGCCAATGGTTTCTGCAGCAGGCTGTTGTGGCAGCTTTTTCTATTGGTGACTGGTGTGACAACTTTGCTGAGTGGGACAGCCTCTGCTCAGCTCTTTATACCTCCAAAGGCTGGCGCACCTAGGACATCTGTAGGCGCTGGAACTCGCAGCCCTTTCCCTGTTGTGGAGCAGCAAGGAAGGTCTGTGATGCCTGTTCTTCCGAAAGCTCAGATTGGGTCAACGGTAAGCTCGCATCCAAGCTTATTTGTTTATGTTCCTGAGTCTTCGGCTCGACGAGTTTTCTTTAGTATTAAGGACGAGTCGGGCATGCAACACCACCAAGCACGACTCCAATTGCCTCAAGGTTCTGGAATCGCTAAGGTTACGGTTCCTGAAACAGCGCCTCCCTTGGAAATTGGCAAGAAATACGTTTGGTTTCTAGTCTTTATCGGTGAAGAACAGCTTAAGCCTGATAGCCCGATGATTACAGGTTGGATTGAGCGGAGAGAGCCAATGAATGACCTTACAGGCTTGGTCTCGCTTGACTATGCCGCTGACCTTGGCCGAGCAGGATTATGGTATGACATGATTGCTGTTCTAGCTCGTCTGAAGCAAAAGCATCCAGAGGATCCAGTCGTTCTTCAAGCCTGGAAGACTGAGTTGACCTCTGCAGGACTGGCAGAAATCGTTGGCCAGCCTTTTCTAGATTAAGAAATGCGGCTAACTCCCTGGGAAACCGAAGAATTGCAGGGAGCTTTTGCTTACAGCATGTACTCAGGTACTAGCTTGATTTCTAGGGCTTCAAGTTGCTTGACTAGCTGCTGGATTTGCTGTTCTAGCTGATTCAGGGAATGCTCAACGGCGTCATCACTTGGATCTTTAATATTCCAATACTCAATCGTGTTGACCCAAGCCGGATGACGCTCTTGCATGAGGGAACGATGAATAGATTCCTCAATGGCAATGATACGATTCGTTGACTTGAGATCAACTTCCGAGACCTGGATCGGACAGCGCAAGCTGTTGGACAACATGATGCC
Organism: Microcoleaceae cyanobacterium; assembly: GCA_050331715.1. Classification (GTDB taxonomy): domain Bacteria; phylum Cyanobacteriota; class Cyanobacteriia; order Cyanobacteriales; family Microcoleaceae; genus JBHJGO01. The sequence goes on from JBHJGO010000070.1 coordinate 57,511, forward strand.
TCGCTTGGCTAGGGCAGACGAGATCGCCTGTCGGGTCACCCCATCATAGGGGCAGTCGTTGGGTTGATTGATTGCTAGACCCCGTGAACTTGCCCGCCAACCTAGTCCTTTTCGAGTTGCCAAGTCGTTGAACAAGCATTCAGAGAATCGGCTACGGTAGTCATTCCTGGTACACAAAAACAAAACCCGTTTCATAACTTTTACATGCTTAAAGTGGTCAAGTTGTTCAGAAGATCAAGATCCCATTAATCTCCCAAAGATGAATTGTGGCAATGGTAACTCATAGAACTTTGTAGGTCTGTGATCAAGATATCTGTACAAACAGAATCCCACACGTCCTATCGCCCCAATTCAGCCATGGTAATATTCTGGCTGGTATTTTTTGGTTCACACTCACTCACACCTTGTGACCACCCACAACGCCAGCAAAGGATGAACTTGGGAATAATATTAGGCATCGGATAGCCCTATCACCGAGTCTTCCGTATCAGCTTGTCCTGCTTATCAGCAGACCCCCCAAAGAAAAGTATTGAGTTAATTTGATGAGATCTTTAAAATGCTTTTTTGATCCTAGGACTCTAAGTTTAGACCAAGCTCCGGGTAAGTTGCATCCGTCGGCGGATTTATATGACGTTTTGAAAACTATTGTTGCTGGCTATGGGTCATTTACGATTGTTTTTTGGATTTTTGGTGATTGGTTATACAGAGTCGATAGATCTTCTAGGAATCAACTGCTTCTGTGACTTTTTCAGTTGTGGAAGCTGTTGCTTCTGTTTCGGCAGTAGTTTGTTGCAGTGTTTGAATGAATTGGGTTGTTCCCCGGCGAATTTGACCATAATAGTGTTTTTCCAAATCGGCCGCTGTACCCTGGACTTCGGCATGTTGTTTCTGGATCAGGTCTTCTCGGAGCTGCTGCGCTTGTTGCTGCTGGTGTTGCTCCAGGCTTTCCAGGCGGTTTTGGATGTTGGCTTGTTCTGCTTCTGTCTGAGTGGTGAGCTGTTGAACCTGGGCTTCATACTCGCTTAATTCCTGATTCAAACGCTGAACTTGAGTTTTGCTACCTGCCAACTCCTGGGTGACTTGACTCAATTCAGTTTCGTAGTTGGCGATGGATTGACTCATGGTTTGCAAAGACTGGGTCATGTCTTGAAGCTGAACCTCGCTAGTGGCAAGTTTTTGCGTAACTTGACCGAGATGATTTTCGTAGATTTGCAGGGTATGATTGGCCTGGTTCAGTTCAGCCGTACGATGGGATAACTGTTCAGAGAGTTGGGTTTTCTCTTGGGCAAATTCCTGTTGCAATGAATGCTGGGTGGCCTCTAACTGCTGAGTGTGAACTTGTTGAGCCTCCTGGGTTCTTTGGGTCATTTCAGCCTCGTATTCCTGGCGGAGAGACTGTACCATCTGCTCAATTCTGGATTGGTGCCCCCTTTCGAGTTCCTCCGCCTGTCGTTGGATTTTGGCTTCATAGGCTTGGCGTTGGCGCAGCATTCGTCTTTCCCACAGCCAATATCCCAGGCCCAGCCCAGCAGCGGTCGCTGCAACTAACATCACTCCTATATTGACCAAATCCACAGCGTTCTCCTAAGATTAGCAACCCTAATTTTCGATACAGCGTTTCCACCGCTGATGGAGTACATGAGGTTGGGGTGCGGTGTGTCCCAAAATCTCAAATCCTTACCTCACCAAGCCTGGAAAGGCTATATAATTTTTCATAATAATTTCCTCAGTTATCATTTGGTTTTTAGAATTATTAAGGCAGGGTTAATGGCATCTATGGTTCGCGCCCATGTCTGGATATCTGGACAGGTTCAAGGGGTTGGTTTTCGGATTTCCACCTTGAACACGGCAATGGAATTTGGTCTGGGGGGATGGGTTAAGAATTTGTCGGATGGCCGAGTTGAGGCTGTGTTTGAAGGTGATCCATCTCAGGTAGAGGTGATGATTCAATGGTGTCATCATGGGCCGCCGGCTGCAATGCCTCAACAGGTTATGACTGAATATGAGCCTCCAGAAGGATTACAAAAATTCACGATCATTCGTTAAGTAGCTCGATTAGAAATAAGATTCCAGCCCAGCAGTTGTACTCTCGGAGCAGTAGCCAAATTATCGGGATACGACTCAACCACGGGTTTTTGGCTAGAACCCGATAGACATCAACCAATTGCTGGCGGCCTTTGAGCGGAATTTCTCCCCAGGATTCGACTTCAAATCTTCTCGCGATGTACTTGAGTGTTTCCTTTGTAATCAAAATGCGGCAAGTACCTGCTTGTCGTTCTTTGAGGCAACTTTCCAGACGCGAGGCAATGTTGACACTGTCTCCTAGTAAGCCATATTCTGAGCGGTCTTTGCTCCCCAAACTGCCAGCGACAATTTCTCCTGTGTAAATCCCAACTCGCATTTTGATCGTGGGTAGTTTTTCAACAGACCATAGGGGGTTGAGCCGTTCGAGTTCGTCCCACATTTCTACGGCACAGACAACGGCATCATAGGCATCGGCGGCAATTTCAGCATCAGACCGATGGGGAATCGGGACACCAAAAGCAGCCATAATGCCATCCCCAGTAAATTTGTTCACAATGCCATGACGGGATCGAATGCATTCTGTCAGAACGGTCAGATACTCATTCAACCAATCCAGGAGCTTTTCTGGCTCCATCTGTTCAGAAATTGTACTGAAGTTGCGGATGTCACAGAACAGAATAGTAGCGGTTAGATTTTGACCCGGTAGCTTGCCATCGAAAATGAGCTGGTCTCGTTCTCTCCACAACGCTTCGGCGACTTCAGGGGAAGTGTTTTGTCCCAAAAGTTGCATAATTGCTTGACGCTGACGTTGGGTTCGTGCCGTGCGATAGGCCATACCGATACCGCTGGTGACCACCAGGGCAAACCCCGGAGCCATCGTCGGAACCCAATAGCGATTCAAGAAAAATAAGAAGCTAAAACTTGCCAGAATGGCCAAAAGGGCAGGGTTCCCAAAGACGAGAGTAATTGGACGACGAGCACACCAGGCCAAAGTTGCACCGATCCCCCCCCAGGCAATAATCCATAAAATCTCTAGCCCGCCGGGCCAAAATCGAAATGGTGGACGAGAGCCATCAACCGCATCAAGAATTTGGCTGACCATTTGACCGTGAATAATCACACCAGGCATCTTAAAGTTTCTCTCCTGGGCAGGGCTGAAGGGCGTCAGGAAATAATCTTTGCCGCTGGGGGCTGTCGTCCCAATCAATACAATCTTGTCCTTGACCCAGCGGGGGTTGATTTCTCCGCGTAAAACTTGGCTGAGGCTAATTGTGGGTGCAATCTTAGTTGGCAGACGGTAGTCCAGCAAAATTTGATACCCCTCAGCATCGATTCTTTGATATCCACCTGACGTTCTTTTCAGGGGTAGGAACTCGGCCTGGCCTAGGATGATGTAATTGGGATTAGCTGGATCGTTCTCTGGTTCAATCCCTCGCTGTGCTAGATATTGCAATGCCAATCGCAGAGAAAAGGAGTAGGAGATTCCGGTTTCAGTGCCAGCAAATAATAAATTACGACGTACAACACCATCTGGGTCAAGCAGTAAATCGTTAAATCCAATTTGCTCTGGAGGAACCGTCTCAGGAGCTGGAATTGGGGGAATTTCTTCATCGCCCAATGTTTTAATCACAACTACATTGTCTTGCGTTTGCAGGATTTTCTGTAGATCCTGATGACCCGGTTCGTAGGGAATGTCCCGGTACAAATCTAGACCAATAATCTCAGGTTCCAGATCGAGCAACGTGGTGAGGGCCTGGGCAAGAATCCCGTCGGAAACGGGATAGCGTTCGATCAGGCCAATATCTGCTTCAGTGATGGCAACAATTAGTAACCTTGAATCGGTTCGATCCTGGGGATTTAGGCCCAAATTCTGGCGCGATCGCATCATCCAATCGAAGTACCATACTTCCAGCGGCTGAAACCCTGCAACGGAACGAATTCCAAGCGTGATCAGGATTAATCCTAAAAGTAATCCGATGCCGCCCAGTGTCCCTTTAGTATCAGCATTTTGTTGCCTGAATTTCTGCCTTAATGGTGCTAAGAATTTCGCCATTCCAGAATGAGCTACATCTACTATAACTTTAGGATAGAGAGGCATTAACGCATTGGCTTTTCCTGGAACCAGCCGGTCGATTCGTAAGTTAAAGTAAAGGCAGAGAGCCAGTGTAGGTGGTTGCGGATTCCGACGGAATCTGAGGAAAGTCCGGGCTCCCGAAAGACCAAACTTGCTGGGTAACGCCCAGTGCGAGTGATCGTGAGGATAGTGCCACAGAAACATACCGCCCAGGCAGTAATTAGTTATCAGCGGTCAGCAATCAGCTAAGACCTGACATCTGAGAGCTGAAAGCTTAATGGGTAAGGGTGCAAAGGTGCGGTAAGAGCGCACCAGCAATGTCGAGAGGCATTGGCTCGGTAAACCCCGGTTGGGAGCAAGGTCGGAGGAACAAAGGTTGGTCTTTTTCCAGTTCCGCGAAAGGTGTACCGCTAGAGGTATTTGGTAACAAGTATCCCAGATAGATAGCCGCCGTCTTGACAGATTTAGTCAGGATAACAGAACCCGGCTTACGTCTGACTCTCTTTCTCTTAGATCTATTTCAGCCGAAATAATTTGAAATGGAAAGGTGAGCAACGTCACTGCTCGCCGCTTCATCCTATGTCGATACCTGTTGAGAACCCTGAAAGCCTTATACTGAGAGAGAGTATTATGAGAATCTGAATTTATTATTAATTGTGAGTTCAACTGCTGTCGTTGCAAATTCCGAAAATCCAACTGCCGAAAATCCAACCGTTTCCTCCTCTAGACGCCCCGTTTTTCCCTTCACTGCGATTGTGGGTCAAGAAGAGATGAAGCTGGCCCTCATCCTGAATGTGATTGATCCCAAAATTGGGGGAGTGATGATCATGGGGGATCGAGGGACTGGAAAATCAACTACAATCCGTGCCTTGGCCGACCTTTTACCGGAAATTGAAGTTGTCGCCGATGATCCCTTCAACAGCGATGTTCATGATCTGGATTTAATGAGTGATGAAGTGCAGCAGCGGGTGGCTGCCCAAATGGAGATTCCAGTGATTCGCCGTAAAGTTCAGATGATTGATTTACCACTGGGGGCGACAGAAGATCGAGTTTGTGGATCGATTGACATTGAAAAAGCCCTGACAGAGGGAGTAAAAGCTTTCGAGCCGGGTTTATTGGCTAAGGCGAACCGGGGAATTCTCTACGTTGATGAGGTGAATTTGCTAGATGATCATTTGGTGGATGTATTGCTCGACTCGGCGGCAAGTGGCTGGAATACCGTTGAACGGGAGGGAATTTCAATCCGTCACCCGGCCCGGTTTGTCCTGGTGGGTTCCGGCAACCCGGAGGAGGGAGAACTGCGACCCCAACTCCTGGATCGATTTGGGATGCACGTTGAAATTCGTACCGTCAAGGAACCTGATTTGCGGGTTCAGATTGTAGAGCAACGATCTGCCTTCGACCAAAGTCCTCAAATATTTCTGAAGGATTACGTTTCTCAGCAGGAAGAAATCCAGCAACAAATCGTAGCGGCACGAGAACGGTTGTCCCAGGTTCAGATTGATCGGGAACTGCGGGTGAAAATTTCTCAGGTTTGTTCTGAATTAGACGTGGATGGACTGCGGGGAGATATCGTGACGAATCGAGCGGCCAAGGCCCTTGCTGCTTTTGAGGGTCGAACCGAGGCAACGTTGGAAGATATTCAACAGGTGATTACCCCCTGCCTGCGCCATCGTCTGCGTAAAGATCCCCTGGAATCAATCGATTCAGGATACAAAGTTCAGAAAGTGTTCCGCTCCGTCTTCGGACTCCCGGATGAAGCAGCAGAATAAACGAATTATTGGCTTTGATCCGGGCTTGGCAATTTTGGGATTTGGGGTGATTCAATGTCCAGTTTCAACCCCTCAGTCCCCGGTTCAGGCTAATGATACTGATGCCAGTTTGATTGACTTTGGAGTGATTACCACGCCGAAGGGCCACGATCTTGGTCAGCGGCTCTGCACTATCTATGATGACTTACACACATTGATGGAGCAGTTTCAACCCGATTTGGCAGTGGTGGAAAAGCTATTTTTCTATCGCATGGGCAATACCTTCTTTGTGGCCCATGCAAGAGGCATTCTCATGCTAGTACTGGCTCAATTTAAAATTCCCCTGGTAGAGTTCACCCCGGCCCAAATCAAACAAGCCCTGACAGGATACGGCAATGCTCAGAAACAACAGGTGCAAGAGGCAGTCGCTAGGGAACTCAACCTGGATACAATTCCTCGACCGGATGATGCGGCAGATGCGCTGGCTGTTGCCCTCACAGGGTGGTTTGACCCAGAGGTAGTGGAACAACTCATGGACTGCTCCGCTTAATTTTGGGTGTATCGTGACTTTAAGTTACGTGTACTGAGTTTTACAGATCACCAAATCGCACCAACTACTGCCAATTCCCCACCAGGACAAACGGAGCCCAATAGTAGGGGTGTTGAGTTGCCGGATCACTGAGTAATTCTTCCTGGGCAATTTGTAGCGCCTGGGCCTTGTTTGCTTGCCGCTGCGGATCTGCCAGTTGCGCGTAGAAATCCGCCATCAGACGGGCAGTGCTATTGTCTGAAACATTCCAGAGGGATGCGACAGTACTCCGGGCTCCGGCTCGAATGGCAATTCCCGCCAAGCCCAGGGCCGCTTGATCATCTCCCTCCGCCGTTTCACAGGCACTCAGCACCAGCAGTTCAATTGGATTCTTTTCATCCGGCTTCCGCAGCAGATTATCAAAATCTTCAGCATTAATCCGTCCGTTAAAATCCAGGATGAAGGTTTCATCTTTATCAGAGCTAAACTGTCCGTGGGTTGCCAGATGAACCACCGGAAACGGCACTTTATTCAACAGTTGCCGGAGGTTTTCGCGGGTAAATTGTTCATTCTGACGGGTTTCTGGCTCGTCTAGAATCGTTGAGATGGTCTGCAATTCCTCATCAACCCCTGGCAATTCGTTCAGATTTTCCGCTGTAAAGCTCTCTGCCTGACTTGCGCCTCCAAGTAGGGCTTTCAGATCCTGCCGGCTAATGGGTTGAGGGTTTAAAAGCTGGAGGCCAGGTGTCAGGGCAATGGTGTATTTTTCGACCAGATATTGCTCGCCATCGTAGAGTGCTGCCATAGGAATCTTACGCAAAATTCCATCCAGAACAAACACCAAAGTATCGACCTGATTCGCAGCTAATTCTGGCTCAATGTCTCGAATTAGCCAATCGTAGACCTGCTTTGATCCCGTTTTAAAACCGGCTCGCTGATTTGCCAGAAAACTGTACAGATCCCTGACCGTTTCATTCAGATTTCGCTCTTTGACTGAAGTTTTATATAACTTGAAGGTGGGGTCTGGATCAGTTGGCAAACTAACAATAACATCCATCCGATCCGGCAGCACAATGGGATAGATCACCGCAGCGGTCTTAGATTCTTGAGCCACTCTGTCGATTAAACGGGGATTGGCATCAACGCAGGCATCTCGGAAGAAGTTGTTCAGCTCGGCTACCTGGAGAGATTCAATCACCTGACGTACCGCTTGCATCTGAACCTGTAGCTCCGGCTCATTACCGTCTGCTTGAAGTTGTTCTGCCAGTTGAAGCTGCAAATCTACCAGTTGACGGTAAACGGGTTCAACACTCTCTCGGAATGAAAACTGAACTTCCGGGTTGATTGCCACCAAATCACTGCGGAGGGCTTGTAAGGTCTCAAATGAATTTTGATAGGCAGCAATGGTTCGCTTGAGGTCGGCGGATGAATTGGGATCCCGCTGAGCATCCCGAACTCGACCGAGTTGCCAGGAGAGTTGGTAGGCAATATCCGGGGAAGTATAGGCTGGCGCAATTTCCAAGGCTGCGGTGGTGAACTTTTCCGCCATTGCCCACTGTTTTACAGCAGTTTCGGGCTTCGCTGCTGCTTTATCCAGATTTCCCAGTTTTTCGTAGAAACTTCCCAGGGTTCCCAAGCTGTGGGCCTCTGCTTTGCGATCCACCAAGTTCTGGGATTGTGCCAAAGCAGTCTGGAGCATTCCCTCAATCTCGGCCTGGGTCGGTTCCTGGGTCTGAAGTTCAGTCTGTAATTGCGGCGGCATTTGGGAAGAGTTTGAAATTTCGTATAGTCGGATCAAGCTATCGGCATAGTTGACTTTTTCGTAGAGATTGGAGCGGCTTGCCGGGAGATCGGCAACGGTTTTCTCCAGAGATTTCCAGCGGGCCGCTTCCGTCAACACTTGACTTCGAGTCGAGAAGTCACTGAAAGCTTCGGGGTCATTCAGAACGAAATCGTAGCTTTCCGTCGATAGGCTTAATTGATTGAGTTGGGCCTGCAGCTTTGTTGATGGGGAGGTGGCCTGTGTTGCTGCAAGTTGATATTGTCGTAATGCTTGCTGCTCCAGCTTTTCAATGTAGTTTTGGTATTTTGCTTGTTTGGCTAGATGAGGATCACCGTCGTTAACCTCTCGCAGGTAATCACGCTTCGCAATGGCCCTTTCGGTATTCCCGAGACTTAGGTGAGCAACGGCCACGGCTTGGGGGTTATTCAGCCTTTCCGCAACCTGGAGGCTAGCAGTTAGGAGGCTCTTGGAATCCGGTCTCAGGTCAGCCCGAACAGATTCTTCTGTCGCTTCACTGGCCAGAACTCCAAGAACTCTGGGCTGGCTCAGTGCTCCAGTAATCCGCTGGATATTCCCCAGGCGGCGTAGCCCTTCAAATTTCAAGGCCGAATCTGGGACATCTGCTAACTGTTGCAAAACACTTTCTGTCAAATTGCATCCCTGGTTCAGAGAAAATTCGATCTCAAGGGACTGAAGCAACGTCCGGCAAACGCGAGGATACAGCCCCATATTTTGTAACACCTGTGCTTGATTCATCAAGTTTTGACTGAGGCTGGCCCGATTCTGGTTATCCTGATAGAGATCAGCCGCCCGTTGCCAGGTTTCTACTGCCTTCTGTTCTTGTCCGGTTTCTGAGTAAAATCGTCCTTGAATGTCCAGGGTCTGGGCCAGGATTCGCTGCTGATCCGATGACTCCGCCAACGGATTCAATAGACCCAAACTTTGATCGATGGCTGTTGCCGCCGCTTCCCACTCTCCCAATTGTTGATAGGTCAAGGACAGATTGCTCAGCGCCATGGCTTGATTCAGGCGATCGCCCTTGGTAGAAAATTGACGGGCCAATTGCTGCCACAGATCAACCGCCACCTGAAAATCCCTGGCTCGATAGCGATCTTGAGCCTGCTCAATCGTTGCAGATTGGGCCACAACAGTTGCAACGACCGGGCGGAGTCCAATGGTTAGCAAAAAGCAAATCGCAACCAGGATTGAAAATCGACGCCGATAGAAGGAACGGCGACCCATCCCATAAAGATATTGATTAACAATATTTCGGCTAACAATACTTCGATTAACAATGCTCTGAACTACTTTCTTACAGAATTGCCAAACTATCTGAGGAAGACCCATCTGTCTGATTCTCCACGAGTTAATGAGCAGCTCTCAGGTGATTTCAAGAAAAGTCGATGTTTTATTTTAGTTCTAAACTTTGAATTTAAAGAAATTTCCTTAAAATCCATTTACTCCGCTTAATTTATCGTCTCATGCCGCTCGTAGGCTGCCACAATTCTTTGGACTAGAGGATTGCGGACAACGTCAGCCGAGGTGAGTTCACAAACTGCAATCCCCTCAACTGGTTTCAGAATTTTGAGGGCAACATTGAGGCCAGACGCTTGGTAGGAGGGGAGATCAGTCTGCGTCAAATCGCCAGTGACCACCATGCGGGACTGAAACCCCAAACGAGTCAGCACCAATTTCATCTGAGCGGGGGTGGTGTTCTGTGCCTCATCTAGCAGAACAAAGGCATTATTTAACGTGCGACCTCGCATATAGGCCAATGGAGCAACTTCAATCACGCCCCGTTCCATGAGATTCGCAACTTTTTCGGGTTCAATTAATTCATACAATGCATCATAAAGGGGCCGCAAATAGGGGTTAACTTTTTGTTGTAAATCTCCAGGCAAGAAGCCCAATTTTTCCCCCGCTTCCACTGCTGGACGGGTCAGAATCAAGCGTTCGTAGTGCCCATCCAACAGGGCTTGAACCGCCATCAAGGCAGCCAAATAGGTTTTTCCAGTTCCGGCAGGGCCAACACAGAAAACCAAATCATTCGTCCGAATTGACCTAACATACTTGCTCTGACGGAAGGTCTTGGCTCGGATTTGATGACCTCGGCGAGTCGTAGCAATGATATCCTGCCGTAGATCTTGCAACTGATCCTGTTGGTTAGTATTAATGGCATGACGGGCATTGAGAATATCAACTCCCGTAACCATTTCGCCGACTTTCCACAGATCCTCCAGGGAAGACACCAATCGCCGACATAGGTCAACCTGTGAGGGCGTCCCACTGACCATCAACTCCTGACCCCGGATCACTACCTGAGCTCCGGTCTGCTTGTTCAACAGTTTGAGATTTTCCTCACGATACCCAGCCAGGGCAATAGCACCTTCTTGACTTACCAGATCAATCGTCAGTCTCTCAGTCATGCAAATTCAGGGCCACCTGAAACTTCAGCGGCCATGACCATTGCCATTCTTACGAGCCATCCGCTCAGGCGCGGGCGATCGCCTGCGGGTTCGAGATGAGCGACCATTGGGGGTTGAGCGGGAAGAAGAAACCGAGGGGCGCTCCTTGGCCTGCGGCTCCTCGTAGACGTCCAGATAAACGGACTCTCCGGCCATGGTCGCAACAGCTGACAACACAACTCGGATCGCTTGAATGTTGCGACCGCCGCGTCCATAGACTCGACCTCTATCTTCCGATTCAAATGCAAGCCTGACCCAAGTCTTGCCCTGGGCCGAAACTTTTTCACAGTCAATTCGTAACGATTCTGGCGATTCGAGAAAGGGTTCAACCAGAAACTGAACCAGTTGAGCGTAATCAGGACTGGTTGACGAGCTCTTCGCTGCTGCCCTCTGGGCTTGTTCCGGACTTAAGTTGTTCAAAGACATTGGCTTTCTGTAGGATGTTACGCACAGTTCGAGTGGGTTGCGCTCCTTGCTGGAGACGCCGAACAATTGCGGGGACATCCAGGCGAGTTTCATCCGTTCTGGGGTTGTAGAAGCCCAGTTCTTCCAGGGGACGACCTTCACGGCGAGACAAGCTATTCATCGCAACAATTCGGTAGCTAACCTCTCGCTTTTTACCGTATCGCTTCAATCGGAGTTTGATCATCGGGATCTAAAACACTACATCGAACTATTGTAAGCGATTTTTTTGGGTTTTGGCAGAACCACTATTGAGATTATCCGGAATTTTTGAGTGGCAGAGGCGGTTGCTGTTCCAACTCTGCCGTGGGCTTTTCCTCCGCCAGCTGCGGTGGCTCCAGACTCCGATACACTGCATCAACGAATTGCCGAACCCGATTCGGATCAACTGGCTGGTGGATGCGGCCATGGCGTTTTAGGGAACTGGACACAATCACCCCATCGGCAGCGGGCATCAGATTGGCAACATTATCCAGGTCGGCACCGCTGCCAATCAGGACTGGCGCATGCTTTGCTGTGGTACGGGCGAGTTCTAGTTCCTCTCGACTAGGGGGATACCCTGTCGCCCAGCCGGATAGAATTACGGCATCGGCCAAGGCTCGTTCAACGGTTTCTGCCACTGCAGTTGTGACATGAGAAGAACTGAGAGAACGGCCATGCTTCACCAGGACATCCGCTAGAATTTTGACATCACATCCCAGTTCACGGCGGTATCGTAGAAGCTGATGGGCATTGCCCTCAATTAAGCCCTGATCCGTTGCAGTCACTCCATTTAGAACGTTGACCCGAATAAATTGTGCACCAGTACAAGCCGCAATAGCCAGGGCACTCTGAGCATCATTCCGTAGCACATTCACACCGACAGGCAGTGTGATAAGGTTCATCAAACGCTGAACGACCAAGGTCATAGCGCTCACCACGGCGGGATCAACCTGCTGTTTGGCGAAGGGCGTATCAAAGAAATTTTCGACAATAATGCCATGGACGCCACCAGATGCCAGGGCCGTTGCCTCCTGTTCTGCGCGATCCATCACCTCATGCAAATCGCCCTCCCAACGCGGAGAGGTTGGCAATGGCAATAGATGGACAACTCCAATAATCGGGTGATCGGTTTTAAAGATGTGCTGTAAATCCACAGGTTTCTCTCGTGATGCTTTGGCAGAACGGCTTGCCGGAACTTGGAACGTTAGGGTGTACACCTTAGAATTCTATCGGTAACGGTGTCCCTTTGACTGATAACCTGACCTCAGACGATTTCTGAAAATAAAATACAACTAGCGTCATTGGAACGTTAGAAATCCCTAACTCAAAAGCTAAACAATAAACAGTTAAACAAGATGATGAAACTGATCTGGATTGTGCCTTTGGCCTTGGCGGGGTTGGCGATCGCCCTTGAAGTTGGCCTGCGGTTGATCTTCGGATTTGGCAAGCCTCTGGTGTACATTGCAGACCCAGAGATTGGCTATCTCCTGGCTCCATCCCAAACTACCCGACGATTTGGCAATCGCATTCAGATCAACGAATATTCGATGCGAAGTAATAGTCCAATCCAACCGCTGCCCGATGACGTATTTAGAGTCCTGCTGTTGGGCGATTCCATCGTTAATGGGGCCTGGTGGACGGATCAATCTGAAACCCTGTCAGCCTTGATCGAACAGCAACTCACGGCTGCCAACTCTGATGCTGCCGACCCCCAATCGACTTCCCAGATTTCAAACCCCTTGCAACGCATGGAAGTGCTGAATGCTTCAGCAAACTCCTGGGGGCCACCCAACCAAATTGCCTACCTGCGCAAATTCGGTGTTTTTCAAGCTCAGGTGATTGTCCTGGTCATCAATACAGATGACCTATTTGCTGGCATTCCTAACCCTGAGATGGTGGGTCAAGATCCGAACTACCCGAATCACAAGCCTGCCCTTGCCATTCTAGAAGTGGCAAATCGTTATCGCAGTCGCCAGCAATCGGCTAGATTTCCAGTGCCAACACCTCCCAAAGATATCGTTGGATTCAACCTGGAAGCCATTCAAGCGATCCATTCAACAGCAACGCAACAGGGTATCGAGTTTCTGCTGGCTCACACTCCCCTGCTGCGAGAAGTGGGGCAACCTGGCCCCCGCGATTATGAGTTAAAGGCTCGACAACGCCTCCAGGATCTAGCCCAAGGTCACAACATTGACTACATCGATTTTCTGCCCCAATTTAATCAAGCCGAACAGCCGCAAATGCTCTATCGAGATCACATTCACCTCAGTTCGGAGGGCAATCAACAGGTGAGCCAGGCCATTCGTCAAAAAGTTCAGCCGTTTACGCATCTCCAGTCCAAACCTGGCTAGACAGCTCGTTAATGATTTGAACTCGACCGCGCAAACAGGAACGCAACAATCGGTCAATCGAGCGCCGTTCCTCGTCAGTTAAAGATTCATCAAGGATCGCTGCCATCAAACCGTAGCGGTCTGCTTGAGTCAGGCAGTGGGTGTCTGCAACAGAGGCCATCAACTCCGAAATCGCACCTGGCAAGAGATCGACTTGTACAACCATAATCCCGCTTTACTAAAATCTTAGGTTTCTAGACGTAATCCATTTCTGGGTAACAGCTCTCTGGACTTAAGTTGTCTGGACTTAAGTTCTCCAAAAGTTGATTTTTTAAACGTAGCTGATTTCGATGAAGATGCACGATTTAGCAAACTGCAGTCGGTTTTTCGTGACTGAGTGAACATTCAGTATATCCTACCGCATCTGTTTCTGGGCAACCGCTGTCTAATATACCGAACTGATTGCTGGCCTATTGCTGAGGAAACTCAGAAAACTTTTTCGCTGGTCTCAGGCAACTCTCAGAATCAGACCTTATCTTTTAGTTGTAGGATCAGAAGCTTATCCCTGAGATTCCGCCTCTCAACCCCTGCTGAGGCGGTTTATTTTTGTCAATTTTCTCCTGGGTTTCAATTTTCAGCTATCGATAAAAAATGCTGGGTGACAATGTCACCCAGCATTCGATCAAGATTGTTCTATCCCTGGGGAAAAACGATTAATTCAAAATAAACAAAATTGGGTTAAACCTCCCGAGAAGTCTTCAATTCTCGCTCAACAACAGGCTCTTCAAATACCCCGGAGTAGACATAGCCCGCAATAATCGCGCCAATAATCGGAGCGACCCAGAATAACCAAAGCTGAGCCAGGGGCCAACTTACACCACCGAAGAGACTGACAAGCGCAGGGCCAGTGCTCCGAGCAGGGTTTACAGAGGTATTTGTTACTGGGATGCTGATCAGATGAATCAGGGTTAATCCTAAACCAATCGCGACGGGGGCCAATCCCTGGGGAGCACGACGGTCAGTGGATCCTAGAATGATCATTAAGAACATGAACGTTAGGACAATCTCAATCACTAGACCAGACATAATGGCATATCCACCTGGGGAGTGAACACCATAACCATTCGCAGCTAGGCCACCATCTGTAATTTCTCCAGCAACAATCCAGAGAACAACCGAGCCTAAAATTGCGCCCAACACCTGAGAAGCGATGTAAGGCAATAGATCGCCTCCTGAAAACCGCTTTCCTGCCCATAGACCGAAGGAAACAGCGGGATTGAAGTGACCACCTGAAATGTGGCCAACAGCATAGGCCATGGTTAATACAGTCAGACCAAACGCCAGGGAAACCCCAACAAAGGCAATTCCTAGGGGGTTGTTTGCAGCTTGGTCTGCAGGAAAATTAGCGGCCAGGACTGCGCTACCACAGCCACCAAAAACCAGCCAAAATGTACCAATAAATTCAGCGATACAACGCTTCGAGATCGGCATTCTAAATCCTCCATTAGGAAATTAAGTTTAGTGCAAAATAGAAACCTACCCACCAAGCTTTAGGTAGATGCAGTTCCGTGAAAACTGCAAGGATAGTTAGGAAATATACCTGGAAGGCTTTGCTTCAGGCCAGAAAAGACACTGGGTTTGGCAAAATGCATCCTGATTGGCTAATAAGGTGAGCAGGATGCGTTGATTTTAGCGATACCTAGGGCTAGATGGGTAAGGTATCACGCCCATGAAATCATAAAGACAGACAAATGTGTACAGGTTTACAGAAACCCATAGAAATTTGCTTGACCTGCCAAAAAATTAGCATGAGTTAAATGCTTTAGCAACGCTATTCGTCAGGAGTTGCTGGGGGATTCGGGCGGATTGACTCGGAAACGGACTGAGTTGGCATGGGAGGGGAGACCCTCGGCTTCGGCCAGGGTCTGAATTGCACCGGACATTTCTTTGAGGGCTTCAGGAGAATACTGAATCAGGCTGGAATGTTTCATGAACGTTTCGACGCCCAGCGCTGAAGCGTATCGAGCGGCTCCAGAGGTCGGGAGGGTATGATTTGGCCCTGCCAGGTAATCGCCCACCGCTTCCGGTGTGGAGTACCCCAGGAAAATCGCTCCGGCATGACGAATTTCTTCCATCAGTTCCCAGGGATCTTCGACTTCTAGTTCTAGATGCTCCGGTGCAAATTCGTTCGATAACTTCGCTGCTGCCGAGAGAGAATCCACCACAATAACCAAGCCGTAATGGGCGATCGCCTTTTCTGTTAGGGTGCGGCGCGGATGATCAACCAATTGACGCTCTACCTCCATGGCAACTTGACGGGCCAGTGCCGAATCTGGAGTAATTAGAATCGCTGCGGCCAGGGCATCATGCTCTGCTTGGGCCAGCAAATCAGCCGCGACATGAACTGGATCAGCTAGACCATCTGCAATAATCAGTACCTCTGATGGCCCTGCCAGGGAATCAATCCCAACCCGACCATAGACCAACTTCTTAGCCAGAGTAACGTAGATATTACCAGGGCCAGTAATCACATCCACCTTGGGTACCGTTTCTGTCCCGAAGGCCAAAGCAGCAATGGCCTGCGATCCGCCCACTCGATAGATTTCATGCACCCCTGCCTCCTGAGCTGCGACCAAAACCGCCGGGTCAATTTTCTTATCCGAACCCGGTGGGGTGATCATGATGATTCGGGGTACTTTAGCAACCTTTGCCGGAATTGCATTCATTAGAACGGTACTGGGATAGGCCGCCTTGCCCCCTGGTACATAAAGCCCAGCAGAATCCACAGGAGTATAGCGCTTCCCTAACACCACCTCATCTCCTTCAAATTGCACCCAGGAACGCGGCATCCGCTGGCGATGGAATGCTTCGATCTTCCTGGCAGCGATTCGAATGCTATCCAGTAATTCCTTGGATACTTGTTGATAAGCAGCATCCAGCTCCAAACCACTCACCCGTAGTTCTTCCACGGTCAAAACCTTTTGATCAAACTCTTGAGTGTAGTGCAGGAGTGCTTTATCACCTTGCCGCTGAACCGCCTGCAACACCTCTCGCACGGTTGCCTCCCGGTGCACAATCATGTCGTCATAAACGCGGTTGGCAACTCTTCGTATTTCTGCCTGCGCTTCAACCCATTGAGTGATAATTCGTAACATAGTTGTCTAGGGTGATGTCCGGAGGAGTGAATTGATTAGAGTGAACTGAGGTTGGTAACGGGAACCCTGCTCCAGGATGATCTGATGTGGAAGTCTGGATCAGGTCAGAGCAATGAGTCTCTACAACTCAACGATTCTATGATTCAGAACATGGCGTTTGGACTGCACGACTGTATCTAAATGCTGTTCCCCAACTTTCTGGTTAAATTAAGCCCTGACTTGTATTAAGTGCGGCTTCTTATCTATATAGTCTAGCGTGGATTAAAGGTGGATACCGTCGTGCCAATACTGACATCCTCTAATTCTGCAAAGGCATTTTCCGCATTGCAAACAATTAGTGCTATATTAGAATTTCTGTAAGAATAGGCTGCAACGTCTACGGTTCTAGATTTCCTAACGGATATTATGACAAACATCAAGTCGGCTGCGAAGCGAGTCCAAATCGCAGAGCGCAACAGATTACGCAATAAATCCTATAAGTCAGCAATTAAAACCTTGAGTAAGCGTTACATATCAGCGCTAGAGGGCTATGAGTCAAGTGAAAAGGATGAGCAGGCATTAGAAGACGTCAATCAGAAACTTTCTGCCGCCTACAGCAAGATTGACAAGGCTGTGAAGCGGGGGGTCATCCATCGCAATAGTGCAGCTCGAAAGAAAGCTCGCCTAGCAAAGGCATTTAAGAAATACTTCCCTAGTCCTCAAGCTGAGACAGCACAAGCATCATAGGGTTATGGTTGAATGCTGTACCAATTCTTAGCGGACTGAATTTATGGCTGCTTGACCGAATCTACCAGTTATATTCGCTGTGAAGCAGATTTCCATTTAGCAATGATGGTTCGAGGTGGCGGTTATTTTAGGATGGCATAGCGATGCAACTGATTGACACTCACGTTCACCTTAACTTTGAAACTCTAGCCTCAGACCTGTCAGCGATTCGGCAACGCTGGCAGGATTTCAGTGTCATCCATCTGGTTCACTCCTGCGTTCATCTTGATGAGTTTGATCAGATTCGCTCAATTGCGGATCAGGTACCAGAGTTGTCGTTTGCAGTTGGGGTTCATCCGTTGGATACGGAGCGCTGGACTTCTGGCTCCGCTGAGCGACTTTTGCAACTGGCCCAGTCTGATCCAAGGGTTGTGGCAATCGGTGAGATGGGGTTGGACTTCTACAAGGCGAGCGATAAAGAACGTCAGCAAGAGGTGTTTCAAGCCCAGCTTAAGGTGGCCCACCAGTTGAATAAGCCTGTGATTATCCATTGTCGAGATGCGGCTGAGGAGATGGTTCAGCAACTCAATCAGTTCTGGCATCTTCATGGGCCTGTTTCGGGGGTGATGCACTGCTGGAGCGGTAATCCCGAGGAAACCCAATGGTTTCTTGATTTGGGGTTCTACATCAGCTTCAGCGGCATTGTTACATTCAAGAGTGCTACGGCAGTGCAGGATTCTGCCCGAATGGTACCGACCAACCGCCTATTAGTTGAAACAGACTGTCCGTTCCTTGCCCCCGTTCCCCGTCGAGGTAAGCGCAACGAGCCGGCCTACGTTCACTACGTTGCGCAGAAGGTCGCTGAACTTCGGCAAACTCCATTTACTGAGTTGTGTCAGCAAACGACTCAAAACGCCTGTCGGTTATTTGATTTGACCCTGGCAACAGATTCTTCCTGTCTTCAGCCAGTTGGTTAAGCGTAAGGGAATACGATGCCAAAGGTGTTTGAAAGCTGAGCTGAGATCAAAGTGCTGCGTTTGACCAACCGAGTAAATTCATGGTGTAAATTCCCTGACTTTCCAGTGACTTACGCGAGAATGAAACGGCTCTATTTCTGTTATAGCCTGATTACCTCCAATCTTCTAGATTCAATTAATTTTTTCTGAGTAAATCTTCCTTAGACGTTATGAAAATATAAATCTAATCCACTCGTGAAACCTGACGTTACTCCAGCGTCCTTCCATTTAATTTTTTCAATTGATTAAACTATCCAGGTATCCCGATGAATCGTCAAAATTACTTAGAACATAGCCAATTCTTGCTACCCGACTTGATCGATATTCAGCGATCTAGTTTTCGCTGGTTTTTGGAGCAGGGCTTGATCGAAGAGTTAGAAAGTTTTTCTCCGATTACCGATTACACCGGGAAATTAGAACTTCACTTCATGGCCAAGGGCTACAAGTTGAAGGAACCCAAGTATAGTGTCGATGAAGCGAAGCGACGGGATAGCAGTTACGCCGTTCAGATGTACGTCCCAACCCGGTTAAATAATAAAGAAACAGGGGAAATCAAAGAACAGGATGTTTTCATCGGGGATCTTCCTCTAATGACTGAGCGGGGAACGTTCATTATTAATGGCGCAGAACGGGTGATTGTGAACCAGATCGTTCGAAGTCCTGGGGTTTACTACAAATCAGAAATTGATAAGAATCAACGACGAACCTACAGTGCTTCCCTGATTCCCAACCGAGGAGCTTGGCTCAAGTTTGAAACCGATAAGAACGATCTGGTTTGGGTGCGAATTGATAAGACCCGTAAGTTGTCCGCTCAGGTTCTACTAAAGGCTCTAGGGCTCTCCAACAACGAAATTTTTGATGCCTTGCGTCACCCTGACTATTTTCAGAAGACGATTGATCGAGAAGGGGAGTTCACCGAAGAAGATGCTCTGATGGATTTGTACCGTAAGCTGCGTCCTGGTGAACCGCCAACAGTTGCCGGGGGTGAGCAGTTATTGCACAATCGCTTCTTCGATCCTAAACGTTACGATTTGGGCCGCGTAGGCCGCTATAAGCTGAATGCCAAACTGCGACTTAACGTCCCGGATGCGGTTCGTGTTCTAACGCCTACAGACATCCTAGCAGCAATTGACTATTTAATCAATCTCGAGTATGACCTGGGTGAAACCGACGATATTGACCACTTGGGAAACCGACGAGTGCGATCTGTAGGGGAACTGTTACAGAACCAGGTACGGGTCGGCTTGAACCGTCTGGAGCGAATTATTCGAGAGCGGATGACCGTCAGCGATTCCGAGTCGCTCACCCCCGCGTCCCTGGTCAACCCCAAGCCTCTAGTCGCTGCTATCAAAGAATTCTTTGGTAGTTCTCAGCTCTCCCAGTTCATGGATCAGACCAATCCTCTGGCCGAATTAACCCACAAGCGGCGTTTGTCCGCCCTGGGGCCAGGGGGTTTAACCCGGGAACGAGCTGGATTCGCAGTACGGGATATTCACCCCTCCCACTACGGTCGAATCTGTCCCATTGAAACCCCTGAAGGGCCGAATGCGGGACTGATTGGTTCCCTGGCAACCCATGCACGGGTCAACCCCTATGGATTTATTGAAACTCCCTACTACCCGGTCAAAGAGGGTCGAGTGCAACGGGAGGTGACTCCTATCTACATGACGGCGGGAGAAGAAGATGACCTGCGGGTTGCACCGGGAGACATTAGCACCGATGCTGAAGGCAATATTCTGGGAGACCTGGTTCCGGTACGCTATCGCCAGGATTTCACCACTACTACCCCGGATCAAGTGGACTATGTGGCTGTCGCCCCGGTACAGATTGTTTCCGTTGCAACTTCTCTGATTCCTTTCCTGGAGCACGATGACGCCAACCGAGCCCTAATGGGATCAAACATGCAACGTCAGGCAGTGCCTTTGTTGCGTCCGATTCGTCCGCTGGTGGGAACGGGTCTAGAGGCCCAAGCCGCGAGGGACTCCGGAATGGTCATCATCTCGGAGGTGGATGGTGAGGTAAGTTATGTTGATGGCTCAGTGATTAAGGTGATGTCCAATGAAGGACAGGAATACGAGTACGAACTTCAGAAATACCAACGCTCTAACCAGGACACCTGCTTGAACCAACGACCGCTGGTCTATGAAGGAGATCAGGTTGTGGTGGGTCAAGTATTGGCCGATGGTTCCTCCACCGAGGGTGCTGAATTGGCTCTGGGCCATAACGTTCTGGTGGCCTATATGCCCTGGGAAGGCTACAACTACGAAGACGCAATTCTGATCAGTGAGCGCCTGGTTAGGGACGATGTTTATACCTCGATTCACGTCGAAAAGTTTGAAATTGAGGCTCGCCAAACCAAACTGGGGCCGGAGGAAATCACCCGTGAGATTCCTAATGTGGGTGAGGATGCCCTGCGTCAGCTAGACTCCAATGGCATTATTCGGATTGGAGCCTGGGTAGAATCGGGAGATATCCTGGTTGGAAAAGTGACGCCTAAAGGGGAATCGGATCAGCCACCTGAAGAGAAACTGCTACGGGCGATTTTTGGAGAAAAAGCCAGGGATGTACGGGACAACTCCCTGCGCGTTCCTAACGGTGAGAAGGGCCGCGTTGTTGATGTGCGGGTGTTCACACGGGAGCAAGGCGATGAGCTACCGCCTGGAGCCAACATGGTGGTAAGGGTTTATGTGGCCCAGAAGCGGAAGATCCAGGTGGGCGATAAAATGGCTGGACGCCATGGAAACAAGGGAATTGTTTCTCGGATTCTGGCCTCTGAGGATATGCCTTATCTACCGGACGGTCGCCCAATTGACATCGTGCTGAATCCTCTGGGGGTTCCGTCCCGAATGAATGTGGGTCAGATTTTTGAGTGTCTCATGGGTTGGGCTGGAGAGAATCTCAAGAAACGATTCAAGGTGATTCCCTTTGATGAGATGCACGGTTGGGAGATGTCCCGCGAGACGGTTCATGGTAAATTGGCTGAGGCCAGGGACAAGACTAAGCAGGATTGGGTGTTTAATCCCAACAATCCAGGGAAAACCCTGGTCTATGATGGTCGCACTGGAGAACCCTTTGACCAGCCCGTGACCGTGGGTGTAGCCTACATGCTGAAGCTGGTACACCTGGTGGACGACAAGATTCACGCCCGTTCCACTGGCCCTTACTCTCTGGTGACTCAACAGCCTCTAGGTGGAAAGGCACAGCAGGGCGGACAGCGATTTGGAGAGATGGAGGTTTGGGCTTTGGAAGCCTTCGGTGCGGCCTACACTTTGCAGGAATTGCTGACGGTGAAGTCGGACGACATGCAGGGTCGAAACGAAGCCCTGAATGCCATTGTCAAGGGCAAGGCGATTCCTCGTCCCGGAACCCCGGAATCCTTCAAGGTACTGATGCGAGAATTGCAATCTCTATGTTTAGACATTGCAGTTCATAAGGTTGATACTTCGGATGATGGTACCAGCGACGACACAGAAGTGGATCTGATGCTGGATGAGTCGCAACGCGGTCGCACCCCATCTCGCCCCACCTACGAAGTGAGCCATATCAGCGAAGAGGAGGAAGGAAGTAGTAGCTCTCAATAGTCCATACCCGCCCTCACCGAGTTATTGATGTCGAGTCATTGATGCTGAATTGTTGATGCCGAATTATTGATTAAGTTGACAACCGAATTATGCCTAAACTGGAACAACGCTTCGATTACGTCAAAATTGGTTTAGCTTCCCCAGAACGCATCCGGCAATGGGGAGAGCGCACCCTACCCAACGGTCAAGTGGTGGGAGAGGTGACCAAGCCAGAAACCATTAACTACCGTACCCTAAAGCCAGAGATGGATGGCCTCTTCTGTGAGCGGATCTTCGGGCCAGCCAAGGATTGGGAATGTCACTGTGGCAAGTACAAGCGAGTTCGCCATCGGGGAATTGTTTGTGAGCGCTGCGGCGTTGAGGTCACAGAATCCAGGGTACGACGACACCGCATGGGGTATATCCGGTTGGCGGCTCCTGTCACCCACGTTTGGTATCTCAAAGGGATTCCCAGTTACATGGCAATTCTGTTGGACATGCCCCTGCGAGATGTAGAACAGGTGGTTTATTTCAATGCCTACGTGGTGTTGAATCCTGGCAGTGCTGACCACTTGAGTTATAAGCAACTGCTGACCGAAGAACAGTGGCTGGAACTAGAAGAGCAAATCTACAGTGAAGACGAGAGCCTAATTGGTGTAGAAGTGGGCATTGGGGCTGAGGCCATCATGCGATTGCTGGAAGATATTCCCCTGGAGGAGACAGCAGAGAAACTGCGGGAAGACATTACTACCGCCAAAGGTCAGAAACGGGCCAAGCTGATCAAACGCCTGCGGGTCATTGATAACTTCGTGGCCACTGGATCGCGGCCTGACTGGATGGTGCTGCATATTATTCCTGTGATTCCGCCTGACTTGCGACCTATGGTGCAGCTTGACGGTGGCCGATTTGCGACCAGTGACCTGAACGATCTGTATCGCCGCGTGATTAACCGGAATAATCGTCTGGCCCGTCTTCAGGAGATTCTGGCCCCAGAGATTATCATCCGAAACGAAAAGCGGATGCTCCAGGAAGCCGTGGATGCCCTGATTGACAATGGGCGGCGCGGTCGTACCGTGGTCGGCGCAAACAACCGCCCGCTGAAATCCCTATCGGACATTATCGAAGGGAAACAGGGCCGCTTCCGTCAGAATCTACTTGGAAAACGGGTCGATTACTCAGGCCGTTCTGTGATCGTGGTTGGCCCCAAGTTGAAGATGCACCAGTGCGGATTACCCCGTGAGATGGCCATTGAGCTGTTTCAGCCCTTTGTGATCCACCGCTTGATTCGTCAGGGCTTGGTGAACAATATTAAAGCCGCTAAAAAGTTAATCCAACGGGGCGATCCAAGCATTTGGGATGTGCTAGAGGAAGTAATTTCAGGTCACCCTGTTCTCCTCAACCGAGCGCCGACGTTGCACCGTCTGGGAATTCAAGCCTTTGAACCGTTGCTGGTGGAGGGTCGAGCGATTCAGTTGCATCCGCTGGTTTGTCCGGCATTCAACGCGGACTTTGACGGTGACCAGATGGCGGTGCATGTCCCCCTATCGATTGAGTCCCAGGCTGAAGCTCGGCTGCTGATGCTGGCCTCCAACAATATTCTGTCTCCTGCAACCGGAACACCGATTGTTACACCGAGTCAGGATATGGTTTTGGGTTGCTACTATCTCACCGCTGAAAATCCTGATGCCACCCTGGGGGCAGGTCGATATTTCTCCAGCATGAATGATGTGATCACAGCCTATGAACAGAAGCTCGTCCATTTGCACGCCTATGTTTGGGTGCGGGTTCAAGTAGAAGTCTGGCTCGGTGAATCAGAAAAGCTGGACAAGGAAGAGAAATCCGAAGATGGCGTTGTGACTCAGACCTATAAGGGAGAAAAGTCTGGTCGACCCACTCGACGCACTCGCCAGGACGTGGAGGGCAATCTGCTCAGCCAGTATGTTTACACCACCCCTGGCCGCGTCATTTTCAACAATACCGTCCAGAATGCATTGCTCTAATGCAGCACGCCGAACCCATAGCCTAGAACGAACAATCGAATACCAACTTAACTGACGTGGTATCACGTCTGACTGCAAACCTCCGACGTTGACATTGACCTATGGCTTACAATCAAACCATTTTCCGCAACCACGTTGTAGACAAGAAACAACTCAAGAAGATTATTGCCTGGGCCTTCACCCACTACGGCACAGCCCGGACGGCTCAGATGGCCGACAAGTTGAAGGATATGGGATTCCGCTACGCCACCAAGGCGGGGGTTTCCATCAGTGTGGAAGATTTACAGGTTCCCCCCTCCAAGCGTAATTTGCTGGATTCAGCCCAGGAAGAGATTCGGCGTACAGAGCACCGTTACACCAAGGGAGAAATTACCGAGGTTGAGCGTTTTCAGAAGGTGGTTGATACCTGGAATGGTACTTCCGAAGCCCTGAAGGATGAGGTGGTACGGAACTTCAAGGAAAGTAACCCCTTGAATTCGGTTTATATGATGGCCTTTTCTGGGGCGCGAGGAAATATTTCCCAGGTGCGTCAGTTGGTGGGAATGCGGGGTCTGATGGCCAATCCCCAGGGGGAAATCATTGACCTGCCGATTAAAACCAATTTCCGGGAAGGACTGACGGTTACTGAATACATCATCTCCTCCTACGGTGCCCGTAAAGGTCTAGTAGACACGGCCCTGCGAACCGCAGACTCCGGTTATCTGACTCGGCGTCTGGTGGACGTTTCCCAGGATGTAATTCTGCGGGAAATCGATTGCGGAACCCGGCGCAACATTCGACTTCGCAACATGACCGACGGGGATCGAATTCTGATCAAATTGCAAGATCGTCTCTTTGGTCGGGTGCTGGCGGAAGATGTGGTGCATCCTGAAACCGGAGAATTAATTGTTGTTGATGGCAAAACAACAACCCGCAACCAGGATATCTCTGCTGAGATGGCCGCTGCGATTTGTAAAGCAGGGGTGGAAGAAGTCTATGTGCGATCGCCCCTCACCTGCGAAGCTAACCGTTCTGTCTGTCAGCACTGCTATGGCTGGAGTCTAGCCCATGCCCACATGGTTGATTTGGGAGAAGCGATTGGAATTATTGCAGCCCAGTCTATTGGAGAGCCGGGAACGCAGCTAACGATGCGGACGTCCCATACCGGGGGGGTCTTTACGGCAGAGGCGGCTGAAGTGATTCGTGCTCCCGGTCAAGGCGTGGTTCAATTCCCTAAACAACTACGCCGACGGGCCTTTCGGACTCGCCACGGAGATGATGCCTTCTACATTGAGAGCAATGGCCATGTGGAAGTGAAGCTGGACAATGGCCAGGTCAAGAAGGTCAATGCACCCCAGGGGGCAACCCTGATTGTCCAGGATGGTCAAACCGTTGAGGCCGATCAAATTCTAGTGGAGATTCCAGCAGCCGGTCGAACAGCTCGGAAAACCACAGAAAAAGCAACCAAAGACGTATCAACGGATTTGTCTGGAGAAATCAAGTTCGCCGATGTGATTCCAGAGGAAAAAGTTGATCGTCAGGGCAATATGACCCGGATTGCTCAGCGGGGGGGATTGCTCTGGGTGCTGGCGGGAGAGGTTTACAACCTACCACCAGGAGCTGAACCGTTGGTGAAGAATGGTGATGCTATTGAACCCAGCAGTGTGATTGCCCAAACGAAGCTGGTCTCTGAGTACGGCGGAATTGTGCGGATTCAAGCCACAACCCCTGCAACGACCCCTGAGGGAGCAGAAGAGGAGACCTCCGAGGCGGCTTTGTCGGTGGCTGAGACCTCTCAACTCCCACGAGAAATTGAAATTATCACCGCTTCAGTCCTGCTGGATCAGGCGAGTGTGCGATTGCAGCAGTTCCAAAATCGTGAGCAATACATCATCGAGACCAGCAGTAACCATCGATTCCTGCTCAAGGTTGCCCCAGGAACCAAGGTGGAAAATCACGACATTATTGCGGAGTTTATGGATGATAGCTATCGCACCACTACAGGGGGTCTGCTGAAATATGCAGGCGTTGAAGTGGCCAAGCGAGGTAAAGCGAAGCAAGGCTATGAGGTGATTCAAGGGGGAACGCTGTTGTGGATTCCAGAGGAATGCCATGAGGTGAATAAGGATATTTCCCTACTGGCGGTGGAGGACGGTCAGTACGTCGAAGCGGGCACCGAGGTGGTGAAGGACATCTTCTGTCAGACCAATGGTGTGATTGAGGTGACTCAGAAAAACGACATTCTGCGGGAGATCGTCGTTAAGCCAGGGGATCTGCATTTGATTGATGATCCAGAAATGGTGATCGCAATCGATGGTCAGATCGTCAATGCGGGTCAAGACGTGATTCCAGGGATTACCGCAGAGGAACTCAGCTACGTCGAATACGTTGAGACACCTGAAGGGCCTGCCCTGTTGCTAAGACGAGTGGTTGAATTTCAAGTCCCTGAAACTCCACCGATTCCCTCCCAGGATTCTTTGAATGAATCTATTTCACTCCAAGCGGTACAGCGCCTTTCTTTCAAGGATGGCGAGCGCGTCCGCTCAGTTGAAGGGGTTGAATTGCTACGCACTCAGTTAGTCCTGAATATTGGAACAGAAGCACCTCAGATTGCTGCCGATATCGAACTGATTCCCGACGCTGAGGACGAGGAAATTCTGCGTCTCCAGATGGTCACCCTGGAATCTCTGGTGATTCGCCGGGATACAGTAGCTGACTCAACCCAGGGCAGCACCCGCACTCAGCTCTTGGTGGAAGATGGTCAGGAAATTGCAGCGGGTTCCGTGGTGAGTCGCACTGAGATCCTTTCAAAGGAGGGAGGCATTGTGGCGGGAATTCGCTCCGGTGCGGAGATTCTTCGCCGGATCTTGATTATTCGAGAACAAGACCAACTCATCATTGATGTGCCAGAGTCAGAAACCATCACAGTACAACCTGGACAACTGGTGGTAGAGGGTCAGTCTCTAGCCTCCAGTGCGACTGCTCCGGATTCCGGTGAAGTGATTTCTGTGGTTCAGGGTAGTGACCAAACAGCAGATAAGGATGATGCAAAGCTGGCCACCACCAAGAACCAGGTCATTCTCCGAGTTGGACGACCCTACCGCGTGTCTACTGGTGCGGTGCTGCACTTGAATGATGGGGATCTGGTTCAGCGGGGTGACAACCTGGTGCTACTGGTCTTCGAACGGGCAAAGACAGGAGATATCATCCAGGGTTTGCCACGAATTGAAGAACTGCTAGAGGCCAGAAAACCCAAGGAAGCCTGTGTTCTAGCCCGCCGTCCCGGAACTGCTCAGGTGAATGTGGAAGATGAAATCATCGAACTCCGAGTGGTGGAGCAGGATGGAACGATTCAAGAATATCTACTGCTACCGGGACAGAACGTGGTCGTCTCGGATGGCCAGGACATCACGGTGGGTTTAGCCCTAACCGATGGCCCTGCCAATCCCCATGAAATCCTGGAAGTTTACTTCAACTACCATGTGGAGTTTGATGGGGTCTATGAAGCAGCCCTCAAGAGCTTCCAGAAATGTCAAACTTTCCTGGTGAACGAAGTTCAGTCCGTTTACCAATCCCAGGGAATTGATATTTCCGATAAGCATATCGAGGTGATTGTGCGCCAGATGACCTCCAAGGTGCGGATCGAAGATGGGGGCGATACTACCATGCTACCGGGAGAATTGATGGAATTGCGCCAGGTGGAGCAGGTGAATGAGGCCATGTCCATCACTGGATTTGCGCCTGCAAGTTACACCCCAGTTCTCTTGGGAATTACCAAGGCATCCCTGAATACCGACAGCTTTATTTCAGCCGCAAGTTTCCAGGAAACCACTCGGGTTTTGACAGAGGCTGCGATTGAAGGAAAGTCTGACTGGTTACGGGGTTTGAAGGAAAACGTTATTATTGGTCGCTTGATTCCGGCGGGGAGTGGCTTCAATGCCTATGAGGAAGGAGGTAATGAGACCTATGAGCCGGGAACCGCAGGCTACTACGAGGAGGATACTGAAGACAAGCTGACAGACGTCGTGCTGGATGATGAAACAGCCCGGGCCTACAGCACCCAAGGACAGATTGAACAATCCAATGGGGCTCAGGAGTCAGACTCGAAGTCAGAGAACAACGATGTCCTCCTATCGGAGGAATCCGGTTTAATGCCTTCTTTTGAGGAGGAAGAACTGATTGATGACAACTATGGTGAGGAACAGTAAACACCATCTTTGAGCATCAACCTGAATAATGGGTCGGCAGTATTGCTGCCGACCCATTTTATTTTATCAATCAACTTCCGTCGGCCAATCAAGATGCTGGGCGTGAAGAAAAAATCGCTCAATTTGCTGGGGCAGCACCCTGGAAACTGACAGTTCTGGGATTTCGTCTGCCGCAAAGAAATCTACGCCACTGGTTTCATAGCTGGTTTTTGCCGCCCCTCCGGTTATTTCACAAAGAAAAAACATTTTGTAGACGTGGTAAGGCATTAGTGGTTGATGGCCCTGCTTTGTTCGGTCGTAGACCGCCATCAATTTAACAATTTTTGTCTCAAAACCCGACTCCTCGAAGATTTCACGAGTCACTGCCTGACTTGGTGTCTCATTCACATCGGCCCATCCCCCTGGAAGTGTCCAGCGGTTCTGATCCAGCACTTCCTGCACCAGCAAGATTTTTCCATCTTGAAAAACTGCCCCCCGCACATCAACTTTGGGAGTGGCATAACCCGTTTCCTGACAGAACAAATTGAGAATCATGTCCGGTGAGGCATCGCTGTGGGTGGCAAAGATTTCACTTGCAATCACTCGAATTTGCTCGTAGCGCTCCCTGTCGTACTGACCTTCTGTAAAGTGAAGGCCCGTTTGAGCGATCGCCTGTAACTCCTTCGCCCATCGAATCCAATCCGGTTGCATAAAAAAATCTCCAGTGCTCTGTAATCATTCTAGGATGCTAGGACAGGGCGTTTCAGCTATTCTCTCTTCCAAAAACTTGGCGGATTTTGTTCAAATTTCGTAGCATGGACTTAACACTTCGTAACTTTATGCAATATATTGGAAAGTGAGCAATGAGTATTTATTCTTAGGTTGAGAGATGATTGGTCAATTTCCTTGGCTCACAGCAATTATTCTACTGCCCCTTCTGGCAGTGTTTCTGATTCCTCTAATCCCTGACCAGCAAGGCAATCGCGTTCGCTGGTATGCCCTAGGGGTTGGTGTTGTTGATCTTCTGTTAACGGTTCTTTGCATTTCGCAACATTACAGCTTCGGAGTTTCCGAAATGCAACTTGCCGAAACCTATGCTTGGATTCCTCAATTGAGTCTGAACTGGTCAGTTGCAATTGATGGATTGTCCATGCCTCTGATGGTTCTAACTGGTTTTGTCAACACTCTGGCAATTCTGGCATCGTGGCGAGTGACTAAGAAGCCACGATTGTTTTACGCCCTGATGCTGATTCTCTACAGTGCACAGCTCGGCGTATTTGCAGCCCAGGATTTGTTGTTGTTCTTCTTCATGTGGGAGCTGGAACTGGTTCCGGTTTACCTGCTGATTTCCATCTGGGGTGGAGAGAAGCGCCTTTATGCGGCGACGAAATTTATCCTCTACACGGCCTTGGGTTCAATCTTTATTTTGATTGCAGCCTTGGCCATGGCGTTTTATGGGAATACGCTCAGCTTTGACATTGCAACCCTGTCCCACAAGAACTATCCTCTGGCACTGGAACTGCTGCTCTATGCGGGTTTCTTGATTTCCTTCGGTGTGAAGCTACCAATCTTTCCACTGCACACTTGGTTGCCAGATGCTCACAGTCAGGCTTCTGCGCCTGTTTCTATGATTTTGGCGGGAGTCTTACTGAAGATGGGTGGCTACGGGTTGATTCGAATGAACCTGGAAATGTTCCCCAACGCTCACCTGTACTTTGCCCCTGTGGTTGCAACCCTTGGCGTGATTAACATCGTCTATGGCGCATTGGGAGCGTTCGCACAATCCAATCTGAAGCGACGGTTGGCCTGTTCTTCCATCTCTCACATGGGATTTGTGCTGCTGGGAATTGCTTCTCTCTCTGAATTGGGATTGAATGGTGCGGTGTTACAGATGATTTCCCACGGATTGATCGCAGCCATGTTGTTCTTCCTATCCGGTGTTGCCTACGAGCGAACTCATACCCTCACTATGGAAAAGCTGGGTGGAATCGCAACCTCTATGCCCAAGGTTTCCGCTCTGTTCACTGCAGGTTCCATGGCGTCTCTTGCTCTGCCTGGAATGAGTGGCTTTGTTGGCGAGTTAACGGTTTTCTTAGGAATTACCACTAGCGACGTTTATACCTCTGATTTCAAGGTGGTAATAGTTGGTTTAGCTGCGGTTGGGCTTATTCTCACCCCGATCTATCTGCTCAACTTACTGCGCCAAGTCTTCTACGGTGAAGCGAGTCAGGGACTTGTAATCGAGGAATATCTGGGAGATGCAAAACCTCGTGAGGTGGCGATCGCAGCTTGTCTACTTCTACCTATTATCGGAATTGGCCTGTATCCAAAGCTAGCAACTCAAACCTATGATGTGAAGACGGTTGAGGTTGCGAGTCAGCTGCGGGAAGTTCTGCCCATCTTTGCTCAGCAGCAGCGGGGTAGCGTGCTGTACTCTGGTGGCTACACTGCGCCGAAGGTTGGGAATGAGCCTTCTACTGCTATTCTGAATCCAACAGATTTCAACGCCTAGTGCGGTTGTCCTAGAAGCAAAATCTCAATCTATCTAACAAAGCTGACCCAGAGAAACGAGCCACAGACCTTGAAAGACAAGTGGTCTGTCGAAAGTTAACCGTTCTGGGTCAGTTTTTTATATTGGCAACAGCAAATGTAGCGGCCTACAGTTTCAATTTCATGACCTTCAGACCAGAAAGAATTTGTCAAAACTGTTCGCAGCGAACAGTCTGAATGATCTTTCCGCTGGAAATTGAGAGGGGAGATTCGATAGAATTTCGATAGAATAAGCAAGCACCAAAGCCTGGTTGGGCAACACCCATTTGAGATCAGTATGAAGATTCTTCGAGTTCAAACCCTGCGGGGCCCCAATTATTGGAGCATTCGACGACACAAATTAATTGTCATCCGTCTCGATTTAGAAGATTTGGTAGAGCGCTATACATCCGATATTCCAGGGTTTGCCGAGTCTTTGTCTAATCTGTTGCCTAGCTTGGTAGAGCACCACTGTTCGATAGGAACCGAAGGCGGATTTCTCACCCGACTCCAGCGCGGAACCCTAATGGGTCATGTAATAGAACATATTGCCCTAGAGCTACAAACCCTGGCTGGAATGCCCGTTAACTTTGGACGAACTCGAGAAACCGCAAACCCAGGTATTTTTCAAGTGGTTTACCAGTATGAGGATGAACACGCAGGTCGCTATGCAGGTCGAGCTGCTGTTCGCATTTGTCGTAGCATTGTAGATACGGGAACCTATCCGGCAGATGAATTGACCCAGGATCTAGAAGACCTGAAGGAATTGAAGCGGCAATCTTCCCTTGGCCCCAGTACCGAAGCAATTGTTCGAGAAGCTGAAGCCAGAGATATCCCGTACTTGCCGTTGGATGTGCGGTACATGCTGCAATTCGGCTACGGCATTAATCAAAGACGTGTCCAGGCGACCCTCACAGGTAAGACCGGGATTCTTGGGGTTGAACTGGCCTGCGATAAGGAAGGAACCAAGAAAATCCTGCGAAAGTTGGGAATTCCGGTTCCATCAGGAACGGTGATTCGTTATCACGAAGACCTGCAAGAGGCTATCGACTACGTTGGCGGTTATCCCATTGCAGTTAAGCCCCTGGATGGCAACCATGGACGGGGCATAACCCTGGACGTTACCCGCTGGGAAACCGCAGAACGGGCCTACGATGAAGCTAGTGCGGCTTCTAAAAGTCGTAGTGTTATCGTTGAGCGATTCTACAAAGGTCAGGACTATCGCATCCTGGTGATTAACGGCAAGATGGTGGCGGCAGCGGAACGGATTCCCGCCTGCGTGACTGGAGATGGCCTCTCCAGTATCTCAGAATTGATTGAAGAAACCAATCGCGATCCCCGTCGAGGCAGTGGCCATGACAACGTTCTGACCCGGATTGAAGTTGACAACACTGTGTTGTCGCTGGTGACGGAACAGGGATATGACTTGAATTCTGTTCTACAGGATGGCAAGCGCTGCTTTCTCAGGGCAACCGCTAATTTGAGTACAGGGGGTGTTGCGATTGACCGAACCGATGAAGTCCACCCCGAAAATATTTGGTTGTTTACCCGAGTTGCGAAGATTATTGGGCTGGACATTGCCGGAATTGATGTGATCGCACCGGACATTTCCCAACCGCTGAGAGATGTAGACGGTGTGATTGTAGAAGTGAATGCCGCTCCAGGGTTCCGGATGCACGTTGCTCCGAGTCATGGATTGCCGCGCAATGTGGCAGGAGCCGTGATGGATATGTTGTTCCCTGCGGGTCAGCCGACTCGAATCCCAATTGTGGCAGTTACGGGAACAAATGGTAAAACGACCACCACCCGGTTGCTGGCACACATTATGAAACAAACGGGTAAGGTGGTGGGCTACACCACAACGGATGGAACCTACGTTGATGACTATCTGGCGGAACCGGGCGACAACACCGGGCCACAAAGTGCCCATTTGATCCTGTCTGACCCCACGGTGGAAGTGGCAGTTTTGGAAGCAGCACGAGGCGGAATTCTGCGCTCCGGTCTGGGATTTGATCGCTGTGAGGTGGGTGTCGTCCTGAATGTGGCGGCTGACCATTTGGGTTTGGGCGATATTGACACCATTGAACAAATGGCCCAGGTTAAATCCGTCGTCGCGGAAACAGTCATGCCGAAGGGATATGCGGTGCTGAATGCGGACGATCCGCTGGTGGCGGCGATGGCAGAGCGAGTTCGGGGTCAAGTGGCCTACTTCTCCATGAATCCCCACAATGAAATTGTGCTGAACCACACCGCAGCAGGTGGATTGGCGGCGGTTTACGAGAATGGTTATCTATCGATTCTGAAAGGGGATTGGACTCTCAGAATTGACCAGGCAGTGAATGTTCCCCTGACGATGGCAGGCAAGGCACCGTTCATGATTGCCAATGCGTTGGCCGCGTGTTTAGCTGCCTTTACTCAGGGAGCCAAGATTGAACACATCCAGCAGGGACTTTCTACCTTTGTCGCCTCTTCAAGCCAAACGCCCGGTCGAATGAACCTGTTTAATATGGGTCAGTACCATGCCTTGATCGACTATGCCCATAACCCTGCCAGCTACGAAGCACTCGGTGGATTTGTTAAAAACTGGCCCGGACATCGAATCGGTATAATTGGTGGCCCCGGTGATCGTCGAGATGAGGACTTTGTTGCCCTGGGTGCGATTGCAGCAGAGATGTTTGATGAGATTATTGTGAAGGAAGATGATGATAACCGAGGCCGTACACGGGGAACGGCGGCAGATCTGATTTGCTCCGGGGTTCAGCAGGTTGTCGGTCGAGTTCCAGAGTCTCGCGTTCGATTTGAGATTATTTTGAATGAGACGGAAGCTGTCAATGTAGGTCTGGATCGAGCACACTCTGGTGGGTTAGTCGTTATTCTGCCAGAGAGCGTGAATCGAGCGATTGAGTTGATTAATGCTCGGAATCCAGTTTCAGAGAACGTCCCACCCAGTCTTAATTCAACTTCCCCGGTTCAGATGAATGAACATCCCTCTCAAGCTAAAACGTCTAGCTAGGTGTAGTGAATCAGGTATGACCCATGGTAACGGCGGGTAACTTCCTCAATTGGCAAAAGCTAGAGTTGACAACTGAACCGGAGTCAGCACAGTTAGAAGTAATTGGTGACCAGCTGGGGCTGACCTTGTTAGCGCTGGAAATCATTGCTGAGTTGACCCCGGACGATTGGCAGCGCAAAGCCATTGAGTTTGATATTGACTCGGATTTGTTGAGTCGGGTGTTAGGGATGAATTTGGTCAATTCAGACACTCAACCTGTTGGATCGACTTCTAGATCTACAAGTGAATCTATCTCCAACCCAGGTGAATCTGTTCCCAGAGTAACGGCGGATGAAGCTCGAACTTTGGTTCCTTTTATCTGTCAATTGGCGACTGAAAACCAACCTCAAATTCGTCGAGCCGTAACCCTATTAGAACAGCTCACACAACAGGGAGACGATCTGGAACAATCGACTTTATTACAGAATTATCTGGAAACATTTCAGCAAAAATGGCAAGCAAGGTCTGGAGTCGCTAATAGCTATCAGGTTGTTATCCCTCAGGAAGAAACTCAATTAGAAGATTCCCCCGCGTTGATCTCGGAATCGGCAGAACAGGATGCATTTTATTTCAAATTCCTGCTGGATCTGTTGTTTTGTAGCAATCCTGAAAGCCCCCATTGGTTGTGGGCCGCTTTGACAGAAGCTTGATATTTTGACAGTCCATTAATCTTTCAAGATAGGGGTTAGAAAAAGATACCCTTTAGAATTCTCGGCAGAACCTTTAGCGGAATTTTCATTAGCAGAATCTTTAATAGAATCTTCAACAGGATTCTCAAAATGCCAGTATTGCTGATAGGCGTTAAGAAAGTTCTGGCCCAAAATGCCATCTACTTCAAGCAGATCCAAAACTGAAGGAGTTGAGAGAATCACAGCTTCCGTATTGTCTTGTCGATAGGAACTTGGCTGAGAGGACTGCATTTGCATCTTCGATAGGGTCAAGATTTCCGCATCTTCCAAGCCACAAAATCCCTGCACTTGAACAGGCTGACGATTTTGGGTTAGATTCAGCTTATCTGCTAGTTGAGGTGAAATGAAGGTGGTATCTGCTCCGGTGTCCAGCATGAACGTGAAAGGGCCTGCACCATTAATCTCAACCTGAGCCAGGAAAACGCCTAAGCGACTCTCTAGTGGAACGGCCAGATCCAGCGCCTCTGGGGTAAAGCTTCGAGGGGTCAACAGTTGCAACTCCTGGATTTGAGGATTCAGGCTGAAATCGAACTGCCGCAGCAGATCAATCCCCAAAACCCCTGCTAATCTATCAGGAATTATGGTACTAGAAAATTCCAGACTGTAGAGTTGTTCCACTTGAACTCGGTTGATCGCAAAGGCGGGCAATTGATGCAGAGTTGCACTCATGTCGGGACAGCCTTCTCCAGCAACGGCAGAGATCAGGCGATCGCTAGAAATCACTTCACCCCTTAATCTCAATTGTTGAGCCAGAGCTTTGGAAACCATCGTGGTAGAGGCTCCAGTATCCAGCAGGAATTGACCCGATATAGCACCAGAATTACTCTCAGAATTACTTTCAGAATTACTTTCAGAATTTGCAAGAAAGTCCAGTTTGAGTGTGAAGACCTGACTTCCTGGGAGTTTTTCCAAAGTGATTGCAGTTTGACCACTGGTTTTTGCATCGGGTAGGTCTAGTCCCTGAAGTTGAACAATCGCATTTAATTCTCCAGTATCTAACTCTCCAGTATCTAACTCTCCAGATTCTTTAACCAGATTAACCACCAGATGGTCAAGCACTTGGTTTACTGGGTGGGCTTGGCTGTTGCCGGAAGTTAGCTCAATCTCTGAAGCCGTTGTTAGACCGACAATGCCATCCCCACCAATCAAAAGCATTGACAGTGCTGCAAGTAACTTAATCCAGTGTTTCATGCTTCTAGAAATAATTTGAGCTGCCAAAGCTCTGGATTCGGGCAGTCAGGTTTTCCTGAGTAATTGTCAAACGTTCCAACTTCTGGTCAATCTCGTTAATTTTGTTCAATCCTGCCAGCACTGGTCATAACTTGTCAGTAGTCCTATCATGTACGTGGTCGTAAGTAATGAGAAAACAATAACCTTTCAACTCACACTCAAAAGACACTGTGAAAAAAACTCCCAATTCTACGATGCCTTGAACACTTGGTTAGGTCAAGCCTGCCCTTGGGCCTATAAAGCTTACCTGACAGCCTGTTTATGATGATAGCGGCGATCCCGGTGTCCTGTTCTTCTTAGACCTTACTTAACGTGACTCAACCTTCCATCAAAGGAAATCAGAACATTAATTCATCCTATTCTCAGTTGAAGACCGCCGAGGACTACCTTCGACTGATGCCGTCGCAGGTTTTGTCCAGCTTCACATCGGAACAACGTGGGGCCATCCAATCCGTTCTAAACAAGGCGCTCCCTCGTCCTTCCCCCAAAATTGTGGATTTGCGTTTTACGGTTGATTTGATTCTGTCGCGGTTTTACTTTGTTCTCTTCGTGGGCCAAGATCGACGCAATCGCACCAGGAACTATCCGACGACCAAGATGAGCCGACTTGGAAACGTTATTGCAGCCACTTTGCTATTGCTCGGAATGAATCTATTGATTACAGCATTTATCTTTCTTCTACTTTATCTGATTAAATCTGCACTGGGGATTGACCTCTTCTCTGGAATGCATCTAAAGGATGTTCTAAAAACTTTTTAAGGGAACGGGGTCAGCAGAGGTTGTTTCAAAAACTCAATCAGAATAATTTGCTCTTGGCCCATTGGTAATATGGCTTCACATTGACCCGGCGGGACAGGCTGAAGAGTAGTAAAAATTTCTATTGTTTAAGTTAAAAATTGTAGTGATTCTCTGAATTTCAAAAAACAGTTGATGATTTCGTCTAGATTGTTTATCATGCGGATACGAGATGTTGTGTGATATTAGAAAAATTTAAACTCGACAAATGACAAAGATATCCTTAGATATTGGTTATCGGCATTTAAAAATGTACGGGATTGGGCAAAATCCTGTCGCTTTTGACTCGATTTTCGCAAATTTAATTTCCAAGTCTCGGCCCAAGGTCAATACCCACAGTGCCATTATTGAATACACGAAGGCCAACCATCTAATCAACCAGAATTTGGTTGGCAAAGCTTGGGTCGCAGGGAGTTCAGCCCGCAACAAGAATATTTACAAGGTCACAATGAACTATGACAAAAGTGAAGTGGCCATTCGCTTGGGTCTGTTGGCCTTTAAACCCAAGAAGGGACAGCCGTTTATTGATATTGATTGCTTAGTAACCAGTCTGCCTGAAATGCGCGATCAACGAGCTGTTGAAAATATGAAACAAGCCTTTCTAGGAGAGCATCGATACAAGCGGAATGAAGATGAAATTCGATTGACAATTCACGAGGTTCAAATTTATCCAGAAGGACTGGGAACCTTCTGTCTTGCCAATCAGCACGAAATGACTGTCCCCGGAACATTAACGGGAATCTGCGATCTGGGGGGCAAAACCTGTAACTTAGTTCTGATCGATGAAGATGGCCAGCCGATAGAAGATGCCTCATCCAGTTTTAAAGTTGGTGGAACCTATCACTAAGCCAGGACTTACGCATTGACAAGAGAGCCATAATGTGGGTTGAAGGTATAAGTCCTTTGTAATTTCTCAAAAAAGCTTGCGAATCCTCAGTAAACCCTCAACCGCCAACTGCGATATCA
>JBHJGO010000071.1:0-16577 GCA_050331715.1 Microcoleaceae cyanobacterium
GTAGGGTTCCAGAACCTGAGCCGTTCGGTCAGTGGAGCCATCATCAATCACAATCACTTCATAGTCAGAATAGTCCTGTTCCAGAACGCTTTTAACCGCTCGTTCGACGTAACGGTCGGAATTGTAGGTGGGGATGATAACGCTGACTCGTGGCATTTTTTTGGGGGAGACTTGAGTTAATAGATGTTGCCATTCACGTCGCTGCCTGAAGGGTTTGACCGGGAAGGAATAACCATAGGCCAGACAATACCCAGAGAATCGCTGCAACCAATTGGCTATTGTAATCCCCAAGGTGTAGGGACTGTAACTTAGAGCCTGTGCGAGAAATTCAGCCATTTCCCGATAGTTGCCCGTATGGTAGAGATGCCAAGCCATCCAGCTCAGTCCTTCATACCGTGCTTTCGACTCAAGGTGTTGTACTGATTCCAACTGGGCTTGACGCAAGAATTGATCCTGAGCTGTGATGTAGGTTCTGGCTCTTTGAACTGCATTCTGAGAGGAAACCGCTTGGGGATGCTGACGATAGTTAACGGTAACCTGCGGTAGCCAGATGGCTTGACATCCCGCCAATGCCAGACGCCAGACAAACTCAACCTCGTCAACCCCATCAAATCGAGGGTCGAATCCCCTAACTTGTTCCCAGGCCCGCCGTCGAAACATCAATGCACTAGGCAGAATCGGGGCATAAACTAGCAAGTTTTCTAAGGTTAGATCGGGCAGTTTCTCCCAGGGCCTAATCTCTGAAATAAAATTCTCTGCGGTATCCACCATACGCCAACCGCTGTTGACCAAATCCACCTGAGGATGTTGTTTGAAACATTCAACCTGCTGAGCCAGCTTATCGGGTAGAAATAGATCATCTTGATCCAGCAGCGCGATTAGTCGTCCTTGGGAGGCTGCAATTCCTCGATTTCTGGCTGCAGCTACCCCCTGATTTTCCTGGCGAATCATCCGGATTTTGTCACCAAACTCTTGCAAAGTCATTTGAGTATCATCCGTTGAGCCGTCATCTACGACGATGACTTCATAGCTGGAATAACTCTGACTCAATACACTATTGATGGCTTGGGCAATGAAGGAGTCGCCATTATGAGCAGGAATAACAACACTGACGTAGAGCTGATCAGGAACAGAGGACATTGAATTTTTTTCTCCCTATCCTTGCTAGAATACAGGTTAAAGTGCATTGTGGGCTGCATCAAGTAAATGGCTAGGTAAACAAAGTAGAGGGGCTTCTCATGGGCAAAAATGACGATCCACTGCTCTCTGGCGGTAAAGCTTCAAGAAAGTCACATTTAGGCAAGAACAATGATCCACTGCTCTCTGGTGGTAAGACCCCAAAAAAATCACGGCCAGCACAGGATGAATTGGTTGTCGGCCAGAGTAGCATTGACCCTTTCCTGTTCAGTGACAAAGTTTCTTCAGATCAACCTCGCGGGAAAAAAGATCCTCTCTCAAGTCCAAAAGGTAAACCAGCCAACTTTGATAAAAACCTACAATCTGGTGGTAGCACCAGCGCAAGGATGGGATTTTATGGCAAGGTTGCAAAATCTGCTAATTCCGGTAAACCAGAGAATTTTGATAATCGGTTTATGAAGGGGGGCAGTAGCGCCGCAAGATTCGCTGCGTGGAATGCTGCCGCAGGTGCTATTAACAAACCGCTGAAACAAGATATTAAGTGGAATTCTAAGAAGATAACTCTTTTTGCTCTATTCTTCTTAGCCTTTTATGGGGCTGGAATTGTCATCCTCAGCGCAGTTTCTAAGTTTATGATGGCACTATTCATAATTATTCCTGCTATTTGTTTACTGATTTTCTACATCATTAATCGTCTGACAAAGGATATGTAGGCTTCTTCTCGCTCATTTACGATATAGGAACATTGACTGATACCTTCAAAGCTGATTCAAGGAATCAAAATCCAAACCGTCACGCTTCAGAATCACCTGGAAAGCAAGCTAGTCAGCTTTATAATCAGGGAAATGTTCTGCTGGATCAAGGCCAACTTGCAGAGGCCGTTGCTTTATACAACCAAGCACTAGATGCCGATCCAGAATTCTCGTGGGCTCATCACAAGCTTGGAGATGCTTTTGCTCAGCAACGGGATTGGCAAGCTGCGATTCAAGCCTATCAAAAATCAATCGAGATCCAGCCCAATTTTTTTTGGTCACATCATAATTTGGGGAATGCTTTCTCTGAAATTTCTCAATGGCAGGATGCAGCCGCATCCTATATTCGAGCGTTAGAAATTGATGAATATTTCTGCTGGTCGTATTATAATCTGGCAACGAGTTTATGGCATAGTAGACAACATCAGGCTGCTGTTTTTGCTTACATTAAAGCTTATAAGATACTAAATAATTTGCCTGGGATTTATCCTCGTTTAGGAGAAATTCTACTAGAACAAATTCAACAGCAAAGCTTGAAACAGTCATTAGAAGAATACAACTTACCCCTTGAGTTACAGCTTTCAAAACCACTGGAAAATATTCTCAAGCTTGACACCATTGACCTGGATTTTGAAATTTATCACCAACTTGCCCAACACTTGGAAAAAGAAGGATTTTCAGCGGGTTCAATTATCCTTTATCACCTGGCAGAGCAAGTCAATTCAGAAGATAAGACTCTGGCTCCAAAGTTACATCAGGTTCAACAGCAATATTTACAACTAGAGCAAGCGATAGCAGTCGCCCGTCAAGGTGCTGAGCAAAATCCCGATTCATTCCAGGCTCACTATAAGTTAGGAACATTACTAGCGCGACAACAGGATTGGTCAGGAGCAATTTCTGCCTACTTGAAATCAATTCAGATCAAGCCTGAAACACCACTCTGGCTATATCAAGGATTAGAAGAGAGGCTAGTTCAGTTGAATCAGATAGAGGATGCCGTCAAAATTTATCAATCTGCAATCCAGAATCGGCCAGAAGCAGTTTGGCCTTATGTCAATTTAGGAGAAGTCCTGGTTCAATCGGGTCGGGTGTCAGAAGCGCTCAACTATTACCAGCTTGCAAATTATCAAAAAATCAAACAATTCCATCCTCAATGGTTGGAAGAAAGAGAAAAATTACAACCCAAGAATGGGCCTGACTTTATTATTATCGGCACTCAGAAAGGGGGTACAACTTCCCTGTACTACTATCTAGCTCTGCATCCAAATATTATGCCTTCCTTGATCAAAGAGATTGAATTTTGGGAGAAACGTTTTGAGTGGGGCCTGGATTGGTATCGGGCTAACTTCCCGCCTACCCCTGCTGATGAAATGATCCTGACAGGGGAAGCAACCCCAAGTTATCTTGACCACTCTGATGTCCCAGAACGTCTGTTCCAATCTTTTCCAGCAACCAAGTTGATCGTACTGCTCAGAAATCCAGTAGATCGGGCGATTTCCCATTATTATCAGTGGATTGATCTGAAGTGGGAATGGCGTTCTTTGGAGATGGCAATGGATTTGGCGATCGCACAACTTGAGAATTTAAAATATCAAACTAAGCATTATGCCTGGAACCAACCTAACAATTATATTGCTCGGGGACTCTACGTCATATTCTTGCAAAAATGGCTATCGATCTTCCCCAAAGAGCAAGTTTTGATTTTAAGTAGCGAGGAGTTTTATCGAGATCCGGCAGTAAGCCTGTCTGAGATTTGCCGCTTTCTTCGATTGCCAGAATATAGACTGAAAAAGTACAACAAATACAATGCCAGAACCTACCCGATAGCCGAATCTGTAGTTCGACAGAAGCTACAGGATTATTTTGAACCCTATAACTTTGAACTGGAGCAGTATTTGGGGCAGAAATTCCACTGGAAGCTTTGAACTCTAGGAATGTTGTGCTAGCTTATTATTAGCTTTGTATTATTGAGTTAAATCATCAGTGCTTCAGCCCTGCCTAGTGACTGGATTAAGAATGTGTTGTGATGGTTTATTTAAACTCTAAATATCCGGTTGACTTTTATGATTCAGTTGCATCAACAGGCAAAACAGCTCTTGCAAGCGAGAAAATTAGACGAGACAATAGGAGCTTGCCAGGCGGTTCTCAGTCAAGAATCAAACGAAGTAACCATCTATCAAATCCTGGGTAGTGCACTTCAACTGAAAGGCCGCTTACCAGAAGCATCATACTGGTATAGAAGATCACTAGAACTAGAACCCAACTGCATTGAGGTCTGTTTGTTACTTGGAAGTCTCTACGAGAAGCAGAAAAGTTGGACAACTGCCATAGATGTGTATCGGAATTTCATTCAGACTGGTTCTCAATCCTTAGAAATTTATCTACGATTAGGATTTGCATTGGAACAGGAAGAATGCTGGGACGAGTCAATGGCTTACTACACAAAAGCCATTCAAATCGAACCTGAATTTGATCGAATCTACTACAGGATGGGTGAAGTCTGGTCTGCTCAAAATAACTGGAAACAGTCAATTTCGGCCTATCGAAAGGCAATTGAGTTAAATCCAGACTTTCCCTGGTCGTATGTGCGCTTAGGGAATGCCTTTTACCAATTAAAGCAAATTCAAAAATCTATCAATGTTTATCGGAAGGCGATTAAAATCAGGCCAGACTTTGCTATTACTTACCACAAACTCGGAACAGTTCTGATTCAAATGCGACGTTGGGGAGAGGTGATTTCAACTTACAGAAAAGCAGTTGCTCAAGGTTTGACATTGTCAGCCGAATCTCAATATAACCAGGGTTTAGCTTATAGCCAAAAAGAGCGCTGGGGAAAAGCAGTTCAGGCATATATCGATGCGATTGAACTTGAACCCGATTCTCACTTTTGGTTTTATCGTCAAAATTTTTGGGATGTATTGTCTCGACAAAAAAAACTAGAGAGAGTAGCAGATATCTGTACTAAGGCAGCGCAGGAAAAATTAGATTCAGTTTGGTGTTGTACCAATCTTGGAAAGGCTAGAACACTTCAAAGAAGATTTGAAGAAGCTGCCCAAGCTCTATCCGCAGGAAGTTATCGTAGAGCAATAGAAATTCATCCGGAATGGAAAGCGCCTCAAGTAGAACTGGAGAAGGTGGGAAAACCCGATTTTTTGATTATTGGAACTCAGAAAGGAGGAACAACATCGTTATACTACTATCTCTGCCACCATCCTCAAATTTTGCCTGCTCTGACTAAGGAAATTGAGTTTTGGTCACGGGGTGCTTATCAAGGAATAGACTGGTACTTGTCACATTTTTTACCAACTCCGATTGATCAGAATATCGTAACTGGAGAGGCTACCCCAAGTAATCTAGATCATCGTGGAGCTGCTGAGTCTATTTTTGAGTTTTATCCTGATATCAAAATCATTGTCATTTTGAGAAACCCGATTGATAGAGCAATCTCCCATTATCATCACTGGTTCAGAAACTCATGGGAATCTCGCTCTCTAGAAGATGCTGTTCAGCAGCAAATCAAAAAACTGCAGTCATATCCAGACAGGGTCTGGGATCAAGCAAATGGATATATTGCTCGAAGTACGTATATACACTTCCTGAGAAAATGGATGTCTATCTTTCCACGGGAGCAATTTTTGATTCTGAAAAGTGAAGATTTTTATAATGCTCCTCAGAAAGTTCTAGGAGAAACATTCCGTTTTTTAAATTTATCTCAATATATTATTTCCGAGTATAGATGCTATAACTCTGGAACTTATTCTGATACAGAATCCTCTGTTGTAGAAACCCTAAATAGCTATTTTCATCCATATAACCAGGAGCTTGAAGACTTTTTAGAGATGCGCTTTACTTGGGAAGTTGGGGTCTGATTCTATGATTCAATCCTATCAACAGGCAATAGAATTACTTCAGGCAGGTGAGGTAGATAAAGTAATAGCCTACTGTGAAAAAATCCTGGGACAAATGCCAGATGAAGAGATGAGTCAAGCTACGATCTGGCAAATTTTAGGGATTGCATTTCAACTGAAGGAGAATTTTTCACAGGCAGTAAATTGTTACCAACGTTCACTCGAATTAAGTCCTGAGCAGGGACAGATATACATGCAGTTAAGCCAGATTTTCCAACGTCAAAAGGATTGGAAGGCAGCAATTGAAATCTATGATACGGGTGTAAAAACTGTTCCAAAACTTGACTGGCATAAGAAATTTTTTGCTCTGGGCAATCTTCTATTTCAAAACGAGAAGTATGAGTTTTCGGTTATCTGTTATCGAAAGGCCACTCAAGTAAGACCTGACCAATTTGAGGTCTATCACAATTTGGGAGAAGCCTTAGTTCGACTTGAAAGATTTGATGAAGCGATCAATGCCTATCAGACCGCCATTGAGTATAATTCGGGTTATCCAAATTCCTACTTTCGCCTCGGCAAACTGTTGGTACAGCAGAAAAAGCTGGATTTGGCTATTTCTACTTATGAAGATTTCCTAAAGCTTCAGCCCAATTCTGATCAGGCTTATCACCAGATAGGTAATATATTTTCTCAGCAACAGCAGTGGAGTGCAGCAATCTCTGCCTATCGTGAATCAATTAAGTTGAAGTCGGACTTTTTATGGTCACATCACCATTTGGCAAATGCCTTATTGAAAAATCAAAATTGGGAAGAGGCCCATGCAGAATTGCTTCGTGCAATTGAAATTAATCCTGATTTTTATGGGTCTTATCTCCTCATGGGTATTAACTTTGCTGAAATGCGAGAGCTGAAGCTAGCTTTTATGGCCTTTGGCCAAGCCTTTGAAAAGGAACATGAAACAGCATCACTAACTTATAGATTGGGAGAAACTTTGCATCGGCTGGCTCATCCTAATTTTGAGAATTTTGCCCAGATGTGTTGTCAAGCTGT
This sequence comes from Microcoleaceae cyanobacterium, assembly GCA_050331715.1. Lineage (GTDB taxonomy): Bacteria > Cyanobacteriota > Cyanobacteriia > Cyanobacteriales > Microcoleaceae > JBHJGO01. The sequence goes on from JBHJGO010000071.1 coordinate 6,788, forward strand.
CTCCGAGAAACTAGAGGAAGATTTACTTCGTCAATATTATTTTCTAAAAGCTCCAGTAAGCAATTCATATCTCGAATTGGGTAAATATCTATCTCAAGATAACTATGTCTTGGGTGCAATTATCCTATATCGTATTTTCTTAAGCTTTAATACTGAAGATGCTGAGGTAAAGTCTCTGCTAAAATCAGAGCAAGACAAGAAAATGCAAGCAGAAACTACAGCTAATTCATTTGAAGAGCTGTACAGTTCAGGAACGAAATTGTTTGACCAGAAGAGATTTTATGAAGCTGCTGACGTCTATTTGACAGCGATGGGTCTTCAACCTCAATCTCCCATCTGGTATTATGCTGGGAAAGTATGGCGCGCGTTCAAGCATTGCAATGCTTTGGAATCTGTTAGCGATCTATACCGCCAACTGGTGCAGCAATGTCCAGATGTGCTGGTCTATTCGGTAAATTTGGGTAGAGCTTTAACAGAGCAGGAGAATATTGAAGGTGCAATTGATTGTTATGAAGCTGCGGCTCATCGGGTGGCTTTGGCTAGGCATCCAAATTTGGTTGCAAAGCAGGGAACTGCAATTAAATTTGTCCCTGTCGAAGAGCTTGACTTTGTAATTTTAGGGACTCAGAAGGGTGGAACGACCTCGCTGCATCAATACTTGTCTTATCATCCTCAGGTGATTCTGCCCATTGTTAAGGAAATCGGTTTTTGGGGCAGGTATTATCAACATGGCCTCAAATGGTATTTGTCCCAGTTTCCTCAAAAGCTTCCCCGACGGTCAGCCTGGGTGGGAGAGACAACACCCGATTACCTCGATCATCAGGGCACTGCCCATCGTCTCAGACGACATTTTCCAGATGTAAAACTGATTGTATTGTTGAGAAATCCAGTTGATCGGGCGATCTCCCATTACCACCATTGGATAAGAACTCAGAGAGATTTTCGACCGCTGAAAGCTGCCATCATGTCAGACCTTGAACAATTACAGAACAGTAATAGTTTCTGGAATCAAGTTCATAATTATGTTGCGCGAGGAGTTTATATTCAGTTTCTCAGGGAATGGATGAGCGTCTTTCCAAAAGAGCAATTTCTAATTCTTAAAAGTGAGGATTTCTATCGCAATCCCAGGAGAGGGATGAATCAAGTCTTCCAATTTTTAGAAATACCCCCTAAACATAACTTAAAGGAGTATAAGCCCTACAATTCTGGATCGTATCCTGAAACCGAACAATCAATTCGTGAACTCCTCAGTGATTATTTCCGTCCATACAATAAGGAACTAGAGGATTTTTTAGAGGTGAAATTCAACTGGTAAAAGCATCGAAAGTACTTATGAGTCAGGGTGTTAAAGCAATTCAAAATCAATCTATTTTCGCTCAAAGATACTATAAGCAAGCCAGTCAGCTTCAGCAACAGGGAGAGTATCAAAAGGCGGTAGAGTTATATACAAAAATACTGGGGGTTTCTCCCGAAAATGCGGAAGTGTATTGCAGTATTGGAGATTGCTATTTTGAAAGTCAACAATGGTTAGATGCACTACAAATTTACCAAGCTACTGTGCGTCTACAACCTTGTAGTCAAGTTTTCTATCGATTAGGGCATGTCCATATTAATCTTCAGCAGTGGCAGCAAGCTATCGAAATCTTTCAGAAGGTTACTCAGCTTGAGCCGAACTTTCATCAAGCTTACTATAGTCTTGGATATGTTTTTATCCAGGTTGGTCAGTTGAATGATGCGGCAGAAGCCTATCGAACGGCTGCCCGACTAAACCCGCAGGATTGTTGGTATTTCTATGAATTGGCAAATACTCTTAGCAGACAAAGCCTCTGGCATGAAGCGATCACTAACTATCAGCAGGCGATCCAACTCAATCCTAATCAGGATTGGTTTTATCAGAACTTAGGAGATGTATTTCAGAATATTAACCAATTTGATCAAGCAGAGATTGTCTATAAGAAAGCAATTAAAATCCAGCCCCACAGTTGGTATTATCTGTCCTTGAGTAGATCATTAATTCAACAAAAGAAGTACCAAGAGGCAATTAATTATCTAATCTATTTATTCCATATCAAGCCGGATGAATATGGTACATTTTCTCACCTCGGAGAGATCCTATCAGCCTATGGTGACGATGAAGCAAGCTTGGATTGTCAAACCCTAATTCAGTTGCCGGAATATTGGATCAAAAAATATTTTAAGTTACCGAACGATTATCGGATTTCAATATCATCTATATCATCAGATTTCTACAAAATCATTTATCCTGAAACCTATTCTGTACTCTCTAATGCCAGAGGGTTTCGAGAGCTTCACCATCCTGCTTTTAGCCAAAGGAGAGCATATCACGAGTCAACACTTGTGATTGAGCTTCAGGACTGCCGAATTTGGGCAGAGAATCTTAATATTGCTGTTTTGAATTCCAACTCCCAAATTGTTGATCAGCTCTCAATGGGTTGTCCAGAGGTAGTTCTATCTTCCAATGCTCTGCCTGAATCCACTCAGTTAAAGGGAACAGTTGCTTTCCTTTCGGTTCAATTTGGAGTGGTTTTCTATCATTGGATGCTAGATGTTTTACCTCGAATTCATCTGATTCAAGCGGCAGGCTATGATTTGAATCAAATCGATTGGTTTGTTGTCAACCAATATCAATACCCCTATGAGCAAGAATCTTTGCAACTTCTGAAGCTCCCCCCAGAGAGGATTTTAACGAGCCGTCAGGTGCCTCATATTCAGGCTCCGCGCATGATTGTTCCTGCTTACCAATCTGAATATTGTTTCAAGCCGCCCCCATGGGTTGTGACATTCTTGCGAAACACTTTCTTATCGGGTCAGCAGTCATCTTTTGGAACGTCTGAAACCCCTGTAAATCACAGAATCTACATTAGTCGGCACAATGCCACTTGTCGTCGATTGGTAAATGAAGCCGAGGTGACAGATTACCTGGCGCAGCATGGATTTCAGACGGTTCAGCTCGAAAACTTATCCCTGCGTCAACAGGCCGTTATCATGAGCCAGGCTGAGGTAGTGATTGCGACCCATGGTTCTGGACTCACAAATATCCTATTCTGTTCATCAGGCGCGAAAATTGTTGAAATTCTCAGTCCAGCCTGGATTAACCCCTGTTACTGGCATCTGAGTAGTATTTGTCAGTTGGATTACTTCTATTTATTTGGGGAACCTTCGACAGACGCCCACACAGCTCAGAATCGGCAGGATTTCTGGGTTAATCTTAGAGACCTGCAAGAATTTCTGAAACAGGTTGGGGTTCTCTAGGATACTGTTAGAGTAATGCAGTGGATTTTATTTACACTTTCAACGGGATGACCAACGGACTTCATCAACAGGTTCAACTCCACCTCCAACATAAAAACTATGCAGCAAGTTTAGACGCCTATCAAAAAGCATTAGAACTTCAGCCTGATCATGGGCCAACTTATATCGATTTAGGTCGTTTATATGCCCAACAGCAACAATGGCAAGACGCCATTAGTAGTTATCAGGTTGCCCTACGTTTATGTCCTACGAATGCTGAGATTTATTGGTTAATTGCGGAGACTTTTAGAAGAACTGAACAGTGGTTAGAAGCGAAGACAGCCTATCAAAAAGCAATTGAATTCTACTCAAACCAATCAGATTTATCCTTGGAAAGTGTCTATGTAGGATTAGGGATTGTGTTGGCTCATCAGGGTGAGGGAGAAGCGGCAGTTGATGCTTACGAACACGCATTGCGACTCAATCCTCAGTCAGAGGTAAGTTATCAAAAGTTAGGAGATGTCTGGTTTAAATAACAAAACTGTGATCGAGCGATTTTAACTTACCAGAAAGTGCTGGAATTGAATCCTGAATCGGTTTGGGCTTATCAACACTTGGGAAAAGCCTTGATTCATCAAGAGCAGTGGGATGCAGCAATTCTGGCCTGTCAAAATGCCATTAAACTGAACCCAAGTGGGGCCTGGTCTTACAGTAACTTGGGGGATGCGTTGGCTCAGAAACAAAAGTTTGAAGCGGCAGTTCTGGCCTACGTAATGGCTGTCTCAATCCGACCCAATCGATTCCAACCCGGTGTCTTGAATACGATCTATCGTAATCTGGGCTATGCCGTTAGACAACAAACTACAGATTACTCAGAACTCTCTGATTTTGAACCTTTGACTGAGAAATATTTGCAAATTTTTCAGCATCACTTAACAGTACCAGAGCGTTCAAGCTTGGTTGCTTCAAGCTCATTTATTTCAACTTCGGCCATTGATTCTTTTCAAGCTATAGGTTTAGATATTTTCGAGCCGCAGTTCCACAGTAGCTTAGGGGAAGCTCTGGCACAGCGAAAACAGTTTGAAGCGGCAATTCTATTCTATAAAATTGCTGCTAAAGTTCAGCCAAAGAACGTAGAAATTCAGACTCAACTTCAAGCTATCTTCACTCAACAACAGGAATTTCAGAAAGACTTAGCGGGCTACTATACTGAGATTGAGAAGTATCCAGATCGTCCCATGCCCTACAGAGCTATTGGGAATATTTTGACAGATTACGGGCGACCCCAGGAGGCATTACCTTACCACCAGCAATCATTGAAGCTCAAAGGTTGGGATACGTCAACCCAGGGATATCAATTTACACGGGATTGGTTTAGTCCGAATATCTCTATCTGGATCAAATACTTACAGGAATTTGTAGGGAAACCAGGAGTTAACTTCCTGGAAATCGGAAGTTTTGAAGGGATGTCAACCTGTTGGTTTTTAGAACATATTTTGACACATCCAACAGCCCAAATGACCTGTATTGATCCCTACTTCAGACCAGAATTTAATCGAAATCTTTCTAGAACAGAAGCCGCTGAGAAGATCACAAAACGAGTTGGCTATTCCCAGGATGTGTTGAAAACGTTGCAACCTAACAGCTATAGTTTAGTTTATATTGATGGTTGTCATCTAGCCTCGGTTGCGCTACAAGACACATTGCTATCATGGCCCCTATTTAAAATAGGAGGAATGATTGTGTTTGATGATTACAACGTCGTAGAAGAAGATAATCCTGAGCAAACGGCAAAGGTTGGCATTGATCAGTTTTTGCAGCGGGTTGAATCTACAATTGATATTCTCTATCAAGGTTATCAGTTGATTATTCGTAAAAGAGCAACAGCTTTGACAGCCGAGGAAATTGTTGAATGGTTAAGTCAAATTCCTCAGTATGACCAGTTGCGGTGGTAGAAAGAAATGAAAGCAGAGGAATATTTGACCAGGGGAAATACGATGATGCGGCAGCAGGAAACTAATGCGGCTGTTGAGTGTTATCGTAGAGCCATCGCACTAGATCCAAACTGTACCCAAGCCTACCATAATTTGGGCGAGGCCCTCAGTCAGCTCCAACAATGGCAGGAGGCGATTACAAGCTATCAGTTTGCCCTGAAGATTAACCCAAAGCAAGCGATTTCCCATCAACGCTTGGGTGATACTTTCGTAAAGTGTAATCATCCAGAACGTGCAATCGCTGCCTATCAAGCAAGCTTGAAGCTAAAGCCTGATTCATTTCAATTAAATCATCAGGTTGCACAGCTATTGAGGCAGCAGGGACATCTAAAACAGGCAATTCCCTACTACTTTGTAGCTATGAAGTTGCAGCCTTTTTTTCAGTGGTCGTATTGGAATCTTTGGGAATTTCTGGAACAAAATCAGTGTTTGGATGATGCAGTAGAACTTTATCAAATCGCTCGCCTTTCCTATCCCAATGCCCCCCTGGTGGAGCTGAATCTAGGAGAATGCTTGACCCAACAGGGGAGATTGTCAGAAGCGATCGCAGCATATCGACGTTCAAGCTACAAGAAGGTTCAGCAGAAAAATCCCTTGCTTGCCAGGCAGTGCTGGCATGAAGATGGAGCTTTACCGCCAAAATTCATCATCGTTGGGACTCAAAAAGGAGGGACAACTTCTTTGTATAGTTACCTGATTGAACATCCGCAGATTCTAGCTGCAATCAAGAAAGAAATTCATTTTTGGAGTCATAACTACGGGTATGGGCTGGACTGGTATCTATCCCATTTTCCTCAGCTTACGAATGCTGAACAACCAATATTTTCTGGAGAGGCTAGCCCAAATTACTTTGAGGATGATCGGGTGGCCGCTCGGATTCACCAGGTATTTCCTGAAATGAAGCTGATTTTACTCTTGAGAAATCCGGTGAATCGAGCCATTTCTCAGTATCACCATTGGGTTCGATTGGGTCTAGAACGGCAGCCCCTAGCCACTGTGATGGAATCTGAGATGGAGCAATTGTCTGGCTATCCCCATTCGGTTGTCCGCGACATCTACTGGCAAACTTCCTCCAAGTATCTCTGGCGCGGAATTTACGTTGTGTTTTTGAAACATTGGTTGCAGTTTTTTCCGCGAGAGCAGCTCCTAGTGCTCAAGAGTGAGGATTTCTATCAAAATCCTGCAGCCACTTTGCAACAAGTCTTTGAATTTCTAGAGTTGCCCAGTTTCAGTTCGGGTGAATACCAACCCCACAATCAGGGGACGTATCCGTCCATTCCGGATTCCGTCCGAGTTCAGCTTGTGAATTACTTTAGACCTCACAATCAAGTTCTCGAAGAGTTTCTAGGACAAGAATTTGCATGGGATAAATCGGCTCTCTGAAAAGAGTTGTTCTAATGAATTTTATTGTCTTGTTAAATTGTCTTGTTAAATTTATACCGCCTCAAGCAGGAAGCCGTTAAAATAGTGTTGAATTAACGCGGGTGCGCTGTGAAATAGGCCGAACACCAGGACAAATCTGTCAAGCGAACCAGGATGGAAATTGGATGCTCCCATGACAAATGCCCCTAAGACAATGATTGGTCAACTGTTAGATCGGCGGTATCGGATTGTTCAGATTCTGGGTTCTGGGGCATTTGGGCAGACCTATCTAGCTGCGGACACCCGTCGCCCTGGCCATCCCCAATGTGTTGTCAAACAACTCCGTCCCCCGAAAAATAATCCTACGGTTTTAGCCACTGCCCTGCGCCTGTTTGAGAAAGAAGCAGAAGTATTGGAGAAATTGGGTCAACACGACCGAATTCCGCGTCTGCTCGCCTACTTTAAGGAAGGTAATTACTTTTATCTCGTTGAAGAGTTTATCGAGGGCCGCCCTCTGAGTAAGGAGTTGGTTTCGGGTACTCCCTGGACAGAGGATCGAACCATTACTTTGCTAGAGGATATTCTAGACATCCTGCTGTTCGTTCATGAGAAAGGCGTAATTCATCGGGATATCAACCCCTCAAATCTGATCCGGCGCTCCTCTGATCAAAAGTTGGTTCTGATTGACTTTGGTTCTGTCAAGCAGGTGACCCAGCAACTCAGTCACCAAAATGGCCATGCTGTTCGCACCATTGCAACAGGAACACCTACCTACATGCCGATTGAGCAGTTTCAGGGAAATCCTCAGTTTAATAGCGATATCTACGCAACGGGGATGATTGCGGTTCAGGCACTCACAGGAATGAAAGCAGCGGATCTACCAAAGCTGCAGGATCCCAGTCTGGCAAAGCCAGGAGAAACGACCTGGCATGATCGGGCCAAAGTCAGCGAGGGATTGACCCAGATCATTGATCGGATGATTCATCATCACTACGGTCAGCGATATCAATCCGTCATGGATGTGATCGCGGGTCTGCGCCAACTGACCGGGCAGTCTGATTTTGGCTACATTCCCCCGACTCAGCCGATCCGCACTGCACCACGACCTAAAACATGGTCTGCGCTTACGAAGGATTCACAGGGGTCTGGGCGTCAAGCGCTGAAATGGTTGGGCATTGTATTGCTGGGGGGATTGGTTCTGATGGGCGTAGCTCAACTCATGGGTCGTCCCAGTGCTGAACGGGCAACAGCGGCTTTGGAAAAAGGCATGGCGGAACTGGACGCTGGACAGCCTCAGCAGGCAATTAAGCAACTAGATCGAGCCATCAAACTGGACTCCGGCAATGCCAGGGCTTTTCAACAACGGGGAAATGCTTACTATGACTCTGGCAATCTGGAACAGGCAATTGCCGACTATTCCCAAGCAATTCAACTCAATCCAAGCTACGTAGATGCCTACTTAAATCGAGGCTTAGCCTATCAGGAATTAAATAACTTGCCCAAAGCCATCCAGGATTTTTCCGAGGTGATTGAGTTGCAGCCCCAGGATGCAGATGCCTATTACCAGCGAGGATTGGCTTATCTAATGCAGGAGGATTACCCCGCTGCGATTCGAGACTACGATCAGGTGATTCGACTGCAACCCGAAGCAGCTGAAGCCTATCGCGCCCGTGGCACTGCACAGATTCAAGCGGGGAAACTGCCGCAGGGAATGGCAGATTATACCGAGGCAATTCGTTTAGACTCTGACAATGCTGCGGCCTATTATGACCGAGGTCGCGCCCGGTTTCACTTGGGAGACTATGAGGGGGCGCTGTCCGATTACAATCAAGTGATTGAACTAGAACCTGAAAATGGCGATGCCTATGGCAATCGCTGTAGCGCTCAGATCAATATTTTCGAGCATGAAGCTGCCATTGAGGACTGCACCAAGGCGATTGAACTGAAACCTAATGCCGTTGCTTACAATAATCGCTGTGTTGCCTATCTAGGGTTGAGTGAACCAGACCAGGCCGTAGCGGACTGCACCAAAGCGATAGAGCTGGTGAGTAACAATGGAAAAGCCTATGGCAACCGTGGTTCAGCCTATGTTGCCCTAGAAGAATACGATAAGGCAATTGCGGATTACACCAAAGCCATCGATATCAGTCCTAGTGACGCTGAAGCCTACAGCAACCGCGCTAGTGCTTACACCGAACTGGAAGAATATGATCAGGCGATCGCTGATTATGCCCAGGCGATTCGTCTCAAGCCCGACCATGCAGGAGCCTACTACGGCCGAGGTCAAGTCCGAGTCACCCTGGGAGATGATGAGGGGGCTCGCAAAGATTTCCAAAGAGCTGGAGACTTGTATTTAGAACAGGGTCTGACAGGAGGCTATAAAGACGCTGAGTATCAATTGCAACAACTTAAAAACTAGCTAACCTGCCTCTTGAACCAATCTTCGCATTAGTGCTTCGCGGGATTCCTGTCGAATCTGACCTGCCATGGCAGAAAGCTGTAACCTCACCAAAGCATCAAAATCATCGCGGTCATAGTGGCTATTTTGGGACAGATCGCGTAACTTTTGTTCAACTTCAATACTGAGATAGCAGGTCTCAAGGACATGTGTCACAGTTTCATAAATTACACCCATGATTTCCTCTTTGAGCTTCGAAGCTCCACCTGATATAAAACGATGTTAACAAGGGCATCGATAGCATATCTGTGTGCCACAGCACCCTACGTTGATTGCTGTCAATGACGATTGCAGAGGATGTAAAGTTTCTGACGGCCCCAGTTTTGGGGGGCATGCAGTTAATCTCTACTTCCCTGTAATTGGGTATCAACTTAAGGCGAAGTGGTCACTCCGTTAAGATTGTTCCGCCCTAGGCGGGAACCCCCATAATTTATAAAGGGTAGGGTTTTCTAAATATGCAAGCATTTCAGGGTTCCCATGGACTGTTGCTCAAGGTGGAGCTGACTTGATGGCGTGGGGTTAGGTGATTACCCCAAGAATTCTGCTTTACGTGGATCTCAGACACTAGTAACGACGGTGTTCAGCGTAAAAATTCAGGGGGTTGAAGAATAAAAAATCAGTCTGGATGGGGTAGCAATGAAGGAACTGTCTCTCCTAAGCGTGCTGCGCGACAAGCCTGAGTTAGGAAATCTAAAACGCCTCTTTGTTGTGCCTTGAGGGTGGT
>JBHJGO010000072.1:0-8560 GCA_050331715.1 Microcoleaceae cyanobacterium
CCAAGTAACCGAGTCAATCCTGTCCACCGGACACTATTTTCCAGGACAACAGAGAACTTCGCTGCCTTTAAAGCCCGATGCAATACCATCGGGTAAAAAAACTGAGCATGACGTTGATCCAACTGTAGCCCCAAATTTTGCAAATGGCGAATAATCTCCCCCTCTGAATAACAGGTAAAGGGACGAGTATTGCCCTCCAAACCCTGCTTAAACTTAAAAAGATAGGGGGCGATTGCATTGATACTACGCTGGGTGGGATAGTCGATAATAACTGCTTTCTTGGCTACCCGTGATAGTTCCTGGAGAAACTGCTGCCACTGGGTGACATGGGCCATGAAGCGATAGCTGATCACGACATCGAACGCCTGATCTGGATAGGGTAAATCGAGGACATTTCCCACTTGAAATTGACAAAGATCCGCTTCTAAAAAGCTTTTAATCCTGACATTACAGGCTGGATCGCTGCCAAGAATTGTGACTCGATAACCCTGTTGTACCAATGGCTCTAACGTCTGACCATGACCCCCTCCTACGTCTAGTATTGTTGCCCCGGGATAATCTGCAAGAAAGCTTAAAGTAGTTTGAGCCTGTAGCTGGAGAAACCATTCGCCCACCGCACCGACAAATCGTCCTGCGTAGCTTTCAGATGCTGTGTGGACATCTGCTGTTTCTGGAAAGCGATAAGGGTCAGCGGAATCCGGCGAGTCCGGGGAAGAATCGAAAAAAAGGTTTCGAGAATTTAATTGCATCAGTTCAAAAGGGTGCTTTAAGGCAAACGTAGGGCAACCTGGTTGCGAGTGAATCGTAAGGGATTTTCTAGAGTGCCGTAGGGCTGAACTTCGGTCTGGGGATCTAACAGAGCCTGTTTGAGGCTTTGACCGGGTTGATCTAGGTCGAAATCGGCCGCAAGCTGAAATCCAAAACCGCCGGGTCGGGAAGATTCTGATTTCAACGGCAGGGGATCGGTTCCAGACAAAACTTTCCAACCCAGCTCCTGGGCTTGCTTAAAGCAGGGTGGCCAGGGCCAGAACCCAGGTCGTCCGCCATTATCGCTGAGAAATAGAGGCGTTGAACTTTGAGTTTCAGGCGTGAGCAATGCTGCGACTAACTTTCCCCGTGAACCCATCCACTTCCCCACCCCCCAAGGCAGGGCTGATAAACCACCAACCTGATGAATCGCTTGCAGGGTTTGATCCAGCGTTAATCCATCTGGAATCTGGGCAGACGTTACCAGGGCTGAAACCTCCAGACGTTCCGATGTCACCACCTGTCGCCCCGCCAGAAACCACATCCCCTTTCCTGTCCGATGCTTTGCGTGGATTGATTCAGGTTCCTGCGTTGGATGAAATGTCCAATCTACAACAGTAGTTCCTGACTCAGCATATTGCATGAGCTTGGCAAAATACTGGTCAGATTGGGTTTCCGTAAAACACAGAACAAATCTTGCGGCATCACTGGAGGCACACTTCTGAAAGTTTTCCAGCGCTGAATTTAGAAAGTTATCCAGTTGGAAACAGTCGTAGATATGGACGTGGGCATCGACGAGGATTGTCATGGGTTGGTCATTGGTTGTTGATCATTGGTTGTTGGTTCTGCGACTAATCTAGTAGGGTGTGTTAACGAAGCGTAACGTACTATTTTCACTATTCGGAAAACTTAGAGAACTTAGAATTTTCCCAGAACCTCAGCCCAGACAAAATTAGCAAGGAATAGCAGAATTCCCAGGCGAAGAAGATTAGATGACTGGGATCGAGCAATCCACGTGAGTGATGGACTGGCGGAAATAGCGGGAAAGGGGCTTTAAAATAGGTATCCGTCAAAGGCCATAGTAGCTGCAATCCCTGACCCCCTGTTGTCACCAAATCAAGCACTAGATGAGAGCTGTACACCATCATGGTGAACAGCACTGCTCGTCGATAGGAACAGTTGAATCTACCAAAGAAGAACCAGGCCAGCACCAAGCTGAACAGCACATCGAAAATAATGGTGTGGGTAATGCCCCGATGAAATTGTTCTCCTGTTAAAAACTGAGGAATGAAATCAAAATCAGCGGCGATTGCCACAAAGACACCATAGTAGCTTTGAAATCGTTGTTGAGAAAGGGTTAGATCTGATCTGACTGGCCAAAGTCTAGATAAGACATAGCCAGTAACAGCATGAGCAATCGGAGAAGGCATCGTTAGGATTAGAAACGACTAGGGTTTTCTCTATCTACTACAGGTAGTACCGCAATGACATCAGGAGATTTGGGGCACGGCAACAGTATAACGTTGATGAACTGTCTGGATCTCCCGTTCCAGTTGAGCTGAAGTCCAGCCCAGTTCTTGCCCCATTGTTGTTGCACACAACTGAAGAACATCGTCTCCAGGATAACCCCCACTCCCCCATTCGGTTCGTCGAAAGATCACATCCCCCAGGGTTTGAGCCATTTCTTGTTGAACTGCATAGCAGGTCTCTGCTTGGGCAACAGCAAGATGATCCGGCAGAGAATTTGGCCCTGAATCTTGCAAACAGGATAAAACCTGTGAATAGGCAGAGCCGTAGTTATACACTAAGCGACGTGTTATCTCCGCAGGCAAGGATTCCCGATGGATGGCTTGCTGTAGGAAAGCTATAAAGTCTTCGATCTCACCCCCGTCGACTTTTGTCCGTGCGGATGTAGATTCTGGAGAACGCTTGCCCCAGATTTGAAAGACTTGATCCACAACCTTTTGAGCCACATCACGGGCCGTCGTATATTTAACTCCCAGGACAGACAGAACCCCAGCAACACCATCTTGACGATGGTCGTGAATCTGATAATGGCGGCTCGATAATGGCTCTCCGGTTTTCGGATCAACACCGTAGCTGGGTAAAATGCCTTGATGAACCCAAGCCACCTCGTCCCGCTTCAATTTCGCCCCCGGATAAGCCTGATTAATCTGTTGTAGAAATTCTAGGGTTTCCACCTCCGTCACCTGCAATTGTTCTGGCCGATCTTGATAAACTTTGTACCAAGTGCCGACAATTGAGCAACCTCGCCACGGTGCAACAAACAGAAAGCGACTGCCAATTTCGCTAGAACCCGGTAAGCCAACGGCATAGGTTTGGAATAGAGGCCGAGTCGTGACCAGGTTAACTGCCTTGGCCCACTGCTGCGGTGCTTTTAGAGGACGGCCATGCAAGAGTTCTTGAATGTTGTTAAACCACGGGCCTGTAGTATTAATCACCATTCTGGCTTGAATATCAAACCGGTCAGAGGTTTGAGTAGAGCCCAAGCGATCCTGCACCTGAACGCCGCAAACTCGATCTCCTTGACGGAGAAACCCAGTAACCTGAACGTAATTCGCCACCTGTGCCCCAGCCCGACAGGCAGATTTCAAAAAGGCCAGGGTCAATCGTTCCGAATTATAAACCTGGGCATCGTAGAAAATTGCCCCACCTGTTAGGCCCGTTGAACGGATCTCTGGCAACAATGTCTGACAACGTTCCCGACTCACAACCCGACCCCTGGGAATATGCTTCTGAGTATCAGCAAGCCGATTTCGATCCCAACTGACCAGATCATTTATGGCCAGAGCAATGGTCAGTGCCTCCTTGCCCTTCATCCCATAACCATAGGTTGGAACCATCACAGGCAATGGATGAATCAGGTGGGGAGCGATCCGCATTAACGTTCTCCGTTCGTAAATCGACTCCCGCATTCGCTTGAAATCTGCATTTTGCAGATAGCGAAATCCCCCATGAATGGTTTTCAAGCTATTAGCAGAGGTTGCGCCTCCAAAGTCAGCCTGCTCAACCAGGGCAACGGATAACCCTCTCAGGCTCGCTTCCCAGGCCACGCAGGCCCCATAGATCCCGCCCCCTACAACCAGCACGTCAAAGACCTGATTGGTGAGTGCAGTTAAATTTCTGTTCATACTGATGCTGTTTGACAGATTTCAGGAATGACCTGCCTCTAACCTAACTGATACTGAGGCGGCTGAACTTCATCACTTAACCACTCATACAGGTCACGAACCGTTCGATGAAAAACGGCATAGCAGTGCTTCTCCTGAATCAATTGCCGACCTGCGACACCCAGCGCTTGACACAATTCTGGATCTTGTGCAAGCTTAATCATGCCAGCCGCAAAGGCTTCAGGATTTGGATCGGCCAGGAAAGACACCTCATCCGTCAAAACCTGAGTGTGGGTCAATAGATCAGTTGCTAGTAACGCCTTACCACTATCCAGGTAGGAATAGACCTTCATGGGTGTATTCTTCCCCTTGATTCGAGGTGATACCAGAATATCTGCCTGTTCCAGATAACTGCTGAGGTACTTGGCAGGTCTTTGACCAACGAAATGAACCTTGTCCGCAATTCCTAAGTTCTGGGACTTTTTCTGGTAGTATTCAATCCCTGTTGCTTCCCCGCCAATAATGACAAGCGCTAGCTTTTCATCCTGCTTCTGAGCGATAGCAAAGCTTTCCAGTAACAGGTCAATTCCCTGATAGCCTTCCAGATTTCCAACATACATCACCAGTGTTGAATCCTGAAGATTTAGATCGGCTCGTAAATCCTCTCGAACTTCAGGCGCTTCCTCTTCCAGGAGAGAGATGTCAGGCAGAACCGTAACCCGTTCAGGAGAATAGGATGTAATGTCCTCGGCAATCGCCTCACAAACAGGTACAACTGCTTTAGCCTGCTTGACTGCAAGCTTCTCAAACCAGTTAAACACCGGTGCAAGAGGTGCTAGCCAGGGTAGCTGCTCGACCATCTGCTGTGCAATGGAAGAGTCCATGTCGTAGACGTAGGGAATCTTGAACAGCCACTTGAACAAGAGCGCAATGAAGACAGATTCCTCAACGGCTTGAACCACATCATACTGACGACTGGAAACAAGCTGAGCTGCTTTGAACACCATTAGGAGATCATAAACCAGCTTTTTCCAAGAAAATCCGGGTCGGACATTAGAGACAAATGGTAGTCTGAGCGTTCGGTGGATTTCGACGTTGGGAAAGTCAATTCCTCGCCCCTCTGGATAGGCCAAGACATCGACATGATGCTTCTCAGTTGACAGAACCTTGATAAAGAGGCTGTCATCGATTGGCGTGCCTCGGTCTTGATAAAATGGATGTGGCGCAAGAAACAGAACTTTCAACTTTCCCTCGTCGGGTGTAGCTTGGTAAACGCGATCCCTGGAGGAGTCAGATTGAGACTCGAAAAACTTTTCTTTCGCTAGTGAACTTTGTGCTTGAGATATCATCATTCCCCCTTGTGAATGCTTGACCGCTGCTTTTCACCCCAAGAATTAACCTTGGTGACATTGCTGCCACTCACCTGCCGAGCCGCTTCTCTGATCCCCTTCCCTTTGCTGCGAAGAGTTCTAAAGTCCTGCCTCGGCTTCGTTACTCAAATATACGCGCTGCGCTGATTAGAAGTCAGTGCTTTTATGTAAAAACTTTCTCAGAATCAATTTGATTTCTGTAAAGATTCAGTAAAGACACTAATATATTGTGCATACCAGTCTCCAGTCGTTGCATAGAGTTTGAAGTAATAATCTGCTGTTTACAATCATTACTTCTACTGCGCCTGGTCAAGGCT
Organism: Microcoleaceae cyanobacterium; assembly: GCA_050331715.1. Lineage (GTDB taxonomy): Bacteria > Cyanobacteriota > Cyanobacteriia > Cyanobacteriales > Microcoleaceae > JBHJGO01. The sequence continues at coordinate 5,566 of JBHJGO010000072.1, forward strand.
CTTGTACCTGGAGCCTCAGAGTCAACCCACACACAATTTTACTGGTTTCGTGCAGAATAAATTAGTCGATCAAAAACTCCAGGTTAGACGAACTGCAATATCAAGTTAATGCTTCAGTTTTAAGCTGAGTTGGTCTGGGATTTTGAGGCTTGCCAAGGCCAGCGGTAATCGTGTAACTCATTGACAGTAACCAGAGCCACATTTGAGGAAATCGTTGTTCAAGCCAGGGCTCAAGCCATCGGGTTAAGCCGGGTAGCCAGAACAGCAGACCACTGATAACTGCAAAGACGGTGAAATTTACATAACTCAGCAGCCACCGAAAAATCTCCCCCGGTGTAATAAACCCTAGAATCCAAATCAAGAGTTTTGGGTTGAGACGAGCTGCTTTCAGTGCCAACCGAGTAAACGTCCACCAATCTACTCGATCCTTGATAAAGGTATCCGCCACCTGATTCGGTTCTCCCGCCAAAATCCCAAAGAAAGTGTTAAGAATTGAATTGATTCTCTGGGGTGGAAAATATCGATCCGTCGGAACCATCATTCCCTTAGAAAACAACCAGGTTACAGCTACATTACTTTGATAGGCTCGAATCTGATTCAGATGTTTTGATGTTAATAGGTCATGCTTGAGGGCGGTGTTTAACAAATCCGTTAAGCGGAACAAATTTCGCACCAAAGAGCCAAATCCAGTGAAGACCAACGGAGATTGCAAAGAGGCTGCATCTCCAATGGCGAGGATGCGATCGCAGGCAATGGTACGTTCTTGACTACGGACACTGAAGTGACCTGGAATATAGCCAAATGTTGCCTTCCGCCAGACTAACTTGTCTAAATCACAGCGACGATACTCCGGCAAAATAGTGAAGAAATCCTCATACATTTCCAATAACGAACCTGGATTTTTGGGATTGACCTGATGGTAATGGAACAAATAAACCGTAATTTCTTCTCCGGCTCCTGGAAACAGTTCCCAAATCAGTTGCCGCCCCCGGGAAATATCTCCGTGACTATTCAAAACATCTCCGTAGTCCGAATCCCAAACTCCTGGCTCAAAACCAGATTCAATTACGGCTCCCACAGTCGGACATACACTGTCAAAGGTTCGTCCGCCATTCAGCTGCCAGGCAATCGGTGAAGCGGTTCCCATGGCATCAATCAGTAGTCTTCCTGTGGTGGTTCGAGGTTCCTGAGTCGGGAGATGCGTAGCCTGAACGACAACCTGGTAATCCTGAACATCAACCTGGGTGAACTCCGTTTCGTCCCAAATTTTACCCCCCGCCTGTTGCAGTTTCTCGCCACAAAGTTTTAGCAACTTCTCCGTATCCAGAGCGACATTCAACACGGTTGGAGTGTGGAGAACTTCCGCCTTCGCAACTGGTGGATTATTCGCATCAAAAAATTTATGGAAGCCATCTTTGTATTCCCGTGCAATAAAACTTTCCACCTCAGCTCGACTGAATAGCCCCAAATCGATCAAGCTCTGCAATTCACTGCGAGAAATATTCCACTCTCGATTCATCCGGCCAAAGGCTAACCGCTCCAACAGCAAAACCCGATAACCTAGACGAGCCATCACGGCCGCGTGAATCACCCCTAACGCACCGCCAATGTAAATCACATCATAGGTGGGACGGGGTACGGTTGCTTGAGTTCCCCCTTTAGCCTGGGAAACATTGGAAGAGTCATCAAAAAATACAACCGATTTAGGTTTTTGCGGATTCCGAACACCAGTGCGCCAACGTTTTTCCCACCAGTAGGCTCGGTTCAAGTCGTACTCGCCATTGGGCATCCGCTGAAAATATTTCACCGTTAGCGGATAATGGGGAGCAAGCGCCTCGAAGATGGACTGTTGGGATAGATCGACCTCAGGCGGTTCAGGATAGTGGTAGGGAAACTGTTGCCGAAGTTGATGTTCTAGCTGTTGTAGAAAAGACTTTTCCTCGGATTGAGGTGCACCGACTCGAAATACCTTGAGATAGGTCGTTCGCTGAACAGACCAGGTAAATACAGAAAGCTGCTGGTCGGAACTGGGGAAAATAACCCGAAGGCCGTCGGGGGTAATCTGTTTCTCCCCCAATTTTGTTGTTAACTGAGGTGTAAAATGTTGCTGCAGCCAGACACGTACCTTCTGGATGTCAGGGGTAGGAATTTCGAGATAGAGCAGTTCTTTCATATTGGCTATTTTAGGATATATCCAGCCACTGATGCGTCATCGAGTTCCATCCCGACATTACTTTTCTAATCGGTGAAAACGTGTACCTGTTCCTTCTCCTGCCACTGTCCTGCGAAACAGCTAGGTTGACCTTGAGCCATTGGCATGGCTTTTCCTAGTCTGATTTCCTAAGCTGATTTGACTGTTTGCGAATCTACTGCATTCGGTCAATCGTGCGATATTGAATTGCCTCGGCAAGGTGTGAGGACTGAATCTGATCGGCATTTGCTAGATCCGCAATCGTTCGAGCCACCTTAAGAATACGGTCACTGGCCCTGGCAGAGAGACCCAACTGCCGAATGGCTGATTCCAAAATCTTGCAACTGGTTTCATCTAGCTGACACCACTTCTGAATGTGGCGGCTTCGCATTTCAGCGTTGCAATTGATGGGTTCTGCTTTGAAGCGTTTCAGTGCTCGTTCTCGGCCCTGAAGCACCCGTTTGCGCACTGTTTCTGAATTCTCTCCCTGGGAATTTTGGGTGATTTCCTCTGGTTTGAGACGATTTACTGCAACCTGGAGGTCAATTCGATCCATCAGGGGGCCAGACAGCTTTGCCCAATATTGCTCTCGTTGCCGAGGGGAACAACTACAGTTCTGAATTGGATCGCCATAGTAACCGCAGGGACAGGGATTCGTACTGGCCACCAGGGTAAACTGGGCTGGAAATACTACAGATTGGCGGGTGCGAGTGATAGTGACAAACCCATCCTCTAGGGGTTGGCGGAGAAACTCCATCACATCTCGCTTGAATTCGGTTAATTCATCCAGGAACAGGACACCGC
>JBHJGO010000073.1:0-3723 GCA_050331715.1 Microcoleaceae cyanobacterium
TTCATCGTTCCCTGATTTGATTTGCAAGGGTTACGATACATTGCTCTGGGATCTTCCGCAGAGCTTTTTTTACTTTTAAGCTATGTGTTTATTTATACCTGGATTCGTAGATGGGCTTTTTTCGCCTTAAGTTGATACCCATACATTGAACTCACTGGATTGGAGCGGAACCGAAATCAGCTCTTAAAAAGAATTCGCGAATCTCATTTAATGCTTTTTACGCACATTACTCCAGAATCCCCTCGATGCTTGATTGAGTCTCTGATTTGTGGAACCCCTATTATTGGCTATCAAAGTTCCTACGTCCAGGATTTAGTGCGCTTCGAGGGGGGAGGTGAATTTGTTGGCAATGGTGACTGCCAAGGATTAGGGGAGCTGCTGGCTCAGTTATCAACTGATCGTCAGCATCTAAAGCAATTAATTAAAGCTGCAGCAGTAAATGGCAAACGCTTTAATGACCAAGCAGTTTTCCGGGAACGCAGTGAAATCATGAAACGTTATCTCTAGCACTGACTGCTCGTTAGTTCTTACCCACAATCATTTGAACATTCATACAATTTAGGTCAATGAAATATATCCTGATTCTGGAAGATTCTGATTCCAATCAATTTGTTCTCAAGCCCAATGGTAAATACGTATTGATTGATGCTTTTGATGAAGCTCTGATCATGAATAAACAGGTAGCTGAAGCAAGACTCAGATCTGAAATCAATAATCCTAGATTGGCAAGATTCTCCCTAAAGCTATATCCCAGTAGTCAGATTCAGATTCCTGGTTTCTCATTAGGAAATATCATGCAAGGGTTGTGGCTACCGATGAAAACTATTCGGCGGTTTTACAGATCCTTTGGTAAGGAAGTGCTTTAAAAAGCAATCATTTGTTGGTAAACCCACTGAGATAATTCTGGAAAAAACGTAGGATCTGCACCATAGCCTATACCACTGCCGAAAACCACCAATATATACTCAACTTGTCTGGCTGGATCTCGAATTAGTACAACTTCAGTACGGCTGTCCGAAGTCCAGCCCACTTTGGACAACAGTTCAATATCTGTTCCAATGAATGGTTCTCCTAGAAATTCGTAAAGCCCATCGGATTCTAGTGCTGTCCAGGTTTCAGGATTCAGATTGCGTCGCAGAAGACGCTGCATCGCTTGGCTAGCCTTGGGTGAAACCGCTTGTTCAAGTGCAATTTCATACATTAGCCGCCCAGCATGAACTGCACTGATTTGATTGCGCTGCGGCTTTGTTGGATTGCCCCGCATTTTCAGTTCCCACCCCTCCGGTTGTTCTACCCCCAGTGAAGGAATTGGATAATTTTTTTGACTAATATTAATCTGTGAAAATCCAGCAGCCCGAAAAAACTGATTAATGGCATAACGTTTCTGCAACCAGGCATCATAATCTTGAGCAGCCTCCGGCTCAGAGTCAGGATAGCTGAGTTGGTTTACAATCCGGCTGGCTGCGTCATTGTTGGAGTTCTGGATTAGTTGGCACAGATCGGTTTGGCAATCTTCAGTTTCACCAATCCATTCCTTTGAGATATTTCCGGCCTCAACCTGACCATATAATGCGGCTGTCCAGAATAACTTGGCAATGCTGGCTGGAAATCTCAGGGCTTGACTGCGGTACTCTGCGAAGGTTCCTGATGGAATATCAATCAAATAGATTGACAAATTTTCCGTGGAGAGCTGACGACCCTCAGCCAGGTTGACAACTTGATTGACGATTCCCTGTAAATTAGAACTATAGTTCAGGTCTGGGGCGGTCGTGGGTTGATAGGTTGAGCGGTGATCAGATAATTGAGGTTGCGAATTGAAGTGTTCAGGTACCTGAGAAGAATTGACGATTGAATGGGGCGTTCCCTCTACCGCCGAAACTGACGCACGGATATCCTGAGCAATCATGTCCTGTGAAGATAAGTGAGTTGACACAGGCATCACCCCTAAGCTCAAGATTGAATTTCTGTTCAGTAGTTGATAGGTTTTCTCTGGGGCTAGAAGGTTAACCAGGGCAATTGCCCCAAATCCACTGAGCACTAGACCACCTCCCCAGAGGCATCCTGTCAGAATTTGCTGAAGCCAGGAACGTTGCCCCGAAGAACGTTGCCGATTGTCTAACTGTCTTGAAGATGCTGAGATTTTATCCCGCTGGGCTGCTTGTTCTTGTTCGAGCTGCCTCACCTGCTGCTGCAATTTCACAACCACCCTCCGAACTTTTCGCAAGTCCGTCTCCAGTTCGTCTACTCTGGGGTCAAACAGATCAGGGGGAGGGGGAAATTCCGGAATCACGGCAATGCTCAGCTCTCTAGATTTAATTCAATATATTAAATCAAAGTTCGACCCGAAATTCGTTCAAGGATTGTTTGCTTCTAACAAACAGGATGAAAATTAAGCGCATATAATTAAAAAGGCAGGTAACAAAAGTTACCCGCCGAAACCCAAAGTTCTAGAGCTGTGATTTTACATCACAGTTCTAGTTGAACTATACAACGTTACCTAGATTGAGGTCAGAGAAATCTACACCAAGCAATACTGCTCTGTAGCTAGCATCTCCACCGAAGGCATCGCCACTAAACACCAAGTTGCCGTTAACTTCCCGAATGTTGCCATTTCCTGCTTGAGCATTCAAGAATTCAAAGGCATTGGACTCCGCAAAAGCAACGTCTAAGGTATCTACAGAGGGGTCAAAGTCTCTGATTACGTCCCGCTCGCCAGCAATAGCGCTAGACTCTAGGATTCGGAATGTATCTGAACCACTACCACCAACGTAGACGTCGTTGCCCTCTCCACCAATTAGGACATCATTGCCATCTTGGCCGAAAACACGGTCATTGCCATCTTGGCCGTTGATGAAGTCGTTACCATTACCACCGACAGCGGTGTCGTTATCATCTCCGCCGAATAAAAGGTCTCTGGAGTCGCCGCCGACAAGTCTGTCATCGCCGCCTTCACCTAGCAGACTATCAACACCTATTGCACCAATCAGGGTGTCATTACCCTCGCCACCAGAAGCTGTATCGTTACCGGCATTACCTTGAATCAGGTCATCACCAGCTTCACCGAACAGGCTGTCGTTGCCACCAGCACCGATTATCTCATCGTCGTCATCGCCACCCAAAACAGTGTCATTGCCAGAACCACCATTTAGAGTATCCTCTCCAGCAGCACCAATGACGCTATCATTGCCAGCTCCGCCCATAACAATATCAACGTTGGAACCACTGTCAATGGTGTCATCGCCAGCACCACCATTGATGATGTCACCACCACTGCCTGTTAGAACAAGATCATTACCTGCTAGGGCAGATATGTCGAAGCTGTTGCTGGAACCGGAAACATTAAAGTTGTCGTCGAATGGCGTAAGATTAATCGAAGTCATATTGTTCTCCTGAAGTATCTGTTAGTCGACACAAGTGCTCACAAAGCATGAACACCATGAAGAACAAGCTAGACGAACGTACCCAGTACCCCCTCTAGAATCGAGGCCACATAATCAAGTAAAATATCGAAGAATTATTAGCTGTTCAAACGAATGAGCTAACCACAATAATATGGTTAAGTAACTCGGGTATCAACTTAATGCGAAAAAAGCCCATCTACGAATCCAGGTATAAATAAACACATAGCTTAAAAGTAAAAAAAGCTCTGCGGAAGATCCCAGAGCAATGTATCGTAACCCTTGCAAATCAAATCAGGGAACGATGAATCTTAATATACGAGAA